>NZ_CAUERC010000016.1:0-41872 GCF_959020155.1 uncultured Bifidobacterium sp.
CGCATTGCCGATCTGCTGTTCCGCCGTGCCGGTTTTGAGCCGAAAGTCACAGCCCGTTCGGATAACGTACTGACTCTGCTGGAACTGTGCCATTACGGCATGGGTGCCTGCCTATGCCCGGAGCGGTTCCTGCCAGCGCTGCTTGACGGCGAACGGTTGCGTACTTTGCGCGTGCTGGATTGCGGCCCGGATACCGCATATGCCATTCAGTTCGGCGTTCCGGCCACATCGTATCGGTGGAGCGTCATTGATGATTTCATTCGTTGCGCCCGCGAAGTCACCACCGGCGTGTCGCAATAGCCGCCAACTTGCGTTCAAGTGGGGTTGAACTGTTTCAATAAGAATTGTTAGCGTTCACGGCCGGCCATGAAGAGACGACGGTGACGATTGATTATCAAGGAGCACACATGAAGTATCGCAGCGTTGGCAAGTCGGGACTGAAGATCAGCGAGGTCGCACTGGGCAGCTGGGTCACGGATCTCAAGGGCACGGCGGCTGAGGACGTGGCCAAGGAGACCGTGAAGCTCGCCTACGATTCCGGCGTCAACTTCTTCGACTGCGCGGACGCCTATTCTGGCGGCGCGGCCGAACGCTTCCTCGGCAAGACGCTGAAGCAGTACCCGCGTAAGGAACTGGTCATTTCCAGCAAGGTCTACTTCCCCACCGGCGAAGGCGTGAACGACCGCGGCCTGTCCCGCAAGCACATTTTCGAGAGCATCGACCAGACGCTGAAGAACATGCAGACCGATTATCTGGACATGTACTTCTGCCACCGTTTTGACGAGACCACCGACCTTACCGAGACCTTGCGCGCGATGAGCGACCTGGTCGCCCAAGGCAAGGTGCTGTACTATGGCGTTTCCGAGGAGTGGGGTTCGGCTCGCCTTGAAGAGGCCCAGCGCATCATCGACCGCTACAACCTGTACCCGATCACCGTGGTTCAGCCGCAGTACAACCTAAACGACCGTTACATCGAGCATGAGATCATGGGCACCTGCCGCAAGCTCGGCATCGGCATCACCACGTTCTCCCCGCTCGCGCAGGGTCTGCTGACCGGCAAGTACCGCAAGGGCCAGCCGCTGCCGGCCGGCTCGCGCGCCACCTGGCAGTCCGACCACCAGATCAACGATCTGCTGACCGATGAGAACCTCGACAAGGTCGAGCAGCTGCGCAAGGTGGCCGACGAGCTCGGCACGAACCTGCCGGTGCTTTCCATGGCATGGATCCTGCAGCACCCGGAGATCAGCTGTGTGATCGCCGGCGCCTCCAAGCCCAGCCAACTGGAGAACAACATGAAGGCCGCGGGCTTTGTGATTCCGGCTGACGCGATGGCCGAAATCGACAAGATCACCGGCTTCCACCGCTTCGAACGTCACGTAGGCTGACGAATCTGAGACTTCCTCCAACGAGAGCGATTGTCAAGCGCCGAAATCGGTATCGCCTTGGGCTTCGGCCTGAGCGATGGCGGTTTCGGCGTTTTTTGCTGTTTGCTCGATGACTTGGTTGTAGCCGGTCAGGGCCGCGAACGGCATGAACTGCGCGGCCCGCTGGTGGCGGGACATGTGCGGATGCTTGCGCGACTGATGGTGTGGCAGGTTGATGATGTCGTCGTACGCACGGGTCTCTTGCAGGGTCATGCGCGATGGCCTCCGATCTGACGGTTGCGGTCCTGACCGGTGGCACCGTCTTCCATGTCCATGGCTTTGATGACGGCGTTGCGGCCGAATTTACGTTTCACATCCAGCAGCGCACGCTGGATATCATGCTCTCCATCTTTTTCGCTGGTGGAATCGGATCCATACGATTGGGCCCCGTCATCACCGAACAAGTCGAGCTGTTCATAGCGTTTGCCGGCGGCCAGCTCCTCCGGAGTGGCCACATCATCGGCGATGACGGTCAACCGCCTCACAAGCAAGCGTGAATCCACAATGCGCTCGTACAACATCGTCATAGCCTCACGAATACGTGCCGACGACGAGGTGAAATCACCCAAACCAATCGACCCGACCGCGCTCTTGGGCACCTTGCGCCCAAATCGGTCGATGGTCACCGGCCCTTGATAGCTTTTCGCCGCCCGCTCAGCGGCACGTTTCATCGCATAATCAGCGCACGAATCGAGCTTTGACGAATCAAGACTGCCGATGTCATAGCCGACGGCGAGCGTCAGTCGGTTCGTCAGCACGCTTTTATCGACCAGATCGAGGGCCAGCGCATCAGCCATCTCCTTGGTGATCAGCCGGGCCGTGGCATAGTCGGCGGGGCCGGTGAGCACCTGCCCACTGCTAATGCTGTGCGCACCTGGCTCATAGGATCGGATATCCGCGATTTCGCACGGCTCCCAGCCCCACGCATGGTCGATGAGCAGTTCGGCATTGACACCGAACATGCGATACAGCAGGTCTTCGTTGTAGTAATCCGAAGCACGACCCACCGAGCATCGGGCGATATCGCCCATGGTCATCAGTCCGGCATGCTCGAGCTTCTTGGCATAGCCGCGCCCAACCCGCCAAAAATCGGTGAGCGGACGATGATCCCAAAGCAGCCGACGATATGACATTTCATTCAGTTCGGCCACGCGCACGCCGTCCTTGTCGGCGGGCATGTGCTTGGCGACGATATCCATGGCGACTTTGGCCAGATACATGTTGGAGCCGATGCCGGCAGTGGCGGTGATGCCGGTTTTGGTGAGGATTTCGCGCACGATGGTTCGCGCCATCGCATGCGGCCCCATACCCAGCGAGCGCAGATATGGCGTGGCGTCGATGAACACCTCGTCAATCGAGTAGACATGGATGTGCTCGGGTGCGGCGTATTTGAGGTAGATGCCATATATTTGCCCGCTGATTTCCAGATAGTGCGCCATGCGCGGCTTGGCGATGACCATCGAGGCTTTGAGCCCCGGCGAGCGTTCCAGGTCGCACGCATCGCAGGACTCCCCGATTAATCGGCCGCCGGGAGCATGGACCGCGCGCTCGATGTTGACTCCATTCAGGCGCTGTTTTACCTCGAATAGCCGCGCACGACCGGGAATGCCATAGTTCTTCAGCGAGGGTGAGACCGCCAAACATATTGTCTTATCGGTGCGGGTTTCATCGGCCACCACCAGATGCGTGGTCAACGGGTCGAGTCCGCGCGCCACGCACTCCACCGAGGCATAGAAGGACTTGAGATCAATGGCAATATAGGTATGCTCGCGTTGCGTCGATACCGTTCCGCTGCCCATCGCCATCACCTCCTTACCACCGCTGGCCCGACCAGCATATCAACACAGTCGAACATTTGTTCGATGCAACATGCCTGTTCGAAACTGCCGAAGTCGACGCACGCAACGCGCCCAAACACGCTCTTCACCCACGCCACACGCGCAGCGGCGGAGCAGCGGCATGCATGCGTACCATGGGGAATATGAAGAAAAGCATTACAGCAGACAGCGATTTTGCAGCGTGGGCGGCAGCCCGATCCCAGAAGACGAATCGATCACTGGCAGGAGCCCGACTCGCGATTCCGGAGCCACAGAAGCATGCCGAAATCAAGTCTCAGGCCCAGCAATGGGGCATGACCGTCGAAGATGCCACGATGACCGACGAGCACAACGAGGAATTCCTATGCGACGGCACACAAAGCATCGATTCCATCACCGATATGCGCAAGGCAAGCGGACTGGAGGCAATGGAGTACGCGGAACAGCACATGCCGGTATTACGTGACACCATGGATAGCCTCACCACTCGCGTCGATTTCTCAGGCATTCGTATTGCCGTCTGTCTGATACTGGAGCCAAAGACCGCGATTCTGCTGCGCAAGCTTAAGGCCGCCGGCGCAATCGTCGGCGTATATTGCGGCCCGGATTCCACGGATCCCCGAGTGGCGGAACAGCTGCGCCGGGAAGGAATCACGGTCGAATCCAGCCGAGACTGGACCGCGGAACAGGCGCACGAGGCGGCCCTGCACCTGCTGGACGAAATACAGCCGGACATCATCATCGACGATGGTGCCAGCTTCGCCCGTCTCGCTTCGCTCGAACGCCCCGAACTCACGGCGAACCTCATTGGAGTGGCCGAGGAAACGACCAGCGGCGTACGCGCGTTCCAGCAGATGCAGGAAGCGGGAGCCCTCACCTACCCGGTCGTAGCCGTTAACGACAGTGTGCTGAAAACCGGATTCGACAACGCCCACGGCACTGGGGAGACATGCGTGACCACCATGCAGCGCATTCTCGGCGAGCATGCATTCGACGGTAAGAACGTCACCGTCATCGGCTACGGCCCGGTCGGCCAAGGCTTCGCACGGCGCATTCGCGCGCTTGGCGCCGAAGTCACCATCTGCGATATCGATCCAGTGGCTTCACTCAAAGCGGTGTTCGACGGCTTCGCCGCACAAGACATTGACGAGGCACTCCCTTGCGCGGATATGGTGGTGTCCGCCACTGGCGTGAGACATACGGTCACACTTGAGCACATGCGCGCAATGCACGAGGGCGCGGCGCTCGCAGTGATCGGCGGCATCGCCAACGAAATCGCCTTGGACGAGGTAAGCGACTTCACCCCACAGGTCAACAGGGACACCGTGCAACTCAATGTTCCCGACGGACCAACGCTCACGCTAATCGCCGACGGCGATGGCGTGAACTACACGGTGGGAGGCGGCAATCCAATCGAGATCATGGATCTGAGCTTCGCCGTACAGGCCAGCGCCGTCGCATATCTTCTGGAACATCGAGGCACACTGGATCACACGCTTATCAGACTTGACGCAGCGACCGACCAGCGCATCGCCGCCAGCGCGCTCAAGGCGCGCGGATACCGAGCCAGCCATGCCGTGGAGGACAACGGCTACAATTGGCGACTGACCAGATTCGCGGAAAACGACCGAGAGAACGCCGACCGATAGCCATAGACACGGCACCGAACACAACGCAGCGAGGAGAATATGACCGACAACACCTGGTCGACCGTCGATACCGAGCTTATCGATGATGTGACACTGTATTCCGCCAAACTCATCATCCCCGTGACGGGCCCCGTCATCATCGATGGCGCAGTTGCCATACATGGCGACCGCGTGGTTCATGTAGGTAAACGCCGCTGGGTGCTGAAGGCGCTGAAGCAGGAAATGACGGCTCACGGCACCATCCATGAACGGCATTGGGATGGGGTGCTCACCCCCGGATTGATCAACGCGCACACTCATCTGCAGTACAGCGGCATGGTGCAGGTCGGGCAAGGCACCTACGATCGGTTCCGCGCCTGGGAACTGGCATTCAACGAGGTGTACGCCGAGGCGCAGAAGACCCAGCCATGGAAGCAGTGGGCCGAGGACGGCGCTCGCCAGATGGTCGAATCGGGAACGACGGCCGCCGCAGACATCGTCACCGATTTGGACGCCGCCGGCGCGCTGGCTTCGCAGGGCATGCACGGCATCGCTTATTGGGAGGTAATGGGCTGGCACAACGCCGAATGGATGGAAAAGGGCCGCACTGAGCTCATCCGGCAGTTGCGCCGGATGAACGAGGAGCAGCTGCCAAACCTCGGCATCAGCCCGCATGCTCCGTATACGCTGGAGTCCGAACCGTTCGTTGATCTTCCAGACATTGCTCGTCAGCTGAACATGCGACTGCATATCCATCTGGCGGAGACCCCGCTCGAGGCCGGCACTTATCCGCCGGTGCTCACCACTTATTCGGCGGCCGACTGGAGTGACCACGATTGGGAAAGCTACCGGCAGCTCAAGGAAGTGGGCAAAGGCGCCTCCGCCATCCAGTTCGTCGATCAGCTTGGCTCGCTTGGACCGGATGTGCACATTGCACACGGCGTGTGGGCCAATGGCGAGGATCGGCGTATTCTACGTCAGCGCGGCGTGGGCGTGGCCTTGTGCCCCCGATCGAATCGCATTACCAACACCGGCAAAGATGCACCGGTGCGCGAATACCTCGAGGAAGGCAATCTGGTAAGCGTGGGCACCGATTCGCTCTCCAGCACGCCGACCCTCGATCTGCTTGATGATGTGTCGATGCTTTACGACCTGGCCCGCGAACAAGGCTATGCCAGCGACGATCTGACACATCGCCTGATTCGTATGATGACGCTGGGCGGCGCCGCCTCCATGGGCATGCACGTGGGCCGCAACCGCATTGGACAAATCAACGCGGGCGCATTGGCTGATTTCGCGTTCTTCGACATCCCCGTCGACACATCATCTCCGGCCGGCATCGAAGAAACGCTGGAAACACTGGTGAGGCACGGCGCAGGCACGAACCGAGCCACGGTGATATCCGGGCGCGAAGCCTACAACAACGCCTGGTGACACCGCTGACCTGACCTGATATCAAGAAGCCAAAAACCAGCAAACCCGCCAAGAACAGGAGATCTCATTATGAGCGTCGCTTTGCAAGACATGAGTCCATACGCCCGGTCCATAGTGGAACGCCTTGGACTGGAAACCCACCCCGAAGGCGGCTGGTACACGCGTGACTGGCAATCCCCGCACACGGATGAGGCCTCAAGCCGACCGCTATCGTCACTGATTTACTTCCTGCTGCCCGAGGGAGATGCCAGCGCCTGGCATAAGGTCGATGCGGATGAGGTCTGGCTGTGGCATGGCCCGGCATCGGTCAAACTGGAGCTCGGCGGCAGCGACGAGACTCCGGAATCCGACGAATCCAAGCGAACCGTAATCACCTTGGGTTCCGGCATCACCACCGATCAGGCCGACGTAACCGTATCGGGACATGCGGTCGTACCGGCTGGCGTCTGGCAGCGCACAGTGCCAGGCCAGGGCGATGCGCTGGTCTCCTGTGTGGTCAGTCCGGGATTCGTATTCGACGGCTTCACACTCGAACAGTGAACGCCATTTCGCTCTGCGCCAATATGAGATATCCGTCCGCTTACGCGCCAGATTGCGCGGCTCTAGTCGGCCATAAGCAATGGCGATAGCCAGCATCCGAAAATATCGATGTTTTGTAACCCAATAGCCATACAATTGGCGCGAATGCATCAAGCACGGTTTGAACCGTGTGCATGACGAACACTTGAGGAGAGGAAACCCATGTTCAATAAGCGACACATCGTCCGTACCATTGCGGCCACCGTCAGCATCCTGGCTCTGTCGTTCACCGCAGCCTGCGGTTCCGGCCAGTCCACCGCATCCAATTCCACCGATTCGGACGACATCACCCAGCAGACGTACAAGCCGGGCAAGCTGACCATCGCCACCGGACAGCCGGCCTACGAGCCGTGGGTTATGAACGACAAGCCGGAAAGCGGTGAGGGCTACGAGGCGGCCGTCGCCTACGCAGTGGCCGACAAGCTCGGTTTCAAGAAGAGCGACGTGGTGTGGACCCGCACCGCATTCGACACCGCCATCGCTCCCGGCGCCAAGGACTGGGATTTCAACATCCAGCAGTTCGGCATCACCGACGAGCGCAAGAAGGCCGTTGACTTCTCGTCCAGCTACTACAACGACAGCCAGTCCGTCGTGGTCAAGAAAGACAGCAAGTTCGCCAACGCCACCAAGGTATCCGATCTGAAGGATGCGACCGTGGGCGTCATGGTCGGCACCCTTGCCTACGACTACGCCAAGGCGAACATCAAGGACGACATCCAGACGTTCAATGATGATGCCGCACTGGCTCAGGCACTTGACGCCGGTCAAATCGACGCACTGGTCACCAGCACCGTGGAATGCGTGTACATGGTGCAGTCCGAGCAGGTCAAGGACGCCAAGGTGCTCGGCCGTCTGCCTGACTCCGAAGACAAGAGCGGCATGGGCATCGTGCTGCCGAAAGATTCCAAGCTGACTGCAGCCGTGACCAAGGCAGTGGATGACCTGAACGCCGACGGCACCATCAAGAAGCTTCAGGACAAGTGGCTGGCCGAGTACACCACCGACCTGACCGAACTGAAGAAGTAAGTGGAGTAGGCTCACATCATAAGGTCACAACACCTTGGCCGGGCGCTGCGGAAATTTTCCTGTGACACCCGGCCATTCCGGCATTCAGGAAGCGAGCGACATTCATCACATGACCGCAGCACCAACCGAAACCAGGCAGTACAATGCCCCTGACGGACACGAGGTAAGTCAGGTCGAGCTCAAACGACGCCAATATCGTGTTCATCAGCAAATTCAATCGACGATTACCAGTCTGATCAGCACCGTTGTGTTCGTGGTGGTCATCGTCATCGGCCTGAAGCTCTCCCCCGGCTGGCCACGAGTCAAGGAGACCTTCTTCTCCGGCGAATACTTCGTCAAATCGTTTCCCCATGTGCTTGACGGCCTATGGCTCAACATCCGCGTTCTGCTCGTCGCAGTGGTCGGCGTGGCGATTCTAAGCACGCTGATCGCATTGGTGCGCACCAGCCGCTCCCCTATTCTGTTCCCGCTGCGTATCCTGGCATTGATCTACACGACTGTGATGCGCGGCGTGCCTATTATCGTCGTGCTGTATCTAATCGGTTTCGGCATTCCCGGCCTAGGCTTGTTCGGCCGTATCGATCCCTCGGTACTCGGCACCATTGCAGTGGTAATGGGATACAGCGCCTACGTCTCCGAGGTGCTGCGTGCCGGTTTTAACGACGTACATCCTTCTCAGCGAGCCTCGGCCCGCTCGTTGGGCCTGACCTCCGGCCAGACGACCCGACTGATCGTCATTCCTCAGGCATTGCGCAAAGTGGCGCCCGCACTGATGAATGACTTCATCTCCATGCAAAAGGACGTCGGCCTGATTTCCGTGCTGGGTGCGGTGGATGCCGTGCGCGCCGCACAGATCGACGTGGCCAGCACCTACAACTTCACGCCGTATGTGGTCGCCAGCCTGCTGTTCATCCTGATGAGCGTGCCGTTCATCCTGCTGAACGACTGGTACACGGAACGTCTGCGTAAACGCGAACTCAGCGGAGGAACGGTATGAGCGAAATATCCAATATCAACACCGAGGCGAGTGACTCCCCCGTGAGCAACAAGACGGTGCTGCGTCTTGATGACGTGCGCAAATCCTTTGGAAACACGCAGGTGCTGCGTGGCATTTCCTTTGACATTCACCAACATGAGGTGGTGGCTTTGCTGGGGCCTTCCGGTTCAGGCAAATCCACATTGATGAAATGCGTCAACCTGCTTGAACAGGTCGATGACGGCCAGATTTGGCTGGGCAATACCGATATCACCGACCCGCGTGCCGATCAGGACAAGATTCGCGCACGTATCGGCGTGGTGTTCCAGCAGTTCAACCTCTTCCCCCACATGTCGGTGCTCAAGAACGTGACCCTTGCCGCAATCAAGGTTCACCACTGGAGCAAGGATCGCGCCGAAACCCGCGCTATGGAACTGCTTGAACGCATCGGCATGCGCGATAAAGCCAGCGCCTACCCTGATCAGCTCTCTGGCGGCCAGCAGCAGCGCGTGGCGATTGCGCGCGCACTGATGACCGACCCGGAACTGCTGCTGCTTGACGAGATCACATCTGCTCTTGATCCGATGCTGGTCGGCGAAGTGCTCAACATGGTTGCCGAGTTAAAGGCCCAAGGCACCACAATCCTCATGGCCACGCACGAAATGAGCTTCGCCCACGAAGCGGCCGACCGCATCGTACTGCTCCGTCACGGCGTCATCGCCGAGAACGGCACACCCGCCGAGGTGATGGACGAGTCGCAGAATCCCGAGACCATCGAGTTCTTCAGCCATTTCAGGCACTGAGACGAAGCCGAAAAACAAACACCGGATTCATACGACGAAAGGCTCCGACGGATAATACCGGCGGAGCCTTTCAAATTGCGTTGACGAAAGTCAACCGATCACGTCACACCGACAATTCGGTATCACGCTTGAGCACAAAGTGGAGCACCAGGTAATGCGGCGGTGAACAGGTAAGAGACATCCATGCCTCCAACCTACCCTCCGGCATCACCCCACACCACAACCACCCACCACAAACAGCGAAAGGCCAAAATCCTAAGCCACTATTCATACTCAACTGATCTGGTGCTTAAACCGCGTCCGCGAACCCCAACAAGTTCCACCACCCCACAACACGCGATGTAGCCGCCGATTGGTAGGGTTGGCAGATAGTTAATCCCCTGTTTGAAAAAGGAGCTTTGGCTTGTCGGCTGAACTCGAAGACATTCATGAGGAATGTGGCATCTTCGGCGTATGGGGCCACCCCGACGCCTCACGACTCACCTATTTTGGCCTGCACGCGCTGCAGCATCGCGGTCAGGAAGGTGCCGGCATCGTCTCCAACGATAACGGTCATCTCATCGGTCATCGCGGACTCGGCCTGCTCACCCAGGTGTTCGGCGATGAGCGCGAAATCGAACGACTGAAGGGCAATTGCGCCATCGGCCACGTGCGTTACGCAACGGCCGGCTCGGGCACCACGGACAACATCCAGCCGTTCATCTTCCGCTTCCATGACGGCGACGTGGCTCTGTGCCATAACGGCAACCTGACGAACTGCCCGTCACTGCGCCGCAAGCTTGAAGACGAAGGCGCCATCTTCCATTCGAACTCCGACACCGAAGTGCTGATGCACTTGATTCGCCGTTCGATGCAGCGCACCTTTATGGACAAGCTCAAGGAAGCGCTCAACACGGTGCATGGCGGTTTCGCCTACCTGCTGATGACCGAAGACGCCATGATCGGCGCACTCGACCCGAACGGCTTCCGCCCGCTCTCCCTCGGCAAGATGAAGAACGGCGCCTACGTGCTCGCCTCCGAAACCTGCGCACTGGATGTCGTCGGCGCCGAGCTGGTGCGCAACATTCGCCCGGGCGAAATCGTGGTGGTCAACGATCACGGCTACAAGATCGTGCAGTACACCAACAACACGCAGCTGGCCATCTGCTCGATGGAATACATCTACTTCGCACGCCCGGATTCCGATATCTATGGCGTCAACGTGCACTCCGCCCGCAAGCGCATGGGCGCACGTCTCGCCGCCGAATCCCCGGTGGAGGCCGATATGGTTATCGGCGTGCCGAACTCCTCATTGTCCGCCGCATCCGGCTATGCGGAAGCAGCAGGCCTGCCCAACGAAATGGGCCTAATCAAAAACCAGTATGTGGCCCGCACCTTCATTCAGCCCACGCAAGAACTGCGCGAGCAGGGTGTGCGTATGAAGCTCTCTGCTGTGCGCAGCGTGGTTAAAGGCAAGCGCGTTATCGTTATCGATGATTCCATCGTGCGCGGCACCACGTCCAAGCGCATCGTGCAGCTGCTCAAGGAAGCCGGCGCCGCTGAAGTGCATATGCGCATCAGCTCCCCGCCGCTGAAGTACCCTTGCTTCTATGGCATTGATATCTCCACCACCAAGGAACTCATCGCAGCCAAGATGAGCGTGGAGGAAATCCGCGAATACATCGGCGCGGATTCCTTGGCCTACCTTTCGCTCGACGGTCTGGTCGAATCCATCGGACTGAACGCCGACGCCCCATACGGTGGCCTGTGCGTCGCCTACTTCAACGGCGACTACCCCACTGCGCTCGACGACTACGAGGCCGACTTCCTGAAGTCCCTCACGCCCGAGGACCGTGTGCGTCTGCCTGAATTCGCGCTGTACAAGAGCAAGTACATCGGCAACGAGTACAACACCGTGCAGCCGGACGCCGAATAGCTCACCACCAATCCGCTCAATAACAATTCTTTGAACCAGAGGCGCTTGCCTCCCCTCAGTCGGCTTTGCCGACAGCTCCCCTCCAGAGGGGAGCCAAAATAAGTAGAAAGGCCAACCAAATGCCAAAAGCATATGAGAACGCCGGCGTGAGCGTCGAAGCCGGGTACGAAGTCGTCAAGCGCATCAAGTCGCACGTGGCCCGCACGAACCGCCCCGGCGTGGTCGGCGGCATCGGCGGCTTCGGCGGCCTGTTCGATCTGGCCTCCTTGGGCTACAAGGAGCCGGTTCTCATCTCCGGCACCGACGGCGTGGGCACCAAGCTCATGGTCGCCAAGCTGGCCAATAAGCACGACACCATCGGCATCGACTGCGTGGCCATGTGCGTCAACGACATCGCCGCCCAGGGCGCCGAGCCGTTGTTCTTCCTTGACTACATCGCCTGCGGCAAGAACGACCCGGCACTGCTTGAGCAGGTCGTGGCCGGTGTGGCCGACGGCTGTGTACAGGCCGGTTCCGCGCTGGTCGGCGGCGAAACCGCCGAAATGCCGGGCATGTACGACGAAGACGAATACGATCTCGCCGGATTCTCGGTCGGCGTTGCCGAAAAGTCCGCCATCGTGGACGGTTCCACCATCGCTGAAGGCGACGTGCTCATCGGCCTGCCCTCCACCGGCGTACACTCCAATGGCTTCTCCCTGGTGCGCAAGGCCCTGTTCGAGCAGGCCGGCTACACCGTGGACACCGAACTCGACGAGCTGGGCGGCGAAAAGCTCGGCGACGTGCTGCTCACCCCCACCAAGATCTACGTCAAGGCCCTCTCTCCCCTGTTCAAGGCGGGCGTAGTCAAGGGCGTGGCCCACATCACCGGCGGCGGCTTCATCGAGAACATCCCGCGCATGATTCCGGACGGCTTGGCCGCCGAAATCGAGCTCGGCACCTGGCCCGTGCTCCCGATCTTCGACGTGCTGGAGAAGGCCGGCAACATCGATCATAAGGAGATGTACAACATCTTCAACATGGGCATCGGCATGGTGCTGGCCATCGACCCCGCTCGTAAGGACGAGGCGCTGAAGCTGCTCGCCGACAACAACGAGCCCGCCTACGTGCTCGGCTCCATCACCGCCGACACCACCGGCACGCAAATCGTACTGAAGTAACTCGCTTTCCGCAGGAAAGGAACAACATGGGTCAGAAAGTATTGGTTATCGGCTCCGGCGCGCGCGAGCACACCATTGCCTACACGCTGCTCAAGGCACCGAGCATCGACGAAGTCACCGTGGCTCCCGGCAACCCGGGCATGCTCAAGGACGGCATCCACACCACGCAGCTGAGCCAGTCGAATCACGCTGCACTTATCGAATTCGTGAAGAACAATGGTTATGACTGGGTGTTCGTAGGCCCGGAAGTCCCGCTGATCGAAGGCATCGTGGACGATTTCGCCGCCGCCGGCATCAAGGCGTTCGGCCCGTCCAAGGCCGCCGCCCAGATTGAAGGTTCCAAGGACTTCGCCAAGCAGCTCATGGACCGACACAACATCCCGACCGCCCAATACAAGACCTTCAGCGATCTCGAGATGGCGCAGGACTACGTACACGAGCACGGTGCCCCGATTGTCATCAAGGCCGACGGTCTGGCGGCAGGCAAGGGCGTGACCGTGGCCATGGACGAGCACACCGCCCAGCGCGCACTCGAAGACATCTTCATCGACCATCGCTTCGGCTCCGCCGGTGCCAAGGTCGTTATCGAGGACTTCCTGGACGGCCAGGAATTCTCCCTGATGAGCTTTGTCAACGGCACCGATTTCTGGCCGATGCCCATCTCCCAGGATCACAAGCGCGCCCACGATGGCGACGAGGGTCCGAACACCGGTGGCATGGGTGCCTACAGCCCGGTGCCGCAGATTCCGCAGTCCGTGGTCGACGAGGCCATCGAGAAAATCGTGCGCCCCACCGTCGAAGGCATGGCCGAGGAAGGTACGCCATTCACCGGCATCCTGTACGCCGGTCTGATCGCCACCGCCGACGGCCCGAAGGTCATCGAATTCAACGCCCGCTTCGGCGACCCGGAAACCGAAGTCGTGCTCCCGAAGCTCACCTCCGACCTCGGTGCCGGCATCTCCGCCATTCTCGACGGCGAAACCCCCGAATTCACCTGGGATGAGTCCAACGCCACCCTCGGCGTGGTCATCGCCTCCAACGGCTACCCGGAGAACGTCATCAAGGGTGCCCGTGTGCCCGAAATCGAAGTCGACGAGGATTCGCACGTCTACTACGCCGGTGTCGCCTCTGACGAGCACGGTAACCTTGTGGCCAACTCTGGCCGCGTGCTGCTCGTCGAAACCTCCGCTCCGGACATCAAGTCCGCCCAGGACAAGGTCTACGCAATCATCGACAAGCTCGAGCTGCGCGGACTGTTTTACCGCCACGACATCGGCTTCAAAGCCCTGAAGTAACAGAAGCGGCGCATCTGCTGCATATTTTTGGCCTGGCAGACATGTCAATCGATTGACGTGGCTACCGGGCCAGATTTTTCTGTCCCGGTAGCCGATTTCGGCTCTTTTTCGCAAACCAGGACAGCTGAACCCCTCGAATATAGGAATATTTGAAATTCCCTTCCATACGAAACCGCACTATTCCGCCATTTTCGTAATACGCGGACGATACTTCCGGCGTCAGTTTTGTCCCGGTAAGCAAAAATGACCCGAAATCAAATACTAGGACAGAAAAATCTGGCCCGGTACACGAATCAATCGATTGACGTAATTACCGGGACAGCGAACGTCACTATGACAACGCCATCACCCAATATCAGCGAGCGATATCACGCTAGCTGAATTTGGCGATGATGTCGAACAGTTTGGCCTTGGCTTCATTGAAGGGCGGGTACACGAGGCGCAGAGTGTCGGGGAACTGCGGCTTGGTAACCACGGTTTTGACGTGGCTGAAGGTGAGGAAGCCTGCTTTGCCGTGGTAGGTGCCGATGCCGGACGCGCCCACGCCACCGAACGGCAACCGGCTGGACAGCAGATGGCCCAACGGCAGCGAATATCCCAAGGCTCCGGAGCTGGTCTGACGTTCGAAAGTCAGCCGAACCTCGTGATCGCGCGAGAACACATATGCAGCCAACGGCCGGGACCGCTTGTTGATGAATCGGATTGCGGACTCGGCATCCTCGACCACCAGAATCGGCAGAATCGGCCCGAAAATCTCCTCCTTCATTACTGGCGCATCTGGCGACGTACCGTACAGCACGGTAGGCGCGATATACCGGGCGGCACGATCGACCTTGCCGCCGCAAACGATTCGACCGGCCAGGTCGAACACGCCGGGCACCTTGTGAATCTCGCTCGGCTCAACAGCGGCCGAGGCAGTCGCACCATCATCAGCGGCTGCCATATTCGAACCGGCCGTCGGCTTCGCCGCATTGTTCGCGCTGCCGGCCATCTCCCCCGCGCCACCGCGCCCAGTAGTCACGGCATTGAAGCGCCGCCCAACCATATCCATGGCCGCGCCTACCGCCGATGCCACCTGCACCAGCGGCGAGCTCGGCTCCTCAGGCGGCACGGTGCCGACCGGCAATAGCTTGCACAGTCGTTCAAAATGACGATCGTTGATAATACGACCAAAATCAGGCGAGGCCTTCGGATCTTCGCCATAGAATTCGGTGATGGCTACGGCGATGCGCTCGGCCAGAGCCTCGGCCACATCCGGCGTGGCGAGCACATAGTCGGGTGCCACGCAAGTCTGCCCGGCATTGGTGAATTTGCCCCACGCAATGCGGCGTGCAGCCACATTGATGTCCGCAGTGCGATCCACAAAGCATGGCGACTTGCCGCCGAGTTCCAGCGTGACCGGCGTCAGATGCTCGGCCGCCGCGCGCATGACGATTTTGCCGACGTGGCCGCCACCGGTATAGAAGATGTGGTTGAACGGGCATTTCAGCAGTTCGCCGGTTTCCTTGGGCCCGCCTTCGACCACGCGCACGGCCTCGGAGTCAAGGTATTGCGGCACCAACTCAGCAAGGAGCTTGGACGTATTCGGTGAAAGCTCGGACGGTTTCAAGCAGACGGCGTTACCGGCAGCGAGCGCATCAGCCATTGGTTCCAAGGCCAGCAGCACCGGATAATTCCACGGTGAAATGATGAGCACCACGCCTTTGGGCTCGGCAATCGTCCATCCGGCAGCCGGCTGCAACATCCAATGCATCGCTTTGGGATGCCGGGCGGTCCAAAGGCTCAGACGATTGCGCACGAACTGTGCTTCACCAGCCACCAGGTTCAGTTCCATGAGCACGGTTTCAGCCGCGGGCTTGCCCAAGTCAGCCATAGCCGAGGAGACAAAGGCATCACGGTTCTCCGTAACCAGACGGCGTAGTGCGTTCAGCTGCGCGCGGCGCCATGCCAGCGGCCGGGTACGACCGGATTCGTAAGTCTTCTTCAGTTGTTCGAAAGTCTGGTTCGTCATGAAAGCACCCCCTGCTTTACGGCAGCGCTACTGCAATTTTGGACGGGCTACGCCCCGCGCCTTGCTGGCTCGTCTGTCGGCTCGCACGCTGCCTACAGACAGCCTACTAGGCTGTCTGCTTTACGGCAGCGTCATAAAGTCCGTGTCTTTGAGGTAGTTTTTGCCGGCGGTGATGTCGTATTGGATGAGCTTGTAGTCGGCAAGCAACTGCTTGGTTTCCTTGTCGAAGTCATCGGTGGACATCGGGTTGCCGTTCTGATCAAGATAGATGTTCTGGCCTTCGGGGATACGATCCCAGCCTTGGATCTTGTTGACCACAGGCGGTTCCATGGCGGCGATCTTGGAATGCATTTCGGTCAGGAACGCTAGATACGGGCTGACCTTGGCGTTCATGTGATCGGCGGCCTGCGCCACGAAGAAGTTCGGCGAGGAGTAGGCTGCATCGCTTGCCTTATTGCCTTGGGAGCTGGAAGCCTTATTCGACCAGATGAAGTAATCGGTCAGGTGCAGGGCCAAGGAGTTGTTGTCATCCTCGCTGGCGGACGAGTAGATGCCCGGCAAGTGGTCGCCATAGAACACCACGGTGACGGGCTTATCCAGCGCATCCAGTTCATTCAGGAACTCCTGAGTGGCCTGATCGGTAATCTCCACACCCTTTTGATAGGTCTCAATCGACTGCTGTTCATCATCACCCAGCGGCGTACCCGTGGTGGATTCGGCGGTGTAGTCGTTATTCTCATACCACTCGTGGTAGGGCATGTGATTCTGCATGGTAATGATCTGAATGAACTTGTTCGTCTTGCCGGACTTGATGCCTTCCAACGCAGAATCATAGGAAGACTTATCAGAGACGTACGGCGACTCGTCGATCTTGTCCTGATACTTGATCACGTCCGGACCGGTCAACGTGTAGAAGTGCGAGAAGCCGAACTTCTTGTAGTTCGTGGCACGCGAGTACATGCTGGATTCGTACGGGTGGTAGCCGAGCGAGTTGACGGGCGCGCCCCACAGCTGGTTGATGGTGGGAGTCCAATGCTGGCTCGGGACCAGCTGCTGGTACGGGCTGGACAGGGAGGACTCGAAATTGGCCATGCTCAGGCCGGAAAGTCCCATGTATTCGAGATTGGCCGTACCTCCGCCGTAGCCGGAGGAGAGCATCAGGCCGGAGGTGGTGCCCGCCTTGATCTTGCGGATGTTGGGCATCGAATCCTTATTGGTCTTCAGTCCCGGCACGCGGCTCGGGTCAGAGAAGGATTCGGACAACACGTACACCACTGTCGAATCAGTGAGGTTGTTGGTGCGGGAGGCGTTGATTGTCTCCGCTTCCTTCTGATAGCGAGCGGCGACCTTCTTCATGGTCTCCTCGGAGTAGTTGCTCGGCTTGTCCATGATCTTCGGGTTGAGCTGGCGGGTGAAGGCCACGAGCGGACCATTGCGCTGCGCGTCATACACGGAATCCCACATGGATGGCGTGTCTCCCAAGGCGCGGGAGAACTTGTTGGCCAGCGAATCGGTGGTTCTCACATGAATGCAGTACAACGCGAACACCAGAATCGGCAGCAGCAGAAGAATCAGACGGGAGGTGAGGTTCAGGCTCAGGTTATCCGTACGAATCATGCGACCTTTGCGCCCATCGAAATGACGCAGCACCAGAATCAGCGCGAGCAGTACGGCGAACGCGCCGAGTGCCACGAGGATGGTCACATGCGCACCGGCCGGAATGAAGGTGAGCATGTTGCCGGTGTTCGAGCCAAGGAAGCCTAGATCGGCGGGCAGAATGGCCTCGTAACGGATCTCGACCTTGAAATGTTCGATGGCGGCCACGATGATTCCGACCGCAAGAATCACGATGCTTGCCGTCCAGAACCGGTTGAACAGCATCAGCAACATGAGGTACAGCAACGCGACAAGTATCACGTTGAGCACGAATACGAAATTGCCGTCGGTCCACATCTTGCTCACGAAGCCGAATCCGACGGTCGGACTGGACAGCTGCACACGGGTGGAGCTGGACGAAACGCCCACTTCGAGCGCCGTCACGACAATGATGTCGAAGATAACGAAGAGCACGCCGTACACCCAGCCGGGGAAGGGCTTGTGGGGGTGTTGGGGCGTGACTTCATTGGCTTCGACCTTTTTGGCCCAAAGCTTGAAATGGGGTTTCACTGTGGTGGTATTACTAGTGTTCTCGCTCATTCGCCTGTTTCCGTATGTGACTTTTCAAGGGCATATTGTTGCCGCTGAACCTTGGAAAATCCATAGTTCCACTATTTTTCTTACCGTTTCCTAACTATTCACCCTAACGCAAAGGGTGCCTCGGGACATCCCCGAAGCACCCTGATATATAAGGAGCCTATCCCTGATAGCGAAGTGTTCTGTTCTCCCCTAGACAACGCCTCGCTATCTGACTTGATTATTCCCCTTATCGCTGTTGCGGATTGACGGCTACTGCCGCATTACTTCACGGCGGCGGCGAACTGGTCGACCAGTGCGCTCATCCAGTCGAGCAGGTTGGTGTACTGCTTCGGCATCTGCTCGGCGAGCTCCACGATCGGCACGTTGGCGTCCTTGGCGGCACCGGTGATCTGGTCAGTAGTGGAGTTTGCTTCCTGGCTGTTGAAGACGAACATCTTGATGAAGCCGGCCTTCAGGGTGTCCTGGAAGTCCTTGATGTCGGCCGGGGTCGGCTCGCTCTCGTTGGCGGAGGCCTGGGCGTAGCCCTTCGGAGTGGCGTCGGTCATCTTGAGGTCGTCGGCCAGGTACCAGGCCACGGATTCGGTGGCGGCGTACGGCAGGCCCTCGGTCTTGGCGGAAGTCTCCTTGATCTTGGACTCAAGCTGGTCTTCCTTGGCGTGCCATTCTTTGTTGAGCTTGGCGTAGTCGTCCTTGTGGCTCGGGTCGGCCTTCTGGTAGGCGGCGGTGATGGCGTCGGCGGTGTTGGAACGCACCTTGGCGGAGAACCAGACGTGCGGGTTGTCGCCTTCCTTGATGCCGGCGGTTTCGGCGGCGGTGACCAGCGTGGCCTTGGTCGGCTGGGCGGCCTTGGTGGCCCACGGGTCGTAATCGGCGCCGTTGACTACGGCTACCTTGGCGGTGCCGAACTTGGCGACATCCTGGCTGGTGGGCTCGTAATCGTGCGCCTCGACGTTGGTCTTGGTCATGATGTTGGTGACTTCGACGTTGCTGCCGCCGAGGTCTTCGGCCACGGAACCCCACTGGTTGATGGAGGCGACGACCTCGATCTTGCCGGAAGACGCGGCGCCGCTGGAATCGGACTTGCCGCTGGCGGCGTTGCTGGAACCGCAGGCGGCCATCGAGAGCAGGGTCGCCGCGGCGGCCGCGATGGCGAGCGCGCGCTTGGCGTTGGACATGATGGACATGATTGGGTTTTCCTCTCTAATTAGCCGAACGGCTGGGCGATGCTGCTGTTGCTGCATCATCGCCCAGCCACCAACACGACAGAATAACATGTATTGAGAATTATTATCATTTGCATTTACATCGGCGTGTCATGCTGGCGTTCCACCCTGCCATCACCCTGGCGGCGTTCCTGCTGGCCTGGGCGAGCACCGTGGTACCGGCCTGGGTAGCGGCCAAACGCAAGCTGCGTGACAAGCCGGCTTCCCTACTTCGGGCATTTCATGTTCATGACTTCGGGTGGCTATAAGCACGTGTTCGGCGAGCAGCACCAGTCGAACGCCTATATGGTGCGGCTCAAGAACCACGAGACCTCCAATGTGGAGTCGCGCAGCGCCAAGCTCATGAAGCTGGACGGCGTGAAAGGCATCGTGCAGAACACGACCTCAAAGAAACAGCATGCTCGGCGCGCTGAAGTCAGTGGAATAGCAGCGGAATAACAAATGGGATCGGCTTTGAAGCCGATCCCATTTGTTATTCGCTCACTGCTTTCTGAGCCTTCTGCGCTTTCTGCTCCTTTTGGCAATCAGAGCACAGTCCGAAGACCTCCAAGGTGTGGGATTCAACGGTGAAGCCGTGGCCGTCGGCCACTTTGCGCAGCCAAGCCTCGCTGGGCGGGTCGATTTCCACGGTTTTGCCGCACCGCCTGCACACCAAGTGGTGGTGATGTCCGTCGTCGCCGCATAGGCGGAACAGCTGCTGGCCGTCCAGGCGGATCGTGTCGGCGGCACCGGCATCGGCCAAGGCGTTGAGCTGGCGGTATACGGTGGCCAAGCCGATTTTCGAGCCTTCGTCCTCCAGCCTGCGGTGCAGGTCCTGAGCGGAGATGAACTCCTCGCAGTCGGCCAAGGCGGCGCGAATCGCGTCCTTCTGCTTGGTCTGGCGTTCGATATGTTCAACCATCGGTAAGGTCACGCCTTCTTTTTCAGGTCGTCCCAGCAGCCGGTGGCCTCAAGGTCAGCGACCGTCTTGGCCGGGTCGCCGGTGAGCACGGTGATGTGGCCCATCTTGCGGTCGTGGCGCACTTCGGCCTTGCCGTAGTCGTGCACATTCCACTCCGGGTGGGTGGCGATCAGCGCGCGCGTCGGTTCCACATGCTGGCCAAGTACGTTGACCATCACGGCCGGCGAGAGCAGCTTGGGCTTGGGCAGAGGCCAGCCGGCGATGCCGCGGATGTGGGCGTCGAACTGGTCCATCGAGCAGGCCTCGATGGTGTAGTGGCCGGAGTTGTGCGGGCGCGGGGCGAGCTCGTTGACGATGACCTGATCGTCCTTGGTGATGAACAGTTCGATGGCCAGCGTGCCAGCCAGTTCGAAGCCCTTGGCCAGGCGAATCGCCAGTTCATGCGCTTCGCGAGCCACATGTTCGGACACCTCGGCGGGGGCGATGGTCATATGCAGGATGTTGTTGCGGTGCTCGTTACGCACAATCGGGAAGGTGACGAAGTCCTTGCCGTTGCCGGAGACCAGAATCGAAGCCTCGAATGCGAAGTCGACGAAGCCTTCCAGGATGCTCGGCGGGAAGCCACCACCACGGTCGGAGCGGGAGCGGATCTTCTCCAAGTCGGCGTCGGAACGCAGCACGAGCTGACCGTGGCCGTCGTAGCCGCCGGACACGGTCTTCAGCACGGCCGGATAATGAATATCACCCAATGCGGCGTCAAGCTCATCGAAGTTGTTGACAGCGCGCCACGGTGCGGTGGCGGTGCCGTGGTCGTTGATGAACTGCTTCTCGCGCACGCGGTGCTGGGTCACGCGCAGCAAGTCGGTGCCCTGCGGGGTGGCGGTGATGCCGCGCACCTCGTCGATGGCGCCGGCGTCCACGTTCTCGAACTCGTAGGTGAGCACGTCGGACTGCACGGCCAGATCATGGATGGCGGTTTTGTCATCGTACTCGGCGGTGATCTGGAAGTCGGCCACCTGACCGGTCGGGCAGTTCGGCGTTGGGTCAAGCACGCCGACGCGGAAGCCCATGTAGCGGGCGGACAGAGCCATCATGCGGCCGAGCTGGCCGCCGCCGATGATGCCGATGGTCGAGCCCGGCATCAGCATGGAGACGCGGCCGCCCGTTTCTTCAGACAAGCTGGGCATTGGATTCGGCCACCTTTTCCTTCAGTTCGTTACGGTAATCCTCAAGCTTGTCGGCCAGTTCGGGCTCGAAGGCGGAGAGCATCTGCACGGCGAGCAGGCCGGCGTTGGTGGCACCGGAGTTGCCGACGGCGGTGGTGGCCACCGGAATGCCGCCGGGCATCTGCACGATGGACAGCAGCGAATCCCAGCCGGACAGGGCGTGGGAGCGCACGGGCACGCCGATCACGGGCAGTGTGGTCTGCGCGGCGATCATGCCCGGCAGGTGGGCGGCACCGCCGGCACCGGCGATAATGACCTTCAGGCCATTGGCGCGGGCGTTGTGCGCGAACTCGGCCATGAGCTCGGGCGTGCGGTGCGCGGAGATGACCTGCTTGTGGTAGGCGACGCCGAACTGGTCGAGAATATCGCAGGCGCGCTTCATGGTCTCCCAGTCGCTGGCCGATCCCATGACCACTGCGACTTCGGGCTTGGATTCATTTGCCATTATCATTTACTCCCTAGTTATTGAGAATAAGGCCCACTGTACTCCTGATAGCGGAGTTAAGCCACGCAGCGAATCGTTCTCAATACATAATTCTGTGAGGCTTACAGCTCAATAACGATCTTGCCGAACATGTCGCCGGCGATCATTCTGGCGAACGCCTCGGGGGCGGCGTCCAACCCGCTGACCACGGAATCGATCACCGGATGCAGGTCGGCGTGCTCCACGAAGCGCAGCAATCGTGCGAAATCCTCGCGCGAACCCATGGTGCAGCCCTGCACGCGAATGTCCTGGAAGAACAGTCGCGTGAGCTCCGCACCGGGCTGGTCGCCGGTGGTGGCGCCGCAGATGGCGATGGTGCCGCCGGGACGCACCGACCGCACCGAATGGCCCCATGTGGCCGCCCCCACGGATTCGATCACCGCATCGACCTTGCGCGGCAGGCGGGCACCGATCTCCAGCGCGGCGTTCGCGCCAAGTTTCAGCGCCTTGGAGCGCTTGTCCGCGTCGCGCGAGGTGACGAACACCTCCAGACCGGCGGCATGGGCGAGCTGGATGGCCGCAGTGGACACGCCGCCGCCCGCGCCCTGAATGAGCACGGAGTCGCCCGGCTTGATGCCGGCGGCATCGAACAACAGCGAGTAGGCGGTCAGCCAGCTGGTGCCGAGTGCGGCCGCCTCAGCCGTGGTGAGGCTTGCGGGCTTGGCGAACACGTTGGCGGACGGCACGGAAGTCTTCTCGGCCATCGTGCCGGGGTATTTCTCGGAGAGGATCGTGCGGCGCTCGCCCGGGGCCACGCCCGCGCCATCGGTGCCGACGAACGTGTACAGCACCACTTCGCTGCCGGCCTTGAGCCCATGCTTGCCGGGGATGTCCTCGTCCAGAACGCCCACGGCATCGGTGCCCAGGATCATCGGCGTCTGTTCGGCGGCGAGACCCACACCCTGTAGCGACCAGACGTCGTGATGGTTTACGGTCACCGCGCGCACCGAAACGGTCGACCAGAACGGGCGGGCCTGGGGTTCGGGCTGCTCGCCCACTGCCAACGCGGCAAGCGGATCGGCATGGTTGACGGTGGATGCGTATACGGCCTTCATTGCGCGCTCCTTGGTATCAAAAGGAATTACCGCATTCATTGTCCCACATCGCGCAGCGAACGAATCACCCATTTACGGAGATGTTGGGGGCATTGCTTCGTCATGTGGACCTCGGACAATGCCGGGCGTTAGCATTCAACTTCGGAAAGACTAGCGAAGGGAGATTCGAGGGTATGCGCAGCGCGTCAGGAAACGGATTTGATTCAAGCGATTCCTTCGCCGTCTCCGGCGCTGCCGAGAGGACCGCACGCCTTCACGACATACCCCCGAGCATTACCCCTTCCCATGGCGACGACTCCCATCTGCTGAGCCACATTGCCAGCCCGGCCGATGTCAAGGCCCTTGCCCCCAACGAGCTCGCCGAACTCTGCCGTGAGATTCGCACCACGCTGCTGGCATATGGCCACCAACACGGCGGTCATATCGGCTCCAATCTGGGCATGGTGGAGGCCACGGTGGCCCTGCACCGCGTATTCGATTCGCCGCGTGACCGCATCGTGTTCGATGTATCCCACCAAAGCTACGTGCATAAAATGCTCACGGGCCGCGCCGCCGCCTATCTGGACCCGGACCGTTTCAGCGAGGTGACCGGCTTCACCAATCCGGACGAAAGCAAACACGACCAGTTCGTGCTCGGTCACACCGGTACCTCGATTTCATTGGCTTGCGGTTTGGCGAAAACCCGCGATATGGAAGGCCCGAACAGCGGCATCGGCAATGTGATCGCCGTGATCGGCGATGGTTCGCTGAGTTCGGGCGTGGCGTTTGAAGGACTGAACAACGCGGCTGAGCAGGGCGGCAATCTCATCATTGTGTTCAACGACAATGAGATGTCGATTGCCGGCGATTTCGGTGGCATGTACGGTCCGCTCGCCCGCCTGCGCGCGTCCGGTGGCACCGCCCAGCCGAATCTGTTCAACGCGTTTGGCTTGGATTATCGGTATGTGGAGGCCGGCAACGATGTTTCCGCGCTGGTCGCAGCTTTCGAGGAAGTGCGCGATATCGATCATCCGGTGGTGGTCCATATTCATACGCTGAAGGGCGCGGGATATGACGGCGCCGGTCACGTGGCCGGCGCATCCTCGGCCTCGGCCGGTAACGTCCATGAGCTGGATCCGGCAGTCTCCGACACCGGCGTGCGCCCCACGAGCAACGTGCTGCACAGCGAACCGTGGCATTCGGATCACTGCAACCTGTCCGATCACGAACCGCATGAGGGCCAGTGCGAGGCCTCGCATTGGCAGAATCCGGATGCCGCAATCGGCAAGCCGGACGATCCGCGCAAGCATTACGGCAAAATGGCGATGGCCGCGCTCGAACCGCGTTTCGCCGCCGAGCCAGGACTCGTGGTCATCTCCCCCGCCACGCCGGGCTCCAACGGCATCACCCACGAATTCCGCGAACGCGCGGGTTCGCATTACGTGGACACGGGCATCACCGAATCGCATGCCGTGGCGTATGCCGCCGGCATCGCACGGGCGGGTGGCACGCCGGTGGTGGCCACCACGGCGTCCTTCTTCCAGCGCGCCTACGACCAGTTCTTCCAGGAGATGAGCCTGAACCGTTCGCGAGTCACGGTACTTGATTTTCTGGGCGGCTTGTCCGGTTCGGACAATACGCATTCCGGCGCATATGACGTGACGATGTTCTCCAATATTCCAGGGGCTACGATGCTGGTGCCGACTTCGGCTCGCGACTATCTAGCTGATCTGGCATGGGCTACCGCGCCGGCCGGTTCGGCGGACGCCCCTGCTGGTCCGGTGGTGATTCGAGTGCCGGGCGAGGCGATTCTGACGGCGGAACGGGATGCGACGCTGCTGCCGGTGACGGGTGGGCAGATCGCTGACCGCCCCCAGTCAACTTCGCTGCCAGTCTCCGTCAGCTCCGCCAGCGGGGGCATATCTGCCGCAACAGTCCGCGGGACCGTTAGCGTAACGGCTCAGCATGCCGGTGTGCGTCACATGCTGGATTGGCGGGTCAATCAGACGGGCTCGCACGTCGCGATTATCGGACTGGGCAATGCGTATCCGTTGGCGGAGCAGACGGCCGCCGCATTGTCTGCCGATTATGGCATCACGGCAACGGTTATCGACCCGCGCCAGTGCACGTCGCTGGATTCAGACGTACTGGAGTCGTTGCGTGATGGCCACCAGCAGGTCATCACCCTTGAAGACGGGCAGCTTGAAGGCGGCTGGGGCGAGAAAGTGACCGCATATTATGCGAATCATCATGTCTCGGACGGCAGCCGTAATCCTCATGTGCTGAACTTCGGCGCAGCCAAGGAATTTACCGACCGCGTGCCGCTGGGCGAACTGAACGAACGTTATGGACTAACGGTGGAGCAGGTGACAGAGGCGATCACTCGTTGTTTTTGATGGCGT
This sequence comes from uncultured Bifidobacterium sp., assembly GCF_959020155.1. Taxonomy (GTDB): domain Bacteria; phylum Actinomycetota; class Actinomycetes; order Actinomycetales; family Bifidobacteriaceae; genus Bifidobacterium. The sequence continues at coordinate 25,532 of NZ_CAUERC010000016.1, forward strand.
CTAGGGCCGGGATTTTAACGGCTTTATTGGCCGGGCCGAAGCCGAACAGCAAGCCGATCAGCGTGGAAAACAGTACGACGAACAGGAACAGCCACCACGGAATCACCGAATAACGGGTCACATTCTCGCCACCAACTATCGCCTGCCAGAGTATGGTCCAGATAGATGTTCCGCCACCGGTACCGTCGCCGGAGCCCCCGCCTGCACCGCTGACCATACCGCCAGACATGCCGCCGCTCATGCCGCCCGCATACAACGCGCCGACAACGTTGATGCCCAGCGATATCAGTCCGCTCAGCACGCAGCCGACCAATCCGCCGAAGAATCCGATCGCGCCGGCCTCCGCAAGAAACATGACGCGAATGTCACGAACGTAGCAGCCAAGCGCCTTCATAATGCCGATCTCGCGCGTGCGCTCGGTTACGGACATAACCATTGTGTTGGCGATGCCGATGGCCGCAACCAACAGCGAAACCGCACCGATACCGCCCAGAATCAGCTGAATCGCGCGCGACTGTTCTTCCAACGACTTACGCATGTCTTCATAGGAGGAGGTCTCGTAGCCCAACGCTTTGATCTGTGATTCGACTTCGGGCACGGACTTGAGGTCGGCGGCCTTGACCAGCACCTGATTATAGGCGGTGGCTTTTTTGGCGGCGGCTGGATCGACTTTGGCGGCCAGTTCCTTCAACGCCTGCAAATCCATGACCAGACCGTCGGAGGTGGCATAGCCCTTGTTGTAGTCGCCCGCCACAATGCCGGAAGCCCGCACATCAAAGGTGACGTTTTCCGACTGACCCGCGGTGTTGCCACCCGCACCGCCTGTGCCGCCACCGCCGCCGTACATGTTCATGGTGTACTGGTCGCCCTGATAATTGGTGCCGGTGGTCAGACTGATTTGCGTGGCGAGCGGATCGAAGAACGGATCCTCGTCCTGGTCTTCCTCGCACTGGCCGGTGGTCTGGTCAAACGTGCATGAGGAATACTGACCGCCGCGTGTGCTGGTGCGTTGTTCGCCGTTCTTCAGGGTGTCCATGAAACCATAGGCGAACCATTCGCCGGCAAGCACCTGATCCTTTTTGACCGGCTTCTCGCCACCGACGAGCTTGTAGCCCATCTGGTCGAACTGGGTCATGTCGATGCCCATGATCTGCACGTAATCGTAGAGGTAACGGCCGCCCGCGCCGGCTCTGGCCGTCACGTTATAAGGGAAGTTCATCATCGGCGTCACGCCGGATACGCCGCTCATCGCGCGGAAGGATTCCACGGCCTTGTCGTCGAGCTTGGTATCGCCCATCTCGGACGAACCGCCACCGCCCATCGGACCGGCATAACCGTTGGTGTACACGGTGACGATGGACAGATCGCCCATCGATTTGAGCATCTTCTCGTTCTGCTCGTTAATGCCCTGGCCCAAAGAGACCATGAGCACAATCGAGCAGCAGCCGACGATAACGCCCAGCACGGTCAGAATCGTACGGGATTTACGCCGCCATAGGTTTTGTCTGCAAAGCCGCAGTATGTCGCCGAATCGCATGGTCGGGCCTTTCAGGCCTTGTGGGACGGGCCGGCCGGTGAGGCTGGTGAGGCTGGTGCAATAGGAGCGGTGTCTGCCGCAGCACCATCCGTCACGTCGGTATCGGTCTTATCATCCTTGCCTTCGGACCAATCATCCCAGTCCTCATCAATATCGTTCTTCTTGGCCTTCTGCTTGCGCCGGCGACGCACGAGCAGCACAATCACCACGATAATGACCACGGCGATCACGACGATGACCACATACACCAGCACCGGCAATCCCTGATTGGCGCTCTGGTCCATGTTCGGATCGGCCATGTCGGAATCATCCACCGGCTGCATATCGGTTACGGGTATGGCGAGCGGGAATTCCTTGGTTTTGGTCTGCCCGTCGGAATCCTCGTACGTGACTTTGAGCGTGGTCTTCAGCTCGCCTGACGCGTGCGGCGTAAAGGCGTAACCAATCGTGCCGGTGGCGCCGGAAGCCACATTGCCCACGTACTGGGTTTTCATCGTGGCATCGAAACCTTCGCCCTCCATCGTGGCCTCGACGTTGGCGATATCGCCTTTGCCCTTGTTCACATATTCCATCGTGACCGTGTTTTCCTGACCGGCGATCACCTGGTCGGGCACTACGGGATCACTGATTTCGAACCGGTCAGGCTGACTGATCGGCACGGAAATCTTGACATCGGACTGGCTTGAGGAGCGGGCGCTGGCGTCCACATACTCGTATCGGAAGTTCACGGTCACGGGCTGGGCACCGCTTTTCGCGGAGGCGAGCGCCTGCATCGGCACGCTTTGCGTCATGGCGTAACCGCCCCACAGCGCGTCGACGTAGAACGTGTTCGTGCCTCCCGCGATGGCGAAGCTCTCGCCGCCGTCCACGGTGATGACCATGTTCGTCACCGCCACCTGACCCATGTTCTGGAAGGTGAAGTCGAGGTTGAAATCGGCGCCGGCGGCCACGGAATCGCCGCCATAGGTGAAGTTGGTGACGATGATGTTCGGCACCGGGCCGGCGATTGGCGCGGAATCGCCGTCGCTTCCCTGAGACGTACTGTTCGTGCCGCTTGTGCCGTCTGTGCCGTCGACTGCGTACGCCTGGTGCGGAAGGGAGATGACGGCAAGTGCCAGTGACAGCGTGGAGAGCAACGCGACGATGATGGCGATGGTGCGGTGGGAGAGGTGCTTCATCGGTCAACTCCTTGGGTTCTTTGGGCGGACGGCGTGGACGGAACAGTTGGGCGGGAAAGGTCGGTGTTGAGCCGATCGCTGGTGATGCGGCCATCGAGCAAGGTGACGATGCGGTCGGCGTATGAAGCCATCTGCGGATCGTGTGTGACCAGCACGATGGTCTGGTTGAAGTCATGGGCGAATGCACAGATCATCGTCATGACCTCGGTTTTGGTTTTAGAGTCAAGGTTGCCGGTCGGCTCATCGGCGAACACCACCTCGGGCTTGGTCACAAACGCCCGGGCGATGCCGACGCGCTGCTGTTGGCCTCCCGACATCTGGCGCGGGTAATGGCTGAGACGATGGCCGAGCCCGACTCGTTTGAGTACGCCACGCGCCGCACGTTCGCGCTGTTCCTTGGGCACGCCGCGGAACATCAGCGGCATTGCCACGTTTTCGAGCGCGGTCAGATTGGGCAGCAGGTTGTACGACTGGAATACGAAGCCAAGATGCTTCTGGCGGAAGGCCGCCAGCTCACGCTCGTCGAGTTTGCTGACGGGTACGCCGCCGATTCTCACGCCGCCGCGCGTCGGTTTTTCCATGCCGGCCAACTGGTTGAGCAGCGTGGATTTGCCGGAGCCGGATTCGCCGAAAATGCAGCAGATCTGGCCTTGCGGGATACTGAGATTGACACGGTCAAGCGCCACCACCGTCTCATCCTCGACGGGGTATTCCTTGCGTAGGTTTCTTACCTCGATGATTGCTCGTGGCACGGGCCTTCTTCCCTCGTTCGTCGCCATTGGCGGACGCGCGATAGCTGGTTATTATTCAGCACATCTCAAGTCAGAGTATAGCCGTTATGCAGGAGACGCACCCCTTAAGGGTGTTCCCGGATGGTGGTGATGAGCATGTGACTTCTAATCTCAAGGTCGACAGTTCAGGCTCCAGACGGACCCAGACCGGCATAATATTCAAAAGCCCCTGCCCCTCACAAACGATGAGGGACCAAGGGCTTATTACATCGTGACCCCGGACGGGCTCGAACCGTCGACCTTGAGATTAGAAGTCACATGCTCTATCCAGCTGAGCTACGGGGCCAAACTCGTGTAAGTCTAGCCGTAGGGGTGTAAAACACCTCGGCGTAACGTCGGCTTGCACCGGTACCATCGGCGATATGGGGACAACGGAGAGCAACGTAGATCACGCCGCATCGGGCCAGACCGTCGCAGGCGATAGCGGTGAGCTCACTTTCACATACGCACAGGGTCGTTTTGCCAGTGAAGGCAGGGATTGGGAAAGCCCGGTTGTGACCAACATGGCTGCATCCGTCTCTGCGGATGCCGGTAATGTCCCCGCCGGCAGCATCACCAACACCGGCACCAACAACACCTTCACCAGCACCACCGAATCGTCGCTTGCCACCCTGCTGTCCAACCAATGCCCGTTCGTTATCAAGGCCACCATTTTCGAGGGCAATGGCAAAAACGCCATTCGCGAACGTCACACATTCACCGGCTCGGTGCTGCGCCAGCTCGACCAAGCCAGCGCCCTGCTGAACGGCATCAACGAATCCGGCCAATACCCGGCCATAGCCCTGCGCGAAGCATTGGTCAACGCACTGGAACATCGCGATTACACGTACTCCGGCCCCACACTGATCAATATCTTCGATTCCCGCTTGGAAATCGTGTCGCTCGGCGGCCTGACCGATGGTTTGGAAATCAACGATCTACTCAACGGCGTATGCCAGCCACGCACCCCGCGTTTGGCTGAATTGTTCGCCGATTTGGGCCTCTGCGAGAACTGCGGTACCGGCATTCAACGCATTATGGACGCCTACGCGCAGAGCGCGGTCAGTCCGCAACTGCGCGTGGGCCCCACTTCGGTGGCAATGGTACTGCCTATCCCTGTATCGGCCGAGGCCGCGTCCTCGCATCGGACCGATGCCGATGCTTCCGCCGCGCCCAGCACCACTGACGAAGCACAGCATGCCAAAATGTACTCATTCCCCACGATTCAGCGCATGACGGATAACGCCGCAGATGCTTTGGCCGGCGCACGCATCATCGGCTGCGCGCCACTGCAGACGCTGATTCTCGGCAGTGGATTCGGCGAACGCCCGGACGGTGACGATCAGGCCAGTACCCGCCCGCTCGATACAGCGACGCTGGAACCGTCGCCTCAAACGTTGGAACAGTTCACGCTCAATTTCCTCGCGTTCCGCGGTGTGAAGCTCAGCCGTAAAACCATGCAGAAAGCGCTTGGCCTGAACAAGGATCAGATGACGCAGCTCTTGGACCAGCTGGAGTTGAGCGGCAAGATCGAACGTCATACGCACGCCAAGTCCACTACGTATTCGCTGGCACATGCCTCAGGACGGTAGCGACCAGGGCGACAACGACCAAATCGTCAACAACCCAAGCAGCAACGACCAGAGCAATACAGCCCAAGGCGCGATAAAGCAGCAGCTCAGTTCTCGAATACGCGATCGCGAATCATGCGACCGGATTCGTCGAGCGCGGTGGAGAACCGGCCGTAGTCGGACAGAATCACGCCCATATACAGCATGTCCACGAGCGCGGTATCGGCCACGCACGAAAAAATCGCATTGCCATAAATCGTATGCGAGTCACGACCCGTCAGCAACGTCACGTCGGCCCAGCTGGCCAGCGGCGCGCCGATGGCATTGGTAATGGCGATGGTTTTCGCACCATGCGATTTCGCCAATCGCAACGCTTTGACCGTATCCGCCGAACTGCCCGAATGAGAGAAGGCAACGGCCACAGCGCCGTGGGTCAGATGCCCGGCACCGATCTGCTGCAGGTAAGCGTCAGTATTGAGACGGCACGTCAGTCCCAGGTAGCCGAGCTTGGTGAACAGATCCATCGCCGGTGTCAACGAGTTCTCCACGCCGAAAATGTCGATGAACTCCGATTCGGCGAGTAGGGCGACCGCCTTGCGATAGGCCTTGGGGTCCAACGCACTGTGCAGCTCATCGATCAGCGCCTTCGCGCCATCGGCCGCTTTGCTGGGAATCTCATCCTCGCCATCCCACGGATTCAGATCGAATCCATCCAACGGATTGAAGGTCACTTTGTGCTCGGCGGCCGGATGACGCAACACGTACCGCAGTTCACGGTAACCGCCGAAGCCGAGCTTGCGGGCGAACCGAATCACCGTCGGCTGGCTGACGTGGGCGATGTCGGCCATCTGACCGACGGTCAGGTCGGCCGCCTCCTCGATATGATTCCGAATATACTGGGCCACGGCGCGCTCCGCCGGACGCAGCGACGGATACACGTGGTCGATGCGCTCGCGTATTCCCACCGAGGACTGCACAGCCACGCTCCTAGTCGCCCGTATTTTCCATTCCCGTTTCGAGGGTACCGGCTGTATACCGGCGAACAGTCGACTTGGATTGACCGCAACATGAACGGTGAGCGAACTCTTCCGTTTACCTTTCCGCTCCATTCCCTCTACAATCGAAGCCATGGTGCGGATTAGCGTGGGAAGCCCCACCCATCACACAAGCGGGCGGCTGTACGGCGTGTTCCTCGAGGACATCAACCATGGTGCGGATGGCGGGCTGAACGCCAACATGGTGAACAACTACAGTTTTGACGGCGTCTATCTCGACCATCACACGTGGCGTATGGCCGGCGCCGAACGATGGCGTACACAGGCCGATTCCCTGCGTTTCTGGGATTTCATCAACTGTTCCGCCGCCAGCCTCGGCAGTGAGATACGCGGGATTCACAGCCAGCGGGTGACCACCGACTGTCCCGACCCGCCAATTCACGCACATAGCCGATACGCTCGCATCACGTCCGATGTTCCTTCCGAAACCGGCCCTGCATATCTGGAAAACCTCGGCTATAACGGAGGCGGCGACAACGGGGGCGAACCCGCGTTCTCCATCGTCGCCGACCACACCTATTCCGTCAGTCTCGCGGTACGTCCGGTTCATGGGCGGGCCGAGCTGTCCGTCGGCGTGGTCGATAGGTATGGCCTGCCGCTCACCAGTATCACTCGATTGTCGTATATCGTGGACTCCGATCCGCTTGACGGTACGGAAGAGACCGGTCTGAGGCAGGACGATGGGGCCGATGCGCAGGATTCCGGCGTTTCGATCAGTCCGGATTCGTCGGATGATGCCATCGTCATCGGTCGTGACGGCTGGTACCGGTTCAACGCCGACGTAACCGGCCTGAACACCGATTACGGCAAGCTGCGTATCACCATTGACGCCGGCGAACGCACCACGTTCGATCTTGATCTGGTGCAGTTCATGGATGCGGACTATTGGGGCGCGGGCGACCCGAAATGGCGTTACGGCAAGCTGCGCCGCGATTTGGTGGAGACCATTCAGGCGTTGCATCCAGCGTTTCTGCGGTTCCCCGGCGGCTGCATCGTCGAAGGTGTGACGCCCGGCAATGAATATCGCTGGAAGGATACCGTCGGCTCTCTGGCCGCGCGACGCCAACAGTATTCGATGTGGTCGTTCAAGATGCCGGATGGTTCCAGCTATTCGCAGAGCTACCAGATCGGTTTCTACGAATATTTCTGCCTGTGCGAGGACCTCAAGGCCAAGCCGCTGCCTACCCTGTTCGCCGGCATCGCATGCCAGTCGCCCGGCCGCGATCCGCGCCACATGGATATCAATTCGGCAACCTTCCGCAACAATGTTATTCAGGACTACCTGGACCTCATCGAATTCGCGAATGGCGATCCGGAGTCCAGCTCGTGGGCCGCGGTCCGGCGTGATATGGGCCATCCAGAACCGTTCGGCCTGGACATGATCGGCGTGGGCAACGAAAACTTCGGGGCTGACTACGTGGCCAAGTTTGACATGATCAGCGAGGCCATTCACGAACGATACCCGGATATGCTGTGTGTGATGAGCGCCGGACTGTTCCCCTTCCAGCCGGCGATGAAGCGCATCTGGGACCATGCGCGAGCGTTGGCCGCAACCGATTCCGGGGCACATGATTCCGCCACCAGTGACGCGATTATCGTCGACGAGCATTCCTACCACTCCCCCGAATGGTTTGCATCACAAGCGTCACGATTCGATACTTACCCGCGTTGCGGCGCCGGCGTCTATTTCGGCGAATATTCAGCCAACGGCTATTTTGCCGGCCAACCACAGACCGAACAAGGCGCGAACACGTGGAAGTCGGCACTCGGCGAGGCCGCGTTCCTGACCGGTTGCGAGCGCAATTCCGACGTGGTGCGCATGACCTCCTATGCGCCGCTGCTCGCGCATATCCCGGCTAAGGGGTGGGCGCAGAATCTTATCGAATTCAATCCGGCGCATGTGAACCCCACGGTGAATTATGAGGTGGAGCGGCTGTTTTCCACGCATCTGGGCGACACGACGTATGCCGTATCCATCAAGCAGACCGCGTCACGCCCCACCAAACATCTGTATGTCAGCGCCACCGGGCATGACGGGGATGACGCCTGCCGTTACATCAAAATCGTCAATACCTCCGATTCCCCGGTGGATGTGACGTTGGAAATCGCGCGCGGACTGGCCGGGCTGGGCACCTCGCCATCGCGACCGGTGCGTTTGGAGGTGACGACGTTAAGCGCCAGTCCGACGGCGAAAACCACTATCGGATACCGCGGCGAGGCTTCGGGGGCGATTGTGCCGGAACGTCGGGCTTACACATTGCCGTCGCCGTCTTCATTGCTGGCGATGAAGATCAAGCCGTACAGCGTCACGCTGGTGGCTTCGCGCTGATTGACATCGGCCATTAGGCCGATTCCTTTGCCGTTAGAATCACCCTCAAGGATGAGGGGGAATCGTGCAGATTCAGGGAATAATAGGGGCTATCCCCCATAGCGAATACAAGCACGGGAGGGCAGGATGGAAACCACGGCGGCCAGAAGACCGCCGGCCAACGATGAAGGAGTATGCGGTATGTTTATCAATCTGTTCCGCAGGCAGCGTCCTGCGCTCGCCCGGCTGGCCCGCAACTCCAACGCCTATCGTCAGCCGATGGTTGCGTCCGTATCATCGTCCGCAGTCGGCGTATCCAGCATCACCTCTGAATCCAACACAGCCACCGCAGCCGGCGTATCCACGCTGGATGCCACCATCGGCCGCATCCACGACATCCCGCAGTCGGCCATGAGCCGACTGACCGGCTCCCCCACCGTATACGCGCGGTAGACCGGCCCAACCCACAACGGCGGCTCAGAGACTCGGCTCGATGATCCAGCTCAAGGTCAGCAATACGGCCAAAAACAGAACGTTGACGGCGGAGTAGACGGCCAGATACCGGCCTTTCTTGTGCGGGTATTGGCGCACGACGTTCTTGTAAGAAATAAGCGAGGCCATCGAGGCGATGAGCGTACCCATGCCGCCCAAATTGGTGCCAATGATCAGATCGCGCCATTGGTCGCAGAAGCCGGAAAGCAGAATCGTGGTGGGCACATTGCTGATGACCTGGCTGGAGCCGACCGCCACCTCCAGCGGATGGCCGCCGACCAGCGAGCGCGCCAGTTCGTAGAATTCGGGCACGCGCTTCATGTTGCCGATGAAGATGAAGAACATGCAGAAGGTGAGCGGCAGTCCCCAATCCACGTATTTGAATACGCGCCGATCGGTGAACAGGAACACGACGACCACGATCACGCACATCACCCACAGGGGAATCACGTCGGAGACGGCCAGTAGGCAGACGATGAACAGCAGCGAGTAGACGATGGTGCGCCAGCCGCCATAACCGGCACCGTAGCCGGTGATACGAATCTCGTCGGGCTGGTGTTTGTTGCGCTCGGGAGCCAGCACGCCGGTTTCGAGGTCGCCCAGGTCGCCGACCGGTTTGCCGCCAAACACCACGGAAATCACGATGACCAGCAACACGGCCGCCGTGCCGGAATACGGTGCCATGATGCCGAGGAATTCCATGGTCGGCATGCCGGTCAGGGCTTTGAGATACAGGTTGTGCGCGTTGCCGATCGGGGTGAGCATACTGCCCACGTTCGCGCCAATGGTCATCAGCGTGACCACGAGGATGGTCTTATCCTCTTGCCCAGCCATGATGAGCACGGCCACCGCGAACGGCACAAACGTGACCAGCGCAACGTCATTGGTGATGAACATCGCGGAAAAGAACGTCAAAGCGACAAGCGTAATGACCAGTCCGCGCATGGTGCTGACCTTCTCCAGCAATCGCGAACCGATGATGCGGAACACGCCGATACGCTGGAATCCGCACACCACAATCATCAGGCAGATGAGCTGGCTGATGGTGCTGGCGTGAATGTAGCTTTTGTAATCGGCGTCCGGCGGCACAATGAAACACGAAATCAGGGCGAGTATTGCGGCGACGATGAGAATCGTCTCATTTTTGGCTACATTGATCAGCCAGCGTCGCATCCATTCCTCCGTGAATAACCCAATATCGCAACCATTCTATTTTACGCGCAGACCAGCATAAGGTACGTAGTCGCGTTGCGCTGGCGGACATGAGTTTTTGGACCGGTGCCGCACATCAGCCGCGCTCGTTTTTTTATTTGGACAAGGAAACATTGAGTTTGCATGTCTTCCATACAATGAACTGCCGCGCAATGCTGTGCCCGTATATACGGCTGCATCATTGTGTGGCAGGCCAGACACGAATACCGTACGTGGCTGGCTCATACCAATGGAACATAGTTTCATTCGAGGAAGAGGAGCGATGAAGTTGCGTATTACCCCAGTATTCCCGGTCAAACGTTTCGCCGCCGTGTCTGCACAGAACGTGAAGAACGTGCAGTTCGATTACACGAACATGCCCACGTACAACACGATCACCAAGTAGCGCGCACTGCCGCACTGATCGGCGGCACTTGCCGCATACATGAATGGCCGGTGTGCTGCGGATTCCTTACCAAGAATCCGCAGCACACCGGCCATTATGATATATGCCGCAATACAGGGGGCAATCAGCCCTGCACCTTACCTCCTTGCGCGCTACGGTATCCGAAGTTCATCATCTCGCTGTTGTAGGCGACCACGCCACGGCCGACCGCCGGCAGAACGATCATGCCGCCATCGCCATGATGCGCGGCGACTTCGTCCAAAGTGGCCGTCGCGGCATCCTCGACGTTCTCGCCGGAGAAACGCACACGATCCGACACCTGATGGGCGGCGACCACCTTGATGAACGCCTCGCCGATGCCGGTGCAGGACACCGCCACCGTGGACTGGTTGGCGAACGTGCCGCAACCAGGCAGCGGCGAATCACCCACACGACCGTGCATCTGGTTGGTGATGCCGCCAGTGGACGTGCCAGCGGCGATATTGCCCTCGGCATCGCGCGCCACGGCACCGATGGTGCCATGCTTCTCCCACTCATCGCCACCGGACTGAGCCTCGGCCAAGGACTGACGACGCTGTTCGGTGATGAAGTACTCGTTGCTTTCGGTCGCGACGCCCCAATCGGCGATCTCGGCATCGGTCGGGTCCGCGAACAGCACATGCTTGGTCTGCTCTTTGACGGCACGCGCCGCATCGATCGGGTTCTTCACGGTGCTTACGCCGGTGACCGCACCGACCTCGCCATCGCCGGTCATCAGGCAGGCGTCCATCTGGGCGATGCCATCGCTGGTCAGGGCGGCACCACGGCCGGCGTTGAATTCGGGAGCGTCTTCCATGACGTGGATGGCGGCGACCACAGCCTCATGCGCCGGTGCTCCGGATTCCAACAACTGGTATCCGGCATCGAGGGCGCGCTGCAGATCAAGTTCGACCTGGGCGATGCGTTCAGGCGTGCTGTGCTTGCCACGACTGCCCGCTCCGGCGTGAATGACAAGCGTGATGCCGGTTTCGCTGCCCGCCAGTTCAGTGGTCACCGGCGAAACGGAGGATGTGGTCATATCGTGTCCCTTTCTGGAGTCAGATGGATGTGCTGACGCCAACGTATCGTTGCTTCCGCATGTATGATAGCCGTTGATGGCCGCGACCGGTTCCGCATTTCGCATCATCGGCTCGCGATGGCGTGACTCGTTACTGCGCCACCTCGCCACTACGCCAGGGGCAATGCGATGCCGGCTCGATCGGCCAGGTCACGCAACGACCACGTGGTCTGCCCCGTTCGCCCGACAACGCTATGCGCATGCCACAGCGAACTGATGATGGCTTCCTCGCTTATTCATTCGTCGAATGCACCCATCGATGTGGGTATGCAGCCATCAAAAAAACTCGACAACCGCAATGAGCCAGTCACTTGGCTACATCTGTGCTATCGTCTCGCCAATGATTCGAATGCCGGTATCAATGTCAGCAGCATCCGGGCGCACAAAGTTGAGACGGATGTGGGAATCATCCATTTCGTCAACGTCGAACACGCTGCCCGGCATGAACGTGACGCCTTGGGAACGGCAGGATTCCAATACATCCAGAGAGCGCACGCCGTCCGGTAAGGAAACCCAAATATAGTAGCCGCCTGCAGGCACGGTCCAATACACTTCATCCGGCGCATACCGCTCCAATGCTGCGATTGCTGCATCTCGTCGAATGCGGTAAGCCTTAATCAAACCGCGCAAATGTTCGGCGACGCGGCCTTCTTTAAGCAGTTCCAGGCAGATGCGCTGCGATGACGTGCTCGTATGCTGGTCGACCATGCGCCGCAGAGCCGCCAGCCGGTTAATCACATGCGGGTCGGCCACAACCCATCCCGTGCGCAGGCCCGAAGTGACGGTTTTCGAGAACGTCGACAAATACATCACGTATCCCGCATTCTCCATGCCCTTAAGCGGTATGGGGCGATGTGCGTCGGACGATTCCCCGCCGTACCACAAATCGCCGTAAGCATCGTCTTCCACGATCAGACACTGATAGCGCCGCGCCACGTCGATGAGTTCGCTGCGTCGTTCGGGCGGCAGCGTGGTACCGGTGGGGTTTTGGAACGTCGGGACGGTGTAGATGAGCTTGGGCCGGAATCGCGCGCAATAGCCGTCCAACAGGTCTGTACGCATACCGTGCTCGTCCACTGGAACGCCGATGATGCGCGCATCCGCCGAGCGGAAGGTCTGCAATGCCGGGAAGAACGTGGATTGTTCGACCAGCACGCAGTCGCCAGGATTGACGAATGCACGCACGATAAGATCGATGCCTTGCTCGGAACCGGAAAGCACCATCACGTTTCGTACATCGCACTGCACGCCGCGTGTGCTCATATGCTCGGCAAGTAATGCGCGGAGTTCATCGAATCCTTCGATAGGCGATTCTGGCTGACCGTCGAATTCGCGCGACTCAAACGCTTCAATGCTCACTGAACGCAACAAATCGTCGGGAATATCCGCCGGATTAGGCGAGCCGGTGGCAAAGTCGATGATGGTATCGCCGCGTTGCGCCCGCTCGGCCGAGGCAATGTCGTGGTAGGTGAATCGGTTGGAATAGTCGGAGAACAACACCGACCACGGCGGCCGCACAACGCTCGGTTTCGGCTCCTCGTCAATCGGCTCATGTCTCACTACAGGAATCCGGGCAGTCTCAATATGCTGCAACGGCAGCACGAACGTGCCTTTGCCTACTTTGGAGGCGATGAGTCCCTCATCTTTGAGTTGCTGATAGGCCTGTAATACCGTGGTGCGATTGACCTCGAGGCGTGAGGCCAACTCGCGTTCAGGCGGCAGACGATAGCCCTCAGCCATTGCGCCGGAGACAATCTGTTCACGCAGCTCAGCAGCCAGCTGCCGGTACATCGGCACCGTGCTGCGCCGGTTCAGCGTGAACTGCATGGCAGATCGTCTCCTTGATTCGTCGGTCGAATACCAGTCTAACGGCAGACGAATCGGCTACAGCGACAGGAAGAGCTCGTGGATGCGGACGTCGTCCGTGAGTTCGGGATGGAAGGCGGTGGCGAGGATGTTGCCTTGGCGCAGGCCCACCACGTGACCATCGACTTCGGTTTCGACCGTAGCCTCGGGGCCGACCGACACCACGTAGGGTCCACGGATGAACACCAGCGGAAAGTCCGCGATGCGCTGTGGGTCGTCGGCTTGGCCGAAATCAGCGATGGCTTGGAAGCTGCCGAGCTGACGACCGTAAGCATTGCGGCGCACTACAGCGTCGAGCGCGCCGAAGTAGACGTTCTCATCATTGTCGAGCTTCTTGGCCAGCAGAATCATGCCAGCGCAGGTGCCAAGCACCGGTTTGCCGGCCTTGATGTGGGCGGCGATCGGCTCGAACAGGCCGGTGGAACGCAGGAGTTTGCCTTGCGTGGTGGATTCACCGCCAGGCAGGATGACCCGGTCGATGGATTCATCGAAATCCTCGGCCGCGCGCAACAGCTTCCACGGGGCGCCGAGTTTGTCGAGCACCGCCGCATGTTCGGCGAACGCGCCCTGCACGGCCAGAATACCGGTCACGCCGTGCGTGGCGGTTTCGGCGTCTGCGGATTCTTCTTTGGAAATGTATTCAACAGCTACAACCATGTTGTCCTCTCCGGCTTCGACTCCCGTCACTCTCCGCGAGCGGCCATGATGGTCTGAATCTCGTCCTCGTTGATACCGACCATGGCTTCGCCTAGGTTTTCGGACAGCTTGGCGAGCAGATCGGCGTCCTGCCAGTTGGCGGTGGCCTTGACGATGGCGGCGGCGCGCTTGGCCGGGTCGCCGGACTTGAAGATGCCGGAGCCCACGAACACGCCTTCGGCACCGAGCTCCATCATCAGGGCGGCGTCGGCCGGGGTGGCCACGCCACCGGCGGCGAAGTTCACGACGGGCAGACGGCCGTTGTCGTGCACGTACTTGGCCAGATCGTAGGGCACGGCCAGCTGCTTGGCGGCCTCGTAGACCTCGTCGTCGCGCAGGCCGACAAGTTCGCGGATCTGCTTGTTCATGGTGCGCATGTGGCGCACGGCCTGAATCACGTCGCCGGTGCCGGGCTCGCCCTTGGTGCGAATCATGGCTGCACCCTCGGCGATGCGGCGCAGCGCCTCGCCCAGGTTCTTCGCACCGCACACAAACGGCACATCGAACTGGTTCTTGTCGATGTGGTACACGTCGTCGGCCGGGGAAAGCACCTCGGATTCGTCGATGTAATCGATTTCGATGGCCTGCAGAATGCGGGCCTCGGCGATGTGTCCGATACGCACCTTGGCCATAACCGGAATGGACACGGCTTCCTGGATGCCCTTGATCATGGCCGGGTCGCTCATGCGGGAAACGCCGCCGGCGGCACGGATGTCGGCGGGGATGCGCTCGAGCGCCATCACCGCGCAGGCACCAGCGTCCTGAGCGATCTTCGCCTGCTCGGGCGTGGTGACGTCCATGATCACGCCGCCCTTGAGCATCTGGGCCAAATTACGGTTGAGTTCCGCACGATTCTGCGTCATGAGTTTCCCTTCGTTCGACGCTGCTTGGTATCGCGCTTCATTATTGAACGGAGTGGATTGGCCCCACCCAAACCAGTCCAATTTGGATGGGGCCAATTCGCAACTTCTGCACCCATCCAATCCAACCTCCACATGTTTATCTCTCCCATTTGGCATGTAATCCCTGATTGTCAATCAATCACAGGCCAGGAGGAGAAGAGTTGGCATGCGTGCGATTACTTGCTATTCGCATCGTCCGCATCGCCCGAAATGCCATCCACATATTCAAGAATGTCGCCGGGCTGGCAATCCAATGCCGCACAGATGGCGGCGAGGGCGGAAAAGCGGATGGCGGAAACGCGATTGTTTTTGATTTTGGAAAGGTTCACGTTGGTGATGCCCACCTGATCGGCCAGCCAGTTGAGTGAGCGGCCTCGCTCGACCATGATGCGGTCGAGGCGCAGGACGATATGGCCTATGCCGGCCGGACCGGTGGAGTTTGAGTCAGCCGTATTCAGGCCGGTCTCGCTCGAATCAACGATGTTCAGGCTGTCCTCATTCGGGCCCTCGGTGTTCGGACCGGCCCTGTTCGGACCGGCGCCACGCGGGCCTACGGCGCTCTTCCCCCTCACAGCAGACCGTCGACTTCCCGTTGCAGACCCATGCCATAATCGAAGATGCGCGCAATCAGCAACAGGATAATGCCAATCATCACCATCATGCCGCTCATCCATAAGCCCCAGTTGCCGCCCGTGCCAGCCAGGAAACATACGATGAAGTTCACCAGACCCACAATCGGCGCGACAATCAGATACCAGCCAGCCCTGTTCAACCGGTCGGACACCATGCCTTGGAAAGGCGTGGCATCCCTGCCGTCTGCAAGCCACACCGTCAAATCCTTGCACAGTGCGGCCATTTCGGAGAACGCCAAGGCCAGTAGAGCGTAGACCACCATTCTCGCCAGACCGGTGGAGATGGTAGCTACCATGTTGACGGGACCGTCGTGGAAGTTCTGCAGATTATAGGAGTAGTCCAACAAGTCGCCCTTGATGCTGAGGGTGAACGCGCCGCCGACATTCAGGTCGACACTGCCGAAGTTCGCGGCGAACGAGCGCGGGGAAATGAGGAATACCACCCACACCACGGCCGCGAGCGCTGCGGTGATCCATAGGAGCGCGGCACCGATGCGGGCCAGGATCAAGGCCGCGCCACCGGCCTTATCCAAACCGAAGGATAGTTTCTTTGTCGTTGCCATGATTGAGCCTCCGCTTCATTGCGCAAACCAAGCAACTCATACTTGCATTATACCATAATTTATCGTTTGTCATTAAAA
>NZ_CAUERC010000017.1:0-41763 GCF_959020155.1 uncultured Bifidobacterium sp.
CGGGCAAGCAGTGGCAGACCGATCCGAAGGACCTGCCCGCGGGCATCATCAACCGCCTGCCGGTGCGCTTCAACTACGACAACCGGTATTTCAGGGACACGTGGGAGGGCCTGCCCACGGACGGGTACACCGCCTGGATGGAGCGCATGATCGACGATCCGCGCATCCACGTGACCCTCAGGACCGACTTCTTCGACGAGTCCCAGCCGTACAACAGGAAGGCGTTGGCCGCGGCGGGCGTGCCGGTGGTGTACACGGGTCCGGTGGACCGCTACTTCGACTACTCGCTCGGCGAGCTGAAGTGGCGCACGGTGGACTTCAGGGAGGTGCGTTACGACGAGGGCGACCATTTCGGATGCCCGGTGATGAACTTCTCCGACCCGGACGTGCCGTACACGCGCGCGATCGAGTTCAAGAACTTCAACCCGGAGCGCAGGGCTTCGCAGAACCCGGACAGGACCGTGGTGTGGGAGGAGTACAGCCGTTTCGCCGAGCGTGGCGACGAGCCGTATTATCCGATCAACACGGAGGCCGACAAGGCGTTGTACGCGAGGTACGAGGAGCTCGCGAAGGCCGAACCGCTCACGGTGTTCGGCGGCCGTTTGGGCACGTACAAGTATTACGACATGCACAACGTGATCGACACCGCGTTGACCGCGTACGAGCAGCAGGTCGAACCACTCCTCAAAAAGTGACGCGATATACATTGCGCAATATATGATTCCCGTTCACGCTGCGACGGCGCACGACCATTGGCCGCCACCGCCGCAGCGTTTCCGGGACAACAAAAATCCCTATGGCATTACCCCAGGCCATAGGGATTTTCATTATATGCTGATTCTGCCTACGAATCAGGCGAGTGGGTCGAGACCTACGAGATGGTTGCCATTGCCATCGCGGGTCTGCCGTCAGCAACGCACGCTATGCGCGCCACACATCCTTGCCGGCGGCCTTCGCGGCCGCCACATCGGCGTCAAGCTGCTCTTCGGTGCCTTCGACCTCACCCTTGATGAATTCCTCCACCAAGCGGCGGGCCTCGCCATCCTCGTGCTGCACGGCCGGAGACTTCATGAAGTAGGAGCTCGGAGCCAGCACCGGACCGGCCAGATGACGATCGAGCGCGATCTTCGCCGCACGCACGGCGTCGATCACAATACCGGCGGAATTCGGGGAATCCCACACCTCGAGCTTGTATTCGAGGTTCAGCGGCACATCGCCGAACGTGGTGCCCTCAAGACGCACGAAGGCGAACTTGCGGTCGTCAAGCCAAGCCACGTAATCGGACGGGCCGATATGCACGTTGTGCGGATCCATCTCGTGCGGCACCACGGAAGTGACGGCGCGGGTTTTGGAAATCTTCTTGGATTCCAGGCGGGAACGCTGCAGCATGTTCATGAAGTCCATGTTGCCGCCGACGTTAAGCTGGTACGTACGATCCAGACGCACGCCGCGATCCTCGAACAGACGGGCCAGCACGCGGTGCGTGATGGTGGCGCCGACCTGCGACTTGATATCGTCGCCGACGATCGGCACACCAGCGTCACGGAACTTCTGCGCCCACTCCGGATCGGAGGCGATGAACACCGGCAGGCAGTTCACGAACGCACAGCCAGCGTCCATAGCGGCCTGAGCGTAAGCCTTGTCCGCCTTCTCGGAACCAACCGGCAGGTAGGAAACCAGCACGTCGACCTTCTTGTCACGCAGCACCTGCGCCACATCCACCGGCTCGGCGTCCGACTCCGTAATCATCTGACGGTAGTACTCGCCCAAACCGTCGTTGGTCGGGCCACGCAGCACCTCCACACCCAGATTCGGCACGTCCGCGAACTTGATGGTGTTGTTCTGGGAGGCTCCGATCGCCTCGGACAGGTCCTTGCCCACCTTCAGCGCATCGACGTCGAACGCGGTGACGAATTCGATGTCACGCACGCGGTAGCCACCGAAATTGTTGTGCATCAGGCCGGGAATCTTATCCTCGTCCTTGGTGTCCTTGTAATACTCAACGCCCTGCACCAGCGACGAGGCGCAATTGCCCACGCCGGCGATAGCCACTCGAATGCTCATCTGAAAACGACTCCTCTGTTATGCGTTTCGCAGGTATACCAATCCCCAAGCATACCCACAAACCGCATTGCAAACTGAAAAATCACTGAAAAACGGCCATATTACGGCAGTCGTCAACAGATTGTCGATTTGTAAAAAAGCTGCGCAAAAACATGTTTTTCCAGTCGGACAGCACTATCTACACCCTTGTTTTTCAGGTCGTTCGGCTACGGTGGAAACCATGGTTTCACGAACACGAAGTGTCAGCTCACGCTCAAAAAGCGCCCGCAGCGGCAGCGCAACGTCCACGACGCCACGGGTGGGCACCACCTACGGGGTCCATGGAGAAGTGCTGAGCAAGCCGCCCCAGGGGCCGAAGCACACTTCGCATCGCGCACCCAAAAAGACCAGAAAACACAAGCATCTCGTGCTCAAATGGGTGCTCGGCATCTTCGCGGCGCTCATCGCGGCAGGTATCGGCCTGTTCGCCTACATGTACATCACCACGGAAATCCCGCAGCCGGAAAAGTTCGCGCTGGCCGAAAAGACGACCGTGTATTACAACGACGGCACCACGCCGATCGGCAGCTATGCGGAGCAGAATCGCGAAATCATCAGCTGCGCAGACCTGCCCGACTACGTCGGCAACGCGATTGTGGCTTCGGAAGACCGCTCCTTCTATACCAATAAGGGCATCGATCCAATCGGCATCGCACGCGCGTTCTACAACAACCTGACCACCGGTAGCAGGCAGGGCGGTTCCACCATCACCCAGCAGTATGCGGAACGCTATTATCTGGGCGAAACCACCTCGTACGTGGGCAAACTGCGTGAGGCGTTCCTGGCGGTCAAAATCGCCCAAGCACAGGACAAGAGCCAGGTGTTGTGCAACTACATGAACACCATCTATCTCGGCCGTGGCGCATACGGCATCCAGGCAGCGGCCAAAGCGTACTTCGGCAAGGACGCGAAGGATCTGACGCTCTCCGAAGCGGCCATGCTTGCCGGCATCATTCCCGCGCCGAGCGTATGGACCCCCGACGTGAATCCCAAGCAAGCTGAAAAACGTTACAAGCGCGTGCTGAACATCATGGACGAAGACGGCTACATCACGCCGGACGAGAAGAAAGCCGCGAAATTCCCGCAAACCATCGAAATCCAACAGAACAACCAGATGTCCGGACCGAACGGATACCTGCTGACGATGGTGCAGAACGAACTCGTCAACACCAAGGCGTTCAGCAAGCAGGACCTGGAAACCGGCGGCTACAAAATCGTCACCACCATTGACAAATCGAAGCAGGACCTGATGTTCTCCACCATCAGTCCCTCCCAAAACGGCATGCAAGGCATCGTGCCCGACGGCATGCAGTTCGGCGCGCTGTCGGTGAACCCCAAGGACGGTTCCATCATCTCACTGTACGCAGGAGACGACTACCTGACCAAGCAGCTCAACAACGTCACCCAGGCAACGTACGAAGTCGGATCCACCATGAAGCCGTTCGCATTGCTGGCCGCCGTCAACGAAGGCGTCAGCCTCAACACGTACTTCAACGGCAACTCGTACCGGACGTTCCCGGGCATCACCGAAACGGTGAGCAACTACGGCGGCGAGAATCTGGGATACGTGAACCTGTACACGGCGACGGAACAATCCTCGAACACCGTGTACATGGATCTGCAAACCAAGCTCGGCGCGCAGAAAATCGCCGAAACCGCACGGCAGGCCGGCGTTGACGATTCGTCTTTGGATGGTTCCAACCCGTTCACCGTGCTCGGCAACAACGGCCTGACCCTCAAGGACATGACGCAGGGATACGCCACACTGGCCAACCAAGGCAACAAGCCGACGCTGCATATCGTTGCCCAAGTGCAGACGGCGAACGGCACCGACCTGTACAACGCGCCGACCTCGGCGGAGCAGACGTTCGAAGCGAACAACGCGAATCTCGTGACGAAGGCGCTTACCGGCGTGGTCCAGCGAGGCACCGCCACCGAGGCACGTGCCACTGGGCACACCATTGCCGGCAAGTCAGGCACCGCAAACGATTCCAACGCAGCGAGCTTCATCGGCTACACGCCGTCCATGCTGACTTCTGTGGCGATGTGGTATCCGGACGCCAACGGCAATCCGCAGCAGATCCCTTCGTTCGGCCGATGGACCGGCGGCAGCGACTACCCCGTGCATCTGTTCACCGAATACATGAAGCAGGCCCTTGCCGACACTCCGAACGAAACGTTCCCCGACGCCACCGATAACGGCAAGGTCGGCGGACCGGACGGTACGTGGGGCACCGGCGCGCAGAAGACCTGGACTAGAAAGCAGCAGACCACCGTGACTCCGCGCACCGAGGAGAACACCCAACAGACCACGCCGAATCAGACCGAGGAAACGCAGAATACCGGTCAGGGCGGTGGCGACGGCGGTAATAGTGGCGGTATCCCCGCTAACGGCGACGGTAACGACACCAACGGTGGCAATGGCGGAGGAACCAGTGGCGATAATCCCGGTAATAACGGCGCCAATGGCGATACATCGCAGCAATAGCAGTCGCTGACTGCGATTGCCGTCGCGGTCAGCGAACACGCAAAGGGGGCTTCCCGGTTATTCCGGGAAGCCCCCTTGGTTTTGCCGCGTGCACACGCGGGCGCACGGTCGTCAGCGTCGTTCGTCAGAACACATGCACATACCGGGCGAGACGGTCGTATTCGGCGCGCGTCAGCGAGGCGACGCCACCGTGCTTCGTATGCGCGGTGAGGAAGTAATCGTCCGCCTGCAACGGCATCCAGCCCTGATCGAGATCGCGGCTGACCATCGGACGGTATCCGATCGACGGAATCACGTCCACGAACAAGTACCATTCGTCGTCCGGTCCACCGTTGTTGTGGTGGTTGGCGAACACCGCAGGACCTTCCACGCCGCCGGGGTTGCCGTCCGGCACGTAGCCTGCGCCAATCCGGTCCTGTACCTTGGTCCAGACCGTCCCCGGCTCCCACCAGCGCTTCGCGTCGGTGCGGTCCATCCAGATGCCGGTGCCATGCGCGTTGTCTTTGGTGATGCGGTACGTGCGCACACCACCATCAGGCAGCGGACGTTGGATCATCGTGGTGTCGATGGCGTCGCCGTGGTTGTCGATGAACACGCCGCCATATTCGAATGTGTCCTGCGTGAAATCGGTGGTGGCGCCCCACAGCACGGTGCAGTAAACGTTCTTGTCGTCGTGAGCCTTGTCCGCATCATTGAACACGGTGCTGGACCAGTACATGACGAATGCGCCGCGACCACCGTGATGGCCTTGCGGATAGTAGTCCGGCACCCAAAGGCATTCGCAGGCCCAGGCCATGCCGAGCTCCAGATGGGAGCCGTCCGGCTTGCGGGACACGTCGAGCATGCGCGGCTCGCTCCAATGGAGCAGATCGTCGGATTCCCAGATGATGAGATTCGTGCTGGCGTGGTGGCTCCACTCGTACCAGCCGCCGCCGTCGCCTCCGAACACACGCAGATCGGTGGCGATGATATACCACGTGCCGGTGTCGGGATTGCGGATGATATGCGGATCGCGCACGCCTGTGGTACCGAGCGGCGAAGCCAGCACAGGCTTTCCATCGTTGAGCGGCACCCAACGGTGCGGATTGTCACCGTCGGATATATCCATGTAAATCTTCTCGGCGTAGCCGTCCGGATCCTCGATGAAGTGGACGAGCAGGTAACCGTAGTCGTCGGTTGTGTCGGTCATGGTCCCACCTTGTGGTTGTGAATGAATGAATTGGATAAGTGAATTGCGTGTTCGATAACGTACCGCGTCAACATGCGCGGATACGAAAAAAGCCGCCGCCACGAGAACGACAGCTTTCTTCGGGAAGGAGGATTAGCCCTGATGCGTGCGGGCCCATGTGCGGATCGCATCCTGCTGCGCCGCGATGGCCTTGTTGCGGGCCAGATAGATGACCAAGGTGATGGAATACAGTGCAAGGCCGATGAGGTCCATCGTGCCCAGGGAGAAGACCACCACGATTGCCAGCCAGATGATCACCCACCGGCTGGTGGTGCCGGGAGCGAGACACCGCATGGACATGATGAAGCTGACGATGCCGATAATCAGCACCAGCAGCGCGTAGATGCCCACCACCGTCGAGGCGTTGTCCACCGCGGAATAGTCCGTTTTCAGCAAACCGTTATGTTCCAACAGATCGTAGGCTTGGCCTTTGAACCAGCTGGTGAACATGAACAGTGTGATGGACGCCATGATCACGTTGTAGGCGGCGGCGATGGTCATCAGCACTCGTTCCGCCTTGCGAGCCAATGGTGCCGGCGGCTGCATGGTGTTGCCTTGCGGATTCATATCGGTCCTTTCCGTGGTGTGGCCTCATCCGATGTGCGATGCGCAGCTCGGGAAAGATAAAATCACAGGCCCGTCCGTTTGGGGACGGACCTGTGCATTATCTCACTCGGCCGGTATCAGCCCTTGAGGCCGGAGGTGATGTTCAGGGACTGCAGGAAGTACTTCTGCGCGAACAGGAACAGCAGCAGGGTCGGGATGATGGCCATGCAGGTGGCCGCCATCAGGGAGCCCATCTGGTTGTACTGGCCCATCTGGTTGCTCAGCAGCTGCAGACCAGCGGTGACCGGCATCTTGTTGATGTCGTTGAACACCAAAGTCGGCCACAGGAAGTCGTTCCAAGCGCCGGTGAAGCTGAACAGGAAGATGACGATCAGAATCGGGCGGATGGCCGGCAGCATGATGCGGGTGAAGATCTGGAAATCAGTGGCGCCGTCGATTTCGGCCGCCTCGTCCAGTTCCTTCGGGATGCCCTTCATGAAGTTGCGCACCAGGAAGATGTTCGCCACGTTGCCCAGGCCAGGGATGATGCAGGCCCAGTAGGTGTTGACCCAGCCGAGGGAGGCGATGATGCGGTACTGCGGGATCATGTTGACCACGGCAGGGAACATCGAGATGAGCAGCAGGACGAAGAACAGCGTATCGCGGTACTTGAAGTTCAGACGGGAATAGCCGAAGCCTGCGAGCGCGACGATGCACACGGACAGCACTGCGAACACGGTCGAGATGATCAGCGAGTTGCCCAGCCAGTTCAGGACCGGGTAGCTGGCGGATGCCTCGATCAGCGTCATGTAGTTGTCAAGCACCCACTTCGCGGGCAGGAAGTTGAACGCGTTGGAGGTGAATTCGGCCACCGACTTGAACGAAGTCGTCACGGTGTAGATCACCGGAAGCAGCCAGACGACTGCCAGCACGACGAGCACCACATAGACGGCGATCAGCGACGGGGAGACCTTTTTGGTTTTGTTTTCAGGAATTGCCGCGCTTGCGACATTGACTGTGGTTGCAGCGGACATCTTCAGTCCTCCTTATTCATGAAGATCAGCTGGATCGCGGCGATGGCCATCAGGATGATGCCCAGCAGCAATGCCATTGCGGAAGCCATGCCGGCGGCCGCAGGGCCGGCGGGGAACGCGAGGTTCCTGATATCCATCAGCAGCACCTGGGTCCGGTAGTTCGGTCCGCCGTTGGTCAGCATGACCGGCTGGCCCCACACGTTGAAGGCGCCCGTGGTGGTCATGATGGTGGTGTAGAACAACGGCAGCTTGATTTCCGGCAGGGTGATGGAGAAGAAGATCCTGACCGGACCGGCTCCGTCGACCTTCGCGGCTTCGTAGAGGCTCTCGTCCACGCCGGAGAGCGCGGAACGGTAGATGACGAGGTTGCCGCCGATGCCGGCCCACAGCACGAGTACGAAGATGGTGATCCATGCGTACGGGTTCTTGCCGAGCCAGTTGATGTCGGTGTGGAAGGTGGTGTTCAGCAGACCGAACTGGGAGTTGAAGACCATACGCCAGACCAGTGCACCGGCGGCGATGGAGATCAGACCTGGGATGTAGAAGATCGCCTGGAACAGACCAGCGCCCTTGAGTCCCTTCTTGCTGAGCGCCACGGCGAGCAGCAGCGGCACGATGATGGTCAGCGGCACGCTGACCAGCACGAAGAGCAGAGTGTGGCCGAGGTCACGCCAGAAGATCGAGTAGAAATAGGTGCTGGGGTCGAAGATCTTCGCGAAGTTCTGCAGGCCGACGAACTTCGGCGCACCGACCATGTTCCAGCGGGTGAACGCCAGTCCAATGCCGAAGATAATCGGGATGATGCCGAAGACGGCGAAGATGATGAAGTGCGGAGCGATGTACGGCAGCGCGTGCCAGATGGAGTTCTTGCGCTTCATGGATGATTTTGCGGATCCGATCGTAGATGTCTTGCTCATCACGATTCCTCCTGAATCTCGATTTGGCCCTGGGCCATGAGGTCGAGGGTCTTCAGACCTTCTTCAAGACCAACATTGCCGTAGACGATGTCGTTGTATGTGCCCCAACCAGCGGTCGCATAGCCTCCGTAGAGGTAGTTGGAGGTCTTGATGTAGTCGCGTTCCTTCTTGCTGTTGGTGAAGGACGCCTGGATCAGCTTCTGGTACTTCGGGTTGTTCAGATCGCGGTATGCCGGCGAGATGGAACCGACCTCAGACCAATCCATCCAGTGCTCGTACACGTACTTGACGAAGTCGGCGGCGGCTGCGGATTTCGCCGCGGAGCGGTGCGGATCCTTCAACTGCATCCAGTTGCACTGGTAGAAGAAGTTCACCGGATTGTCGGCGCTGTACTGCAGGGTGTTGGCTTCCGCGATCTTGTCGGCGCCCAAGGTGTTGGACATATTGCCCTGCGCCCACGTGCCAAGCTGCGCGAACACGGCCTTGCCGGAACCGAACGCCTGCTCGCCGTCGACGTCCATCGGGGCGATCACACCGGCGTCGTACGCTTCCTTGAGCTTCTCCATGGGCTTGCGCCACACGTCCTTGGTCAGGTCGTCCATATCGTTCTCAAGCGTGCCGCCCGCGCCGTACAGCAGGGACATGAAGGCCCACGGCAGATTGCCGTAAGTCAGCGCGTAGGTGCCCTTGGGTAGCTTGCCCTTGAGGTCCTTGATCTCGTCGATGGTGACGAACCCGTCGTCGAGGATGTACTGCAGGTTGTACTTCTTGATCAGGTCCTTGTTGTAGTAGATGGCCATCTGGTACAGATACAGCGGAATGCCGTAGGCCTTGCCATTGACGGTGACGCCCTTCCAAGTGGCGGGCAGGAAGCTGCTCTCCTTGAGGTCCGGGGCGACCTTCTGCCAATCGTCCATGGTGTCGAGCAGACCTTGGGACTGCAGAACGGCGGTCTGGAACTGGTCGCCGATGATGATGTCGGGGATGTTCTTGCCGGTCTGCATCACGGAATAGATCTTCGTGGTCAGATCGCCGCCGTTCATCGGCTGGAAAACGACCTTGTAATCGCTCTGGGCGTTGTATTCCTTGACGATGCGCTGCATTGCAGGACCGTCATCGCCCACCAGATTGTTCCAGAAGTAAATGGTCTTGCTTTCACCCGAAGAGGCACCACAGCCTCCGGCGGCAAGCACAAGTCCAAGTGACGCACACACGGCTACGGCAGCCTTGGCAAAGCGCCGCAACCCGGTAAGATGCCTGGATGTAGACATTGTTTCCTTCCTTTTCCTCAACGGACCATCGCTGGACCGCTCCTCGTTGCAATCCGAATGGGAAGAATCCTTTTCGATTGAGCCTCCCTGCTCATTTGCAACGTTGTAATTTTGATTATACAGCTATTTTCATCGTTGTACAAACGGTAACACGCCGACGACAACAGCCAGCTTCATGGATGGGGTTATAGACGGGGTGACCCTCCAGCCACGCCCCTCAGTGGCCTACGGCCGGAGTTCCCGCAAGTGGGCCACCATCAGCGGGCAGCACGTCCGTAGTGGTCGGAGTCCATAGATTATCAGGTTCCGGCACGCCGAAATCCGGACCGTCGGCGGTCCACTTGACCACACCGACGCGCGCGTGGCGATTCGGGTCGAACAGCGGATCGCCCTTAATTTCCGTGTAGTTGCGGCAGTGGTAAATCATCAGGTCCTCGGTGCCGTCCTCGGACTTGGTGAATGAATTGTGGCCCGGACCATACTGACCGTTCTCGGCGCAGGTCTTAAACACCGGCACCGGGCTCTTAGTCCAGGAGGCCTTGTCCAGCAGATCGCTGCCGCGCTCGGCGGTCAACAGCCCCACGGCGTACGGAACTCCGGTGCCGGAGGCGGAATACGTGATGTAGATCTTGTTCTCATGGAACAGGAAGGCCGGTCCTTCGTTGACCAGGAAGTCGATGCATTCCCAGTCGTATTCCGGCTTGGTCAGCATGACGGGCTCGCTGCCCAGCGTCCACGGATTGGCCATCTTGGCGATATACAGATTGGAGTTGCCTTCGATGGCGGGATCCTTCTGCGCCCATACCAAGTACTGCACGCCATCGATCACCTCGGTGGTGGCGTCAAGTGCGAAGGAGTCGATCGGGGTGATGATCTGGCCCTTCTCCACCCAGTTGTCGGAAGTTGGATCGTCGTCGGTGTTCTCCAGCACGAACATGCGGTGCGTC
Organism: uncultured Bifidobacterium sp.; assembly: GCF_959020155.1. GTDB lineage: Bacteria > Actinomycetota > Actinomycetes > Actinomycetales > Bifidobacteriaceae > Bifidobacterium. The sequence goes on from NZ_CAUERC010000017.1 coordinate 10,535, forward strand.
GGCAGGCCGGATGCTTCGAAATCCGTTGCGGCGCCTGCGAAGTAGATATACCATGCGCCATTGATGCGGTGTAGTTCGGGGGCCCAGATGTAGATGCTTGCCGGGCCGGATTCGTGCTTGCGCCACACCACCGTCTCCGGAGCCTTCTGCAGATCGTTGATGCTCGACGCGTGCCGGATGGCGATGCAGTTGTATTCCGGATCGGAGGCGGTGAAATAATACTCGCCGTCAACCTTGAGCACCCAGGGGTCTGCGCGCTGAAGCACGATCGGATTGTTGTAAACAACCATGTTTAGTCCTTCTCAATCCGTTGTTCCAGTATTTACAACGTTGAATATATCATTCTTACATCGTTGTAACAACTTGGGCGCGTCATTGTCGGAAGATGCTTGGATGCGGTGCTGCCGCTGGGCATGGGCGTCCATCGTTTGCGCCATTCATGCCAATGTCGGTGCCGCCGTCGGTCATGGGTGCTCGACACACTCAAGGCCGTTCGGCCAAGCTTACGGCCGAGCGCCCATGCCCGGCGGCGGCACCTTGGGGGAAGAGCCGACTCAATGGGTACGCACGCTGGGAGAAACTTGCCGGAAGGCAAGCGAAAGCTCAGAGGACGAAGGAATCGATGGGGAGTTTGGTGGATTGGCGCACGACCAGCGACGATGCGACCTTGCGGAAGACCTTCTCCCCCGGTTTGTCGGCATTCGGGTCACGGCCGTCGATACGCTCCTTGAGCACTTTCACCGACAGACGGGCGACCGCCTCAAGTCCCGGCGCGATCGACGTCAGCGCCGGCGACAGGTACTGTGAATCGTCGGAATTGTCGAAACCAACCACGGAGATGTCGTCGGGAATGTGCAAGCCGTGCATCTGAATCGCGTGCATCACGCCGGAAGCCAGCATGTCGTTCAGCGCGACGACGCCATCGACTTTGACGCCGGAATCCAGCAACGCGTTCATGGCCCTCACACCATCGCTACGATGCCACATGCCCGATTCGACGACCAGCCGATCGTCGAATTCGACGCCGGCCTCCTCCAGCGCCTCAAGATACCCTTGGTAGCGCAGTGCGGCGGAACCGACTTTCTCCCCCGGATGAACGCCGACCACGGCCACGCGGCGGCAACCGGTCGTCAGCAGATACTGCGTGGCCCGCTTCGCGCCTTCCACGTTCTCGGTGGCGATGTGATCCACCTGGTCGGTGAAGATGCGTTCGCCAACCAGCACAAGCGGATAATCGACCTTCAGCCGCTCGACGTCATCCTGTCCAAGCTCCAATGGGCTGTAGATCAGGCCGTCGATCATCGTCTGCTGGGACCCGTGCAGCGCTTCCAACTCGCCATCGCGCGAATATTGCGTCGGCTCCACGATCACGCGCAGACCGACTTTCTTCGCTTCTTCGATGACCAGCGATGACAGCTGCGCGAAATACGGCATCTGCAGATCGGGAATGGCCAAGCCGATGATGCCGGTCTGCCCTCGGCGCAGGTTGCGCGCCGATACGTTCACCGTGTATCCCAGTTCCACGATGGCTTTGTTGACCTTGTCGCGCGTGGCCTGCGAGACGAATTCGTAGTCGTTGACCACGTTGGAGACGGTTTTGATCGACACTCCGGCCGCCTTGGCCACCTCACGCATGGTCACGACATGCTCGCCGTTTCCCCCCGTTCGCTTCGGCATATATACCCCTTTTGTCATTCAGCGGACTCAGTCGGCATCGAAGAAACCAACCTCCATCGTTACACCAGCATAGTCGGGGTCGAGTTCCTCCGCCGTTTGCATATCCAGGATGGGCATGCCCTCCTTGGACCAGTGCACGCGGCGCACCTGGGCGTCGCGGCCACCATAGCGGCCGTGCTCGTATTCGGCGTTGTGGAACACGTAGATGAGGTTGCCGTCCTCGTCATGCGACCACATGCCGTGGCCGGTGCCGAGCTGCCAACGCCCGTTGTACATGCCGGACTTCTGCAGCGGATAATCGAGCTTCGTCCATACGCTGGCGTCGGTGAGATCGGCCCCCTGTCCGGCCGGGGCGGTGACCAGGCCGGTCGTGTAGTCGATGCCGACCAGCGAGCCCGAGTAGATCAGGAAAATCGTTCCGTCATGCACGATGGCGTTCGGCCCTTCGGCGATCATGTTGTCCCACGCGAATTCCGGCACGACGATCTGCTTTGGCTTGCTGGCGAGCTTCGCCGGACGATCCGGGTCGAAGCTGGCGATCCAGATGCTACCGACCTGCTGCCATGCGTAGTACCAGCGGCCTGAATCGCACAGCACGGTCATGTCAAGCGAAATGCGCTGGATCGGGTTGAGGGCCTCGCCATCCGGGTCGAGGATGGGCTCGGGCACCGTCCAGTTCTCCGGCTCGCGCGGATCGAAATCCGTGCCGTCGGAATGCTGCTTGAGCTGCATGATGTGGCAGCTGCCGGTCCACATGTCCGGTTTGCCGGCACGATCATTGGGGGTGCCGTCGGGATTGACGCGCGGCCCGTCGAAGCAGGGCATGAACAGAACCGACAGCTTGCCGCCGATCACATGCAGTTCCGGCGCCCAGAAGCAGCCGGTCATCGGCCGATCTTCGCTATTGAGATCGCCGCATGCGAGCAGATCGATCTCCCTGGCCCGTCCACCCGCGGCGTCGGAAAGCGCCTCGATGGAGTCGGCGATGCGCAGCGGCATATGGGTTCTGCCGTCGTTCGGGTCCACGCAATTGCCGTCGGTGTCATCGGTGGCGATGAACATGAACATCGGCTTGCCGTTGAAATCCCACGCGAACACCGATGGATCGGCGCGTTCCACCGCGAACGGCACCGGATAGACGCTCTGGCGGATCACACCTTCGACGGTACGGGTCTGCCCGGCCTTGAACGTTCCATCGGCCGCCTCTTGGGCGACGGCCTCAAGCTGGTCCATATTCCAGTCCACCGCACGCGTGGCCTGCGAACCGTCGCTGTAAGACAGTTCCGCACGCGTCCCAGCCAAGGCCATGACCGCGTCCCGGGCGTCCTCGCCATGCAGACCGGCATCGACGCGCTGAACAGGCACGGATGTGCCGGTATTGCGGATGCGGCCGAATCGCTCCATGAGGCGTTCGGCCTCCACCTCGCTGATGGCGATGCTGTTGCCGATGACGGCGTTCGGAATGCCGCAATCGCCAGACTGGCGCTGCGGCAACGATTCAGCCGATTCCTCAACATCGAGCGGCGCACCAGAACCGGCGGCGGCAACGATATCGGCCGTCCGCGCGGTGTACGCTTTGCCATCATCGCCGGTCCAGGACACAACGTAACGCTTGTCCACCGCATCGAAGGCGACGGAAGGACGATTGACCCCGCCGACGGTGCGCAGCAGCACCAGTCCCAGCTGGTCGAACGCCGTCAGATCCTTACTGACGGCCAGCAAGAACGCCGAACGTTCGGAACCGTCCGGTTCACCGCCGCGGGCGGTACGGGTCGCGGCGATGGCGAATCGTCCGTCCGCGAGACGGAACAGGAACGGGTTCTTGAGTGATTTCAGCGTGATATCCATACCGGGCATGACCACGCCATGGGCGACGGCGTCGGTGGCGGGGCGAGGCGCGTCGAACGGGTCGGCGGCGAAGCGCGCCGCGGCCGTGCACGCACGGCGGGACTCCGCGGTCGCAGCGGCGATCGGTACACCGGCCGCGAAGAAGATGCCATAGTTTTCGTTCAGCGGCTGCCACTCGGCGTCATCGCCGGAACGTAGCGCCAAATGCATGCTGTAGGCGATGTCCTCGTTGTTCGCCTCTTCGCGTCCGGTGGCTTCGCGTGTATAACACAGCAGGGAATAATTGGCCGACATGGAAGATCCTTCAGTAAGCAGATACAGGTTTTATAACGATGTACTATACCGTGTTTTACATCGTTGTACAACTTGGTGTGGCGGCCTTGTGACACCCTTCATCCGCGGAGGGGGAAGCGTCACGGAACGCGCTCGTCATACTTGTGAGCGGGCGCATCGCATGGCACATGACAACGACGAGGGGCTTCCCGGTTACCCAGAAAGCCCCTCGAATCATATCCGGCGCGTTTGCTCAACGCGTCCGTGCAATCAGCGCAATCAGCGCTCGGAACGGTTGATGGCCGAGATGATGGCCTTCAGCGAGCTGGTGACGATGGAGGTATCGATGCCGACGCCCCACACGATGCTCGTGTTGTCTTCCTCGCCGATCTGGCATTCCACATAGGAAGCGGCCATGGCATCGGTGCCGACGGACATGGTGTGCTCCACGTAATCCATCACCGAAGCCTCGATGCCAAAGTTGCTCACGGCGTTGAGGAAGGCGGCGATCGGACCGTTGCCGATGCCGGAGACCTCACGCTCCACCGGCTCGTCGACACCAACGTTCACGCCGCGGTCGAGAATCCTGGCCTTGAGCACGGTGTCGGAACCATCCTCGCCGGAGGAGACGGACACCTTCAGCAGTTTCAGACGGCCCCACTGCTTCAGGGTCTCGTCCTTGCTGTCGCCGACCACGACACCGGCCGCGGTGGCGCCGGATTCCTCGACCGGCAGGTACTCGTCCTTGAACAGACGCCAGATGTCCTCGTCCTTGACTTCCTTCTTGGTCTCATCGGCGTAGTTCTGCACGACCTTCTCGAACTCGACCTGCAGACGCTTCGGCAGATCAAGGTTGTGGTTGGTCTTCAGCAGGTAGGCCATGCCGCCCTTGCCAGACTGGGAGTTCACGCGGATGATGGCCTCGTAGGAACGGCCGATGTCCTTCGGGTCGATCGGCAGGTACGGCACGAGCCACACGAAGCTGTCCAGATCGGCGCCAGCACGGTCGGCGGCCACCTGACGGGCCTCAAGACCCTTCTTGATGGCGTCCTGGTGGGAGCCGGAGAACGCGGTGAACACGAAGTTGCCCGCATACGGATGGCGCTCGGAGATCTTGATCTGGTTGCAGTATTCGACGGTCTTGCGGATTTCCGGAACGTTGGAGTAGTCGATCTGCGGATCGATGCCCTGGGTCAGGAAGTTCAGACCAAGGGTGACCAGGTCGACGTTGCCGGTACGCTCGCCGTTGCCCAGCAGGCAGCCTTCCACGCGGTCGGCACCGGCCAGCACCGCCAGCTCGGTGGCGGCAACGCCCATGCCCTCATCGTTGTGCGGATGCAGGGAGAGCACCACGGCGTCACGCGGCACGAGGTGGTTGGACACATACTCGACCTCGTCGGCGAAGACGTTCGGCGTGGTCATTTCCACGGTTGCCGGCAGGTTGATGATCATCGGATGTTCCGGCGTCGGCTTGATGACGTCGATCACCGCGTTGCACACCTCGACTGCGTACTCCGGCTCGGTGCCGGTGAAGGATTCCGGAGAATACTCGTAGTACAGGTCGATGCCCTTGGCTTCGCCCTCGAGCTCCTTGCACAGGGTGGCCGCGTCGGTGGCGAGCTTCTTGATGCCGGCCTTGTCTTTGCGGAACACGACCTCGCGCTGCAGCACGGACACGGAATTGTAGAAGTGCACGACGGCGCGCTTGGCGCCCTTCAGGCACTCGTAGGTCTTGCGAATCAGATGCTCGCGGGCCTGGGTGAGCACGACGATGGTGACATCGTCAGGAATGAGCTCACGCTCGATCAGCATGCGGATGAAGTCGTAATCGGTTTCGGAAGCCGACGGGAAGCCGACCTCGATCTCCTTGAAGCCCATCGACACGAGCAGATTCCAGAAACGCAGCTTGCGCTCGGAATCCATCGGGTTGACGAGGGCCTGGTTGCCGTCGCGAAGATCGACGGAGCACCAACGCGGTGCACGCTGCAGTCGCTTGCCCGGCCACGTACGCTCCGGGAAATCAAACGGCACCTGCTTATCGTATGCGACGTACTTGTTGTACGGCATCTTGCTGGGCTTTTGCGGAGCTCCAATGTAACGCGCCGGAGGCAGCAGCGGGTCGTTGTTCCCTCCGTTGGACGCCGCGGCGACTGCCGCGAGATCAAACACTGACGATTGATCCTGACCCATCACTCCTCCTTATCTGTAAAGTCGGATCGGCCTTCTGCCAATCCACATTGTTACGTGCATGTTACCTACCTGCACTGCCGCCCATACTAGCGACAACCAATCCCATATTTTGCCGGTATTCCGCGATATGACGGCATGGTTTGCGATTTTCGCGCCCTTATTTCACCCCATATCCAGATTTGCCGCAGTACAGTGGGCATCATGAGCTTGCGATTCAACAGCGACGGTACGTTCCGGGTGCTGCAAATGGCTGATATTCAGGATGGTCCGGACGTGCGCGAAGACACGATTCGGCTGATCGAAGCCGCTATCAGGAAGGCACATCCCGACCTCATCGTGCTCACCGGCGATCAGATCCGCGGCTACGATCCGGCATATATCGATACGTTTCTACGTCGCCGTGGCGAACAGCCCGGTACGAACGTGCGCGCGGTCACCGAAATCGAAGCGAAAATCCGTGGCATCAAACGTCATCCGATCGCCAAAACACTGACCAAATCGCAGCCCTCCGACGAACGGTGGATGATCGACGGCATCGGCACCGATTCGCCGAAACTGGTGAAAAGCGCAGGTCGCAACGGTTCTGCCAGCAAGCTGGAATCGTGGGCGGAAGCCATCAATCGCGTCACCGCGGCGTCGCTGCTCGACGAGACACGGCAGAAAGTGCGCGACACATTCGCCGCGTTTTTGGGGCCGGCGTTGGAATCGCATATCCCCTTCGCAGCGACGTACGGCAACCATGATTTCCAATGCGGCATCCTCGCCGACGAACAGGACGATCTTTACCGCGAGTTTGCCGGTTGCATGAATCCCGTCGCCGGCTCGTCTCCGTTGGCGCTCGAACCGGGCACGTTCGCGTTGCCGATCGAAGCGTCCGACGGTTCGGGGCGCATCACAATGAGCGTGATGATGGTCAATTCGGGCGATTACGCCGACACGGCAGACGCGGGTGACGGCAACGGACGGCAGTCGGTCACCGAATACGCGAAATACGCGGCGAATTCGCGCGGCTGGGATTTGGCCGACTCCGACGGCTACGGCACCCCCTCGCCGGAAGCCGTCGAATGGCTGAAGCGCGTGCAACGCGAGTTGGGCAGGCGCAATGGCGACGGGCAGGCGGTACCGGCGATCGCCTTCCAGCACATTCCGCCGCAGGAATTCTACGATTGCCTGCGCGAAGTGCCCGCCTACACGCCGAACGCCGTGGAGGGCGCGCGCGAATTCGCAGGACATTGCTATGTGCTCGACCGCGATGTGTGCCGACCCGGTTCGCGGCTGGGCGAGGCGATTGGCTGCGCCGACGTGAACGTGGGCGAAGTGGACGCGCTACGTGAGGCGGGCGGCTATTTCGCACTGTTCTGCGGGCACGACCACAAGAATTCGTTCGTCGGGCATGTGCACGACATCGATTTGGGGTACGCGCCAACCTGTGGTTTTGAATGCTACGGCCCGAAATCGCGGTTCCGCGGCATCCGGCTGTTTGAATTCCGCGAAGACAATCCGATGGCGTACGTGACGCGCATGCTGACGTGGGGCGATCTGGTTGGCCGTTATTCCAGCAACGAATTACGCGTGTTCTTCGAGGACCATTGCGTGACGGACCTGATCGGCGTGCGCAACGAGCTGCGCAGGCCGCAGGTCAGCGCCACACTGCTAGGGGCGGGCGCGGTGACGTGCGGCGCGATCAGGTACGCGGTTCGGGGGCTGTTGCGCAAATCGCAGTAATGCGATGCTCGTGGCAATCGCAATGATCGACAGCGACTCGACGGCAGCACCGCCGATAACGCGACCTTATCGAATATCACTCAAGATATTTCGATTGGAAGAAGGCGTCTTGCTGTGATTCGCTACCGAGATTCGTGTCCTCGACATTCACGATAATCGGCGTTTCCAGCTTTGCGGGCATGCTGTCATACCACGCATGGCTCCAGCCGACGATCGCTTCGCTGAGCTGCGAACTGTCGTATCCCGCCGGATATACCGTGAATGCACCGCAGGGGGCAATGCCGTAGGGGTCGGCAACCGTATATTTACTACCGTTTTTGATATACGTGTCTCCTATATTGCCATCGATTTTCAGCGCCGATTTGTCGCATTGCATCGTATAGCTGCCGTCCGCGTTCTTCTTGGCATCCTTGAAACGGCCTTTGAAATTCGAAATGGTGACCGATCCTTTCGGATAGTCATCTCCCGTAATGCCCATGTCGGAATCATGATATGTTCCGCTGAACGTGCCATCGGACGCCACCGTCATAGTGGTGCTCCAACCGCCGGAACCGGAAGCGAAACCGTACTTTCCGGCGATGGACTTCATCAAAGACCGAGTGGCGGCATCCGATTGCGAATCAGATTTCTTGGTGTTTGCGTTCTTGCTTGCATTTTTGCCGTTAGATTTCTGACTCTTGGCGGACACGCCCTTGATGTTGGCGTCTTCGAGGGAATCCCAGTCGGGCTGGACGTCCTCCACCAGATAGTAGGCGGTTTCGTCGCTGGGGGCGGGCTTCATTTTGACGGTGTCATCCTTGGAGCCGTTGTAGCCGTTGTAAGGCATGAATGGATCGAACCAGTCCCTTGTATAGGTTGATTCCTTCTCGCCGTCCTTGTACTGGTTCACGTCACGATACATCAAGAACGGACGGTCCGTATCGACAGGTTTTTGCTTTTGGGCAACCGCGAGTGCAGACGCGTCAAAATAGCCAGTTTTCTCTACTGATTCCACATCAGAGCCGACTGGGAACACCGCGAACAAATCCATCATATGGAATTTACCGCTGCCGTCCGGCTCATAATCGGACGCATCCGAAGAGTCGGAATCAATGTCATGGACCTTTCCGGCAACACAACTCCGCATATCGCCTTCCCCACCCAAGGCGGAATCGCCACACCAATACGTTTCGAACGCTTTGTGTGGGAACAATTCAAATGCTCCAGAGTTTCCAGTCAACAGATAGTCGGCTTTCTTGCTGCTGCAATACGGCTGTTGCACCGCATCGCAGGAAATCAAAGACTCACCGGTCATGCTGTACTTCGTGTCCGCAGCACCATCTTTCACTTTCAGGAAAACGATGTCTCCGCTGGAATAACTGTCATCCTGTCCTAGCGTGATGCAGTCGCCGGCCTTATTGCACCACTGGCCAGAAGCAACGTCACTCATGCCCATCAGCAACCCATCTCCACCGGTTCCGCTGTGGTCAATGAACGTCTGCTTGGCACCCTTGGCATCCACACCCTGATACAGGGTGATGGTCTGGCCTTCGTTCAGCTGGCTGCCCGGCCCAGGTTCGGAGCCGGAGACCTTGCCGATGTACTGTTTCGATGAGAGACGTTTCTCCACTTTCACGTCGTAGCCTTTGGATTCAAGGCTTGATTTCACGTCGGAAATTTCCTGGCCGACGATGTCCGACGGCAGGCCGCCGTCGCTTTTCGTGGCCACGCCGATGTAGATGCCTTTCTTATCATCCTTCACGCCTTGGCCTTGCGCGGGGTACGTGCTGACCACGCTTCCCTCGGTGGTTTTGCTGGTGTCCGACACGATCACCTGCTTGTAATGCACCGGCACGCCCATCTGCGAGAACGTTGTCACCACGCTTTCAGCTTTCTTGCCGACCGTACCTTCCGGCACGCCAGGGCCGGCCGATTCGCGCACTGTCACCACACTGCCCGCCCTTACGCGGTCACCGGACTGAATTCCCTGATAGCCAAGGAACTTGCCGCTTTTCACGCCGGAGAATTCCTTGACGCGCTTGACTTTGAGACCCTTGCCTTCAAGCTGCCTGACCACGACCTTCGCATCCGGAGTCTTCGACGAGTCCTTGGGAGACGCCACCGCCACGTCCGGTAACGACTTGCCACCCCACAACTCCATGTTGTATGTCACGATGCCGGCCACCACAGCGGCGACCAGCAGCACCGCGGCCACCGCTATGCCGATGATGAGCTTGCGATTCGGGGAAGCGGCACGCGCAGTCCCGTCGCTTTCCGGCTCAAGAGTTTCCGGCGCCGACGGAACGGATTGCGATGCAGCCGAAGTCGCGGGCTGCGCTACGGGCAGCGTGCCGCCGCCCGGCAACGGGACCGGCGGAATCGCGTCTGCCGGCTGCGAAGCGAGCTGTTCTGCAGGGCGTTCCTCGTGCTGTGCCGCAGACTGTTCCTCGGGTTGCTCCGCAGACTGCGGTGCGAGCTGCGATGCAGGGGTTTCCACCGCTGTGGAATCGACGGAAAAATCATCCGAAATCCGTGCTTGTCCGGCATCAGGCTGCACCGGAACGGAGACCAACGGATTGCCGCAGTTCGTGCAGAACTTCGACTCCGGAGCGTTCTTCGAACCGCATTGCGTACAGAACATGGCTTCTCCCCTGCTTCAGTTTCTTCTCTGAAATCGATTATAGGGAGCCGGCGCGGTAAGCCGAAAGACTACCGGAACAGGCTCACGCCTCGACGGGCCATGCAGTAGGCGTTACCCAGCCACGTATGACGGGAATTCGGCCACACCGCGCCCAATCGCGGAGCATTCTGGCTCATCCAGATACTCGGTACGCGGCCGTCAGCGGAACGCGAGCCCAGCAGGTTGAAACCGTTCTTTTCCAGCAGCCATTCCGGATGCTGTGTGGCGATCGCAAGCCCCTCTTCCAAAGTCAACGGCAATCGCTCGTCGGAATCGATCAGCTTGCGTGCCACGTCCGGCTCGCGGTTGATATAGCAGGTGCCGGTGTGCGGTTCGATCACCAGATAGAACGGGCCTTCCGGCGGTTCGAAACCGTCCTGCGGCAGGAAGCTGGCGATGTCGCGCGGCGGCATGGTGGTGAACCCCGCCATGCGGTTGATGGAGGTTCGGGCGATCAGCGATTCAGGAGACACCAGCTCGCGCGTAGGTACCAGAAGGATCTGCGTGCCCAATCCAGCTTCATCGCCGCAATCCTCCAACGCACGGATAAGCGGGCGCGCAAGCGAGCGGAACGCGGCTGCCGACATATCGGCCACATCCGGATACCCCAACGCCACGATACGATCCAGCTGCTTCTGCGCTTCTTCTGATGCCTTCGACATGTCTACCAGTGTACGCGAGCGCGTTTACCGACCAGCATACGGATAGCTCGGCGGACATGACGGCGGGTTTTCGTAAGATTGAACAACGCGTGTGGCCGCCCACGACGTCGTTTGGGGCCGGCTGGTCGACCTCAAGCGTAAGCAAAATCAAACTTGCAAAACTTGGAAAACCGTTCCAGCATAAGCGAAAGGTTGTTATGTCCGAAAAGATTAAGGTTGGCATTCTCGGAGCTACGGGCATGGTCGGACAGCGCTTCGTGACGCTGCTCGAAAACCATCCGTGGTTCGAACTGGTCACCCTTGCCGCGTCCGCGCACAGCGCCGGCAAGACCTACGAGGAGGCCATCGGCAGCCGCTGGAAGATGGAAACCCCGATGCCGGAGTTCGTCAAGCACATGGTCGTCAAGAACGTGGCCGACGTCGAGGACGTGGTCAAGGACGTCGACTTCGTGTTCTCCGCGGTGAACATGCCGAAGGACGAGATCCGCGCCATCGAAGAGGAATACGCGAAGACCGAGACCCCGGTCGTGTCCAACAACAGCGCCCACCGCTGGACTCCGGACGTGCCGATGGTGGTGCCGGAGATCAATCCGGAGCACTATGAGGTCATCGAACATCAGAAGAAGCGCCTGGGCACCACGCACGGTTTCATTGCCGTCAAGCCGAACTGCTCCATCCAGGCCTATACTCCGGCTTTGGCCGCGTGGAAGGAATTCGAGCCGCACGAGGTCATCGTGAGCACGTACCAGGCCATTTCCGGCGCGGGCAAGACGTTCAAGGATTGGCCGGAAATGGTGGGCAACATCATTCCGTTCATCTCCGGCGAGGAAGCGAAGTCCGAGAAGGAGCCGCTGAAGGTCTTCGGCCATGTGGACGAGGCCAAGGGCGAGATTGTGCCGTTCGACGGTCCGCTGCGCATCACCTCGCAGTGCATCCGCGTGCCCGTGCTCAACGGCCACACCGCCACCGTGTTCATCAACTTCGGTAAGAACCCGACCAAGGACGAGCTGATCGACCGTCTGGTCAACTACACCAGCAAGGCCGCCGAGCTTGGCCTGCCGCACGCTCCGAAGCATTTCATCCAGTACCTGACCGAGGATGACCGTCCGCAGGTGCTCAAGGATGTGGATTACGAGGGGGGTATGGGTGTTTCCATCGGCCGTCTGCGTGAGGATTCCATTTTCGATTGGAAGTTCGTGGGATTGGCGCACAATACCCTGCGTGGCGCCGCCGGTGGCGCGCTGGAAAGCGCAGAAATGCTTAAGGCGTTGGGTTACATCACCAAGAAGTGATGCGACGTTTATGCGGCTTGGGTAGCTAAACCGTAAGCCGCATAAACGAGCCATAGCCAAGCAAAAGGCCGACTCTTCGGAGCCGGCCTTTTGCTTGTTTGGGGACTGCTTGGCACGGTATGCAACGTACGGCGTGAATCGTAAAAAGCAAACGAAAAGGGCACGGTCGCAAAACCATGCCCCTTAAAAATACTGGGAAACTGAAGCCAGCACTATCAGCGGCCGGTGCCGCCGTACACCACGGCTTCCACCTGGTCGGCGTCCAGACCGTAGGCGGTGTGCAGCGCCTTGACGGCGTCGTTGAGCTGCTCGAGCGGTACAAGCGCGGCGATGCGGATTTCGGACGTGGAGATCATCAGCACGTTCACGCCCTTGTCGCTCAGCGCGTTGAAGAACTTCGCGGCCAGACCGGAATGGGTCTTCATGCCCACGCCGACCACGGCCACCTTGCCGACGTTCGGGTCGACGTCGAAGGACTGGAAGCCCAGCTCGCCCTGCTTCTCCTGCAGCACTTCCTGGACCTTGGCCGCAGCGGTGCCCGGCACGGTGAAGGAGATGTCGGCGGTGCCGGTGGAGGCGGAGGCCTGCACGATCATGTCCACGTTCACGCCGGCCTCGGCCAGCATGGTGAACACCTTCGCCGCCATGCCCGGCTCGTTCGGCACGCGGCGCACGGTGGCCAGCGACTCGGTGCTGTCGTGCGCGACGCCGGAGATGATCGGCACTTCCGGCCCCAGGTCGGGGAACAGGTCGCCCATGGACTGGTTGTTGTTTTCGCTCATGTTCTTACCTTTGTTTGTAAAGTCTTATTTTCGTTTTCGCGTTGTCTTGCAAGTATTTGCGATTGCCTGCGATTACGCCGCCCGGCTGCCGTTCAGATGTTCGGCAGGGTGCGCGGATCGACGCCTTCCGGCACGATCAGCGTGCCGCGACGGTGGGAGAAGGAGCTGCGCACGTGCAACGGCATGCCGAATCGTTGCGCGTATTCCACGCAACGCAATGCCAGCACCTTGGAACCGCAGGACGACATTTCCAGCATCGATTCGTAGTCGATGACGGGAATGCGACGGGCGGTCGGCACGATACGCGGATCGGCGGTGAACACACCATCGACGTCGGTGTAGATTTCGCAGATGTCGGCGTCCAGCGCCACTGCGAGCGCGACGGCGGAAGTATCGGAACCGCCACGGCCGAGCGTGGTTGCGTCGCCGCCTTCGTTCACGCCTTGGAAACCGGCCACGATCGCCACGGAACCCTTATCCAATGCACGACGCACGCGATCGGGCTTCACGGCCTTGATATGCGCGGTGCCGAACTGCGCGTCGGTCATGAAACCAGCCTGGGAACCGGTGAACGAGTATGCATGAGAACCGGCCGCATGAATCGCCATAGCGAGCAAACTCATCGAAATACGCTCGCCTGCGGTCATCAGCATGTCCATCTCGCGCGCCGGCGGGTTGGAATCGATGCTGAGCGCCTGATCGATCAGGTCGTCGGTGGTGTCTCCCATGGCGGAGACCACGACGGCCACGTCATTGCCGGCGTTCTTCGTTTCGATGATGCGTCGGGCCACGCGCTTGATCGATTCTGGATCGGCTACGGAAGAGCCGCCAAACTTCTGCACGATGAGAGCCACAACTTATCCAATCTTCTTCAACGTATCACCTGCCTGATTCGGCAAGTGAAGCCTATTATAGGAAACATCCATTTTGTCAAGTCCAACCGCGCCCAACATGCGGAACACGTTGCTGGACAGCGGTTGAGTATGAGCTGGGCGCGGGACCGACGGCTCGCGGAGGCCATGCCAGCGGAGCTCATACGGCACGACGGCCGGCGAGCGCGCGGCCGAGGGTGATTTCGTCGGCGTATTCGAGGTCGCCGCCCACGGGTAGGCCGCTGGCGAGCCTTGTCACCTTGATGTCGGTCTGGCTCAACAGCTGCGAAAGGAAGCTGGTGGTGGCCTCGCCCTCCACGTTCGGGTTGAGCGCGAGGATCACTTCCTTGACTTCGCTGTCCTTAAGCCGTTCAAGGAGCTTCGCGATGTTGAGGTCGCTCGGCTGCACGTTCGCCATCGGGTTGATGACGCCGCCCAGCACATGGTACATGCCCCGGTATTCGCGCGTGCGTTCGATGCTCATCACGTCCTTCGGCTCTTCGACCACGCAGATCACGCTGTGGTCGCGGCGTGGATCAACACATACCGGGCATGGGCTGGTTTCGCACACGTTGCCGCAGATATCGCAGAACCGTACTTTTTCCTTGACTTCCGTGATGGCGTCGATCAGTGCCTGCGATTCCTCATCGGGCGCGCTGAGCAGGTAGAAGGCGATGCGTTGCGCGCCTTTCGGCCCGATGCCGGGCAGGTTGGCGAACGCGTCGATGAGTCGTTGGATGGCGCCGTCATAGGCCAAAGCCATGGTTCATACCTTTCGTTGACTGGTTGCCGCAGCCACGTTCCGGGCGACTGGCGTCTGATGGCCGGCGCCCGGTGATCGCCATACGATAAGCGACGTGCGGCGTGCGGTGGCCGGTGTCAGTCGTCAAGTGTTTTCTTCACCTGCATGTTGCGCGGATTGTGCGGATCGTCCGAGCTGAATTCCTCGACTTTCTTCACTTCGAACACCCTGTTCAGGTCGTTCATGTCCAAAGCGTTCGATGCGCCGATCGATTCGTCGCTCATGGAGTATTCGTCGTCTTCCGGGGCGACTTCAGGCTCCGGCGGTCCCGCCTGCACCGGCATGGGGGCTCCCCATGGGTCATCCGCGAATCCTGCCGGCGATGACGCCGGCTGCTGGGCCTGTTGCGATTGCATTTCGCGGGCGCTTTGCCGTGCGCTATGCCGTTCGCTGTGCTGTTCCGGCTGGTTTTGCCGCGGCTGCTCCGGCCCATTCGGTTGGCCTTGCTCCTGGCCGTCCATCTGCGGCGCGGGCAGTGGTGTGGCCCATGGGTCGACGTCATCGCTCACATCCGGCACGTCCACATGTTTTACGTGGTGTTCCGGCGGCTGCACGTCGTTGGCGTTGCCTTCGGCGATGGGCGTCTGCGGAATTGGGGTGTTCCACGGATCGTCGTCTTCCGGCTCCTTGGCAACCTCCTTGCCGAGGTTCGCGGTCAGCAATGTGGCGGCCTTCAGCTGTTCCTGCACCAGCTGCGCGTTGATCTTGCTCTGCTCTTCCGGGCTGAGCTTGCTCCACGGCACCGCGGTGGAACCGTCGGCAAGCTTCTTGGCCGGCGCGAGAGTGACATCGGGGCCGAACACCTTATGCACTTCGCCGCGCACGATCTGCACCACATTGGTGGTGCCGTCGACCGCTTCCTTGGCCACGGCCTTGGCGAACGCGTATTTGCTCAACGACTTGTCGAATTTAATCCACAGTCGGCCTTTGGCCCCGTCCAGCAGCACGCGGGGCACTTTCTCGCGGTCCACGTAGCGACGGACATCCTCAGGCAGGCCGGCAACGATCGCGTCCCACTTCTGGTCGGGAGTGCGATCGTCCGTTGCCGCAGGCTGGGGCGCGGACTGAGCCACGGACTGGGTGGGAGCGGATGGTTCGGCATTGGATAGTTTGGATGGCGCAGACTGCGTTTCAACCGGCTTGGACTCGGCTGAAGCGGCCGGCTCGCTGCCTTCCGACAGAGGTCCACCCATCGCCTGCTGGACTTCCGCCAATACGGAGGCCGCTCCGGAAACGACGGCATCGGCCGGATTCGTGGGAGCCGCGGACGGTTCCACGGCATGCCTTCCACGTGCCGATTGCGCGGCGTACCTACGGGAACCGGACGGACGTTGCGATTCAGACGCTGCGGCACCGCCCGCATGTCCAGCTTCCGGCATGCCGGACGATGGTGCGGCGGCTTGCGCGACCACGCCCGTCTCACGACCGGCAAGAAGGCGGGCGGCGAGCAGTTCCAGGCGCATGCGCGGCGAAATCGCACCGGTCATGTTGGCCAGCGTGGCGTTGATCGTATCCGCCATCTGCGTAAGCGCGGCCAATCCCAACGAAGCCGCCTGGCGATGCAGATCGTCCATGTTCTCGGTCGCGGTGTCGTCAGACAGCACGCTTTCCGCACGCTCACCGCCCAAGGTGAGCACCAGCAGGTCGCGCACGCGTGCCAGTAGGTCCTCAACGAAACGTCGGGGGTCGAATCCGCCGACCACGACCTTTTGAATGACGCCATACAGCGCCTCGCCGTTCTTGCCGGCGACGGCGTCGATTGCCTCGCCGATAAGCGCGTCCGGCGTGAAACCAAGCAGCGCGACCGCGGAATCGTAAGGAATCTTGCCGTCGACGGCACCGACCATCAGCTGGTCGAGCACGGACAGCGTGTCACGTACGGATCCGCCGCCGGCACGCATGGCCAAGCGCAGCACACCCGCTTCGGCCTCGATATGCTCGTCGGCGCAGATCTGCTCAAGATACGGGCCCATGACCTCCTGTGGCACCAGACGGAACGGATAGTGGTGGGTGCGGGAGCGAATGGTGCCGATCACCTTGTCCGGTTCGGTGGTGGCGAAGATGAACATGACATGCTCCGGCGGCTCCTCCACGATTTTCAGGAGCGCGTTGAAGCCCTGCGGCGTGACCATATGCGCCTCGTCGAGGATGAAGATTTTATAGCGATCACGGGCCGGAGCGAATCCGGCACGTTCGCGCAGTTCACGGGCGTCATCCACACCGTTATGGGAGGCGGCGTCGATTTCCACCACGTCGATGGAGCCGGGGCCGCCGGTGGCAAGGTCACGGCAGCTGGCGCATTCGCCGCACGGATGCGAGGTCGGACCTTTGGCGCAGTTGACGCAACGGGCCAGAATACGCGCGGAACTCGTTTTACCGCAGCCGCGCGGTCCGGAGAACAGATAGGCGTGCGTGAGTTTGTTCTCGTCAAGCGCACGCATCAGCGGAACCGTGACCTGATCCTGTCCGATCACGCCATCG
Source organism: uncultured Bifidobacterium sp. (assembly GCF_959020155.1). Classification (GTDB taxonomy): domain Bacteria; phylum Actinomycetota; class Actinomycetes; order Actinomycetales; family Bifidobacteriaceae; genus Bifidobacterium. Next base: position 27,798 of record NZ_CAUERC010000017.1, read on the forward strand.
AACGTGTCGGGACGATACCTTCTATACAGTGCCAGTGCCATCGCAAATTCCTTCCGCCGTAGTGTTCTAGAGTATCGATGAATTACGACACGTTCGCCAATCGGGAAGCGCCGAAGCCGACCATCTCCGCAAGTCCATCGCGTGTCTGTCTGATCTACAACCGGCGCAGCCGGTACTCTGGAAATCAGACATGAACCGTGTGATCGGCGTACCGTCGGTCACGAACGCTGACTGTTGCGCGCCTAAAACCCGTGCGTCACCACCATGCCGCACAAGGCGTTGCCACGCGATTGGGAGGAGAGAGCCATGACCGGGAAACCGGAAGCGTCCACCAGCACCATTGGAGACGCGCGTCGCTTGCAGATCGTGCAGGCGGCACGTGAGATCTGCTTGGAAAAAGGGTTTTCGAAGATCACGATCAGCGATATCGCCGAACGGGTCGGCATGACCAGATCGCTTTTCTACCACTATTTCCAAGACAAAGACCAGGTTGCGGATGCCGTGCTCGACGATGTCATCAGCGAAGTCATCGCCCGCCTGGAAGAGTGGAACGAGCATCGCGAGGCCGGCAACATCTCGAAGGCGCTTGACGATGTGGTGCGGCTGACCCGTTCGCTCATCGCCGATGAGGGCCCGTTCAGCCAACGTCTCATCGAGGATGGCAACGCTGCACTGTATCTGAGGTTCATCGACCGGACCGCGGACCGCATTTCCGAATACCTGTGCGGTTCCACGGTACGTGAATTCGAGGAAAAGCACGGCATGCCGATCCGCAACGAGCATGAGACCTTCTACACGCTGATCGTCGGCTTGATCTCGCTGATCAGACTGCATCCTGACATTGACGATGACATTGTCAGGCAGGTGGCGGCACAGACGCTGCATTTGGACGAATATCTGTGACGGTGCTCCCACGCGCGTCATTTCCGCCGGCAAGCAACATATAACGGCCGTTCAGTGTCCGGAGGGGCATCGAGCGGCACCGGCTGGCTGACGGAAAACGACGTCAGGCGAGGAATCTACCGGTAAGAGGGTCACGACCGTCACGTTTGATGGTTTCCAACACCCGTTCCTCGCTGTCGGCCGCCTGCGCTTCCGCCACGGCCGGCGGCACCAGCACACGCAGCGCACGGTCCTTGGCTAAGACCTTCACCGGCAAATGGCCCACGTATTCACCATCGGCCATCAACACCGGAGGCTCATCCCCTTCGGTGGCGCGGGTGATTTCAATGTCGCGCACCCGCTTCCATCCGAAAGCATGGCTGCCCAGCAGTCGGCCGTGGTAGGCGCGTGCCACCGCGTCCACGCACTCCCGGAAATTCGGCACATGGTCAAGCCACACCAGATCAAGCAGTCCGTCCGCGAACCGTGAATACGGGGACACCTCGATGCCGCCGCCGATATGGCGGGAATTGGCCACGGTGAGCAGTGGCGAGATGATATCCCGCTCCTCCACCGAACCGTCGGCCAGCGTGGCCTTGATGTGGTATCCGTAGCTTTTCATGCGTGTCAGCTCCACGATGACCGCGGCGAAATACCGCAGCGAGCCATTCGGCAGATGTGAATGATTGGCGCGGTCGTTGATGCTTGCGTCCAAACCGCACGACAGCATGCCCGCATAATAGCGGTCGATCGGCGAGCGCGACTGTGAAACATCGGTTCCGTCGGTCGAATCGATGGCATGACCGTCAGGCAACGAAGTCACCAAGCCCATGTCCACGTCGATATGCGTGCCGCGCACAATCGCACCGACAATGCCTTCAACGGCGGTTTCGACGCGATTGACCGGCAAATCCAGTCCGCGTGCGAAATCATTGCCGGAGCCGATGGCCACGATGCCGAGTGGTTTGCCGGAGCAGCCGACTGCGTTGGCGCCTAACGCGACCATGCCGTCGCCTCCGACCGCGACCAGATAATCGTATTCGTCGCCGCGGCGGCGGGCGTTGGCCAGGGAATCGTCGAAGCTTGTGCCGGTCACATCGATTACGTCGAAGCCATGCTTGCGTCCGGCTCCGCGCAGCAGATCAATGACATGACCGCCCACTTGGGCGCCCTTGCCTTTGTTCGATGTCGGATTGCAGACCACGGCAACGGTCGTATTCGCATGTGACGTCTTGCTCATACTTGTACGATAACCATGTTTCACGTCAAGCGCCAGATTGCCCATTACCTTCAGCTGAACATTCCGTGCCGTCATGCAACGACTGTCCGGCAATCTCCTAATCACAGGCAATAGGCCCCGCACGTGACTGCCGGACGACCCACGGTGCGAACGGCACCTGCGTGGCCGCCTGCACGGCGACCACCGCATCCTCGCCTTCAATGGCACAGGATTCGAGCCGGGTTCCATTGCCCGACGTTGTACGCGATGCGGCCGCGCACGGGTCGGCGGCACCGTCACGCAGCGACTGCGCGGCGGCCACCGACGCCAGGTCGGCCGTATTCTGCGCGCGATGCACGCACAGCAGCAGATTGCCTGCCATGGCGACCGCACCGAGCATGGCCGCGACGATTGCGATCAGCGCGACTCCCGATATGGTTCCGGAACCTTCGTCCGCGCCTTTCAACACATGCAACACTCGTCGCACATACTGTTTCACGTCATGTTTCACGGAAGTCGTTCCTTTCTTGCCGCGCATTGGAAGCCTTTCAAAAACCGTTACGGACAGCACGCTGTCATGAACATCGCAATCAGAAATACCGAGTTGCCTTGCCCACGACGCTGGCGGGCAGCACGCCGGTCGGATCCGCCGCAACCGGGCAACGCACCACAACGGTGACGCTGTTCGCATTGGCGGCGAACGACACCGTGGAACCGCCACCGGCAATGGTTTGCGCCGCGGCGCGGGCTTTCGCTTCGCCGCCGGCGTCAATCGCCATGGCCCTCGCACCGGCGGCCGCAGCGTCCTGACAGTTCATGGACACTATGGAGGCACGCCCCAAGCACAGCACCAGAATCGCCACCGCGGCCACGCAGGGAAGCACTACCGCGAATTCGGCGGTGACGGTTCCGCAATCGGCGTCACGGGCATGGCGTCTCCACCATCGCGCAAGCATGGTTACCCCACGCTCAACGCTTTCTTGATGAGGCCGGTCAGCAGCGTTTTCACGACATCCGATTTCACGATGGCGATCAGAACCGCGGCGAATGCCGTGGCCGCCACCAGCACCACCGCGTATTCGGCGGTGACCGCGCCCTTCTCCGGCTCGGCGGTCAGCAGGCGCATGCGCGCGTCCAATAGGCAGACCGCCTTATTGGCACGTTCCTTGGCCGCACATAACTTCTGGCCGACGCGACCCATCAGACCCGGCGAACCATCGACATTGATTGACATTGCGTCGTTCATGACGCTCCTTTCATTCGGCTAATCCCGGCCGATTGACCGGGTACGCTCAGTGTCAGGTATTGGCATCGGCGATGGCATGGTTTTCGTGGGTTGTGGTCGAAGAACGTGGGTTATCCACACCCTCGGCGTGTCATCCACACTTATCCACAAGCGATTAGGGCATGACGGAACGGACCGCGCATCATCCGTCATTCCGACCGCGGTCCGATTCGAGCAAATTTGAGCCAATTCGCACCAACCCGCACTACCCCATGGCGAATCGGCCGCTACAGAAACGACACCACCGCCGGAATCACGCCAATGGCGACAAAGGCCGGCAGCATGCACAGGCCGGTCGGTAGCAACAACCGAATCGACAGTTTCGCCGCCGACTGTTCAATCCGCGACCGTTCATCCCAATCCAGCTGCTCGATTGCGGTCGCCAACCGATTCACCGGCGAGGAGCCGCTCGACCATGATGAGGAGAACGCGTCACGGACCACGGCGCAATCATCATCGTCAGGCCATGCCTCATTCCATGGCATGCCACTATTCAGCCGTTCTCCAGCCGAGCGCAATCCACCGCCGAACTCGCCTTCCACAATGTTTCCGACCGTAATCAGCGCGCGTGGAATGGACGCTCCTTGACGTATCGCCACGCTCAACATTTCCAATATCAAGGGCAATGGCAGATTGCATGACCGCACGTCGGAATCGGGCGGATTTCTGGCTGGCGACCATTCATACAGCCATGTCGCGCCAGCGGCGCCCACCGCTGCCAGCATCGGCCATGCCAAGCTCATCGCACATGCTCCTGCCGCATCAGCCTGCGAATCCAATACCAGCCGACGGCATAACAGCAGCCGGCGAAGCCGAGGCACATCCATCCTTTCACGTCTTCCACAAGGAATCGCAAGGGATGGGCTCCCATGCATTCCCCTAGCATCACCGTCAGCAACGGCAATGCCATCAGCAGCTTCACCGTGGCCTGCGGCATGGCAAAAGCGTTGACACGCAAGTCGTCGAGCAGCCGTCGCCGCTTCAACGACGCCGCGACGGCCTCCAGGCATCGGCTCATCTCGCAGCCCAACTGCAGACTCAACGTGCAGGCCGCATGAAGTTCCACACCAAGCTGATCCACATGCTTGTGTTGTTCCTGAAGCGAGCAGCGGCTTCGTACGGCCATGTCAATACGGAAACGGGTCAGTTCAGGCACTGCGAAAGGAGCGCCCTGTAATTCCTCGAACGCTTGGACCAAGGTGGCTCCGCTGCGTACGGACGCCCGCAGCGCGGCCACGCATGCGGCAGCGCCGATGGTCGGCATCCGTGGCGATGCATCCCGGTTTTCCCCATCGTTCCGGACTGTTCTGCCATGCCCGTCGGATTCATCATCACAAGTTCCATCTCCATCGGCCCCGCCGCTATCGTCAGCCGAACGAAGCCCGAAGCGAACCAGCACACGCTGTAATCGCCGCAATCCCGCCCATTCCGCGTTCCGATTCAGCCACAGCCAGACGGCCATCGACGCCAGCCATGCGGCGCAATATTCCCAACCACACGCATCACGCATCATGCGCTCCATCGGCTCATGAATCCATCCCAACGTTGGCCGGCACGGACCGTACGGCCATCCCAGGCGGCCAGCAGACGCCCATGCAATCGCCCTTCCACCGCTTCCAATCTGCCGACCTGCGCAATGCGCCGTCTGCCGGCGATACGTTCCACATGAAGCACCACGTCGAACGCATCCTCGGCGAGCGCCGCCGTGGCGCGTGGCTCCAATCCGGCCAGCAAACCCAATGAGACCAATCGCGCCGGAACCGCCTCCACTTGATTGGCGTGCAATGTGGTCATGCCGCCTCGATGCCCGGAATTCAAGGCTCTGAGCAGATCCACGACTTCACCGCCACGGCATTCGCCGACCACCACGCGGTCCGGTCTCATGCGCAGCGTCGCGCAGATCAGTTCGGAAAGGCCTATGCCGCCGGCACCTTCCGTGTTGGCTTCGCGTGTGACCAGAGACACGTGGTTGGCATGTTGGATCATGCCCAATTCGCGCACTTCCTCGACGGTGACGATGCGCTCGTTCGGCGGGCATCGCATCAGCATGGCTTTGAGCATCGTGGTTTTGCCGGCACCGGTGCCGCCTGTCACCAGCACGCTTGCCTTGCGGGACACCAGTCCGGCCAGCAGGGGCAGCCATTCGGCTGGAAACATGCCGTTGCGCGCCAACGATTCCAGATTGGGCGAGACCGCGTCGGGCAATCGTATGCTGATGGCCGCGCCTTGCGGCACCAGTGGTGCGATGACGGCGTGCACGCGCAGACCGTCCACGGTGGAGGCGTCGGCGATCGGGCAGGCGTCGTCAAGCCGTCGGCCAAGTTGCGAGCATAATCGCACTGCGAATTCACGAATCGACTGCGCTGACGGAAAGCATCGGCGCAGCAGACATACTTCCTGCATGCCTTGGCCGCAATCCGCCCAAACCGTGCCGTCGCAGGTCACCGCGATGTCCGTGACGCCCGGCTGCGAGGCGATGGCGCTAAGGGGTCCGAGTTCCATGCTTCACCCGCTTGCCTTCCAACGATTCCTGCAGTTCATCCGTGAGCGCGGCCAAGGCTTTGACGGTTTGGCGGTTCGGCCTGCGCAGGCCCAGGCCGTCCAGCAGTTCGCCGCACAGCTTGGCGTCCGGTTTGACAACCGCCGCGAGGGAATGGCCAAGATAGTTTTCCGTCTCTTCCAGCGTGGTCACGCCACGTCCACGTGCCACGCCGCGTGGTTCAACGCCGACGATATGGCCATGTTTCTGCCGTTCCGCCGTTCCACGCGATTTCATGGCCACTTTGGCTCGGGCCAGTCCGAGCACCGTCATTTCGACCACGGTGATGTGTGTGGCCTGGGCCAGTTCCGGAATGTCATCGAGTCCACGCCATTGCCCGGCGTCCACGATCACCGCGTCCTTCACCTGCGCGAGCGCGCGGATGCATGCCTGGATCTCCCAGGATTGCGGGTTTTCGCTTCGCCAGGGATTGCAGGCCAGCAGCGGCACGCCATCCCACACGGGCAGTTCTCGCAGCAGCGCTTTGCCGTCCACTTTGCCGAGCGGGGCGCTGATGTCTCCGAAGCGTGAACCGTCTTCATCTTCCACACCGAGCAGCACGTCAAGACCGCCACCGTTGAGATCTGCGTCTACCAGCACGCTTTTGCATCCACGTTCCGTTAGTTCGCGGGCCAGCAGCGCCGCCAACGTGCTGGCACCGACTCCGGCGACGGCGGATCCGACCACCACGACGTTGAGTGGAGCAGGTTCCGGTTGCGCTTCAACGGGTTTCATCCGTGTGGACGACGATTCCAACGGCGAACCCATGAAACCGCCCGCCACGGCAGGCCCGGCCCATCGTGCCGACGTTCGCGCGTCCACGGCGTTCTGCGGCGTATAGAACCGTTGCGGCGAGACCGTTTCCCGCCGAACGGTTTGCTGGGATCGAGTCGGCTGCCGCACTCTGGCCGCTGGCTGCGACCGGATTTTCGGCGAACACGTCACGCGCACGTCACGGCCTCCGTATGACGGCAATGGGACCGGAGGGACCTGTAATGAAGAAATTGCATCGCTCATACCGCCGATTGAAAAACGAAACCGCACATGGATTCAAGCCGAAACGGCACCTGTGGTCGGAGAATGTGGGTTATCCACACCCTCGGCGTGTCATCCACACTTATCCACATCGCAACGCGATTCGGCACATCGCAAGACATTACGCAACGCAGCACGGCGCAGCGCAACAAAAAAGGAAGACCCGCCGAAGCGGGCCTTCCTGCAAGAATCTTCGGAGCAGAATCGCTGCACAACAACATCGTCGTAACGGTAAGTCTATCCAATGCCCGTTCAACGTAACAACCTATCTCGGTCATACACACCTTGTGGGGCTCTGCTCTTCAGTTGTTCTTGTACTTCGTAATTATGCTCGCCATTGCGGCAAGTGCAAACCGAAACGGGACGATGTTCCGTATTTATCGCAACTGTTGCTTTCCGATCGCAAGAATCGCAAAAATGCTCCATGCTGTGCGAATCGCAACGCTTGCCTGTTCATTCACGTTCATTTGCCCCGAAAAAACGGCGTGTCGGAAGCATATTTCACCAACTCGGCGAACGAATGTTAACTCCTGCTTAATTTTCCTGAGTTTTGCAAGACATTCCAAGCACTTGAGGATAAAGTAGATAACTATGGCACAGATTTTTGACGCACCCTCAAAGGCGATTCTGCGCAGCCAGATAGCTGAGCATATCGCTGAGACCGATAAGAACGATAAGCGCGAGCTTCAGGCAGGCGAGGAACCGCTGCCGAACGACCGTTTCTTCGACCGTGAGCTGAGCTGGCTGAAGTTCAACAAGCGCGTCCTCGAGCTTGCACAGGATGAGGACCTGCCGGTCATCGAACGCGCGAGCTTCGCCGCGATCTTCGCGAACAACCTCGACGAGTTCTTCATGGTCCGCGTGGCCGGCCTGAAGCGCCGCATCGACACCGGCATCGCCGTGACGGCCGCTTCCGGACTGAGCCCGAGGCAGCAGCTGCGCGCCATCAGCGAGCAGGCCCACCGCCTGCAGGACGAGCACGCGCATTACATCATCGATCACATCCTCCCCGACCTGGCGAAGGAACAGATCGTGCTGCTGAGCTGGGACAAGCTCACCGCGGCCGAGCAGGAGCGCCTGTCGCGCTACTACCGTCAGCAGGTGTTCCCGGTTCTGACGCCGCTTGCCGTGGATCCGGCCCACCCGTTCCCGTACATTTCCGGCGGTTCCCTCAACCTCGCCGTGCTGGTGGAGAATCCGGCATCCGGCAAGTCGCACTTCGCCCGCGTGAAGGTTCCTGGCAACCTGAACCGACTCGTGCCGGTCGACGATCTGACCGAAGACGAGAGCACCAACGTGCGCTATGGCTTCATCACCATGGAGAACCTGATCATCGCCCACCTGGAATCCCTGTTCCCGGGCATGATCATCAAGGAGGCCCGCTCCTTCCGCGTCACCCGTAACGAGGACATCGACGTGGAAGAGGATGATGCCGAGAACCTGCTCAACGCCATGGAGAAGGAACTGCTGCGCCGTCGTTTCGGACCGCCGATCCGTTTGGAGATCTCCGACGAGACCAGCCCGTTCCTGTCCCAGCTGCTCGCCGACCAGCTGCGCGTGAGCGCCGACGAGGTCTACCGCCTGCCGGCGCCGCTTGACGCGACCGTGCTGTTCGAGCTCGGAGGCATCGACCGTCCGGATCTCAAGTACCGTCCGTTCATTCCGACCACCAATCGTCAGATCGCCGAAGTCGAATCGTCCCGTGCGCAGGACATTTTCGCCGCCATCCGCGAGCGCGACATCCTGCTGCACCACCCGTACGATTCCTTCTCGACGTCCGTGCAGGCGTTCCTGGCGCAGGCCGCGGCCGATCCGAAGGTGCTGGCCATCAAGCAGACGCTGTACCGTACGTCCAGCAATTCGCCGATCATCGACGCGCTGATCGACGCCGCGCATGCCGGCAAGCAGGTGCTGGCGCTGGTCGAGATCAAGGCGCGTTTCGACGAGGACGCCAACATCGCGTGGGCCCGCAAGCTGGAACGCGCGGGCGTGCACGTGGTGTACGGCATCGTCGGCCTGAAGACCCACTGCAAGCTGAGCCTTGTGGTGCGTCAGGAAGCCGACGGCCTGCGTCGTTACTGCCACGTGGGCACCGGTAACTACAATCCGAAGACCGCACGTATCTACACCGACCTGGGCCTGCTGACCTGCGATCCGGTGGTCGGTCAGGATATGACCCGCCTGTTCAACCAGCTGTCCGGCTACGCGCCGAAGTCGAGCTTCCACCGTCTGCTGGTGGCGCCGCGCACCGTGCGTTCCGGCTTGATTCAGCGCATCCGCCGCGAGGAGGACGCCGCACGCGCCGGCAAGGAGGCGTGGATCAAGATCAAGGTCAATTCCATCGTCGACGAGAAGACCATCGACGCGCTGTACCGTGCAAGCCAGGCCGGCGTGAAGATCGACATCGTCGAACGTGGCATCTGCGCGCTCAAGCCGGGCGTTCCGGGACTTTCCGAGAACATCCGCGTGCGTTCGATCCTGGGCCGTTTCCTTGAGCACAGCCGTATTTACGCGTTCGCCAACTCCGATGGTCCGCAGATCGGCGAAGGCCCTGCGGCCGGTCCGGAAGTGTGGATTGGTTCCGCCGATTTGATGCACCGCAACCTCGACCGTCGAGTCGAAGCGCTGGTCCGCATCGTGGCTCCGGAGCAGATCGACGAGCTCATCAAGTACGTCGATCTGCAGATGGCCGATTCCACCGCGTCTTGGCATATGCAGGCCGATGGCACCTATGTGCGCCATTGCAAGGATGAGGAAGGTCGACCGCTGGTCGACAGCCAGGAATACCTCATCAAGAAACACACGCGTCGACCGGTAAGGCACTGATCGATCGAGGCGAATGGCCGGTTCCGCACCTTGCGGGCCCGGCCATTTTCTGTATGTTCGGACGTCACGCGCCGCCGCCAGCCCGGCCCAGCCTAGAATAGGACAATATGAGCGAAAAGATGAGACGCATCGTGGAAGCCGCCGGCGGCATCGTATGGCGATGGAAGGCGGGCAGCGATATCGCGAACGATCCTGCGATCGCCAGTAGCAAATCTGCGCAGGAACAGCTCGACAGCATTGAAGTATGTATCGTGCACCGTCCGAAGTATGACGATTGGAGCTGGCCGAAAGGCAAGCTCGAGCAGAACGAGACGCATCGGCATGCGGCGGTGCGTGAAATCGGCGAAGAGACGGGGTCGCCGGTCAAACTCGGACCGTATCTGTGCGAAGTCGAATACCCGTTGTCCGAAGAGGGCAAGAAGACCCGGCATTCGCACGATTGCACGGCCGACACCAAGCACACGTTGTATTGGATGGCGCAGCCGATTTCCGCCGACGATGCCGAACATCTGCTGGACGCGTTCGGCCCGGTGCACCGCGCGGACGTGGGCGAGATCAACGATATCGTCTGGGTTTCCGTGCGTGAGGCGCGCAAAATACTGTCTCATTCGACCGATAAGGACACGTTGGCAGTGTTCGTGGACCGCGTGCAGGAGGGTGGCGCGACCGCGCAGAATCTGCTGATCGTACGCCATGCGAAGGCTGAATCGCGCAAGTCGTGGAAGGGCACCGACGCGAACCGTCCGATCACGCCGAAAGGCGCGGCGATGGCGTTTGCCCTCAACCGCGAGCTCGCCTGTTTCAACCCGACGCGACTGGCCACCTCGCCGTGGCTGCGCTGCCAGGAGACGTTGCAGGTGCTGAGCTGGCAGACCGAACGGCCGATGGAACACATCAACGCGTTGACGGAGGACGCGTTCGCCGAGCATCCGGCGGCCTCATGGCTGGCGTTCCGCGAGCAGATCACGCAGACGCTCAACAGCCGCGAAACCACGGCCATCTGCATGCACCGGCCGGTCATCGGCGGCATGTACGACCATTTGCGCGGCCTGTGCGCGCGTAAGCAGCTTGCCAAGCAGCTCATCGCAAAATCGCCATACATGCCTACCGGCACCGCCATGTCGCTGTTCATCATCGACACACCGCAAGGCCCCAGCATCATCGACATTCAGAAGGTCTCCCCCATTGTCTACTAACATGCACTACGGTTCCGGTTCAGTCGTTCCCAGCCGTTCCGCCGGTTTCACGAACACCGGTTCGCCGCGTCCGGCACGCCCCGGCCAGCTCGACCAGATGATGGCCGACAATATCGCCGGCGGCGCCGATCCGGCGGAAATCAACGAAATGTGCCATGCGTCGGCCGCGGCGCTGCTTGACCGCGTGCACCACACGCAGGACGCCGAACTGGTGGAACGTGTGCTGACGCTGGTGGACCGCGAAGGCGTGGACGTGATCGCCGAATTGTGGAGCCATGCCGACCCCGACTCGCTGCCGGGCATTCTGTGGCGACTGTATCTGCTGCGTACGTGGATGCGGAAGAACCGCGAATCGATCGCGCGACTGTGGCGCGTCGGCGAGCCCGTCGCCACCACCGCTTCCGCGATTGCCGGCGTGGACCAGGCACCGACGGAAGACGACATCGCACGTACCGCCGATTCGATTTTGGCCGGCGCGTTTACAGGCGATTTCGCCGTGGCACTTGAGCGGGCCGCCGCCTTCACCGACGTGGTTGCGTTGGGATTGCGTATCGAAGCGCGCAAACTGGCTTCGTTGGGCGGTTCCAGCGAGGCCGGATCATCTGATGTTTCCGACGGTTCCGCTGCGTCTGCTGCGGCCGGCAGCCGCCCGTCGGCCGTTGAGAAGCGGGCGCGCGCGAAGGCTGCGAAACTGATGCACACAGCCGGCAACCTGTTCGCCACGGCCAAGGATTTCCGCCACGGGGCGAATCTGTGGCGGCGCGGACGATTGGAATAGGCCGTTCCACTGTCGTTTTCCACTACTGCTTTCCACCGCCGCTTTCCGTAATTTTCTCCCGTTTCATACCCCACGCGACACGGCGCTGCAAAGCGTCGAGCGCGACTGTACAATAGGAATTCGCGCCGGGCCATGCATAGCCCCGGGCTCCATTTTTTGCCGCTGCGAGCGGCCTTTGCGCCGACAGGCGCTTTCGTGGTTCGGCGCTTTTCTCCTCTTTTGATGTTTTCCTGATTTTTCTCTGGCTTTCTTGCGATTTTCGATTGCCATCCAATCGGCGCTCATCTGGGTTTCATCTGACCGACCTACCGGCGCGTTGCCGAACAGCCGATACATGGACTACGCTTAGAAACCATGGATATTCATGTTTTGAACCACCCGCTGGTGGACCACAAGCTCACCGTTCTTCGCGACAAGAACACTCCGTCCTCCACGTTCCGCGAGCTCGTTTCCGAACTCGTGATGCTCGAGGCCTACGAAGCCACCCGCGACATCGAAGTCGTGGACAAGCCCATCGAAACCCCGGTGGCTCCGATGATCGGCAAGCACATCGCCGCCCCGGCTCCGATTATCGTGCCGGTGCTGCGCGCGGGTCTGGGCATGCTGGACGGCATGACCAAGATGATTCCGTCCGCTGAAGTCGGCTTCCTCGGCATGAAGCGCGACGAGGAGAACCCGACCCAGCAGATCACGTACGCGAACCGTCTGCCGGAGGATCTCACCGGCCGTCAGTGCTTCCTGATCGACCCGATGCTCGCCACCGGCGGCACGCTCGTTGCGGCCACCCACTATCTGGCCGAGCGCGGTGCGAAGGACATCACCGCAGTGTGCATTCTGGGCGCTCCGGAAGGTCTGAAGTTCGTTGAGGAAAACCTCGACCCGTCCATCAAGTTCAAGCTGGTGCTGTGCGCCGTCGATGAGAAGCTCAACGACAAGTGCTACATCGTGCCGGGCTTGGGCGACGCCGGCGACCGTCTGTACGGCGTGATCGACTGACCGCATCAGAGCTCAACCGAATCAACCCAATCAGTCAATCAAGTAAATCGAATAAAAACGGCCTGCCACAACGCAAATCATGCGGCGGCAGGCCGAAATCATATGTAAAACCTCTACTGCTCGTCGGGGACGAACGCCTCGAAGATGTGGTGGTCGAACCAGTCATCGCACTGGGCGAGCTCATCGCGGCTACGCACCGTCCACGACACGGGAACGGCACCCATGAAACGAGCCAACCGCACCTGCGGGCTGTTGCCGCCATGCCAGTCGTAGGCGACGAAATCAGGGCGGGAAATCCAGTCGAAAATCAACGCACCGGCCGCATATTCCTTGGCGAGCGCGGCCGGATCAGACGGCTTCTCCTCCCCTTGCGGCCACCAGGAAAGCTGGCCACGGCACACTTCCGGACGGTTCTCCTTGTACCAGTTCACGGCGGCCGGGTTGAACGATTCGATTACGTACTTGCCGGAGTATGCCTGCAGCAGTGCGTCGCCCTTCTCCATAAGCTCCACGTCGCGCGGATCCCACTTGGAGTTGTCATCGAACTTATATTCCACAATCAGCGGCACACGACCAGCCACCACTTTGAGCACGTCGGCGAATAGCGGCACATGCTGATAGTAGCCTTCCGGCGCGTTGTCCGGCGTGGTGACCAGCGGCGGTTCCTCCAATGCCAACGGCAGCGGCGCGGCCTTGCATGCGCCCGGAGCGTCGGTCGGGAACAGCGGAATACGAGTCAGCTCGTCATACGTGAGATCGGCGATACGGCGCGGATCTCCGGCAACACGCATCAGGTCGCCGTCATGCACCACCACGACCTCGCCATCGCGCGTCATCTGCAGGTCCAGTTCGATACCGTACCCGGCTTCACAGGCGGCTGCGAACGCGGCAAGCGAGTTTTCAGGGGCAATCACGCCGGGTGTATCAGGGCTGCCGTACCCGGCTTTCATGGCCATGCGGCGGGCGAGCGCCACGTATTCGCCGCTTTCGTTGGCGTATTGCGCGGTCAGGCCGGAACCGGCGTCATGCAGACCGCGGTGCGCGTACCACACGTCCGGAACGGCCGGCACATAGTTGCGCCGCTTGTCGGAGAAGGAACGCGGGGCGATCGCCCACACCGCGGCTCCTGCAGCGACTGCGCCACCGAGCAGCACTTTGTTGACGAATGATTTGGACATGGGCTTTCCTCCCTTACGCGGCCGCTCGCGCA
>NZ_CAUERC010000018.1:0-33174 GCF_959020155.1 uncultured Bifidobacterium sp.
GATGATGCAGCCACTCGCGGTCCTCGTCGTCGAAGTCGGGGCGCGTTGCAAGGATATGTGAAAAATCAGCCATATCCCTATCATACGCAGACGCACCGCCGCCGTCGCGGCAAGCCACACGGGCAAGTACGACGACTATGACGACATCGCATCTTCAATACCGCGCCAATCGCGTTGCACGGCTTCCCGCCCGTGGCCAAGGTGCCGGCATGTTGCTTATCGTACACGGCAAGCATCACGTACAGTTTGATATCCGAAGCCGCCACCATATTGCCGGCATTGCTGTGTCCATGGAACCCATCATCGCGTTTGCCTGCGCTTTGGCGTTGTCATCGCCATTGTCCTGGGCCGCAAGATAGACCGGCAGATAGAAATCGGCAGCCACGAATTGCTTGCCGGACTGCGACGTGGTCGCGATGGTGGCGTCCTCTGAGGAGTCGGCGGATGTTCCATCGATGACCATGGCGGAGACGGCCACATCGGAGGACGAGTATGAATCCGCGATGTCAGACAACTGGCTGGATGTGATCACCGGAGTGGAAGGCTTCGACTTCTCCGTCGAGCTTTTCTTGGACGAATCGTCGCTGTTCTTGTCTTTGGCGCTATCAGACGTGTTCTTCTTGGCCTTGGACTTGGCGTCAGAAGAATCCGTCGTGCCATCATCGGCGGAATCCAACGCATCGGCCCCGGTCGACTGTGCCGATGTTTGCGCCTGCGGCTGAGCTCCCCACAATCCCATGCTATGGGTGATGAACAAGCCGATGACTAACGCCACGACACAAATCAGCGCGATGAGCACAATCACCACCGCTTTGGTGTGATCGACGCCAGGACGCCCGGCGGGAGGTTCAGGAGAAGCAGGGGCCGCCGGATTGGCCTCGGGCTGCTCCAATGGGCTTCCGCACTGCGAACAGAAGGCATTTCCTTGCTCGTTGGCAAACCCACACTCCGTGCAATACACCATCGCCGAGCCCTTTATTGCTGCGACGTTCTCATCTTCGGATTCCATAGTATCGCCGCCATTGGGTGATAGTGTTCGTGCGAGTCGGTATTGACAAGCATAAAAGTTACGCTAACGTAGGTTACGGCAGCGTAAGAAGCGTATCGTCAACTCGTGAAACGGGGGCATCACCATGGCATCAACAACCGGCGACTCGGAAAAGACGATGCATCACGACGCTCATAACAGCGCGACGATTGCAGAGGATGCCACCATCGCATCCAAGCGTCAGGCGGCTATCGAGGCGCGCGAACAGGCGTTGCAGGCCAAGGCTGATGCCGTACGGGCCAAGGCCCAGTTCAAGGCCGAGGCCATTCGAGCCAAAGCCGAGGAGAAGGCCCGGCACAAGCTCGCCAAAGCGGAGAACCGTGCGCTGAAAATCGAGGGCATTGCCCCTGCGGAAGTGGAACGCAAGATTCGTCTCGACGTGCACGGACGGCCAAAGCCGTTGATGCGCGGCTGGATTCACGCGATTGCCGCTCCCCTGTCATTGGCGGCAGGCATCGTGCTTATATGCTTGGCACATGGCGCGAGTCTGAAGTGGGCGTGTGCCGTGTTCATGACAGCGTCGCTGATTCTGTTCACCAATTCGGCCTGCTACCATCTGGGCGATTGGAGCCCGCGCGTCACCGATGTGCTGCGGCGTATCGATCATGTCAACATCTTCCTGCTCATTGCCGGCACGTATACCCCGGTTTCGTTTGCGCTGGAACCGTTCTGGCGCAATGTGATCATCATATCGATGTGGGCGTGCACGGCCATCGCCATCGTGATTCATGTGATCTGGATCAATGCACCACGCTGGCTGTATACGGTGGTGTACATCATCTTCGGCATCTACGGCCTGGCTTATATGGTGATGTTCTGGAATTCGCCGTATGCGGGGCCAGCCGTGGTGGTGCTGCTGTGCGCCGGCGGTGCCTGCTACATCCTCGGCGCCATCGTCTACGCCTTGCGCAAGCCCGACCCTTGGCCTCGCGTCTTCGGATTCCATGAGATTTTCCACTGCGGAACGGTGGCCGGATATGCCTGCCATATGGTGGCCATCTACATGGTGATCGTCTCGCTGTGGCAATAAGCGCTACGACATATAAGTATGCCCCCGCCTACGGGGGCATACCAGTCACTTAACTCAGGCCAGCGGCTTGGCGGCCTTGACAGTCACGGACAGCTCGCGGCCGTTCGGTGCGGTGTAGGAAACGACGTCGCCCACCTTGGCGCCCTCGATGGCCTTGCCAATCGGGGAATCCGGGGTCATGATGTCGTAGTCGGTGCCGGCCACGATGTCACGGCTGCCGAGCACGTAGGTCATCTCGTTGCCGTTGAGCTCGATGGTCACCACAGAGCCCTCGCCCACGGTGCCTTCCGGAGCATTCTCGATGATCTTGGAATCGCGCAGCTTGACGGTGAGCTCGGTGATGCGGCCCTCGTTCTTGCTCTGCGCCTCACGGGCGGCCTGGTAGCCGCCGTTCTCGGACAAGTCGCCCTCGGCACGCGCCACGGCGATCTTGTGCGCGATTTCCTCACGCAGCTCACCTTCACGATGGGCGAGCTCTTCCTTCATCTTGTTGTATGCTTCCTGCGTCAGCAGGTAGACCTTGTCCTCAGCCATATCGTCCTCCTGAACCGTTGTCGATGCTGAAACAATCTTCGTTATTTATGACAAAACGCCGGCTATGACCCCGGCGTTCGTCATGTGCTGACCTATGGTCAGCGGGTGGAAATGATGTCGATGACGAACACCAGCGTGTCCTCGCCGCCGATGCCGGCCTGCGGGATGCCGCGGGAACCGTAGCCGTATTCCGGCGGAATGGAAACCACCAGACGCGAACCCACGTTATGGCCCGGCACAGTCTGGTCCCAGCCCTTGATGACCTGTCCCACGCCGATGCCGAAACTGGCGGGCTGATGACGGTCGAAGCTGGAGTCGAATGGGGTGTCCTTACCCCACACCACGCCGTGGTAGTTCACGGTGACGGTGTCGCCGCGACGCACGATCGGGCCGTCTCCCTCGGTCAGCTCCACAACCTTGAGGCCCTTCGGGGCTTCGGGCGTCGGGAACTCGATAACGGGCGTGGTGCCAAATTCGGCGTTCACCTGAGGCATCTGATCTGTCATTAGTCCTCCTTCAAAGACACAATGCGCCCTACCTTAGCACCATCGGCGAATCGGCGGTAGTCCTTCATCCCTGTGCGATACGACACGCTGGCCGTATACGTCAATTCCGGTCATCATGCTGGTGAATACCGGACATGTCAATCAGCATTCGACGACATTGACGGCAAGTCCACCCTTGGAGGTCTCCTTGTATTTGGCCATCATGTCTTCACCGGTCTGCTTCATGGTTTCGATGGCCTGATCAAGGGTCACGATGTGTGAGCCGTCGCCGAGCATGGCCATACGCACGGCGTTGATGGCGGTGTTGGCGGCCATGGCATTGCGCTCGATGCATGGAATCTGCACCAATCCGCCCACCGGATCGCAAGTCAGACCCAAGTTGTGTTCGATGCCGATCTCAGCAGCATTTTCCACCTGTTCCGGCGTGCCGCCTACGACTGCGGCAAGTCCGGCCGCCGCCATCGAACAGGCCGAGCCGACTTCGCCCTGGCAACCGACTTCCGCACCGGAAATTGAGGCGTTGCGTTTGAACAGGTATCCGATGGCACCGGCGGTCAGCAGAAACGTGACCACGCCCTGTTCATTAGCGTTGTCCACGAAATGCCAGTAATAGTGAAGCACGGCGGGAATGATGCCGGCGGAACCGTTGGTCGGAGCGGTTACGATGCGCCCGCCTCCGGCATTCTCCTCAGAGACGGCCAAGGCGAAGAGATCCACCCATGCGGCGTCGGAAGACTCGAGCACGGCGTCTTTGCGCCGGCTGTCGCGGCGCAGCACATCGGAATTCGAGGCGAGACGCCGATACATTTTCGGCGCGCGGCGGGGTACGTCAAGGCCACCGGGCAATGTGGGTTCCGCCGAGGTGCATCCGTGGTCCACACAGGCGCGCATAACACGCCAGATGGCATCAATATCGGATCGGACCTGGATGCCCGAGCGTGAAGCGGTTTCGTTGGCCCATACAAGTTCGGCGATGCTGAGATGATGTTCCCGGCATAACGACACCAGTTCAGTGCATGATGAGAACGGGTAGGGTGCCTCGACGCCGAAATCAGTGGATGATGACTCGTCCGCATCGGCAAAGGAGGCGCCTTCCGGAGGGCGTTCATGAATGCCGATCATCGGGTCTTCGGGAGCGCCTTTGCGCACGAATCCGCCGCCGATGGAATACCAGACCTGTTCGTCGACCAAGCTTGCGGCGGCGTCGAACGCCTGGAATCGCATGCCATTGGGGTGCGCGGCCATGCGCTTCCATTGTTCGAACACCACGTCACGGTCGTAGTCGAAATGGATGCGTTTGAGGCCGGCGAGGTTCAGAGTATCATCCAACGCGCAGATCTCGCGGATGTGCATCATGTGGTCGGTATCCACGGTGGCCGGCAGATTGCCTTCGAGCCCAGCCATCGCAGCACGATCGGTGCCGTGGCCGAGACCGGTCAGCGCCAGAGAACCATAGAGCGTGATTTTGACACGTGCGGTGCGATCGACCAAATGGTCGGCCTGCAACGAGGAGGCGAAAGCATGTGCCGCGACCATCGGGCCTACGGTGTGCGAGGATGAAGGTCCGACGCCGATGGTGAACATGTCAAGCACACTGAACATTTGGCTCCTTCTCCCCTGCTGGTTCGGCATGCCGGTGTTACCAGGCGTCATACCATCACGATATCGTATCCCAGCCCAGCGCCCGGAATCGCTTTCGCCTTGTGCGATGATGGCCGCGCGCGTCATGCCGGCGAGCGATAAGTCAGTCAGTGAGACAGTGCGGAGAACATCATGACCAGTACGATGATACCGATGATGGCCAATACGATCTGCACCACCATCAGCCCGATGGTCAGTCCCTTCTTGGTGGCGATTTTGGGCGCGTACGCCTGTGCCAACAGGAAGGCGATGAAGCCGAACACCGCGTAGTTGACGGTCAGGGCCATCACATCGCCGTTCGACAACACCACGCCGTTCAGCGGCTGGTTCAGCGTGTTCATCATCGCGCTCATCACGAACATGCCCCACACGCCGTAGCCGATTAATCCGACGACGCCGTACAGCCATGGCTTGAGTTTGTCGTTGGCACGCAGGGTCAGGGCTTCGGCACACCACAACAGGGCGAAGCCGACGATGTAGGTGAACGCCACGGCGATCAGTATCACGATAGTCGCCCATGGCAGGAGTGCGGCCACATTGCCGATCATGGACAGATAGAATCCCGAGCAGGCGATGGCACCAACGGTGAGTGCAGTGCCCGCAATGACGGCTTGGGCAAGCATGGTGGGCAGTGCGCCTTGTTCGACTCGTTCGACATCGGTCCAGCGTGAAGCCATGTGGATTCCTCGTTTCATCAGGTACATCGTCACAACGCCACATAGCCTAACGGCCTTTTGTTTCGGCCTTATAAGCTCTCCACATAGTGAGCTGCGAGCCCCCTCTGACGAGGGGGGCTGTCGGCGAAGCCGACTGGGGAGAGACCACGGCACAGCCGCAAAAACGGCATCGGCCACAGGCCGATTTCAAGGTGCCTCCGGTGGGACTCGAACCCACAAGCCGAAGCGATCGATTTTAAGTCGACTGCGTATACCATTTCGCCACGGAGGCCAACTTTTCTAGTATAAGCTATCTCCTGCCCTGAGCATTGCTTGCGGGTTGCTGCACTTCGTGCAGCCGTCGCGGCATAGCCGCTCCCCTCGCCTACAAACAGCCCACCGGGCTGTTTGCTTAACGGCTCAGCCCGCTGGAGGCACTTACCACTTACGCTATTGAGCCAGCAACCGGCGACCATAATCGAGCACAATGCCGTCCAGCAGACCGTGTTCGCTGGCAACGAACGAATCGATGGCTTCACCATGATCGGCCTTGGCGGCTTCGCTGACACGCGCCAGCACACGGCTCCAGACCACAGCGCCGCCGCCGACCACATCGATACGGCCGGGGTGGATGGTCTTGTATTCGCGGCGCTCGGCGCGCGTCATCCTAAGGAACTTGTCGTCCACGGCATAGGCGTCTTCAAGGCTCAGCCGATGCCCGTCGACCACGGTGTGATCATATTCCTTCAATCCCATGGCCAAGGCGGTCATCGTGGTCACCGTGCCGGACACGCCAATGATGGTACGGGCCTTGCCTGCGTCCACGGTGCGGAAGGCCTCATCGATATGTTCATCGACGTCCACAACGGCCTCATCGATCTGTGTCTGGGTCGGCGGATCATTGGTCAGATGACGTTCGGTCATGCGCACGGAACCGATGTTCATGGAAAACGCGCCCTGAACCTGGGTAGTGGGCGCACTGACGCCGTCGCCACCGATGACCAGCTCGGTGGACCCGCCGCCGAGATCAACCACCAGATAGGGGGCGGGCAGATCGTCGCGATTGACCACGGAAGTGGCACCAAGGAAGCTCAGGTCGGCTTCTTCGGTGCCGGGAATGACTTCGGGGCGCACGCCGAGGATACGTTCGATCTCATCCTCGAACTCCTCACGGTTTTCCGCGTCACGAGTTGCAGAGGTGGCAACGAAACGCAGGCCGTCGATGGGATGTTCGGCAATCACACCGGCGAATTCCCGAGCGGCCACATAGGCGCGTTCCAACGCTTCGTCGGCAAAACGATGGGTCTTGTCCACATCTTGGCCGAGACGGATCACACGCAGGATGCGCGGCACCACCTCATGCATGCCATCGGCATCGACACGTGCGATTTTCAGTCGAATGGAGTTCGTGCCGCAATCAATGCCGGCGACGGTTACGGATTCCTTGCTCATTGCCTTCTCCTCGTATCCCTTAGTGCGTATGAATGGACTGTTCGCGCTGGCTCATCTGTTGATCAATCGTCCAGCGTGCAGCGGCAGACGGTCGGATCGAATTCGTCTTTGACGCGTTCCAGTACCAAATCGCCAATGGGGTTGACGCCCGGCCCCATAACCAAGGACTGGGCCAGCAGGGCATGCAGGCACTTGACGCGCACCGGCATGCCGCCGGCCGAAGTGCCTTCAATATGCTCCTCACTGTCGCCAAGACGTCCTGCCAGTTCGTGGCGGAATGCCAGATACAGGTTATGGGCCTGCTCATATGCGGCCTTGAGCTCCTCGTCCAAGGCCAACATGTCGTTGTATTGCTGCATCACGCCGGCGGCCTCGACATGGGAGGCGGCCTTGACGGCTTCCGGACCGGTCAGATAGCACGTGGTGGGGAAAGGGATTCCGCCGGGCAACACCGGACGGGTGATTACGGCAAGTGGCCTACCGCAGACGCATCGCGCCCCCACGGCGACCATGCCGCGCGGGTATCGGCCGAGCTGACGCTGCACCAGGTCGATGTCATGATCGTTGGCGGGCTCGGCAAGCACGGTATCGACAAGGGCCTTGGCCTTGGCGGCGATATCGATGGTCACTGTTGGGTTCCCTCCCCTGTGTTCTGTTGGGTATTCTGTTGGGTGTTCTGATCGGATTGGGTGTTCTGGTCTGACTTATCGGACCGCTTGGATGAGTCGTTGGATGACGAGTCAGAGGAACCGGAAATATCGGATTTGCCGGACTCGCTATCGGTCACAGGCTCATCGGCCTTTTTGAGCGAGTAAGACAGTTCGCTGTACCATGGCAGGACTTTTTTGTTGCTGCTACTGGAATCTTCCGTTTTCTGGGATTCGCTATCGGAGCCGGTCACGGCTTCGGGATGAAGCACACGCACGGCCTGTTCGCCGGGGAATACGAAGCCGAGGCGTTCACGGGCCTGGGCGGTGATGTAGGCCTTGTCATCCCAACGCTTGATGTCGTTTTCCAACTCCTGCTTTTGGGCAATCAGCGAAGCCTCCTCACGCTTGAGACCATTGAGTTCGGCCAGGTTCAGGGCATAGGTGTGGAAGGTGGAGACCAGCTGGATGGTGCCAAGGGCGATAATGAA
The DNA here is from genome assembly GCF_959020155.1 of uncultured Bifidobacterium sp. GTDB lineage: Bacteria > Actinomycetota > Actinomycetes > Actinomycetales > Bifidobacteriaceae > Bifidobacterium. Next base: position 8,006 of record NZ_CAUERC010000018.1, read on the forward strand.
CAGGGAGACGAAGAACGCTATAGGCCCCGCCGACCCTTTTTTCCTAACTCGTGCTTTGCCGGTTTTGCCAGGTTTGCCGGTACGGGACGACTTGCTCATGTCACACGAAAATACCCGCCGCATTCGACTTGACGAATACGACGGGTATCGAGCTTCAGTGGAAACTCACGCCTTTACGGGCGTTTCAGCTCACTTGGCCAGGTACTTCTTGCAGGCCTTGAAGGCGCTGTAGCCGGCGTACTGAGCGGTGGAGCCGAGCTCCTCCTCGATCTCGAGCAGGCGGTTGTACTTGGCAATACGCTCGCCACGAGCCGGAGCACCGGTCTTGATCTGGCCGGTGTTCTTTGCCACAGCCAGGTCGGAGATGGTGGTGTCCGGGGTCTCGCCGGAGCGGTGGGAAACCATGGAGGTGTAGCCGTTGGCGGTGGCCAGCTCGATGGCGTCGAGGGTCTCAGTGACGGAACCGATCTGGTTCAGCTTGACCAGCAGGGAGTTGGCGGCGCCGAGGTCGATGGCCTTCTGCAGACGAGCCGGGTTGGTGACCAGCAGGTCGTCGCCGACGAACTGCAGACGATCGCCGAGGCGAGCGGTGATGGCAGCCCAGTCTTCCCAGCCTTCCTCGTTGAACGGGTCCTCGATGGAGACGATCGGGTACTCGTTGATGAGGTTCTCGTAGTAGTCGAGCATGTAGGCGGAGTCACGCTCTTCACCGTCGAAGCGGTACTTGCCGGTCTCCTTGTTGTAGAACTCGGAGGAGGCGACATCCAGGCAGATGCCGATCTGCTTGCCAGGCTCGTAGCCGGCGGCGGAGATGGCGTCCATGATGTACTTGAGGGAGTCCTCGTTGGACTTCATCTTCGGGGCGAAGCCGCCCTCGTCGCCGAGGCCGGTGTTCAGGCCTTCCTTCTTCAGGACGTTCTTCAGGGTGTGGTAGACCTCAACGCCAGCGCGCAGAGCCTCGGAGTAGGTGTCGAAGCCGTACGGGGAGATCATGTACTCCTGAATGTCGGTGGCGAAGTCAGCGTGAGCGCCACCGTTCATGATGTTCATGTTCGGGACCGGCAGGATGTGGCCGTTGGTGCCGCCGATGTAGCGGTACAGCGGCAGGCCGGCGGACTCGGCGGAAGCGTACAGAGCAGCCAGGGAGACGCCCAGGATGGCGTTGGCGCCCAGCTTGCCCTTGTTCGGGGTGCCGTCGAGCTCGATCATCAGGTCGTCCAGAGCGCGCTGGTCAGCAGCGTCCATGCCGATGACCTTCGGAGCGATGACCTCGTTCACGGCCTTGACCGCGTTAAGAACACCCTTGCCGCCGTAGACGGACTTGTCGCCATCGCGACGCTCCCAAGCCTCGGCCTCACCGGTGGAGGCGCCGGACGGGACCAGGCCCAGGCCCTGGGCGCCGTCTTCGGTGTCCAGAACGACCTGAACGGTCGGGTTGCCGCGGGAATCGAGAATCTGACGCGCGTACACGCTTTCAATTACTGCCACAACTACTCCTTAAAACGGTTGTGTATCTTGAATGACATTCTTAAGAGTAGTGCGATTTGTGGACGTTGTGAACAACACGCCCAAAATTTAGCGTTAGCGCTCACAATGCCAGTGTGCCGCCTGATTGCAAGGCAGTACGGACGAAATCGCTCAGTCAACGTCCTTGCCATTGAGGTAGCCGATCTCACTGTCGGACAATTTCAGTTCGCTGGCTTTGAACGAGTCCTGAATCTCCTGCGGGTTTCTGGCCGAGGGAATCGTGAACAGATATTGGTATTGCGCAAGTTCCCACGCGAGCGTGACGCGCTGGTAGGAGCAGTCGTGAATCTTGGCGACTTCGCGGAACCGGTCGAACAGATGCTCGTTGAACGGGTCGAGGAATCCGCCGAGTGGCGACCAGCAGACAAAAGCCAAACCGAGCTTTTCGCAGGTTTCCAACGTGTGTTCAGGGTCGCGGTGGACCGGGGAGAACTGGTTCTGGACGGCCACGAGACGATCGCCCAAAATATTGCGGGCGGTTTCGATGTCCGCGTTGTCGATTCTGGAGATGCCGACAGCTTTGGCCACACCTTCGTCCACGAGCTGCTTGAGTGCGCCCATCTGGTCTTCGTACGGCACCTGCGGATCATTGCAGTGCGAGTAGAGCAAATCGAGCGTGTCGACACCGAGGCGGCTGGCGGATTCCTTGGCATTGGCGATCATGGTTTCGGGTCGGGCATCGGCCTGCCAGCCGTAGTTGCCGCTGCCGTCAAGCGTACGCAGCCAACCGGTTTTGGTGGCCACGAGCACCTGTTCTCTCGGCCCATGCCACGAGTGCAGAGCATCGCGGACCAGATATTCGCCATAGCCCATATCCTCCGGCTCGCCGGTTCCGGGTGCGCTGGGCAGATAATAAGACCAAGCCGTGTCCAAATAACGGACTCCGGCATCGAGCGCGGCATGGATGGTCTCGATCGCCTGATCACGGTTGGAGGGGCGCCCCTCGATGGCGAGCGCCATCGTGCCCATGCCGAGGCGGGGAATCTCATAGCCGGCAAGTGTTGCCGCGTGTTGGTTTTTCATCGTTGTGGCCTCCATGCCAAGTCATCGAGGAGTTGGTTAGTCCAGAGGACTACCTGGTCGGAGCTCATGGGGCCTTGGCCCAGGGAGCCGGTGAACGGGGTGGGTACGATGAGCTGGTGGGTGACCGGGCGGTATTGGGCGCCTTTGTAAATACGGCCCATACGCATCTGGATGGATTCGGGCGGGTCGATACGGCCGATGCGCACGCGGTTGGATTGCGCGAGAATCTCCGAAATGCCGAGCTTGCGGGCCTTGAACTTCAGACGGGCCACGTCGAACAGGGTCTCGAATTCGACCGGCGGCTTGCCGTAACGGTCGGTAAGCTCCTCTTCCAGATCCTTCAAATCGGCCTCGTTGCGAGCGGAGGCGAGCTTGCGGTACGCTTCCAGACGCAGCTTGTCCGAATCGATGTACTCGATCGGAATCGACGCTTCGATGGGCAGGTCGATGGACACGGCCACCGGCTCGACGTTCTCTTCGGGCTCCTTGTACTTCTCCACGGCTTCGGACACCATGCGTACGTACAGGTCGAAGCCCACGCCCTCGATATGGCCGGACTGCTCGTCGCCCAGAAGGTTACCGGTGCCGCGCAATTCCAAGTCCTTCATGGCCACATCGAAACCGGAGCCGAGCGCCGTGTTCTGCGCGATGGTGGCGAGCCGGTCATGGGACTGCTCGGTCATCGGCTTGGACGGGTCGTACAGGAAGTAAGCGTACGCGCGCTCGCGGCCGCGACCGACGCGGCCGCGCAGCTGATGGAGCTGGCTCAGGCCGAAACGGTCGGCATGGTCGACGATCAGCGTGTTCGCATTGGAGATATCGAGACCGGTCTCGATGATCGTGGTGCACACGAGCACGTCGATGTCGCGATGCCAGAAGTCGCGGATGATCTGGTCGAGCTGCTTCTCCCCCATCTTGCCGTGGGCGATGCCGACGTGCGCCTCGGGCACCAGCGTGTGGATCTTGTCGGCGATGGACGAGATATCCTGCACACGATTGTGGACATAGAACACCTGGCCGCCTCGCAGCAGTTCGCGGCGTACGGCTGCGGTGGCCTGCGCATCCTCGTAGGCGCCCACATAGGTCAGCACCGGCAACCGGTCTTCGGGCGGGGTGGCAAGCGTGGACATCTCGCGAATGCCGGTCACGGCCATCTCCAGCGTACGCGGGATAGGCGTGGCAGACAGGGACAGCACGTCCACGTTGGTGCGCAGGGCTTTCAGCGTCTCCTTGTGTTCCACGCCGAAACGCTGCTCCTCATCGATGATGACGAGTCCCAGATCCTTGAACTTGATTTTCGGGTTCAGCAGCTTGTGCGTGCCGATGACCACGTCCACCGTGCCGGTTTCCAGACCCTCGATGGTCTCGTTGATCTCTTTGGTGGTCTGGAATCGGCTCATGGCCGCCACATTGACCGGGAAACCCTCGAATCGTTCGCTGAACGTCTCGTAATGCTGCTGGACAAGCAGCGTGGTGGGCACGAGCACGGCCACCTGCTTGCCGTCCTGCACGGCCTTGAAGGCGGCACGCAGTGCGATTTCGGTTTTGCCGAAGCCCACGTCGCCACAGATGAGGCGGTCCATCGGCACGGGCTTCTCCATGTCGGATTTGACCTCGTCGATGGTGGTGAGCTGGTCGGCGGTTTCCTGATAGGGGAAGGCATCTTCCAGTTCCTTCTGCCATGGGGTGTCCGGGCTGAACGCGAAGCCCCTGGCGCGCTGGCGGGCGGAGTACAGCTTGATCAGGTCGTCGGCGATCTCGTGGACGTGTTTGCGGGCCTTGGCCTTGGTGGCCGCCCAGTCGGAGCCGCCGAGCTTGTTGAGCTTGGGGGCTTCGGCACCGATGTATTTGCTGACCTGGTCGAGCTGGTCGGTGGGGATGAACAGTTTGTCCGCCGGGGCGCCGCGCTTGGAAGGCGCATATTCGATGACCAGGTATTCGCGAGTGGTTTTGTTGGCGCCGGTGCCGATGGTGCGCTGGCGCATTTCGATGAACCGGCCAATGCCGTGCTGCTCGTGCACCACGTAATCGCCTTTTTTGAGTTCCACCAAGTCGATGGCCTTGCGCCGGCGTTTCGGCGTTTTGGCCACGGCCACGGCCGAAGTGCGGCCGGTCAGGTCGCGTTCGGTGAGCAGGGCGATTTTGGCGGCTTTGTCCACGAAGCCGTCGATGGCCTGAGAGCGGATGACGTCGAAATTGGCGATACCGGTAGTGTTGATCGCGCGCTTGAGTCTGGCCAAGGTGCCGGCCGCAGCGGCGGTGATGGTGACGTGGAAGCCGGCATCGAGCAGGCCTTCGATGCCTTGGGAGGCCTTGGCCTCATCCCCGCGGAATTCGGCCGGGTTCTGGGCGTCGAGCTGCACATGGCCGGTCAACGTGGTGTCCACGCCGAAACTGGTGAGGCGAATCACCGGATGTTCGGAGTATTCGAGGGAGCTGATGGTTTCCTCATAGTCGAGGAAGCTGGCTTCGTCGAAGCTGATGGGCGCGCCGGAGCCGTGGCCGGAGGCGGCCACATGCCAGCTGGCGGCCAGGAACTCGTTCGCGGTTTTTGCCAAGTCTTCGGCGGAACGGCGCAGTTTCTCCGGGTCGCTCAGGAGGATCACGGCGTGCTTGGGCAACATGGAGCCCACCGGTTCCAGATGGTCCACGAGCGCGGGCATCAGGGATTCCATGCCTTCGACCGGAATGGCGTTGGCGATGGATTCGAGCATGTCCTCAGCATTGGGAATCGAACCGACCAAGGCTTTGGCGCGGGCGCGCACGGCGTCGGTCAGCTGCAGTTCACGGCATGCGGTGGCCCAGATGGTCTTGAGGCCGTCGCCGTAGGTACGCTGGTCGGAGGCGTGGAATTCCTTGATGGTGTCAATTTCGTCGCCGAAGAATTCGATACGCACCGGGTGCGGTGCGGTGGGCGGGAACACGTCGAGGATGCCTCCGCGCACCGCGAACTCGCCACGGTCCATGACCAGGTCCACGCGCGTGTAGGCGTTTTCGATCAGACGTTTGGCGGCTTCGTCGAGGGGCAGGTCCTCCCCCACGGTGAACACGAGCGGCTCGACGTCGCCCAGTCCTTGGACGACCGGCTGGATGAGCGAGCGGATCGGCATGACGAGAATGCGAATCGGGCCGAACATCGGATCGGTATCGCTCGGATGCTTGAGTCTGCGGAACACGGCCATGCGGCTGGCCACGGTGTCCGCGCGCGGGCTCAGACGCTCGTGCGGCAGGGTTTCCCAGGCTTCGAGCTGGGCGATGTCGTCCGGGTCGCCGTCATACCAGGAGCGCAGCGAGCCCACGGTCTCTTCGGCTTCGCGGCCGGAGGCCACGACCAGCACGACCGGCTTGCCGGGTTTGCCGGTCACACCCTGCCCGATGGCGGCGGCCAAAGCCGGGCGCAAGCCTTCGGAAACACCGGCCAGAACGGAATTGTCGATGTCGTCCGAAACCTCGATGTCACCAGTGGCGAGTCTAAGGAAGGTCTTGTCCTGTTCCAGCTCAGACAGGATGCCTACCAGTGAGCCGTTGATCAGGTCCGGGTGCGTCGCCTCACCGGCCATTGAACTTCTCCTGGGTCTTGGCAAGACCGCGGAAGATGATGTCCTCGGCGGCGTCGGCGCCGTCAGCCAGGAATTCGGGCAGCTGCTTGCGCTGGTCCGGACCGAATCCGCCCAGCACCCAGTTCACCGTGTTGTCATGCGCGTTCGCACCGCGCTTGGAGTGACCGACGCCCATGCGCACACGCGCGTATTTCGGCGTGCCGAGGGAACGGTCAATCGACTTGATGCCATTGTGGCCCCCTGCGGAGCCGCCTGCCTTGACCTTGATACGACCGAATTCCAAGTCCATGTCATCGTGAATCACCACGATATGGTCGGGCTCGATCTGGTAATAGGCGCTAATGGAAGCCACCGCATTGCCGGAATCATTCATATAAGTCAGCGGCTTGGCCAGAAAGAACTTGACGGTGCGGCCGTCCAGGTTCATCACGCTTTTACCGAGCATGGCCAAGCCCTTGTGATCGGCGAAGTTCACCGTCCAACGTTCGGCGAGCACGTCGGCGGTCATGAAGCCCATGTTGTGCCGCGTGTCCTCATATTTTTTGCCGGGGTTGCCCAGTCCCGCAATCAGCCAGAAATCCGATGCCATAATCCACTCCTCGTCCGTCTTCCTATATTCCCGTATGCACGTTCTGTACGTTCCGTACGTCATGCGCGCGTTCGCCTCGCGCACTGGCCCATGCCCGGCCGGATTCAACCGTCAAGATTGTACTCAACGCCGCCGTCAAGCCTTGGAATCGGCAAGCAGCAGGGCACGGCATTGCTCGGCATCCATCGATCGGACCGATGAATGGTGAAACGCTTCGACGTCACGAGTCACGATGACGTCGGCGTCATTGTCCTCGGCAACGGCACGGATGAGCCCGTCCTCGAAGTCGGGCTCATCGGACCGGTACGACATACACGCATGGCGTTCCATAAGTGGACGGATGTCGAACAATTCCATCAGCCCACCGATATCGTCTCGCGCCGCCCGCTCCTCGCCATAATGCTTGCGCAACACGCAATACACGTCATTCAATGACGATACCGGCGCCATGATCTCAATGTTTGGCCGTGCAACGGCTTCCATGAGCAAATCAACACATTGTTTATGGAAAGGCGCTCGTTTGTCATTGCACAAATCGAGCAGAATATTCGTGTCAAACAGCAGTTTCATCCCGTCCCCCAAATCGTTCCATACGTGCCTGCGCGAGAATCTCCTCATCCGAAAGATCGCCTTCCGCCTCCGGCAAATTCCGGTCGGCGAAACGTTGAATCAACTCCTGCTTTTTCCTACGCTCCCGCTCCTGAATCAGGGAGAGCGTCAGACGCTCGAATTCCGGCAGTTCCCCCGTATCCGCAAGGTAGTCGGTCAGATCACGAATCAGGGCCGCCGAGGATATTGCCGAGCGTGGCTGCGGACAGGTTATAGAGGATGCCCGACACGTCGAGCGCCGCGACGCCCGCCGCGTCGGCGCCGAAACCAAACGTTTTGGCGACCAGGCCCATCGGCAGGAAGAACATGTTGGCCACGCAGTGTTCGAAGCCCATCGCCACGAATCCGGCGATCGGCAGCAGGATGCCCGGCACCTTGTCGGATACGGAGCGCGCGGCGAATCCGATGCGCACGGCCAGGCAGACGAGCACGTTGCACAGGATGCCGCACACGAACAGCGTGTCCCAGCTTGGCGTCACTTTAACATCAACTCCGGTTGGAAAAAATCTCAGTATGTAGCATTCGGTTCTCAAATAGGAGAAACATGCAGCGGCAATCAACAACTTGTCGTTTACGACGCCAAGCAAGGGAAACAGCTCAGACAGATGACGCTTCCCTGCAATCGGATGACATATTGCGGGACGGCAGCGGATTTTGGGCGTTCTTGGCGTGGCATCCCGCAAGCGTTATCGCACGTTATCTGCACCGAATCATAAGAATGGCAGAATTCCAATGATTTCGCAGGAAGAGTTGCGGGACGCGAGCTATGTGCATCGTTTGACGTGTGTGGCATCCCACGTGATTGCGGGATACCACGTCAAAACGGACGAAAATCGCGTGCCGTCCCGTAGTTTGCCGTTATCTGGGATAAGCGCGTCCGATATATGGCGTTCGAGGAAAAGAGCTGATCCGATACAACTTTTTAGTGTTATAGGACACCGGAATCCATGGAGAGCAAGGGTAAACCGCCTCGGGCCTACAGGTCCAAATACCAGTAGGACATGTCCCGCATGGTGCCGGTGGAGTCGGTGGCAGCGGCGGGCATGAGGCCGAATTGGGTGAAGCCGAAGCGGCGCATGAGGGCAATGGAGCCGACGTTATCGGCGAAAATGATGCCACAGGCCTTGCGCATGTGGCGGGCCCGCGCCTCGGTGAGCAGCCTGTCAAGCATGAACGTGCCCACTCCCCTGCCTTGCCATGCCGGATCGATGTAATAGGCCAAATCGGTGACGCCGTCATACCCGGCACGATCGTAGAACACGGAGAGCGTACCGAAGCCGATGATTGAACCGTCTTCCGATTCCACAACAAAAACGCCGTAGGGCGGCGTATGGGATTCGACCCAGGCGCGGCGTTGGTCGAGGGTGCGCGGGGTGAGGTCGGCGGTGGCCCCACCCGCCACCACCGCAGCGTTGTAGATGTCGGTGATGGCTTGGATGTCGGATTCGACGGCCGGATGGAAGGTGTATGGCATGAAGTTCCTTTGAATACGCAAATAGCCCGTCCTTATGATAAGGACGGGCTATGTCAGTTGAGGTAACCGACTCCCTTCAGTCGCCTTCGGCGATAGCTCCCCTCACCCTGAGGGAAGCCAAGTTACTTGTCGAGCTCGATGGCCTTGTTGAGGGCGTCTTCAAGCTCCTGCTGCGCCTTGCCGTAGGCGGTCCAGTCGCCGTTCTTCATGGCGGACTGGCTGTCCTTCATGGCTTGGGCGGCATCGTTCAACGCCTGCTGGAGTTCGGGGCTGCGGTCGGAAGACGAGCCGGAATCCGACTTTCCGTCCGTGGTGCCGGACTGACCACCATTGGTATCGGAACCAGATTGGTCACCGGACACGTTCTCGGCATCGCCTGCGGCCGCGCCGGAATCACCACCGAACACCTGATCCAAGGCCTCATCCAACGTATCCGCAAATCCTACCTGATCACCGAACGCGACCAGCGTCTTCTTGAGCAGCGGGAATGAAGTCGCACCCGAAGACTTGACGTACACGGGCTGCACGTACACCAGTCCGCCACCGAGCGGCAGGGTGAGCAGGTTGCCGCGCACCACTTGCGTGTCGCCGGATTGCAGCAGGTTCAGTTCCTTGGACACGTCGGCGTTGGCGTTGAAGTTGTTCTGCGCCTGGCCGGGGCCCGGTACGTTCGAATCCTTGGGCAGCTCCTGCAATCGGATGGTGCCGTAGTTTGAGCCTATCTTGCCCTTCTCATTGCCGGCATCCGAGTCGACCGACAGGAAGCCGGTGAGGATCTCACGGGTGGACTGGCCAGCCGGAATGTAGGTGGAGCTCAGCGAGAACACCGGTTCCTTGGTGCCACCGGTCTGCAAGGTCAGGTAGTACGGCGGCTGCAGGATGTCCTGGTCCTGCTGGGACTGGGATTCGGTCGGGTCGACCGGCGTCTGCCAGAAGTCCTCGCCGGAGTAGTACTGGTTGGCGGAGGTCACGTGGTACTTGGAGAGCAGCTCGCGCTGCACCTTGAACAGGCTTTCCGGGTAGCGCATGTGGCTCATCAGGTCGCCGGAGATATCGGAGAGCTGGTGGTACTGGCCGGGGAAGATCTTCTCCCATGCCTTGATTACCGGGTCGGATTGATCCCATACGTACAGATCCACGGAACCGTCGTAGGCGTCCACGGTGGCCTTGACCGAGTTGCGGATGTAGTTGGCCTTCTGCGAGCCCAAGGATGAGACCGTTGCGGAAGAGACGGTGGTGGAATCCTTGGTGGCGGAGCCGAGGTCGGTCATCTGCGAGTATGGGTAGGCATCAGAGGTGGTGTAGCCGTCGACGATCCACTTGACGCGGCCATCGACCACGGCCGGATACACACGGCCGTCAAGCGTCAGGTACGGCGCCACCTTGGCCACGCGCTCCTTGGGGGAACGATCGTAAAGAATCTGCGATTCGCTGGTCACACGGTCGGAGAAGAGAATCTGATCGGAGCCGAAGCGGATTGCGTAGAGAATACGGGAGAACAGGTTGCCAACCGAGGGGCCGCCGTCGCCCTTGAACGTGGTCAGGGCGCCTTCCGAACCGGTCGGGTAGTCGAACTCCCAAGCCTGCGTGCCCTCCGGTGCGCCGACGATCGAGTATTCGGTGGTGTTCGGCGAGAAGTAGATGCGAGGCTCATACTTTTCGGATTCAGTGAGCTTGCCCTGAGTGGGGATGCCGGATTCGAAGAATTCAGGCTGGCCGTCGGCGGTCACCTTGTTACCGTAAGCGGCCACCACGCCGTAACCGTGGGTGTACACGGTGTGGTCATTGACCCAATTGCGGTTGTCGTTGCCGGCCAGGTCAAGCTCGCGGGCGGCAATCACGGTGTCTTGGGAAACGCCGTCGATCTCGTACTTGTCGACTGCCAAAGTGTCGGCGAAGGTGTAGTACTGCTTGGACTGCTGCAGCTGTTTGAATGTGGGGCTGACGACCTGCGGGTCGAGCAGACGAATCTGCGCGGTGGTGTCGCCCTCCTTGGCCAGAGCGCCCTGCTCGCCCTTGTCGGTTACCTTGTATTGCTCGGTCTTGAGCTTGTCAAGACCGTAGGCGGCGCGGGTGGCGTCGATATTGCGCTGAATGTAGGTGGATTCCATCTCCTGTGCGTTCGGGTTGACGCGGAAGCGCTGCAACAGCACCGGCCATGCCACGGTGAGCACAAGACCCACCACGACCACGACGGCAATGGAGGTCACCGGCACACGCCAGGCCCTGAGCGCGGCGGAGGCGCGCACGCCGATGGACGCCTGGCCTTCGAGCGTGTGGGAACGCATGAGCCAGATGCCCAGCACCACGCCGAGGATGGCGGTCAGCGCGGCCATGATGAAGGTGACGGGGATGTTGGCATGCACGGCGGTGTAGGAGGCACCGGTGATGCGTGAACCCTGCACGGTGAGCTGGTCGAAGACGCCGATCATCTGGCGCACTGCCCAAGCGAACATGTTGAGCATCAGCCAGATGCCAAGCTGGCGACGGCAACGCTTGGTGATGGAGAACAGGCCGCGTCCGTTAACCGGCATAGTAATGCGGATACCACCCATCAGCACATGAGTGACCACGGAAAACACAAGGCCCACGCCCAGCAGCATGGCCACGGCGGCGAGCACGAGCTTCAGGCCCGGCAGCACGAACACGTAGAAGCCGTTGTCCAGACCGAACTGCGGATCGGTGGTGCCGAACGACTGCGCGTTGAACATGAGCAGAATCTCGCTCCAGTTCGCGTTGAACTGAGAGCCGAAGATGACGCCGACGATCAGCGAAATCACCACGGCCACGCGGCGAGCGGTTTTCGAGCTGACGGATTTGCCGACCTCGACCACATCGCCGTTAATGCGAATGGTGGAACCGTCGGCCGAATCAGGGCGTGCTCGAATGGCCAGCCAGGCGGAAACGAAGCCGGTCAAGGCCATGAGCAGCGCGTAGGCCACCCACAGACCGATTTTCACCCCGAGCTGGGTCCAGACCACGGACTGGAAGCCGAGCTGGCCGTACCACATCAGATCGGTGATGAATCGGGACAGGCCGAAGAACAGACCGACGATGATGGCCAAGGCCAGCACCACGCCGATCAGAATCTTGCTGCCACGGCTGCCTCCTGAGCCACCGGACGCTGGCTTACGGGTGATACGCGGATTGGCCGGGCCACGTGGAGGGCGGGATGACCCGGAGGGGCCGGCGTTGGTGTTGCGGGCCGGACCGTCCCCATCGGCCTCGACATCGAGGATGATCGGATCGTCATTGTTCGCATTGTTGCGTCGTGAATCGCCGCCATTGCCGAACAGTATTGAGAAAGGATCGTTAAAAGACATAACTCAAGCCTATCGAAAGGGCGGGAGGTAGGTTATGCCCTGAGCACAGAATGAGGCAGCGTTCTGTTCTACGCTCCGTTCTACGCTTGCCGGTATGAACAGCCAACGGCCACAACATATGCGTCCCTCAGCACACGCCACACGCCAACTTCGGCACAGGAGCACTCCAATCGTGGCGACAATATGTGCTTTGGCAGTGGTGTTGGCCGGCGTGGCAGCCTACGGATGGCATGTCGGATGGTTCGCCAAATCCACATCAAACGGCAACACCACCACTCCCCAGACCTCCCAGACAAGTGCGTTACCACGCGCCGACGTTCCTTCCCCGAAGAAGAACGAACCGGCCGCACAAGCCCAACGTGCGGTATCCGCCATGACACTTGAGGAACGTGTGGGACAGTTAGTGATGGTGCCGTTGCTTGCCGGTTCCGATCCCTCCTCGTTGGCTTCAACAATCACCGATGAGCACATTGGCTCGGCCATTCTCATTGGCAATTGGAATACCGGCGCCGATACGGTCAAGACCGCGACCGCGCAACTCCAAGGATATGCGCCGGCCGGCAATCGTCTCATCATCGCCACCGATCAGGAGGGTGGTCAGGTGCAGCATCTGACTGGTACCGGTTTCGACACAATGCCCAGTGCCGTTGAGCAGGGCACAATGTCCGCTGACGCATTGCGCCAATCGGCAGGCACGTGGGGTTCGCAATTAGCCACTGCTGGCATAAATGTCGATTTGGCACCGGTGCTTGGCACAGTGGTTGGCAATCGTGCCTCAAATGCTCCGATCGGCGCGCTGGATCGTGATTTCGGATTGGATGCGGCCGGCAACGCCGAACATGGCATCGCCGTTATTGAAGGTTTGCGAGACGCTCAAGTCGGTGCGGCGGTCAAACATTATCCTGGGTTGGGCGCGGTAAGCGGCAATACCGACTTCACCACCGAAGGCATTCTGGATACGACCACCACGTTGGACGGGGCCGAGGCAGGTGCCTTTGACCAGGCGATTACCAAGGCCGATCCTGCAATGTTGATGATGTCGTTAGCCACGTATCAATCCATCGACCCGAATAATCCGGCGGTGTTTTCTTCTACGATTATCGACGGTCATATTCGCAACGTCCTGAAGTACACGGGCGTGGTGATTTCGGATTCGATGTCTGCCGAAGCGTTGAGCAACTACGATGTAAGCCAATTGGGAGTAAATCTTGTCGAGGCGGGCGGCGACATGTCCTGCATCGGTCAGACGGATTATGTAAAGCCAATTGTGGACGGCCTCAACGAACGGGCGAAGTCCGATCCGGCTTTCGCTTCGAAGGTGACGGCGGCGGCGACTCGCGTAATGACATTGAAAATCAAGATGGGACTGGCCTGACTGCTTATCCTTTGCACTGGTGAGGATTGATGCGCACTGATTCGCGCTAATCCTCACCAGCCCTCGTACAAATGCACACTAGTCCTCGTACGAATCGTCAGTCCTCGTATGAATACAGACCATGCTTGCCGATGTATTGCACCACGCCGTCAGGCACCAGATACCAGACCGGCTCGTCGTGTTCGGCGCGGCGGCGTACATCGGTCGAAGAGATGGCCAAGGCCGGGATCTCAAGCGTATCGACCTTTCCTTCGGGCAAGGTCACGCCGTCCGGACTGGAGTAGCCGGGGCGCGTGACGGCCACGAAGTGGGCGAGGTCCCACATGAGGTCGGCGTCCTTCCACTGCATAATTTCGGCCACGGCGTCTGCGCCGGTGATGAAGAACAGCTCGGCGTCGGGATGTTGGGCGCGGATATCGCGCAGGGTGTCGATGGTGTAGGTGACGCCCGGACGGTCGATGTCGACACGCGAGACGGTGAATTTGGGGTTGGATGCGGTGGCGATCACAGTCATCAGATACCGATCTTCGGCGTTGGTGACGTGCTTGTCCAGCTTGAACACAGGTCGGCCGGTGGGTACGAAAATCACCTCATCGAGGTCGTATACCCAAGCTACTTCGGAGGCGGCGACCAAGTGGCCGTTGTGAATCGGGTCGAACGTGCCGCCCATGATGCCGACGCGCAGGCGCGTATGCCAGTTGCCGCGTGCGGAAAGCCTGCCTTTGCCATGGCTGCTGGCCCCGGCCGGCGCGGACAGGTCAGACATGCGCCGTTCGGTTTCGCCTTGGGTGACGGCAACGATTTCGGCGGGCTCGGCGGATTCCACTGATTTTTCGGACTGAACTGACGCAGCCGTTTTGTGGCTGTCGGTAACACCACTCATGCCTGGTCGCCCTCGCCGGCGGCGTCATCGGCTGATTCGGTTTCCTCTTCGATTTCGCCGGCGGTGGGATTGTCTTCCCTGGGATCGATCTTGCCCATGTCTTCATCCCATTCGTCCTGGACCACGCGACGAATTTCGGCGAAGGTGGGCAGCGGGAAGTCCGGCTGGTAGAGGCGGCGGACCTCGGCCACACGCTCGGTGATGCGGATGAGCGTGTCGGTCATGCCGTCAAGGTCACCGTCGTGCTCCATCTGGCTGTATTTGCCGATGTAGCCTTCCATGAGCTCCATGTGTTCGCGCACGATCTTGAGCTGGGCATCGTCGAGGTCCGCGACTTCGGGCGAATCGGTCTCGGGCCAACCGATGAGCACGGCGTCCGCGTATTCGAGCGACGCACGCTGGGCGGCGGAGGCGATGCCGTCCTCGATCTGCACAAGGAACACGTAGCGGACGATGCTGAGCCGTTCGGCCGCGATCTTCAGGCCGAGCTTGGGATCGTTGAGGTCGATGTCGGGCCGCAGTTCGCTTGCCTTGTTTGCCGTGTCAGCCGTAATGTTCATGTTGCCGTCCTCGTTCATGCGCGCACCTGTCCTGTTCCGTAACCGATCCACTTGGTGGTGGTCATCTCCCGCAATCCCATGGGACCGCGTGCGTGCATCTTCTGCGTGGAGATGCCAAGCTCGGCACCAAAGCCGAACACGCCGCCGTCGGTGAAGCGGGTGGAGGCGTTGACCATGACCACGGCCGAGTCGATGCGCTTGGTGAATGCCTCGATGGCCGCATAATCCTCGGCGATGATGGATTCGGTGTGGCCTGTGGAATGCGTGTTGATGTGGTCGATGGCCGCGTCCAGGTCCGACACCACCTTGATGCCCATTTTGAGGGCCAGGTATTCGGTGTCCCAATCCTCTTCGGCGGCGTGGTTGAGGTCAAGGCCCTCGATTGCCGCGCCGGAGATGATGCCGTACGACGTGGTGTCGGTCTGCAGCACGACGTTCGCCTCGGCCAGAGCGGCGGCGATCTGCGGCAGGAATTCGGCGGCGACATCCTTATGAACCAATAGCTTTTCGGCGGCGTTGCACACGCCCACGCGCTGGGTTTTGGCGTTGATGATGATCGGGATGGCCTTGGCGAGATCACCGGACTTGTCGATATAGATATGCACGTTGCCGGCACCGGTTTCGATGACCGGCACTTTGGAGTTGCGCACGACGGCTTGGATCAGACCCGCTCCTCCTCGCGGCACGAGCACGTCGATATGGCCTCGCGCCTCCATCATGGCGGTGGCGCCGGCGCGCCCGTACTGGTCGACGGATTGCACCAGTGCGGATTCGAAACCGTGGGCTTCAAGCACCGGGGCGATGACGCCCAACGTGGCGGCGTTAGTGCGTTCGGCGGCGTGGCCGCCTCGCAGCAACGCGGCATTGCCGGACTTGAGGCACAGGCTGGCCACGTCCACAGTGACGTTCGGCCGGGCCTCGTAGATCATGCCGATGACGCCCATCGGCACGCGCGTCTGGGTAAGGCGCAGACCGTTGGGCAGGTTGTATCCGCGCACGATCTCGCCGACCGGATCGGGCAGGGTGGCCACATGGCGCACGCCTTGGGCGGCGGCGGCCACGCGCGGCACGTCGAACAGCAGGCGGTCGAGCTTGCCCGCATCCATGCCGTTTTCCTTGGATTCGAGCATGTCCAGCGCGTTGGCGGCTTCGATGTCCGCAGCATGCTCGTCCAACGCGTCCGCAATGGCAAGCAACAGTTCGTTTTTGGCTTCGGTATTTGCCTGTGCAAGACGCTCCTGTGCGCGTGCGGCCTGATCGGCCTGGCGGCACACCGCGTCGAACACCTCAGGACTCAATTCATCGCTCATAAAAAACAAGAGTAACCCACAATGGGCCGCATTGCCCGTTTCGACCCATATTGCACCGAAGATAGCCGGGGATACAAGCGCGGCTCCCTCTGATGAGGGAGCTGCGTACATCCGCAAAAAATCAGTGAATCTGGTCCAGGTCGGGGTAGAGCGGGAAGTCTTCGGCGAGCTTGTCGACGCGGGCCTTCAGCGCGGTCACGTCGGCGGACGGGCCGGCGGCGAGCGCGGTGCCGATGATGTCGGCCACCTCCTCGTATTCCTTCGGTCCGAAGCCGCGGGTGGCCAGGGCGGACGTGCCGATTCTCAGGCCCGAGGCCACCGAGGCCGGGCGCGGGTCGAAGGGCACGGTGTTGCGGTTGATGGTGATGCCGCAGGCGGCGAGCAGATCCTCGCCCTGCTGGCCGTCCATCTCGCTGTTGCGCAGGTCGACCATCACCAGATGCACATCGGTGCCGCCGGTCAGCACGGAGATGCCGTTGGCCTTGACGTCGTCGGCCAGTAGTCGTTCGGCAAGGATCTTGGCACCGTCGAGCGTGCGCTGGCGGATGATCTCCGGGTCGGTGCGGAAGGTCTCGGGGTTCACGCCGTACGCCTCGGCGTGGTAGAAACGGCCGGGGTAGCCTTCGGCGTATTTGTTGGTCAGCACGGAGCCCTGGCATTGCAGTACCGCTCGCGGCACGAAGTTCTCAGAGGCGATCATCTCAAGGCCACTGCGCTGGCGGCCCAGTTCGGAGTCCAGCAGTTCGGCGATCTCAGGATCGGTTTCGCAGATCGGCGCGTTGAAAGCATCGGTTGCCTTCTGCGCAAGGGGTGAAGCGGTCATGGGTGCTCTTTGGTATAAGCGACAATTGATTCGCCGTTGTCGCCTTACCGTATGGCCCGTTTGCAGCCGGCCTGTTTCATGATATGGCCGGTCCCCGTTCGATGGCAATGGTGATTTTCGCCGGTGCGACCGGTCGGTTATGCGAGACGGACGGCCCTTCTGCCCACGGCCCACGCTAGACTGATGTGGATTCATCATCCCTTTCAGGCAGAAGGATTCATCGTGACAACCACCTTCCATTCCACCCGTAGCACCACCGATTCGCTGACCGCCAAGCAGGCGATTCGTAAGGGCATCGCCGATGACGGCGGCCTGTTCGTTTCGGACGCGTTGGGCAAGACCAAGGTGGACGTGGCCTCCCTGCCGGGCAAGTCGTACCAGCAAATCGCCGCCGAGGTGCTGGGCGCGCTGCTGCCGGACTTCACGGCCGAGGAGCTGGGCCAGTGCATCGCCGACGCCTACGGCGAACAGTGGTCCGACGAGCGCATCACCCCGCTCAAGCCCCTGGGCGACGATTACGTGCTCGAACTGTTCAACGGCCCGACTTCCGCGTTCAAGGACGTGGCGCTGCAGATCCTGCCGCGCTTCATGGCGCACACCACGCCGGCCGATGGCGACGCGGACGAGAAGATCATGATCCTCACCGCCACCTCCGGCGACACCGGCAAGGCCGCGCTGGCCGGCTTCGCGGACGCCCCGGGCACCGCGATCACCGTCTTCTACCCGGAAGGCAAGGTCTCCCAGGTCCAGGAGCTGCAGATGACCACGCAAGCCGGCTCCAACGTGCAGGTGGCCGCCGTGGAAGGCAACTTCGACGACGCCCAGTCCGCGGTCAAGCGCATCTTCGGCGACCGCGCCCTGGCCGAGCGTCTCGCCGGCAATTCGCACGTGGTGCTTTCCTCCGCCAACTCCATCAACGTGGGCCGTCTGGTGCCGCAGGTCGTCTACTACTTCTCCGCTTACGCCCAGCTGCTCGCCGACCAAGTGATCAACGTCGGCGATGAGGTCGAGTTTGTGGTCCCGACCGGCAACTTCGGCGATATCCTCGCCGGCTACTATGCCAAGCTGCTCGGTCTGCCGGTCAAGCACCTCGTGGTGGCTTCCGACAAGAACAACGTGCTGTTCGACTTCCTGACCACCGGTACCTACAACCGCCAGCGCCCGTTCTTCCAGACCATCTCCCCCTCGATGGACATCCTCATCTCCTCCAACCTGGAGCGCATGCTGTACTACTTGTCCGAGGGCGACACCCGTCTGATCTCCATGCTGATGAACGACCTCAACAAGTGGGGCACGTACGAGATCCCGGAAGAACTGCTGGCCAAGATTCGTCAGATCTTCGGCACCGGTTGGGCCGATGAGGATCAGGTACGCGAGTCCATCAAGCACTGTTGGGACGAGAACCACTACGTGATCGACCCGCACACCGCCTGCGGCTACTACCTGCTTGAGCAGATGCCGCGCGACCCGCTGACCCCGCGCGTGCTGCTCTCCACCGCCAGCCCCTACAAGTTCCCGCGCGTGGTGAACGAGGCATTGGGCTTCGACGCCACCGGCACCGACTTCGAGTGCATGGATGTGCTGGCCCACGAGACCGGCACCACCGCCCCGGCCGCCCTGCGTGGTCTTGAGACCGCCGACGTGCGGTTCAAGGACGTCGTGGCCATCGACGGCATGGAGGACTACGTGGAGAAGGCCGCCCAGGCGCTGTGATAGTCCGCTGACGGCACTAACTGACAATTCCCAACCGATACATGCTTTACCAGCATGTATCGGTTTTTTGTTTTCTGATGTCACAAGTCGAAGGTCCAGGCATGTTCAAGCATGTCCGAGCCTTGTCACGCGCGGCTTTCTTGCGGCTTTTCACCTGCAACGAGCCAATGGCGTGTTGCTTGTTTTTTCTAGGAAGGCGGGAATCGCCATGCTGCCGGCGAACGGGAAAATCCATGTGGTTTGTTAGGTTCTGTTTCTGCAACTGAATAGTCCCATGAGGGAGTAGACAGCATTGCGGCGAAGGGCCCGGCCCAAACCGCAATGTGGCAAGTCAACATCGTGGCCGTCGGCAGTTCCGTTACGGTCTGGCTTTGCCTTAAATGACGAGACTCATGTACCGCGGAGTATGCGATACATGGTCGTCAACGATTCGTTTGGCTGCGTGCCGCCATGTTGCGCGGTACGCGAGTGATATTACGCGGGTTTCAGTGCGGTGTGTCAACCAAACGAGAGGAACATATGACCACGGCCAACGGGCAGACGCCCGCACCATTCATGCAGGATGCGCCAGCAGTCATCAGCACGCTGGGCACCGATGCACATCAAGGCCTGACCAGCGAACAGGCCGCGCACAACCTGAACCAGTACGGCCCCAACGCCTTCACCAAGCCGAAGCCGGAATCGATGCTTTCCCGCATCGTCAAGACGGCCGCCGACCCGATGCTCATCATGCTTATGATCGCGGCGGCCATCACCCTGGGCGTCAACATCACCCGCGCCATGGCCGGCGGCCACGCCGACATTCTCGAATGCGTGGGCATCTTCTTCGCCATCGCCCTGTCCGTGACAATCACCGTGGTGATGGAGGGTCGCAGCGCCAAGGCATTCGAAGCGCTGAACGACATCAATGACGACACGACCGTCACCGTGGTGCGCGATGGCGAGGTCACGCTGGTGTCGCAGCGAGACATCACCATCGGCGACGTACTGCAGATCAGCACCGGCGACAAGCTGCCGGCCGATGCGCGCCTCATCGAATCGAACGATCTGACCGCCGACGAATCCGCGCTCACCGGCGAAAGCGTGCCGAGTGCCAAAGCCACCGACGCCGTGTTCACCGACCCGAAGACCCCGGTGGCCGACCGCACGAACATGCTCTATTCCGGCTGCTTCGTGACCGCCGGCAATGGCCGTGCCGTGGTCACCGCCGTGGGCGACGACACCGAGTTCGGCAAGATCGCCCGCGAACTGCGCGCCGCCAACACCGGTATGACGCCGCTGCAGGAGAAGCTCGCGAAGCTCGGCAAGGTGATCGCCGTGGTGGGCTCGATTGTGGCCGCACTGGTGTTCGTGCTTCAGGTGGCCCGGTTCGTGGCTTCCGGCACCGCCTCGTTCGACACGATTTCCGAGGCGTTCATCACCTCCATAACGCTGATCGTGGCCGCCGTGCCCGAAGGCCTGCCGACCATCGTGGCCGCGTGCCTCGCGGTGAACATCATCAAAATGTCCAAGCAGAACGCGCTGGTCAAGAAGATGGTGGCGTGCGAGACCATCGGCTGCATCAACGTGATCTGCTCGGACAAAACCGGCACGTTGACCCAGAACCGCATGACCGTGATCGAGGCGTACAACGCGCCGGGCCGCGCCTTGGAGAAGCCCGAGCAGATCAGGAACCGCATGCTGCTGGAGAACTTCTGCGTCAACGGCACCGCCGACGTGACCTTCCCGGGCGCCACCGAAGCCGAGGCCGGCGCGATGCCGGAATTCATCGGCAACCCCACCGAATGCGCACTGTTGGTCGCCGCGCACAAGGCCGGACTCGACTACCGGATTCGCCGCGAGCGCGCGACGGTGCTCCACACGTATCCGTTCTCGTCGGAGACCAAGAGCATGACCACTGTGGTGCGTGACGGCGACGGCATTACCGTGTTCGCCAAAGGCAGCCCGGAGAAGATGCTCGACCTGTGCGCCGTCGACGCCAAGACGCGCGGCGAAATCGAACGGGAGATCGCGAAGTTCCAGGCGCAGTCCTGCCGAGTGCTCGGCTTCGCCCACCGCCATATTTCCGATAAGGACGCCGACACTGCGGCTCTCGATTACGCTGCCGACCGCGCCGGCTTGGAATCCGGCATGATGTTCGACGGCTTCGTGGCCATCGTGGATCCCCTGCGCGAGGATGTGCCCGGTGCCGTGGAGCGCTGCCGCAAGGCGGGCATCGAGCTCAAGATGCTCACCGGCGACAACATCGTGACCGCCACGGCCATCGCCAACGAACTCGGCATTCTGGACGAGCGGCATATCGCCGTCGAGGCGCGCCAGATCGAGGAAATGAGCGACGAGGAACTGTCCCGCGAAATCGGCCGCATCCGCGTGATCGCCCGCAGCACGCCGGTTATCAAGATGCGCGTGGTGAACGCTCTGAAAGCCCAGGGCAATGTGGTGGCGGTGACCGGCGACGGCATCAACGACGCGCCCGCCATCAAGAACGCGGACGTGGGCATCGCCATGGGCATCGCCGGCACCGAGGTGTCCAAGGAAGCCAGCGATATCGTGATGCTGGACGATTCCTTTGCCACCATTGTCAAGGCCGTGCACTGGGGCCGTGGCATTTACGAGAATTTCCAGCGATTCATCCAGTTCCAGCTCACCGTGAACCTGTCTTCGGTGGTCGTGGTACTCGCCTCGCTGTTCAGTGGTCTGGCCGCGCCGTTCACCGCATTGCAGCTGCTGTGGGTCAACATCATCATGGATGGCCCGCCCGCGCTGACGCTCGGGATGGAGCCGATTCGCGACAATCTTATGGACCGCAGGCCCACCCGCCGCGACGCCGGCATCGTCTCGCGCGGCATGCTGGAGCGCATCATCGTCTCCGGCGCGTTCATCGCCGTGGTGTTCATGGCGCAAAGCTGGACGAACTTCATGGGCGGCACCGCCGAACAGCAGTCGACCATTCTGTTCACGCTGTTCGTGGTATTCCAGCTGTTCAACGCCTTCAACAGCCGCGAGCTGGGCAACGCCAGCCTGTTCGCCAATCTGCTGCGCAATAAAGTGATGATCGGCGTGTTCGCGCTGATGTTCGCACTTCAGGTGCTAGTGGTGCAATTCGGCGGCGCGATGTTCCGCACCGTGCCGCTGCCGATCGACATGTGGCTGAAAATCATCGCGGTCGGTTTCGGCGTGGTGGTGCTGCAGGAAGTTATCAAGACCGTCAAGCGCGCAGCCGCCGCCATCCGCGCGCGCCGCACGGCCAATGAAAGCGATTCCCAGCAACCGCACCAGCCAATCGCTCTGGATCTGGTGGACTGATAACACACCGATAACGGAAAGAGACCGACAGATTCCTGTCGGTCTCTTTTCATTCGCGGTCAGACAAATGCGCGGCTAGAGTTCTTTGGCTCGGTAGATGCGGATGGCTATAAGCATGGAGCCAAAAAATGCGAGCAGACACAACACGGCGAGAACAAGCGCCGTATGCCACCAGATCGTCAGGAAATCGGCAATATTCAGCAATAGCCATTGCCAGTCAACAGGCAATCGAGCCAGCAGCGCAATGACGGCATACAAGCCAACCATGACCGCACCAAAGGCCATCATCATCTTGCGGAAGGTGAACCGGTATGCACAGGCCAGCAGCACCGACCCAAGAATGATAGCCAAAGCGAAGATGGAGGCACCTGATGCCAAGGCACCAATCCACCCCATATCTGCTATATCGCCAAAGACAATGAAGATGCCACCGCATATCACCACATCCAGAGCCCAGAGCAGGCCAACCACCAACAGAAAGAGGTACCGACCTACAACTTGCGCAGTGCGTGAAACAGGAATCAGCCCTCGCATGGCACTGTGCCCTGCAGATTCCTCGGATGCAGCAGGCCCCAATGCACTCATACATGCCATCACCGATGCCAGACCTCCGAGTCCGCCCATCAGACCACTGGCAACGTGTTCATCGACATGGGTCGATATCATCACCAGCGATACCACGATAGACAGCACCGGGAAAACCAGCAGAAACACCATATTCGCCACGCTGAACAGACCCGTCCCGACACAATCGAATCGACATTGCTTTACTACGGATTTCCAGCTCATCGTCACCATTCCCTTGAAGCAAATATGCGAGAGGCAATTACATACGAGATTCCATATGCCACAACCGTCGTTGCCAATACCGCAATAACCAGCCACAATCGTTGCGCGATGACGGCATTCGCGGCATGGGCCAATCCTCTGGTCACCGAAGCAGGCGAAATAGATAGCAGTATGGATACAGCCAATACAACGACATAGATCACCATCATCGTGACTTGAAGACCGCCTAGTTTGGTCCACAGATAACCCGTGGGCACGATAAGCGCGATCATCAGCGCGGTGCAGAAACCTCCCAACGGCGCCGCCCACAGATTGCCCGCGAATGACCAATCCGGATTGACCAGCACTTGCAACCCGTCAATCAGCACGATCATCGCTATCGACAATACGGAAATCACCAATCCAACCACATATCGCGCGGCCACCTGACTCTTCCTCGAAGCCGGAATAATGCCACGAAGTCGATATCCGTTCTGTAAGTCAGCAACCGCCATGGTTAGCACCCACATGGCGCAGGTGAATACCGTCATGATGACACCCATGCGATAGCCGAAGCCATCACCATAAGCTTCACCTTGAAAGATGACGGAGAACAACGGTGCCAACAACAACGAGAACACAGTCCGTTCGCCGACGCACAGGTAGGCCATATCGACGCGCAATGCAGTGGTCAATGCATGTTGCCGAGACCGCGACACCCTCAGTATTGCCTCCATGGCCGCTCACCTCCCGCTCAAGTCACGATTGGAATCATGGGCATTGGTCAGTCGAATGATGTCATCAATGGAAGCCGATTCAACGACAAGCCCCGAAACCACCGACGCAACAGCATCAAGCCTGTCTGACCGGACCAGCGCATCGAATCCGGTGGCATACGTATGTGAGCCCAGCACCACGTCCGCAGGCAGTTGTGCCAGTTCGTCTGGACCGCCCTTAATCAGGCGGAACGATTCCTCAAACTCGTCTTTCGGACCGGTGTAGTAGAGACGGCCATCGGTGATGTAGGTAATGAAGTCAGCAGCACGTTCGAGGTCGGCAGTGATATGGGTGCTGAACAGTACCGAATGCTCGCCATCCTCAATGTAGGCATGCAGGATATCCATGAGTTCGTCGCGGGCAAGCACATCGAGTCCGCTGGTCGGCTCGTCGAGAATCAGCAGCTTGGCATCATGACTCAATGCGATGGCCAGCATCAGCTTCATCTGCATGCCGCGGGAAAGATCCTTGATATGTTTCTTGCCGTTCTGTGCGTCACCAAGGCCAAAAGTATCCAGATACTTGTGATAGCATCCACCGTCCCACGATGGATACAGTGGCGCAACGATACGTTCAATGTTCTTGACTTGCCACTGTTCATGCATGTAGCTGAAGTCGAACACCACGCCGAGTTGTTCTTTGACGGGCTCCTCGTTGGCGATGTTGTCGAGGCCGAGCACGTGAATCGAACCGGCGTCGCGGTGGATCATGTTGAGGATGAGTTTGATGAGGGTGGATTTGCCGGCGCCGTTCGGGCCGATCAGTCCCATGATGTAGCCCTTGGGCAGGTCGAAGGTCACGTCGTCCAGCGTGAAGCCGGAATCATAGTGTTTGGTGACGTCGGTGACCTGCAACGCCATCGCGTCGGATTCGGATATGGCGGTCATGGCCATGGTCCTTTCTTGAGGTTATTTCTTGCGGTATTCCTCTTCGAGCATGCGGTCCAATGCGTCCAGCGGAATGCCGGCGGCTTTGGCGCCCCGGCTTGCCTCGGCCAGGCTTTCGCGAATCTGGGTTTTGAGCTGACGTTGCATCAGTTCGTTGCCCTTGTCCATCACGAAAGTGCCTTTGCCTTGGATGTTCTGCACCACGCCCTCATCGGCCAGTTCGTTGTACGCCCTGGTGACGGTGAGTACGGAGATGCGCAACTCCTTGGCGAGTTTTCTCAGGGAAGGCAGGGCCTCGCCCGCCTTCAGCTCGCCGCCGAGCACCGCCGAACGGATTTGGGTTTTGATTTGCTCGTAGATGGGCTCACCGGACACGGATGAGATGATCAGTTTCATCTATGCCCCTTTCGGTTGCGGTTGACTAGCACCCCAGCTGTTTAGCTGTTATACAACACAGTATAACTGTTCTGCTTAACTGTCAAGGTGTGTTACATAACAGTTAAACGGTGAACAAACACCTCGCCAACATACAGTGTCGAAACATGGGCCGTGCCTACAATGGCCTCGGAAAGGGGGCACCCATGCCCAACAACGCCCCCGCCGACAGTGAACCGCACCCCGATTGTTGGACTGGAGTAATTCATGTCCGATGATTTGGAGGT
>NZ_CAUERC010000019.1:0-28349 GCF_959020155.1 uncultured Bifidobacterium sp.
TCGTCAAGGGCAAGGTCACCAAGATCGTCCAGTTCGGTGTCTTCATCTCCGTCGAGGACGGCATCGAGGGCCTGGTGCACATCTCCGAGCTTGCCAACCGTCACGTCGAGAACCCGGAGACCGTGGTCAAGCCGGGCGAGACCGTGTTCGTCAAGGTGATCGACGTCGACCTCGATCGTCGCCGCATCTCCCTGTCCCTCAAGCAGGCCAACGACTCCGTTGATCCGGCTTCCGAGGACTTCGATCCGGCTCTGTACGGCATGCCGGCAGAGTACGACGAGCAGGGCAACTACAAGTACCCCGAAGGCTTCGACCCGAACACCAACGAGTGGATCGCTGGTTACGAGAAGCAGCGCGAGGAGTGGGAGTCTCAGTACGCCGCCGCTCACGAGCTGTGGGAGGAGCACAAGGAGTTCGTGGCCAAGGAGCTGGAGAACGCTGCCGAATCCGCAGCCGCCGACGGCCAGGGCCCGAAGGAAGAGAAGCCGGTCGAGGAGACCTCCAACTACTCTTCCGCTGCTCCGACTACCGGTACCCTCGCCGACTCCGATCAGCTCGCCGCCCTGCGCGACCAGCTGCTCGGCAAGTGAGTTTGCCGCGAAGCTAGCGCTTAGCGTGTAAAGAAACCCGGTCCGATTGGGCCGGGTTTCTTGTGTTTTTGGAGTTATCCGCCAATGACTCCCCTCAGTCTCGCTACGCGAGCCGGCTCCCCTCCCTGAGGGGAGCTGTCGGCGATAACCGGCCGAGGGGAGCGCCAGCTATCATGGGCACCATGATGCGAATAGGACTGACCGGCGGCATCGCCGCGGGCAAAAGTACGGTGGCGGCGCGACTCAAGCAACTCGGCGCGTTGCATATCGACTACGATGCGCTGGCGCATCAGATCGTCGAACCCGGGGGAGTGGCGCTGCCACAGATCGTCGCCGAGTTCGGTCCTGATGCATTGCTCGCCGATGGCACTATGAACCGGCCATGGATTGCCGATCATGTCTTCGGCGCGAACGCCGCGCCGGGCGCACGTGAACGGCTCGACGCCATCGAGCACCCATTGATCTATGCCGAGGCGGCGCGACTGGAGCATGAGCACCCCGAGGCAGCCATCATCATTCACGACATTCCACTGCTCGCCGAGGTCATTGACGATATTCCATTCGCCTTTGACCATATCGTCACGGTCGAAGCTCCCGTGTGCATGCGGCTCGACCGTATGGTCGAGGAACGCGGCATGAGCCTGGAACAGGCCGAGGCCCGCATCCGCCACCAATCCAGTGAGGAGGAGCGGCGGGCCATAGCCGATATCGTCATCGACTCCACCCATCCATTGCCCGAGATGCTGGCCCAAGTGGGTGAGATATACGCAGGATGGTGCGCAGGTCGCTAAGATGAGGCCCTATGGGATTCAATATCGAGCGCGCGGACAAGCCTTTCGTCGTCAAATCGCCATATAAGCCATCCGGCGACCAGCCGCAGGCCATCGCCGAACTGGCCGAACGCATCGAAAACGGCGAGAATGATGTGGTTCTTATGGGTGCCACCGGTACCGGCAAAACCGCAACCACCGCCTGGCTGATCGAAAAGCTGCAGCGACCGACCCTGATTATCGAGCCCAACAAGACGCTCGCCGCGCAGCTATGCGCCGAATTCCGCGAACTCATGCCGGACAACGCCGTGAGCTACTTCGTGAGCTACTACGACTACTACCAGCCCGAGGCATACATCCCGCAGACCGACACCTATATAGAAAAGGACTCCAACATCAACGACGATGTGGAGCGCCTGCGCCACCAAGCCACCGCAAACCTGCTGACCCGCCGCGACTGCGTGGTTGTGGCCACCGTCTCCTGCATCTACGGCTTGGGCACGCCGGAAGAATACGCCGGTCGCATGCTCTTCCTCAAAGTCGGGCAGGAAATCAACCGCGACGACCTGCTGCGCCAATTCGTGGCCATGCAGTACAAGCGCAACGACATTGCCTTCACGCGCGGCACCTTCCGCGTGCGCGGCGATACGGTCGAAATCATCCCCGTCTACGAGGAACTGGCCGTGCGCATCGAATTCTTCGGCGACGAGATCGACCGCATCTCCACGCTGCACCCGCTGACCGGCGACGAGATCGACGAGGAAAACGAAGTCCACATCTTCCCGGCCTCCCATTATGTGGTCGGCCCCGAACGCATGGAACGGGCGCTCAAAACCATTCGCGAGGAACTCGACGAACGCCTGGCAGAACTGCGCAAACAAGGCAAGGAGCTGGAAGCGCAGCGCCTCAACATGCGCACCACCTACGATCTGGAAATGCTCACCCAAGTTGGCGTGTGCTCAGGCGTCGAAAACTATTCGCGCCACTTTGACGGCCGCGCCGCTGGCACCCCGCCGCACACGCTGCTCGACTTCTTCCCTGACGACTTCCTGCTGGTCATCGACGAATCACACGTCACTGTGCCGCAGATCGGTGCCATGTACGAGGGCGATGCCTCCCGCAAGCGCACGCTGGTCGAACACGGCTTCCGCCTGCCCTCCGCGATGGACAACCGACCACTCAAATGGCCGGAATTCCTGCAGCGCGTCGGCCAGACCGTGTACCTGTCCGCCACGCCAGGCGACTATGAGATGGGACTGTCCGATGGGGTGGTCGAACAGATTATCCGCCCAACCGGTCTGCTGGACCCGAAGATCGACGTACGCCCGGTCAAGGGGCAGATCGACGATCTGCTCGCCGAGATCAAGGCCCGTGTGGCCAAGAACGAGCGCGCGCTGGTCACCACTCTGACCAAGAAGATGGCCGAGGACTTGACCGACTATCTGCTGGAACGCGGCATCAAGGTCGAATACCTGCATTCTGATGTGGATACGTTGCGCCGCGTCGAACTGCTGCGCATGTTGCGCGAAGGCAAGATCGATGTGATTGTCGGTATCAACCTGCTGCGTGAGGGCCTCGATTTGCCGGAAGTATCGCTGGTGGCGATTCTTGACGCCGACAAGGAAGGATTCCTGCGCTCCTATCGTTCGCTCATCCAGACCATCGGACGTGCGGCCCGAAACGTGTCCGGCACGGTGATCATGTACGCCGACGAGACCACCGAAGCCATGCGGCAAGCCATCGACGAGACTGACCGTCGCCGCGCCAAGCAGATTGCCTACAACCAGGAGCATGGCATCGATCCCAAGCCCCTGATCAAGAAGATCAGCGACGTCAACGACATGCTCGCCAAGGAGGATGTGGACACCCAGACCTTGCTTGAAGGTGGCTACCGCAACGCGGGCAAGGCCGGCAACACGCACCTGGGCGTGCCGGTACTCGATCCCAACGAGGCAGACAAACGCCACGAGGAGATCCTGAAGGCCGGCCTGCCCGCGCAGGACCTCGCCGACCTGATTCGCCAACTGAGCGAACAGATGCACACCGCCGCCGAACAACTCCAGTTCGAACTTGCGGCCCGTCTGCGCGACGAGATCCGAGACCTCAAAAAAGAACTCCGTCAAATGACGGAAGCCAACAAGTAACCAAATTCCCATACCCGAGGCGGGCAGTCAGGGGATGCGTTGTCGACCGTAAAGACTTGGCCTGAGCGGCCCGGAGCGTGTCGAACAACACATCCCCTGACTGCCTGGCGATCAGCGCTACCGGAACGGCCCCAAAACCGTCACATACATAAGTTAGTGTAGGGAATCATGGCAGAAACCCCACTCGCATTTGAAATCATCACCTTCGTGGTGCTCGCGTTGTTCTTTATCGTCGACCTGTTCGTCATCGGGCGTCGACCGCATGTGCCCTCCACCAAGGAATGCGTGCAGCATATCGCCTTCTTCGTGGTTATGGCGCTGATCTTCGGCGGATGCATCTGGTTCTTCGCCGGCTCCAAGCCCGCCATCGAGTTCTATTCCGGCTGGCTCACCGAATACTCGTTGTCCATCGACAACCTATTCGTGTTCGTCATTATCATGTCGAACTTCGCGGTGCCCAAGCAGATTCAGAAGTATGTGCTGTCCATCGGCATCACCATTGCTTTGATTTTCCGTGGCATTTTCATTCTGATCGGCGCGGCCCTGATCTCCCGCTTCACGTGGGTGTTCTTCCTGTTCGGTGCCTTCCTGATCTACACCGCCGTCAAACTGGTGCTCGGCGGCGATGAAGATGAGGAATATCACGAGAACGGCATCATCCGTAATCTGCGCAAGATCATCAAGATTACCGACGACTACGACGGCGAGAAGCTGCGCACCACCAAGAACGGCGTGCGTTACTGGACCCCGATGCTCATCGTGTTCCTGACCATCGGCACCACCGACGTCATGTTCGCTTTCGACTCGATTCCCGCGATCTTCGGCCTGACCAAGGATCCGTTCCTGGTGTTCACCTCCAACGTGTTCGCACTGCTCGGCCTGCAGCAGCTGTACTTCCTGCTGGGTGCTCTGCTCGACAAGCTCGTCTACCTGCCTGCCGGCCTGTCCGTGGTGCTGGGCTTCATCGGCGTCAAGCTCATCATGGAGGCCCTGCACGGCAATACCTTGCCGTTCATCAACGGCGGCGAAGGCGTCCATTGGGTGCCGGAGGTGCCCACATGGCTGTCGCTGGCTGTGATTGTGCTCGCAATTGGCGGCGCATCCGTGGCTTCCGTGATCAAGATGAAGAGCATGGAAAGCGCTGAAAAGGCCTGAAATCGTTAGAGAATACAACCCTTAAACCCAGTCAACACAACAATGTGAGCGCTCACAACACACCGTGAAGAAAACTTGTCATGAGTCGGCTCGCGCTAGTAGACTGGGTTCCGGCAAATGGGGCAATCGCGCCTCGAACCAAATTGAACAAGAATAGGCAGGCATTCATGCGTAAAGCCAAGATCGTAGACACCATCGGTCCTTCCACCGAGGATTACGACAACCTCCTGAAGCTCGTTGAAGCTGGTATGGACGTTGCTCGTCTGAACCGCTCCCACGGCACCCCCGAGGATCACCTCAAGGTCTACAACAACGTGCGCAAGGCCAGCGAAGCCACTGGTCGCAACGTTGCCGCGCTCGTTGATTTGCAGGGCCCGAAGATTCGCTGCGGTTGGTTCAAGAAGAACGCCGATGGCGAAGACAAGGTTCAGCTGCAGCTCGGCCAGGAATTCGTCATCACCACTGATGACGTCGAGGGCGACGAGCACATCACCTCCACCACCTTCAAGGGCCTGCCGGGCGATTGCCACCCGGGCGACCCGATCCTGATCGATGACGGCAAGGTCCGTCTTGAGGTCACCAAGGTCGAGGGCAACAACGTGTACACCAAGGTCGTCGTGGCCGGTCCTGTGTCCTCCCACAAGGGCATCAACCTGCCGGGCGTCGCCGTCTCCCTGCCGGCTCTGACCGAGAAGGATGAGGCCGACCTGCGTTGGGCCATCCGCACCGGCGCCGACATCATCGCCATGTCCTTCGTGCGTTTCGCCACCGACATCGACCGCGCCCACGAGATCATGGACGAGGAAGGCCGTCGCATCCCGATCATTGCCAAGATCGAGAAGCCGCAGGCTCTGGAGAACCTCGAAGAGATCGTCAAGACCTTCGACGGCGTCATGGCCGCCCGTGGCGACATGGCCGTTGAGTGCCCGCTGGAAGAGGTCCCGCTGGCCACTAAGCGCATCATCGAGCTGGCTCGCCAGTACGCCAAGCCGGTCATCGTGGCTACCGAAGTCCTCGGCTCCATGGTGAACTCCCCGGTTCCGACTCGTGCAGAGGCTTCCGACTGCGCCAACGCCATCCTCGACGGCTCCGACGCCACCATGACCTCCAACGAGACCGCCGTTGGTAAGTACCCGGATGTGACCGTGGCCACCATGGCCCGTATCTCCGGCTACGCCACTGACCACGGCTTCGACCGTATCCCGGAGCTCAAGAACCTTGACATGTCCTCCACCGGCGCTGTCTCCTCCGCCGCTGTGGACCTGGCCGACAAGCTCAACGCCAAGGCCATCGTTGCTTACACCCAGACCGGTGCCACCGTGCACCGCGTCTCCCGTGAGCGTCCGGCCGCCCCGATCTACGGCCTGACCAGCAACGAGCACACCTACCACTGGCTGGCTCTGTCCTGGGGCACCGAAGCCTTCCTGCTCAAGGAGGACTACCACGACAAGTCCCGCAAGGATCTCATGGTCTACACGGACAAGGTCCTCAAGGATGCTGGCAAGGTTGCTGACGGCGACAAGATCGTCATCCTGAGCTCTGCTCAGGGCGATCACCAGCCGGGCCGCACTGACTCCATCTACGTGCACACCGTTGGCGCTTGCGACTGATTTCAGGCTTCTGGTAGCTGCTGACAGCTAGCATATAGCACACGAAAGCCCCCATCCAAAGTGGATGGGGGCTTTCGTTATCTGTTATGTTGCGATTGTGTGGTGATTGCAATGGCCCACAGTCACCGCGGTGATCGAGCGTGGCGATCAGTCGTTGAGATGATCGAGCGTGCCGCTCTTCAGGCGCAAAATGGCGACCATGGTCTTGGCATCCACAATCGTGCCATTGACCACCATCTCATAGGCATCGTCCACCGACACCATACGCACGTCGGAACGCGGAGTCTCCGGGCCGATTTCCTGACGGGAAGCCGGGGTTAGACCGGTGGCGAAGAAGATTGCGGTGTGCTGGGTGGAATAGCTCGGCGTGTTCATAAAACGGGTGAACTGCGTAAGCTTGGTGGCGTCGAAGCCGGCCTCTTCGGCCAGCTTGCGCTTAGCTACATCGGTCGGGCGTTCGGACGGGTTGTTGGCGTGACCGGCCGGAATCTCCAACGTCCAACGATGGTTGGCGATGCGATACTGCTCGACCAGCGGAATCATGCCATCATCGGTGACGGCCAGCACAGCCACAGTGTCGCCATTGTTCTCCTGAACAAAGTAGCGTTCAAACGAACCGATTTGATTCGACTCATAGGAGACGTGATCGACATTGAAATAATGCGTCTCCACAATCTGTCTACGGGAAATCTCCTTGACCGGAGAGGGGCGCCAGGGATCGAACTGACGGTAAGTTTCGTTGCTCATAAGCCCTCCTAACAAAAGCGATACATCGAAACTACAGCCCATTGTAAGCGGTGAAACCACGCAGGAGAACGGGCAACACACGGGTACGCCGTCCGCGATATCGACGTGTTTCGCCTGTTTTACCGGGGGAATGGAGGATTGGCGCGTGTCTTGTGTCGCAAGAGTCGAATTGGTATGCTACTCTCTTCAGAGTGCTTTGGCACGCCCTCGTATCCCAATTGGTAGAGGAAGCAGCCTCAAAATCTGCGCAGTGTGGGTTCGAGTCCCACCGAGGGCACTTTAGTTAGGAGTTCGCTGAAATTATTGCGAACCCCATTGTTGGGTAATTCAAGAAAGAGGTTGGCATGGCTGCAAGGAAGAAGTCCGAAGAACCGAGTATCAACATCGATGAGGTGCTGACCGACGAAGAGCTCAAGGCCGTGGCCAATGAAAGCGAACCTGCTGAGCGCAAGGCCAAGTCCGAGGACGGTCCGCGTACCGTTGTCGTGGCCGAGGACGAAGCCGTGAACCGCATGGATCTGGTCGCCATGCTGGAAGACAACGGTTATGAGGTCGTTGGTCAGGCCGCCAACGGCGAGGAAGCCGTGGAACTGACCCGCAAGTACCGCCCTGATGTGGTGTGCATGGATGTCAAGATGCCGCGTATGGACGGCATCACCGCTGCCGGCATTATCTGCGATGAAAACATCGCCCCCGTCGTCATGCTCACCGCATTCTCCCAGACCGATCTGGTGAAGAAGGCCACCGGCGCTGGCGCCATGGCATACGTCACCAAGCCGTACGAGGAATCCAAGCTACTGCCGACCCTCGAGGTGGCCATGGGCCGTTTCGCCGAGATCAACGATTTGCTGGACAACGTGGAGCGTAGCGAACGCAAGCTCAAGGAAACCACCGACCAGCTCAGGGAAACCGAAGAGAAGCTCAAGAAGGCCGAAGACACGCTTGAGGAGCGCAAGCTCGTCGACCGCGCCAAGGGTCTGCTGATGGACAAGGCGGACTTCTCCGAGCAGGGTGCCTTCCGTTGGATTCAGAAGACCTCCATGGACCAGCGCATCCCCAAGAAGCGCCTGGCTCAGGCCATCATCGCCAAGTACGGCGATCCGAAGCCTTCTGATTCGGGCGAACGCTGATTATCGGCGTCGCCGTGCTGAGTCGTAAAGCAACACAAACACACTATGGGAGAGGCCAGCGTGACCGTACCCACCAATGAAACATTGCTGGTGGTGGACGGCCACTCGCTGGCCTTCCGTGCATTTTTCGCCCTGCCGGTCGACAACTTCAGTACCTCCAGCGGCCAGGCCACCAACGCCGTCTGGGGTTTTGCCACCATGCTCGCGCAGGTGATCGATGCGGAGAAGCCCGACCATCTGGGCGTCGCCTTCGATGTGAAGGGCGGCACATTCCGCAATGAGATGCTTCCGCAATACAAAGGCACCCGTGAGGCGGCTCCCGAAGAGCTGCTCACCCAGCTGCCATTGATTCAACGCATGCTCACGGCCCTCGGCGTCACCTACATCGAGAAGCCGGGATTCGAGGGCGACGATGTGATCGCCACCCTCGCCACCATGGGAGACAAGGCCGGCTACCACACACTGGTATTGTCCGGAGACCGAGACGCCTTCCAGCTGGTGGATGACAACGTCACCGTGTTGTACCCGGGTCATCACTTCAAAGACCTGAAGCATATGACGCCGCAGTCCATCATCGACAAATACAAAGTCACTCCCGCACAATATCCGGATCTGGCGGCACTCCGAGGCGAAACCGCCGACAATATTCCCGGTGTGCCCGGTGTAGGCGACGGCTTTGCGGCCAAGTGGATTAACCAATTCGGTTCCCTCGACGGCATTTGCGAGCATGCCGATGAAATCGGCGGCAAAAAAGGCGAATCACTGCGGGCCAATATCGACCAGGTCAAACTCAATCGCAAAGTCAACGCACTGGTACGAGACGTCGATCTAGGCGTCGATATCGAGGATCTGACATTCGGCACCGTGGACGTGGCACAGATCGACGCCCTGTTCAAGGAGCTTGAATTCGGACCTCGCACCAAGAGTCGTGTACTGAAAACCTTCAATACCGGGGCCAAGGCATCCAACACATCCGGAGCTGGCGAGTCTACGAATAATGAGCAGAACGAGCAGGATAGCAGCCTCGATCTGAACCTGCCGGAACCCACGAGCATCACTGCTCCGGAGCAGTTCGACGAATGGGTCAAGGCCCATCGCGTCGAAGTCAAGGTTCCCGGTGAAATCGCCGATTTCACGGTTTCCGACTATGGCGATGGCTCGCAGCGGCATGCCATCTGCGGCGACGCGGTCGGCCACGCTTGGACCGTGGCCGCATGGGGCGACGAAAGGCCGGGGCGTGCCACGGCACAAGCCATTGCCGTGGCCACGGCAACATCAGCGGCCATAGTGCCCCTTCCAATCACCGATACCCTGCGAGCACAGCTTGCGCGGTTCCTGAAAAGCGAACACTCCCGCACCATCGTGCATGGGTATAAAGAATTGCTGCATCTTTTGGGCGCGGTCGATCTTGACATGGACCTGCCGATGTTCGACACCAAGCTTGCCGGGTATCTGGCCCAACCGGATTTCCATGCCGATAGCCTCAAGCAGGCGGCCGAGCACTTCCTCGACATCCACTTCACCGAAACCGAACAGCCTTCGCAAGGCACGTTGGACTTCGACGACGATCAGGTCGAAGAAGATCCGAACGAACATCGTCTGCGTGATTTGGCCATTATCCGCAGCCTCGCCGTCACGCTCGGGCCGATTATCGACGAGCGTGAACAATGCTGGCTGATGCGCGCGATTGAACTTCCTGTTTCCCGCGTGCTGCACGGCATGGAGCACACAGGAGCCAAAGTCGATAGCGTTCGACTCGTCTCCATGCGTGACCAGTTTGCCGCCGAGGCTCGCCAAGCGCAGGAAATGGCTTGGGAGTATGCCGGCACCGAAATCAACCTGCAAAGCCCCAAGCAGCTGCAGAAGGTGCTGTTCGAAGATATGGGTTTGAAACCCACCAAACGCACCAAGTCCGGCTCATACACCACGAATGCGGCCGCATTGCAGGATCTGTATGTCAAATCAGTGGACAATGAGCGGGCCAACGGTTTCCTCGGAGCGTTGCTGCGCCATCGCGAGATCAACAAGCTCAAGCAGATCGTCCAAACGCTGATCGATGCCACCAACACATCAGATGAGCGCATCCACACCACTTTCGAGCAAACCGTTGCCGCCACCGGCCGATTGAGCTCCGTGGATCCGAACCTGCAGAACATCCCCAATCGGAACGCCGCCGGCCGTGAGATTCGTGGCGTGTTCGTGCCGGGGGAGGGGTACGAGGCCCTGATGAGCTGCGATTACTCACAGGTCGAGCTGCGCATTATGGCTGATCTGTCCGATGATGAGGCGCTGATCGAAGCGTTCCGCTCCGGAGCCGACTTCCACAAATACGTGGCCTCGATGGTCTACAAGCTGCCGGTCGACCAGATCACCGGCGACCAGCGCAGCCACGTAAAAGCCATGAGCTACGGATTGGCCTATGGTCTGAGCACGTATGGTCTTGCCCAGCAACTCAAGATCGCGCCACGTGAAGCGGAAGCGTTGAAAAACCGGTATTTCGATACCTTTGGCAAGGTGCACGATTACCTTGAATCGCTGGTGGCCAATGCCCGAGAGAAGGGGTATACGGAAACCATTTTCGGACGACGTCGCTACTTCCCGGCCCTGCATTCGACCAATCGTGTTGCGCGTGAGGCCGCTGAACGTGCGGCACTCAACGCACCGATTCAGGGATCCGCCGCCGACATCATGAAGATTGCGATGATTCGCGCCGAGCAGACCTTGGCCGAGGCTCACGTCAAGAGCCGTATCATTCTG
Organism: uncultured Bifidobacterium sp.; assembly: GCF_959020155.1. Lineage (GTDB taxonomy): Bacteria > Actinomycetota > Actinomycetes > Actinomycetales > Bifidobacteriaceae > Bifidobacterium. Next base: position 10,904 of record NZ_CAUERC010000019.1, read on the forward strand.
CAGATTCACGATGAACTGGTAGTGGAAATCGCGCCGGGAGAAGGCGACCAGGTCACCGAACTGGTGCGCAACGCCATGGAACACGCCGTCGACCTTGCCGTGCCGCTGGACGTATCGTGCGGCATCGGTTCCGACTGGCAACTCGCTGCACACTGACAATTTCTAGCTCCCCTCGGGTGAGGGGGCTGAGCCGTTGAGCAAACAGTCCAGTGGATTGTTTGTAGGCGAAGGCGAGCCGATAGTCGAGCAATGAAGAGCACGAGCATGGCTTGTCCGCAATTGCAGAATGAGTCCCTTGCAGCAATAGCCCACTACAATGGGACATATGCCGAATCTCAAGCAAGTCATCGACGTTCTCGAGACCCTGTACCCATTGCGCTACGCCGAGGAATGGGATGAGCCGGGCCTCATTGTCGGCGATCTGAGTCACGACGTGCACCGCATCGTGTTCGCCGCCGACCCGACCTCCGCCATCATTGACAAGGCCATCGCTACTGGCGCGGACCTGCTCATCACCCATCACCCGTTGTTCTTCCGTTCCGTACACGAGACGAGCGGACTCGGTTTCCGGGGCGACATCGTCCGCAGACTCTACCAGCACGGCTGCGGGCTGTGGGTAGGGCACACTAATGCCGACGCTGCGTATCGCGGCGTGGGACAGGCGGCGGCCGACTACTTCGGACTCATCGACCAGAAACCACTCGTGCCGATTGACGATGCAAACGCCTCTCATCCGGTCGGCTTGGGGCGTGTGGGTCGTTTGCCGAAGCCTGTTGCCCTGAAGGATTTCGCTCAGCGAGTATTCGACGAAGTGTCCGATCATGGCATGACCAGCGCGCTCGGCATCCAGGTATGCGGCGATTCGGACACTTTTGTTCAGTATGTGGCCATTCTGCCTGGCTCCGGGGACTCCCTGTTCAACGAGGTACGTGCCACCGGTGCGGACGTGTACGTAACCAGCGATTTGCGTCACCACCCGGTGACCGACGCCATCGAACAAGCCCGGTATGAAGCCCGTATGAGGTCCCAAGGCATCATGCTCGGCCATGGAATGGCGGGGGAGAGCCATGTGCGTCCCTGCTTCATCAACACCCCTCATGCCGCCATCGAATCCATGTGGTTCAACTACGCGATCGATGACGTGCCAGCCGCCATCGAACAAGCGACCGGAGCAAGGCCTGAAGTCGAGTGGTTCCACGACACGACCGATCCATGGACGCTGTCCATTACCGCGCATCGAGATTAAGACGCTATAGTAACGTGGCAAAAACGTTTTTTCCGAGGAGATGACATGTCTGGCGGAAGCAAGCAGGAACAACTGGAGCATCGGCTCGACCATAAGCTGAACGCCTCCTCGGACGGCATCGACATGGACGTGCCCGCCAAAGTGATCAGTAGCGAAACCGTTTATACCGGGCGCATCTTCCACGTGGACGACATGCGCATCGCTCTGACCGACAAGCAGGGCAAGGAACACGAGATCGGCCGCCAGGTGCTGCGTCACGCCCCCTGTGTGGTCATGCTCGTGCACGACATGTCCACCGACCGTTACCTCATCGAACGCGAATACCGTGCCGGATCGGACATGTTCGCCTACGGGCTTCCCGCCGGTCTCATGGACGAGGGCGAGGACATCATGGACGCGGCCCTGAGGGAACTGGCCGAGGAAACCGGCGTGGTGCCGGACCGTGACACCATGGGTGTTGACTTCGTGGGCGATTTCTACTCGTCCGAAGGCATGACCGACGAACTGGCCCACATCATGGTGTTGCATTTGGGCCCGTTCAGGCGGGAGCAGCGCCATTTCGACGCGGACGAGCACGTGGAATCCGCGTGGATTCCGTGGAGCGACCTTGCCGCCACGCGCATCACCTCATCCAATTCGATGATCGCCATCCAGCATGAGGCGTTACGCAGACTCATCGCCAGGAACTCCGACAAAGATAAGCCGTCGCTGTTCTCCTGACGTTCAACTCCCCGGCACATCACTGACACAAAAAAAGTGGGATACTGAAAACTATGCAGATCAGACCTGGATCAATGTATCCGCTGGGCGCCAGCTATGACGGCGCCGGTGTGAACTTCGCGCTGTACTCACAGGTTGCGCAGAAAGTCGAACTATGCCTGTTCGACGAGCACGATGTGGAAACACGCATCGAAATGACCGAACGGAACTCGTACGTATGGCATAACTACATTCCCGGCCTCCATCCTGGCCAGCGTTACGGCTACCGCGTCTACGGTCCCTATGACCCGGTGCACGGCCTCAGATGCAACCCCAACAAACTGCTGCTTGACCCGTATGCCAAGGCCATTGAAGGTAATATCGACGGCGACGAAAGCCTGTTCTCATACTGGTTCAAGAGCCCGGACGACAACTCGGCGATGAACGACCTTGACTCGGCCGCCCACACCATGAAGTCGGCCGTCATCAACCCCTACTTCGATTGGGGCAACGACCAGCATCCGTACATCTCGTACCACGATTCGGTGATCTACGAGGCGCACGTGCGCGGCATGACCAACCTCAACATGGACGTGCCGCCGGACATCCGCGGCACCTACGCCGGCCTGGCCTATCCGAGCGTCATCGAATACCTGAAGAAGCTCGGCATCACCGCCATCGAACTCATGCCGATCCACCAGTTCGTCAACGACTCCTTCCTGCAGGAGAAGGGCCTGTCGAACTACTGGGGCTACAACACCATCGGCTTCTTCGCGCCGCACAACGCCTACTCCTCCTCCGGGGAACGCGGCGAGCAGGTCAACGAATTCAAGTCCATGGTCAAGGCCTACCATCGCGCCGGCATGGAAGTCATCCTCGACGTGGTGTACAACCACACCGCCGAAGGCAACCATATGGGCCCCACCCTGAGCTTCAAGGGCATCGACAACGCCTCCTACTACCGACTGGTGGAAGGCGACCAGCAGCACTACTTCGACACCACCGGCACTGGCAACTCGCTGCTCATGCGCTCGCCGCACGCGCTGCAGTTGATTACCGATTCGCTGCGCTACTGGGTTACCGAAATGCACGTCGACGGCTTCCGCTTCGATCTGGCCGCCACGCTGGCACGCCAGTTCCAGGAGGTCGACAAGCTGTCCGCGTTCTTCGACATCGTGGAGCAGGACCCGATCATCTCGCGCGTGAAGCTGATTGCCGAACCGTGGGATCTGGGCTCCGGCGGCTATCAGGTGGGCGGCTTCCCGTCCAGCTGGTCCGAATGGAATGGCCGCTACCGCGACACCGTGCGCGACTTCTGGCGCTCGCAGCCCTCCACGTTGCCCGAATTCGCCTCGCGCTTGATGGGCAGCTCCGACCTGTATCAGGTCAACGGCCGTCGACCGGTGGCGTCCGTGAACTTTATCACCGCGCATGACGGTTTCACGATGAACGACCTGGTCAGCTACAACGAAAAGCACAACGAAGCCAATGGCGAGGGCAATCGCGACGGCGAGAGCAACAATCGCTCTTGGAATTGCGGCGTTGAAGGCCCGACCAATATTCCGGACGTCAACGACTTGCGTCAGCGTCAGATGCGCAACATGTTCGCCACGTTGCTGTTCAGCCAGGGTATCCCGATGATTTGCGGTGGCGACGAAGTGGCCCGCACCCAGCAGGGCAACAACAACGCCTACTGTCAGGACAACGAGATCTCCTGGACCAACTGGCATCTTGACAAGGGACGCAAGGAACTGCTCGCCTTCGTTTCCAAACTCATTCATCTGCGTTTGGATCATCCGGTGTTGCACCGCCGTCGCTTCTTCACAGGCCGTGAGCCCGGCGACGATTCGAACATGATTCCGCAGGTCGAATGGTTCGACCACACCGGCTCGATCATGGATATGGACGACTGGCAGAACACGCATGCGTTCTCCATGATGATCTATCTGAACGGTTCGGATATTCCGGAGGTCGACTGGTACGGCAACCGGATGGTCGACAATGACTTCATCCTGATCTTCAACGCGCATTACGAGCCGATTATGTTCACCCTGCCGGATGAGCGATACGGCCGCAAATGGCAGCTGGTCGTGGATACGCACAACCCGGATGAGCCGGAACTGAGCTATGAGGCGGGCTTCATGATCACCGCCCAGTCCCGCAGCTTCCTCATGCTCATGAGCGCCAAAAAGCCCAAGAAGCCCATGGGCCTATAACCAGACCGAATTTAAGCTCCCTCTGACGAGGGAGCTCCCGGTGTAGCCGGGTGAGGGAGAGACCGCAGCAAAGCCGCGAACCCCTACTCGCGCCCCTTACGCTCCTCCACGAGCCGAGCATCCCCGAACGCAAGTAGATGCTCGCCGGCAAGCGGGCGCGGCTGGTCGAGCAGCTCGCGGAAATCCAGGATTCCATCGACTTCATCGACGCCAAACAGCGCTTCTACGACGACGTCCTGTCTGGCGCAACCCCATACGTAAGCGTGCTCATCCCATCCGCGGCGCTCGCAAAGGAGTCAGAGGAACCGGGAGAATTGAAGGGGTGGAGAGGAAATAGGTTCGACCGAGCTGTTTCTTCCTCCGGGATACAAGCGCGAACAACGGTTTGTTGTACCCGCGCTTGGCGAACGGGACATGCCCTTAGACTGGAATCAGCAAGCGCACAGCGAGACGCGCGAATCGTTTTCCGATGTCGGGAGGTAGTCATGTCGATCGGTCAGGTTATCAAAGTCGTGCGCGAGGAGCGAGGTCTTACGCAGTCGCAGTTCGCGCACGAGCTGTTCGTCACCCAACAGGCGCTTTCCCGCTGGGAGAAGGGAACGGCAGAGCCGAGCATCGACATGATTCGGCTTATCAGCACCCGTTTTGAGGTGCCGATGGCGAGGCTTATGGAAATGCCGGACAATGGTTTTTGCCAAAGTTGTGCCATGCCGTTTTACCGCCCGGAAGATCACGGCACCGAACCGGATGGAACGCGAAACGGAGATTATTGCAACTACTGCTATGAAGACGGCGTTTTTCTTCAGGCCTATGCCAATAGCGATGAATTGGTCGCCGCGTGTGCGCCGATGATGGCGGAATCCTGCCATATCAGCGTCGAACAGGCCGAGGACTGCATGTCGGCGCTGTTGCCAAACCTCAAGCGGTGGCGGCGTCAGGATGAGATCGATGCGGTGGCGGAGGGGAAATGAGCGATGGCATTCGACTATAAAAAGGAATATAAGGACCTGTATCAGCCGAAGAGGATGCCCGCCATCGTCACGGTGCCGGCGATGCGGTTCGTCGCGGTGGACGGTGTAGGAGATCCGAACGAAGAAGGCGGCGACTACGCCAAGGCGATGCAACTGCTGTACGGCATTTCGTTCACCATCAAAATGAACAAGAAGTCAAATAATCCGGACGAGCACATTGACGGGTACTTCGACTACACCGTGCCTCCGCTGGAGGGCTTATGGAGCATGGAGAAGGGTGTGCCCGGCGTCGATTACACGCGTAAAACCGACTTCTATTGGACTTCGATGATTCGTCTGCCGGAATTCGTGACCGATGAGGTCTTTGCGTGGGCCAAGGCATCGTTTGCCTCCAAGCATCCCGAAGTCGACATCAATCGTGCATATCTCTTCGACTTCGATGAAGGCGTGGTCGCGCAGGTCATGCACAAAGGCCCGTACGACGACGAGCCCGCAACCGTGACGATTCTGGACGGCTACGCGCGTTCGCAAGGCTACGGGCTCGACTTCTCCGACGCCCGCCGCCATCACGAGATCTACCTATCCGACCCGCGCCGAGCCAAACCGGAAAATCTCAAAACCATTATCCGTCATCCGGTAGTGAAGGTGGGTTGACTTTCGGCGAACTGCTCGAAGCGCTCACCGCGCAGTAGCGTGAACAATCTGCCGGAATCCTTACCGGGGTCAAAGAGCGCTACCAAGAACTCGATAAGCAAAATAACTAGAAGCACGGGTTCCTCTCGGAGAGATTCTGCCCGAGCGACCTTATAAATCCTTGCGCGGGTCACCTTTCCCTGTGCAGGAAGCATCCAGGCTCATGTGCATTGATGACGCCGATGGATTGCAGATAGGCGTAGACGATGGTGGTGCCGATGAATCGCATGCCGTACGTCTTGAGATCCACTGCGATGGCGTCGGACAGAGGGGATGTAGTCATGCCTGTCTCGTAGATGACGTGACGGCCGGTGAACCGCCAAATATAGTCGTCGAAACTGCCGTACGACGTCTGGATATCCCGGAATGCGTTGGCATTACCGACCGTCGCGACGATTTTGCGACGGTTGCGGATGATGCCCGGATCGTTCATGAGTTCGGCGATCTTGTTCTCGTCATAGCGCCGGATCCGTTCGATGTCGAACCCATCGAACGCCTGACGGAAACGCTTGCGTTTGTTCAGTATCGTCTCCCATGACAGTCCGGCTTGGAAGGTCTCGAGCACCAGCATCTCAAAGAGGTGGTGGTCATCATGCGACGGAACCGCCCATTCGGCATCGTGATAGGCAACATAGACGGGATTGCTGAGATTGCACCAGCCGCAGCGTGGTCTTATATCGTCCATGTGCTCTCCCTATGGGTCGTTGGAGACGGTCGGTTCTAGATGTTGATTCGATGTGTGATCTAGTATAAACGGTGTGTTCGGATAGCGGTCTGGATGTGCGGATTGTCTGAACCATATTTGCCGGATTGCAGGTATAAAGGGGTTAGTTACTGCGGTTGCGGGTATTTCGGTACTAGTTAGGGGTGATTCTGGGCTGTAACTCGACACCTTTTACCTGCAACCCACTCCCGCCCACGGGATTGCACAATCGGTTGCAGGTATTTTGGTGTCATTTGAGATTGGGAAGCGGAAATCGATGTCGCATGGAATCGAACTGACTAGCAGGTTGGGGTCCCAACATCACAAAAGTCCCTTATACCGCAAGGCCATATAGGTTCTACGGTCATCGGATAAAACCGGATAAATCGTTTAGCGGTCGGATAAAAGAAGAAGCCCAGAATCGTTGAGATTCCAGGCTTTTTTGTTTGTCGGGCTAGCGGGATTTGAACCCACGACATCCTGCTCCCAAAGCAGGCGCGCTACCAAACTGCGCTATAGCCCGATGCGCCATTAAGGCACAATGAATCATTGTAAACGACGCTGGATACATTGCGTGTCGAGCATGTGAATTCAAAAGGTTCTGGATTCTCTTGATAGCTTATGAGTGACATCTTTATTCATTGATGCTCTACAACGACTAGGTTTGGATCTGCATCGATATCCGGCGCATCCGCTGGACTAACAAGGACCGTGCAAACGATGTGGCCCCCGACTTCCTGCGAGGAAGTCGGGGGCCACATCGTTTGCACGGTGGACTATCGGATCAATTCTGATCAGATCAGCTCGAGGTCGACATCGAGGCTGATCGGCTTGTCCGCCGGGATATGGTACTGGGGGTGCACCGGCGACATCCAGGAATCATCGCCGCCAACGCCCATCTGTGCGGCAAGGACGCGCAGGAACATGTGCTTCGGCTTCGGCAGCTCGTCCTGGTGCTGAGCCTCCTCAAGCATGAAGCTGGAGTACGGCAACAGGCTTACCGCGAACGGCGCGGCACCATCGGCGCGGCTGACGCGCATGCCGTGGCCGTGATCGTCGGTAATCTCGGCCCAACGCACATCCTCATGGTTGCCCGTCTCCTGCGGCATGAGGTACGGCGCATGATCCGCGAAAGCGTTGGTGCTCCACACGCCGAGCTTGGCGTGTTTGCGGTCCAGGTACGTCTCCGCCGGGCCGGTGCCGAAGAACCTCAGGTTCGTGTACTGCACAGGCAGCGTCCATTCGATGCCGAACGCCGGGATGGTGGGCAGGTCACCCTGCTCTCCAGGGTATTCGACGTGCAGGTTCACGCGGCCATCGGTGTGGGCCGTGTAGGAGACGGTCACCTTGGTGCGCTGCGCGGTGGCGAGCTCATACGTGTACGTGCCCTTGAGCGTGCTGTCGTCGATCTGCTCGAGCACGTTGTCCACGCAGCGGGCGTAGCGGCCGGCGCCCAGCCACTGGACGCGCTCGAAACCGTGACCGGCGCCGCGATCGTTGTCGGTCAGCGGACGGAAGGTGGTGATTGCGGGACGGCGCAGCACGAACTCGTTGCCGGCGAAGGTATAGGAGACCATGCCGCCCTGGGTGCGCGACAGCAGGACCTCGCGTCCGGCGCCTCGCACGCCGGCGTTCCAACGGCCCACGGTGATGGTCCCATCGGCCGGCTTCGTGTCGGGCGTCGCGGTGGCGTCCGCGGGCACCACGGTCTGTCCGAAGGCGAGCTCGTAGCCGCTTTCGGCCCAATCGGTCGCCTTGGCGAGACGCTGCGAAACCTGCAGCACCAGTTCGCGGGCGTCGGCGCGGTACGCCGCCACCGGCCATGCGACATCGAACGTGCGGGTCTCACCGGCGGGCACGTCGAAACGCCGGGTGGACTGCCAGACCGGCTTGCCGTCGGCGAGAACGCTCAGGACGAACACGTAGTCGCCGGTGGCGGTGAACAGGTTGTCGTTCTTGACGGACACCGAGTCCTTCGTCACGTCGATGTGGACGTTCGAGTACAGCTGCTTGACTTCCTGGGCCTTGGGGGAAGGCTTGCGGTCGGCGAACAGCAGGCCGTCGCCGGAGAACTCGTAGTCGGACGGACGGTCGCCGAAGTCTCCGCCGTAGCGCAGGCTCCTGGTGCCGTCGGGCTGGGTGGCGTAGATGGCCTGGTCGATGAAGTCCCAGATGAAGCCGCCCTGATACTTCGGGTAGCGTTCGAGCGCCGTGTATTCGTCCATGTTGCCCACGGAGTTGCCCATGGCGTGCATGTATTCGCAGGAGAGGTACGGCTTCTTCGGGTCGTCCTTCAGGTACTTCTCGATCTCGTCGGCATGCGAGTACATACGGGTCTCGATGTCGGTGACGTCATCGTAGTCACGGTTGTGGGTCACGCCCTCGTAGTGCACCGGACGGTTCGGGTCGATGTCGTGCACGTGCTTGTACATGGCGCGGAACACGTCGCCCACGTAGGATTCGTTGCCCAGTGACCAGATCAGCACGCTCGGGTGGTTGTAGTCGCGACGCATCATGCTGTTGACGCGGTCGACGCAGGCGCCTTCCCATTCGCGCTTGCTACCCGGCACGATGGTGTCCTCGGTGAGGACGTCTCCGGGCAGGGACCAGCTGCCGTGGGCTTCGAGGTTGGCTTCGTCGATCAGGTAGATGCCGTACTCGTCGCACAGTTCGTACCAGCGTTCCTGGTTCGGGTAGTGCGAGGTGCGGATGGAGTTGATGTTGTGGCGCTTGCAGAAGACCACGTCATCGATCATGTCCTGCTCGGTGATGGCGCGGCCCCGTTCGGCGTCGAACTCGTGGCGGTCGGCGCCCTTGAACACGATGCGCTTGCCGTTGATGGTCAGGATGCCGTCCTCGATGCGGAAGCGGCGGAAACCGACCTTCTGGGACGTGCATTCGATGACGTCGCCCGCCTGGTCGATGACGTCGACGTCAAGCTCGTACAGCGTCGGGCTTTCGGCGCTCCAAGGGGCGATGCCCTGCAGCGGCCCGCTGGAGATCGCGGTCTGCGCCTCCGCGTCGCCCGTCGTCTGCCACACCGTGTTGCCGTCGGCGTCCTTCAGGGTCGCGCGGACCGTGGCCGCGTCGGCCGCGTTGAGCACGGTCAGCGCGGCATCGAGGGAGGCGGTGCCGGCCTCGGGATCCCAATCGGCTTCGATCTGCGTGTTCTCGATGTGCACATGCGGGCGGGCGGCGAGTTCGACGGAGCGGAACAGGCCGTGCAGACGCCAGAAGTCCTGATCCTCAAGCCAGGAGGCGCTGGAGTATTCGTAGCAGGCGACGGCCACGACGTTCTCCCCGTCGTGCAGCAGTTCGGTGATGTCGAACTCATTGGGCGTGAAGCCGTCCTCGCCATAGCCGACGAACGCGCCGTTGACCCACACGTAGATCGCCGTGGCCATGCCGTGGAACACGATCGACACCGATCCGCCGGCCTGCTTGGCGTTTGCCACGGGGGCGGAGACGGTGAACTTCCTGCGGTAGAGCGCGACGTGATTGTTCTCCGGGATGTTCGGTTCCAACGGGTTCTCGTGGCCGTCCCACGGATACTGGACGTTCACGTACTTGTGGTTCATCAGACCGGCCGTCTGCAGGTGGCCCGGAACCTGGATACGCTCGAACGAGGAGTCGTCGAACGACTCGGCCGTCGCGGGTTCCTCTTCGAGGTTGATGTCGGCGGCCTGAACGACCTCGACCCGCCACTCGCCGTCAAGGCTCTGCTTGAGATCGGACCATTGTCCGCTCTGGGGGTCGCGGGCGTACCACTTGTGGCTGGAATGGGCCGGAGTCCGGTTCACCTCGAACACCGTCGGGTCGGTCAGCCAAGCCTGCGATGCGCGATCGACATGTGTGACGTCTGTCATGCTCTCCTGCTTTCTGTCATTACCTCGTTGTGAATGATATTATGGAAGAGGCCGGGGCCTCCTTTACCGAAAAGGATAAACAGTTTTTATATAAAACGCAAATCCTGTTTACCGCTTCCAAATCACTGGCACTGCTTGCCGTCTACGCTACGCCGCGTCCATGCAATGTCTCGGTTCAGCTCATGTTATCCCATCCTTGCGACACGCTGTTTATCTCCTTGTTTACTAATGCTTTTTACTTTCAGTGATAAAACTTGTATGCTTACGGTGATAAAACTTGTATGCTTACGGTGATAAAACTTGTATGCTATACTTTGCAAAATCAATGAGTGATTCCATGCTCTGGGTTCTTAAGGAGAAGATTAATGAGCAACGAAAATGTCGCGGACGGTGACGTCCGCAGGAAGGGCGGGTTAGGCCAGCGCATCGCCTACGCGTGCGGCAACTTGGGGCAGGCTGCCTTCTACAACGCGATGAGCACGTACTTCGTCACGTACGTCACCAGCTGCCTGTTCGTCAGCTACAGCAAGGCTCTAGCCGCCCAAATGATCGCCGTCATCACCGGCCTGATCGTCGTTATCCGCATCGCCGAGATCTTCATCGATCCGCTGCTGGGCAACCTCGTGGATAACACCACCACCAAGTGGGGCCGTTTCCGCCCGTGGCAGTTCATCGGCGGACTGGTCTCCTCCGTGTTGATCATGCTCATCTTCTCCGGTATGTTCGGACTGGTCAACGTGAACACCACGCTGTTCATCGTGCTGTTCGTCATCACCTTCATCGTGCTTGACGTGTTCTACTCCCTGCGCGACATCTCCTACTGGGGCATGATCCCGGCGTTGTCCTCCGACTCCCACGAGCGTTCCACCTACACCGCCCTCGGCACCTTCACCGGCTCCATCGGCTACAACGGCATCACCGTCATCGTCATCCCGATCGTCAGCTACTTCACCTGGACGTTCACCGGCGCCAAGGGCCAGGGCCAGGCCGGATGGACCTCCTTCGGCTTCATCGTCGCGCTCCTCGGCCTGATTACCGCCTGGACCGTCGCCTTTGGCACCAAGGAAAGCACCAGCGCGCTGCGTGCCAAGGCCCAGAAGAACGGCAACCCGTTCGAGGCGTTCAAGGCGCTGTTCCAGAACGACCAGCTGCTGTGGGTCGCCCTGTCCTACCTGCTGTACGCCATCGCAAACGTCATCACGACCGGTGTGATGTACTACCTCTTCGTGTTCGTGCTTGACGAGCCTGCCGCCTTCTCCATCACCGGCATCATCCCGCTGATCGCCGGATTCATCATGGCGCCGCTGTACCCGATTCTCAACCGCTGGATTCCCCGTCGCTACCTGTTCACCGGCGGCATGGTCTCCATGATCATCGGCTACACGATGCTCGCCCTGTTCTCCAGCAACCTGCCGGTCGTCATCGTCGCCCTGATCTTCTTCTATGTGCCTGCGCAGTTCATCCAGATGACCGCGATTCTGTCGCTGACCGACTCCATCGAGTACGGCCAGCTGAAGAACGGCAGGCGCAACGAGGCGGTCACCTTGTCGGTGCGTCCCATGCTCGACAAGATCGGCGGCGCGATGTCCAACGGTGCGGTCGGTGCCGTTGCCCTCGCGGCTGGCATGACCGGTCATGCCACGGCAGCCGACATGACCGCGTCCAACATCGCCACGTTCAAGACCTTCGCCTTCTACGTCCCGCTTGTTCTCATCATCCTCAGCCTCGTCGTGTTCTGGTTCAAGGTCAAGATCGATGAGAAGATGCATGCGCAGATCGTTGAGGAGCTCGAAGCCAAGCTCGCTTCCGGCGAGATCGTCGACGATGAGGCGCAGGCAGTTATTAAGAACTGATCTCCCGTTCCCATCCCTCCCATAAGGCCCGTCCGCCTGAACCGCAAGATGCGGTCCGTGGCGGACGGGCCTGTTCGTTCCTGCGGTCGGCGGTCATGAACATACCCATGTCGGTTCCGGCAGTGGGGCCGGAACCGGCGGCGTGTCGACTATCGGCCAGGAGTGTCTATCAGCTGGTATCCGATATGGGCCGTGGCCCTGCGCCGCCTGCCAAAGGAGATAACCGTGCGTGCATGACGTGACTTCGTATGGCCAAAACTGCTGACCGCGGACGGACGCGGCATCGCTTTCGGTGGCGACTATAGTCCCGACCAATGGCCGGAGGAAATCTGGGATGACGACATCCGCCTGATGGGCCAGGCCGGCGTCAACACCGTGGCCCTTGCCATCTTCAGCTGAGATCGCCTCCAGCCCATCGAAGACCATTGGGATTTCGACTGGCTCGATCGCGTCATCGACAAGCTCGGTGACGTGACCGTCGCCGGACCGCATGTGCAGGTGCTTGCCTCGTATGCCGGCGAAGAAGCGGATGAGTGGGAGCTTGACGGCATGGCCGCGATCACCCGCAACACGTACGGCGAAGGGGAGGCGTATTTCCTCGGCTGCGATCTGGGCGTGAGCGATCTGACGCGATTCGTGGGAGGCTGGCTTGCCGCGCAGCCGCAGGATGGCCGGCAGCCGGAAGCCAACCTGCGGTCGCCCGCCAGCGGCGTGACCTCTGACGTTCTGCACACCGTGCGTCAATCCGACGACGCCATATTCGACTTCTATCTGACACGTGGCAGATCGGATGTCGAACTGCGCGACATCGCAGGGGAGCCGATCGTCCTGTTCCGGGCGGAACGGGGCAGTGACGGCGGCGCGTATACGGTGCATCGCAATGGCGTTTTCGTGACGAAGCGCCCGAACCCGTCGGTGTAGTCAGTTGCGACGAAACAGGAGGGCGGAGCCGCGGACGGTTTTGTGAGACGGTCCGCGGCCTCACCGTTGGAAGCCGCGGACTCGGATCATCAGCAACGGACGCGCCGTTGATTTCCACTTCCGGAGCAACGATGGTGAGCTTTGCCGCGACGAGATGCTGCAGGACGGTGCCGACGTACATGGTGCCCGGATTCTCCCTTCGCCGCTGCGCTGCCTGCCGCAGCAGATGTTCCACGGCCGCATCAACGGAAAGCGAGTTGTCGGACTCCAGCTTGAATGGTTTGCTGGTGAAGAACGCCTGAATTCGTTTGACCCAGTATTGCTCGATCTCGGTGAATTGCTCTGCTGTCGGACGTAATTCATTGATGAGCTCGGCATAGTCATGCATCAGCGCCATGGTGCCGCGGCTGGTTCGTCCCTTAAAGGTTGAACCGATAGAACCGTCATTCATTACTTTTTCAACGATACCGACACGCTCATTCGATTGTGTCCAATACTGCTTTCTTTCTGCATGAACAACGGTACTCGGCAAGGCGGTAACGATAGTCGCAAAGGCTAAGAAGCCCGTACATAATCGTTTTTTGTAGTGTTTCAGATTTTCAGTAGAATGGCGACAGCCAAATCCCGCTGGCTTGCTAGTAAAGCGTTGTCCTCGGGGGGAGTTTTGTTTGTTGTTGAAAGATAACGCGGCATCGAATAGATAGGGGAGGCCCGGCATGGGACGTCATCAGCGTGCAGAAACCTCCGGACTCATCTCCTTCTTGATTTGCGCCGTCGTTGGCGCGGTATCGATGAACCTGTACATGGAATACGCGCCGGCCATCTGGCAGCTGACGCAACGCCGATTCATGGTATGTTCGGGCATCGTGGCGGCATGCGGCGTCATTTCCTTCATTATTGGCTATGCGCGCAAATCACGTTCATTGAACCTCAAACATGGTTGGTTTGCACCGATTCGTCGCATTTTCGAAATCGTCGCCCTTTCGGTGGTGTATGCCTCGACCATCTTCCTGTCGTCCTTCGCCCTCATCGGTGCGGCCAACGATATGATGGGCAAGGCACTGTTCTCCGGCTATCTTTCCAGCGTCTGCGCGGCCTTCGCCGGCGTGGTGGGGTATATGACCTTCGTGCAGGCGGAGATGATGAACGCCAAAACCATTGCCAGCCTGTTGCCGTTCTTCGTCATCTCCGGCGTGGTCACCGCCGGCATGACCACCGACGACCCATACTGGTATCACAACAACTTTTCGCAGCTTGGTGACAGAACCACGTTCGCGGCCCGTATGTTCAACTCCACGCTGATTCTTGCCGGCACATGCATCATCATCGTCAGCTACTTCGCCATCTCCGAGCTGGTGACCACCGAACGGCTACAGCGCCTCTGGCACGACCGCACCAACAGAGATCCGAATCGCGGCTACGAAATCCCACATTTCATGCTGCGCATCTCCATTCTGTCCTTCCTGCTGATGGTGGCCGGCCTGGCATTCATCGGCATCGGCGTGTTTCGGTACACGCCACACAATCTCTTGCACAATATATGCGCCAAAGGCCTGCCGTTCGTCATGCTGCTGCTGTTCGTGCTCCTGCCGTGGCTTGCGCCACGCCTGTCCAAAGCAGTGATGGTGGCCTCCGACCTGACCGCGCTCGTATGCGCTGCATTCTGGGTCAATATGATGATGGGTCACAACACCCTCACCAATGTGGAGGCGTTGGCTGGTCTGGCGTTCCTCGGCTGGTTCATCGTGTTCTCGCGCCAGATCGCTGCCATAGAGGCCGATCGCGCGGCCGCTCAGTTGTTGCACGCGCAGGCCATCGAAGGCGGTTTTGAGCAGCCGTCTTCCGCACCTGATCAGCAGATCGAATCCCGCATCGCTGCCGACCGGTGAATAATTTGTTTGATAGATTTGGCCTTATGACTGAACGACTCACGAATCTCTGGCCTGCCCCGCTCGCCGCACAGCCGTTGAACGCTACGGTAACGGTGCCGGGCAGCAAGTCCCTATCCAACCGCTACCTGATTCTCGCCGCCCTCGGCAGCAAGCCCGTTACTCTGATTGGCCTGCTGCGTTCGCGCGACACGGACCTTATGATGGGCGCACTCGAAGCCCTCGGTGTCCGCTGCGACGTGGATTCCGCAACCGACACCACCGTAACGGTTACTCCTCCTGTATCCGGCCGATTCCATGGCAACGTCAATGTGTTCTGCGGACTGGCCGGCACGGTGATGCGTTTCGTGCCCGGCCTTGCCCTGTTTGCAGATGGCCCAGTGAATTTTGATGGCGACGAACAGGCTTATGCACGCCCGATGAAGCCGGTGCTTGACGGTTTGGAACAGCTGGGTGCAACGGTTGATTACCACGGCGAGGTTGGCCGTCTGCCGTTCACTATTACGCCGCCTGCAACCTTGCCGTCTGCCCAGGCGCAGGTCAGCATCGATTCGTCCGGTTCTTCCCAGTTCATCTCCGGCCTGTTGCTGATTAGTTCCAAACTGCCTAGCGGTCTGCACCTCGCGCACACGGGGGAGAAGACCCCGAGCCTACCGCACATTCGCATGACTGTGGCTGATGTGACCGGTGCCGGCGGTGCGGTTGAGGCCGACGAATCCGCCCGCACATGGACGGTTGAACCGCGCGCAATGCAACTGCCGAGCAAGGTGACCGTTGAGCCCGACCTGTCGAACGCGGCGCCATTCCTCGGCGCGGCATTGATCGCCGGCGGCACGGTCCGGGTGCCTCATTGGCCTGAGACCACCACCCAGCCGGGTGGTTTGTTGCCGGGCTATCTGGAACAGATGGGTGCCAAAGTATCGTTCCCGACAATCGATGGCGTGCGCTATTGCGAGGTGACCGGTGACGGCACCGTGCATGGGCTGGGTACGTTCGATTTGACGGCGGCCGGGGAGATTGCGCCCTCGTTGGCGGCGATTCTGGTGTTTGCTGATAAGTCGACAGACATGGTTGGTATTGGTCACTTGCGCGGCCACGAAACGAATCGTCTGGAGGCATTGGTCAACGAGATTCGTCGTGTTGGGGGAGCGGCTGAGGAATTGCCTGATGGATTGCGTATCGAACCGGTGCCGGCGGAGACGTTGCACGGTGCCGTGATGGAAACCTATGCTGATCACCGTATGGCCACGTTCGCCGCGATGCTGGGGCTGCGTATTCCCGATATCGAGGTCATCAACGTGGCCACCACGCGCAAGACCTTGCCTGATTTCGTCGGTATGTGGAGCGGCATGCTGAGGCAGTAAGGGGTCCTGTGTTCTGGTGGACCCCCCTCAGTCCGCCGGAGGCGACTGAGGGGGAGTATGACGCAGGGGTAGGGGTCTCATGACCATATACGAATGGGGGCTGATTCCAATCGGAATCAGCCCCCATAGTGTTGCAACTAGAGATTGGTGAGATGCCTAACGGCGGTTACTTACTTGGCGAAGGTGTTGCCGTAGGTGTCGGTGCCGGCTTCGGCGATTGCGGCGGACTTGCGGGCGATGGCCAGCTCTTCGTTCGTCGGAATCACGGCGATGATCACGGAGGAGTCCGGAGTGGAGATGATGCGCGGTTCCTTGGAGCGGGTGGCGTTCTTCTCCTCGTCCAGCTTGACGCCGAACGGAGCGAGCTTGTCGCACACCATCTTGCGGACCACGTCGTCGTTCTCGCCCACGCCAGCGGTGAAGGTGATTACGTCGCAGCCACCCATCTGGTAGGTGTAGTTGCCGATGTAGCTGACGATGCGGTGCACGTAGACATCCAGAGCCAGCTTGGCGTCCTCATTGCCCTCGGACACCAGACGGTGAACCTCACGCAAATCGCCATAGCCGGTCATGCCCATCATGCCGGAACGCTTGTTGAACAGGGCGTCAAGCTCGTCCACGTTCATGTGGGCGTTGCGGATCAGGTGGAAGACCACAGCCGGGTCGATGTCACCGGTACGGCCGCCCATCATCAGGCCCTCAAGCGGGGTCAGACCCATGGAGGTCTCAACCGGCTTGCCGGAGACCTCAGCGGAAGCGGAAGCGCCGTTGCCGATGTGCAAAACGATCTGCTTCAGGCCTTCAGCCGGCTTGCCGATGACGTCCGGCACCACGGAGGAGATGTACTCGTGGGAGGTGCCGTGGGCGCCGTAGCGGCGGATGTGGTACTGATCGGCGATTTCCTTGTTCAGCGCGTAGGTGCTGGCGGCCTTCGGCAGCTGGAAGAAGAAGGAGGAATCGAAGACGAAGATCTGCGGAACGTCCGGCAGCAGGGAGCGCATGACTTCGGCGCCCTTGGCCTCCGG
>NZ_CAUERC010000020.1:0-27689 GCF_959020155.1 uncultured Bifidobacterium sp.
GATCCGGCACGCCGCGGTTCGCCTCGCGCCACCGGTGCACGTAACGCATCGTGGTCGAATACTCGCCGTCGTAGTCCGTCTCCGCCAGCAGACGGTCGTGCACGCGCCTGATCGTGTGCCGCTGCTTCCTGGGCAGCAGACGATCGGCCTCCAGCCACCCGTCCACCAGATGCGCGTACGGGTCGATCTTCGACCCGTACCTGCGATCCGCCTTCGGCTTGGGCGAGCAATCCTCCATATCCGCGTACTTCGCGACCGTCCCGCGATCCACGTGAAGACGCCGCGCTATCTGCGCGCGCGACATTCCCTGCCGGTCGAGTCTCCTGATATCTTGCACAATGGGCATCGGTATCGCCATGTTCCTTTCCTTCCCGAGCGCCGGCCGGCGGCAACCGGCCGAATCAAAACCGATTGGCAACTCGGGAATATACAGGCCGCGGCACCGATGCCTATCACATCACCGGGAAACGATGACGACACCGGGGAAAACCATCAGCCCACACTACGGAAAAACACTGCCGAACCTGTCGAACAAACATTGAAGCAAAACACTCGAAATCCCTGGTGAACCGGCTGCCCGGTTCCGCCCACGGCACGGAGGCGACCACGACGCCGCACCTCGGGCAGTCCACGCGCGGCATGGCGGCGACCAGTTCGACGCGCCAGCAGCCCGAAGTCCTGGCCACGCCAGCGGCGCACTCCGCCGCCCTGGTCATACCCGCGGTGCCTCCTTCCGCAGCGGGAGCATCTGAGCGCGCCCGCACGCGGGCGCACGCGGACCTCGAGCACGGGCTCGGGACGCAACGGCGAGTCGACGATCCGCACGTCCTCGACCACCGTGCCTTTGACGTTGAGAAGCTGGTTGAATATGCTGCTCATCAGGCGCTTTTTGGCTGTGCTTTTCTTGGTCGTTAAACAGCCTACCCAAAAAGCGCTCTTCTCTTACTCCCACAACGGTTCAACAACGAACCACCACCCACGAAAACAACAACAGCGCCGTTTTTTGATCCCTCCCTCAGTCAGCGCGACTGACAGCTCCCTCACAGAGAGAGCTCAGTTTTTACTGCTTGTTGATGGAACAGGCAGCGGTGTCAGTGGTGACACCGGAATCAGTCCAGCCCATTGGAGTTTGGTCGATGGTGAGGTCGGAGACGGCCTTGATAGAGGTAGTCACATCAAAGGAGTAGGTAACGGATTCTCCAGGGCCGATATTGGCGATGCTGGCATACACGGTCTTGCCATTCAAAGTCTCCTGACGACTACCAGTCACCGTACCACCTGAGGTTTGAAGATTCGTGAGGCTGCCTCCCGCAGGAGCGTAGATTAAGGTTTTCTCTACGCCACGGCCTTGTTGATCAGCGTTTACACTGAGAATATACGTTCCGGCAGCTCCAGCTATGCCAATCTGGTTATCGTCTATCGTATTCGTCATCGTATATTCCACATGGTAGGTCTGAGAACCATCATTATTGCAGGCGGAACGAGTTATCTTCGACGTGCGGTGAATATACCACCCCATCTTTGACGGGTTCTGCTCAGTCACATACACACCCGCCTGCGGATGTTCCTCACTGCTCGGAGTCTGTGCAGTGAAGCCTGCATCGCTAATAGTCTTCTCAGTAGCCTCGTCAAACGAATACATTGAGAAGCAACGACCTTCCGACATACTTCCCATCAGTTGCGCTACCTTGCTCAGCTTCGTCAAATCCAAATTAGAGAACATGTTACTAACTGTTTGCTCGGCGACTTGGGCAAAATAGGTGTCCTGCATGTAAACCGGATAATCGATATACACCTTGTTTAACAGGAATTCAGCAGTGTTGCCTCCGGCGAGCACACGGCCATCAGAAAGCGTGATGTTGCCGTTGATTTTCACCAATTCCTGCAGAAACACCGGATCAACCATGAGCACACCATCCAATGGAGTGTCACGTCCCCATGATGTGCGCTGCCAGATAGACTGCATACCTTCTGCAACACGAGAGGTATCAGGATATACAGCCAAATCACGGATATCGAACGACATTTTCAGAGGCCCCCACTGCTCGAAAATACGCTGTTCATCTTCCGTTGGATCACCAGCACCATACGGGATGCACTCTTTGTTCGAGCGGAAATCCCCAATACTAATCTTGCCGTTGTCCGTAGTCACCACACCCACGGAACCAATCAGGCCACCGGATGAGCGCTCCTCCGAAGTGGTCATGGCCATCAACGCGTATGTACGCGCCTGGCCAGAGCCGAGAAAATTCGGCGGAATCTGGAATGTGCCAGATAGCTGATCAACCCTATCGGCCAATTTCGTTAATTGAGTCTTGCCGGTGTTGTAGGCATCGTTGACTATGCCGATATGGGCCTTCGGCAGATTCTGATATTTCTGGACCTGCTGTTGCAGCGATTCATTGGCTGAGACAATGGTCTTCTGCGCCTCCAGAATCGGCTGAATATTCAGCTGCCCATCCCCTGTGCTCAGTTGCGCATTCTTCAAAGTAGTCAGCACATTCATAAACTGCGGCGCCGAGTCGCCAATCAATGAATCCACTACCGAAGTCATGCCCTGCACGGCGGTAATGTCATCGCCATACACTGGCAGTTTCGAGGCAATGTTCCACAGCGTGCCATGCACAATATCGTTCGCCGCGGCGGTTTCGGTCTTCGCTTGATCGATCTGCTAACTCACCTTATCAACGTTGTCGAGATTGCTGAGATCGGATATGCCACCCAACAATTGCAAAGCCTGCTCCTCATGAGCCTTAACCTGCTTGGCTTCGGAATACGGTTTCAATCCGCAGAATCCACACACGCCTAACAGCACCACGAGCAATGCCAGAATCGACACCACCCATGGCCAGACACGGTGCCTTCTGCTCGGAATACTTACTGCGTGCCCTGCCCTATGCCTGCTCATACCAATTCCCAAAATGTCTGAGCCAACTTGCATATCTATGCAATGACCAACCACCTATTATGCCCCGGTCTCTTGCGAAAAGTGGGTTCGCTCCCCGCTTCTGCACATATTCCGAACCGACTGGGCACCCCCAGGTATAACGTATTGGGGTGCTTTTGAGAGGCTGCCCGGCCAAGCACATGAAGAGACGGTCGCCGAAACCATCGATTGTTGCGCGACATATGACGCCGCATGAAGAACCGACATGCCAACCGACACCGCCCAAAGCCATCAGGCCGAGCAACGGAAGTGGAGTGTGTGCGTGGCTGGAGAGAGCGGAATCAAGAACCGTCGTGGCGAACTGCAACGAGTGCTGAGCCAAGAGGAATCGTACGTTGACGGCAAGCTGAGTCATGCCGCGTTTATTTCGATCGCAATCCTGACCTTCATCACCTTTGTCGGCAACTTTACCCAGCTGCAACTGAGCTCGGCGCTGCCGATCATCGTGTCGGAATTCCATATTTCCGTGACCACAGGCCAGTGGCTGACCTCCGTGTTCCAGCTGGTTATGGGCGTCATGGTACCGCTGACCGCGTTCCTGACCCGTCGTTTCTCCACCCGTCAGATCGTGATCTGCTCGATGGCGGTGTTCACGGTCGGCTCCCTGCTTGCCTGGCTGGGCCCGAACTTCCTCTTCGTGCTGCTCGGCCGCGTGCTGGAGGCAGCCGGCACGGGCGTGATGTGGCCGGTGCTGCAGATCACGGTGTTTTCCATCTACCCGCTTTCCCGTCGTGGCTTTGCGATGGGCACCGTGGGCATGGCCATGAGCGTGGCTCCGGCCATCGGCCCCACCTTGGGCGGCTGGCAGACCGATGCCAACGGCTGGCGCTCGATCTTCCTGACCATGACCATCATTGGCGTAATCTCGCTGCTGGCGGCCATGTTCGGACTGCATAATTTCGGTTCACACGACCCTTCGGCCCGCGCGGACTTCTTCTCGGTGTGCCTGTCGGTGATCGGCTTTGGTGGGCTTATGTTCGGCTTCACCAATTCAGAGACCTATGGATTCGCGGCACCGGTCACGTGGGGGCCCATGGTTGTGGGACTGGTCGGCATTGTCTGGTTCGTGCTGCGTAACCTGCGCGCTGGCAAGCGGTATCGCGAGGCCGCAGCCAAGGACGAGTCGGCACTCCCCCAGCCGCCGCTGCTGGACTTGGAAGTGCTGAAGAACCGTTCGTTCACCGTCGGCACCATTACCGCGTCGCTGGCATTTTTCGCGTTCAGTTCGATTCTGGTCATCATGCCGCTCTACATCCAGACCGACCGCGGCTATTCGGCCACGATGAGCGGTCTGATCATGCTGCCGGGCGCTATCGGCCAGTGCGTCTCCCAGTTCTTCGGCGGCCGTGCGATGGATCGATTCGGCGCACGACCCGTGGCTTTGTTCGGTTCGATTGTGTTGACCCTTGGCACCTTGGGCATGTCGCTGGTGGCGATGGATACGTGGATCTGGTGGGTGTCAATCTGCCAGTTCATCCGTCAGATCGGCATGGGTTTCCTGCTGATGCCGATTACCACGTGGTCCCTGAATTGCCTGAACGGGCCGAGCGAAGTGTCCGCCGGATCATCGGTGACGAATACCGCGCGTCAGATTGCGGGCGCTGTGGGCGCACCCGTGTTGGTGATTCTGATGGAAACGTTTGCCGCTTTGCATAAGCAGGGCGGCGCCTCCGCCGTCGCCGCTTCGATTTTTGGCATTCAATGGGCGCTGCGCATCTCCGCAATGATCTGCCTGGCAATGGTGTTGATGGTGTTCTTCGGCGTCAAGGGCGACGGTGCCGGTCGTACGCGAGACATTATTTCCTTGCGCGCGCTGCGCGAACGGCGTGCGCGGCGTATGGCTGCGAACTGACGGCAGATCCAACCATTCTCAACATAATAAGAAGCCCCGGTTTCCAACACCGGGGCTTCTTATTATGTTGTGCTATCGCAGGATTTCAGCTGGAGTCTATTACGCCCTGCCCATCAGCGTCAGGACAATCAGCAGCACGTTGAGCGCCACAATCAGCGCCACGACGATCATGAAAATCACGTGCTTGACGGTTCCATCAGCCCACTTGCCCATGAGTTCCTTGTCATGCGTGTATCGCATCAGCGGAATCACGGCGAACGGGATGCCGATGGAAAGCACCACCTGGCCGATGACCAGCGCCTGAGTCGGGTCCTTGGCGAACCACAGCACAATCAGTGCCGGCACCAGCGTGACCACGCGGCAGGCCCACATCGGGGCGTTGACGTGCAGCAGACCGTGCATGATTTCCGAGCCGGCGTACGTGCCAACCGATGTGGAGCTCAGCGACGAAGCCAGCAGGCCGATGGAAAAGATCGTGCCGATCACCGGGCCAAGCACCTGCGTGATCGCCCGCTGTGCGCCGTCGATGGAGTCCATGCCAGACATGCCATGCAGCGAGTTGGCGGCGAGCACCAGCATCGCCAGATTCACGGTGCCGGCCAGCAACAGCGCCCAGGCCACATCGATTTTCGAGCCTCTCAGCTGCGTTTTGATCGACGGCTTTTCGCCGCCTGCGTAATGGTCGTTCACCAGCGTGGAGTGCAGGTAGATGGCGTGCGGCATCACGGTGGCGCCCAGAATCGAGGCGGCCATCAACACCGAGTCGGCGCCTTGGAAGCGTGGAATCATGCCCTTGACCACTTCGCCGGGGTTCGGCGGGGCTACGAACAGACCCGCGATGAAACCGAACGTAATCACCAGCAGCATCACGATGATGATGCGCTCGAACGTGGTTTGTGTCTTGCCACCTTGGAACCATAGCATCACCGTGGAGATTGTGCCAATCACCAAACCGCCGATGAACAGCGGCAATCCGAACAGCAGGTTCAGGGCGATGGCACCGCCGATCACCTCGGCCAGATCGGTGGCGATGGCGATGACTTCAGCCTGCATAAAGAACATGAATCGGCCGGCGTCGCTCATACGCTCACCCAGCAGTTCCGGCAAGGATTTGTTGGTCACGATGCCGAGTTTGGCGGACTGATACTGGATAAGCACGCTCATGGCATTGGCGAGCACCAGCACCCATACCAACAGGTAGCCGTACCTCGCACCGGAGGTGATGTTGGCCGCCACATTACCAGGATCGACGTAGGCCACGGCCGCCACGAACGCGGGACCAAGGATACTGGCCAGCGCATGGTCATGCGGCTTTTTCTTGTTGTTCGCCCCTGCTCCGGTCCCGGTTCCGACTCCAGCAAGCTGGCGTTCCTTCTCAATTTCCGGTGTTTCCTGTTCGATGTCTGTCACAGCGTTCGTCATAGTGGTTGCCGCAGTGACATCTGCCGCGGTGTGTGTTACCGCCATATCGTTTGTACCTGTTCCCTTCATACCGCGCACAGTTATAGCGCAGGCATGTTTCCCGAGTCAACAAACAGACAATCTGCGGACGATTGATGGATGACCGGCGGACTGGCAGCTGGCATCTCCCGCCATCTCGCTCATGAAATGTGAAAAACCGCCAAAAACTCGCTCATGAAATGTGCCAGACGGTAGAAAACTCGCTCATGAAAGTGTAAAATCATTGATATAGCAGTAATTCGGAAAGGGGCTCCTCATGTATCTCAAACGCAAAGCCGATGCCTATCTCAATGCATGGAAATCCGACCCGAATCGCTCCCCGCTAATCATCAAGGGCCCTCGTCAAGTAGGCAAGACAGAGACTATCGATTACTTTGCCGCACACAACTACCGTTCGGTAGTGGAAATCAACTTCGTTGAGGAACCGAAATATCGTGCAATCACTGCGGACGGTTATGGCGCGGATACCATCGTCCGCAATATTTCCCTGATCGACCCAGCTAAAAAGTTCATTCCGGGCGATACGCTCATCTTTTTCGACGAAATCCAGGCCCATCCTGATATCGTCACTGCACTGAAGTTCTTTAAAATCGACGGCAAATATGATGTGATTTGCAGCGGTTCAATGCTGGGCATCAGCTATAAGCAAATCGAAAGCAATAGCGTGGGATATAAGACCGACTACGAAATGCGATCGTTGGACTTCGAGGAATTTCTGTGGGCTCGCGGATACGATGAGGCCGTCATCGAAAGCATGTTCACCCACCTGTGTGATGCTACGCCATTCTCTGAAGTGGAAATGAACGTCTTCTCCACGGCATTTATGGATTACTGCGTGCTTGGCGGCATGCCTGCGGTTGTCGCCTCCCATATACGCACTGGCACGTTCGAGGGAACACTGCAATTGCAGCGCCAGCTTATTTTGGACTACCAGGAGGATATCCGCAAATACGCGCAAGGACTCGATCAGGCACGAATTCTCAACGTGTTCAACCATATTCCCGTGCAACTCGCCAAGGAAAACAAGAAGTTCCAAATCAGCAAGGTTGCCAGCGGAGCGCGTTTCAAAGACTATCGAGGATGCGTGGAATGGCTTGAAACCTCGGGAATGGTGAATATCTGCCGATGTATGTCCTATCCTGAACTGCCGTTGAAAGGCAATTATGACGAAAACAAGTTCAAGATATATTTCGGCGATACCGGTCTGTTCGTAGCGATGCTTGACGACGAGGCCAGTGATGATCTGCGGGCCAATCGTAATCTTGGTGTCTATAAGGGTGCTATGTACGAGAGCATCGTCTCTGAAGCGCTACGGAAATCCGGCTATGACCTGTACTACTACAAAAAAGAGGATTCCACACTGGAACAGGATTTCTTCGTCCGCACGCGCGAATGGCTGGTGCCGGTGGAGGTGAAATCGAAAAAAGGCACCGCCAAATCCATGCGGACGCTAATCGCTTCGGATTCTTATCCGGAAATTCAGTTCGGCGTGAAACTATCCGCCGGCAATATCGGTAGCAGCGAACACGTGTTCACCGCACCATACTTCACCACATTTTTGCTCCGACGGCTCCTGCGCGCTTATGACGAGGGGCAGGCACCTATGCTCAACAATCCTGAGCGGTAGCCCCTATTCGTCTGCGGGCACGGCCTGGCCCGGGCAGGTGTGGAGGACGGCGAGCATGGCGTCCTTTTCTTGGGAGGTGACGGTGAGCCGGTACTTGTCTTTGACGCCAATCTGGCGGGCCACGTAGTCGCAACGGTAGTCGGCGTTGGTGGGTAGCCAGTAGGCGGCGGAAGCCGAACCCTTCTCCTGATTGGCCGGGCCGTCGACGGCCAGCAGGTTGTAGGGGTCATTGCCGAATTCATGGCGTTTGGCAGTGGACCAGTCGCGCGCACCGGATTGCCAAGCGTTTTCAAGGGCCACCACATGGTCGATCTGCACTTTGGCGCTGGTGGCGCGGCCACGTACAAAATGGATGGTCTGAGCGGTGTACGGATCGGCCAGTGTGCCGGACTCGACCACACAGGAACCGGCGTATTTGTAGGTGATGTCCGTGAGATCACGGGCGAGCACGTCGTCGCGTACGTCGCAGCCATTGCCGTCGACGTCGGTGGTGCGGAAACCGAAGGAATCGCGGTCGTAGCCGGAGGAGCTTTGGTTGTCGTCTACGGCGAGCGCGTTCAAAGTGTCGGCGGCTGAACCGGTGGCAGTGTAGCCACCGGTGATTTTGGCCACGTCGGAGCTGACCTGCGGCAGTAACAGGCCGATGGTCACGCCGATTGCTACGGCGAGAACGATGAGAATCAGCACGCGCTCCAGCGGTCCAGAGGCGTTGAAACGACGGCGGAAGTGGGCGTTACGACGTGCCATCAATCACGCATAGGTGAAGGTGAGGGGGTCGTGGCCGGCGCGGGTGGGGCCGTCGAGGGCGTCGATGGCAGCGTGTTCATCGGCGGTCAGGGCGAAGCCGAACAGGTCGAGATTCTCCCTCTGACGGTCGGCATGCACGGACTTGGGGATGATGATCGTGCCGTTTTCGATGTGCCAGCGCAGAATCACCTGGGCCGGGCTGACCTCATGGGCGGCGGCGATCTTCTCGATGGTGCCGTCGCCGGCGTTGAGGTCGGCGCCACGCGCCATCGGCGAGTAGGCCTCCACGGCGATGCCGTGCTTCTTGCAGAACGCCACCACTTCGCGCTGCTGCCACGTGGGGTGCAGCTCAATCTGATTGACGGCCGGCCATGCGCCGGTCTCCCCGTGCAGACGCTTCAGATCGGCGGGCATGAAGTTGCATACGCCGAGCGTGCGTGCCATGCCTTCGTCGCGCAGCTTGACGAACGCCTTCCAGGTGTCGGTGCTGCGCCAGTCGAACGGCGTGGGCCAATGGATCATGTACATGTCCACGTAATCGAGCTGGAGGAGTTTCAGGGAGTTGTCGAATGCCTTGAGCGCGGAGTCGTAGCCCTGCTCGGAGTCGCGCAGCTTGGTGGTGACCCACAGGGTCTCGCGCTTGGCGCCGGTGTTGTATCCGGAAGCGGCGAGCGCACGACCCACGCCGGCCTCGTTGTTGTATCCGGCGGCGCCATCGATGTGGCGGTATCCGGCTTCCAGCGCAGATTCGACGACAGGGGCCACGCCCTCGTCATCGATACGTAGCATGCCAAGGCCGACCTGCGGAATGGAATGGCCGTCTTTCAAGGCGATGTCCGGCACGTTGGCGGGATTGATGTGTCCGTTGGTCATGGCTTGTGATGCTCCTTCATGTACTGCAACTACACGCCACTGTACACGGTTATGCAGGCGATGTGCGGGTGCTGCAACCAAACGGCATGATTGCGCCCGGCCTTCCGTGTGGGAGAGCCAAGCGCAATCATGACAACATCACGCTCTACTCCTGCGACCGGCCCTCGCCCTATTGTTCCCGGGCGCGAATTTGCCCCGGTACAGGCGTCAATCGATTGACGTTTGCACCGGGGCAGAAATCGTTGTCCCGGTACGCAATTTCGGGCCATTTTCGAGAACCAGGACAAGACAATCCCCAAAGTCCACATACCCCGACAAACAGAATCGGCGGAATACAGCCAATCCCGAAATCAACATACTGTCCCGGTTCTCACGTAGAACGATTGACGTGCAAACCGGGGCAACGGGAATTGTCCCGGTACGCGAAAAACACCCGTTTTCGCAAACCAGGACAGTGATTTCTGTCCTGGTACCCACATCAAACGATTGATGCACGAACCGGGACAGAATCGCATCGCTGCGCCGAGACAGACGCATCTGACAGCCGACAACCGATAAACGACAGCCGACAGATGGCATCTGGCAGCCGGTTGCCGGCTGCCGGCAACCGCATCATAATGCCGCATCAGTCTCTATCAGGAGCGCTTACGACGCAAAGCAAGCGAGACCCCGCCGGCCACGCCGAGAACGACAACCGCAAGACCCACGGCAGTCACCGCGCTACCGGTATTGCTCAGCACACCAGTGATCTTGTCGCCATTCGCACCGTTGGTCTTATCGCCCTCGCCCGTATCGGGATTGATAGTAGCCCCGCCATTACCCGCACCGTCCGAGCCGTTGCCGGAACCACCTTCGGCCCGAGCGGTAACCGCAACCGTATAGGTTTCGGTGACATTCGGATTCGACTTGAGCGTTACGGTAACCTTCGCCGCATCAGCGGGAGCGGAGAAATCGTAATCGAGCGTGAACTGGTCGGCGGAAAGCGTCACGTTGCCCATGCCTGCGGAATAGTTGCCCACGACCTTGAGATCATGGTCGGCATCGATGGCATCGCCCACCTGATAGGTGGTTTTGCTTGGCGTGACGGTCAGGCTGGAGACCTCCTTTTGGGCGAGGCCGGCAATGGCATCGGCAACAAGCTTGATCACATCGTTCACGTCCTGCTCGGTGTAGGTGCTGCCGGCAAGCAGCACGTCAGCGGCGGCAAGCGCCTGATCGAGTTTGGCGAGCGACTCGTTGGTGTACTCATCGCGATTGATTTTCCCGGCTTCGGCCACGGCCTTGTCCAGGTTCTCCGTGGATGGCTTCACCGGAGTTTCGGTCTTTTTGACGAGTGAGACCTTGTCCACATTGCCCCATGCGTCGGCAGGCAGGTTGCCCGTGATGGTGATGGTCGCTGTGCCATCAGCACCCACGGTGACAGGCACGGTGGCGGTATCGAACTTAACCCAACCGTTGAGTTCCAGCGCATCGGACGTGGTCTTGCCACCCGTTGTGGCGGAGAGGGCCACACCATCGGTAATAGCGGCGTTGTCCGCTGCCGCGCCTTGGCTCATGGCGGTCAGCACGTATTCGCCAGGCTCGAGTCCGGTGACGGTCTGCGTGGCGGAGAAACTGTAGGCATCGGATGCCCAAAACTTCAGCGCGCGCTTGCCGTCGGCGGCGTTGCCACTGTCTTCGGTGATGGACGCACCGGTGCCGGCAATGGTCCAGTTCTTATCGTTCTCAGCGTTCTCGAAGCTGCCGTCCGTTACGTAATCCTTGGCAGGAGTGGCGGTGACGGTGACGGTGACGGTCACGTCGTGGCCAGCGTTGGTGGTGCCGGTGATGGTGTATGTGCCTGCGCCACGAATCCAGTCAAGCGCAGCGGATTGCCAGGTCACGGTTTCGGTCTCGTCCACCCCATCCTGATAGTGTGCGGCCACCTCACTCGGCAATTGCGCTTTGATCGCGTCGATGGAATCCGAGTCAGTCGCGGTAATCTCCACTGGATCTATCTTGGTGAACACATGATCGGTGACGGCACCGGTGTGAATGTACTTGAACGTCGGCAGAGAGGCGAGCGCCTTGCCATAGAAATCGAACAAAGCTTGGTTATCGACACCTGAGCCGCCCCAGTACAGGCCGGCGTCATTGGGATCGTATTCGCCGGCCGCTTCAGTGGCCCAGCCGCCACCGTACTTGTTCCACGTATCCACCAGTTCGGCGTTATCCTTGCCGCCGGTGCCCACGGGCACCCATGCGGGCTCCCAGTAGAACACACCCAGGCCGTCGTTTTCGCCATCGCCATCATTGTCGCCGATATTGTTCACGGCCTCGGCGACCGCGCGAATCTCATCGGCCTGGCCTTGCGGGCTGATGTCGTATTTCTTGAGGTTATCGGCGGTTACTTTACTGGGCACTGTGTTGGAATCGTCGTCGCCATCATCCAAGGTGTATGCCCACGACGTTTCCGCCACCATCACATCTTTCTTATAAGTGGAGGCCACGTTCTTGAGCACGCTGGTGAGGTTTTCGGTGGTGCCATGCCAGAACGGGTAGTAGGAGCTGGCGAACACATCGTAATCCACATTGTGGTTGCTCAACTGTTTGGCGTAAGTGGCGTAGGTGCCGGCTTTCTCCGGGTTGGTGAAATGAATGACGACCTTGGCTTCGGGGAGCACTTCGCGTATGGCTTTGGAACCTGCGGAGAATACTTTGGACATGCCGTCCCAGCCAGAGATGCCGGCGATTTTCGCAGTGGTTTCGTTGCCGACCTGCACCATGCCGACGTCCACGCCGGCTTGTTTGAACGTGGTCAGAGTCTGCTTGGTGTAGTCGTATACGGTGTCGGCGGTTTTGTCCGCGTCGCCTTCAAAGGATTTCCACGCCTTGGGCACCTGCTGCTTGCTGGGGTCGGCCCAGAAATCGGAGTAATGGAAGTCGACCAGCACTTTCAGCCCTGCTGCCGTGGCTCGCTTGGCCATGGTCAGTGCGCGATCGGCGTTGACGTTGCCGCCGCCATATCCTTGGCCGTCTGCGGTGAACGGATCGTTCCACACACGCAGACGCACATAGTTCACGCCGGATTCCTTGAGCAACGTGAACAAATCCTCGACCTCGCCATTGGCGTTCTTGAACGTGACGCCGCTTTCTTCCAGCGAGAGCATGGATGAGACGTCCATACCGCCGATGAAATCATCGCTTAAGCCTTGGATGGCCTTGACCGAGACGTCGGCTTTAACTGGTTCTTCTTCGGCGGCGTTTACAGTGAACGTGCCTCCTGCGCAGAGCATTATGGCGGCCACGCCGGATGCCATAATGCGAGTAAGCGCGGTATTTCGGCGCATGCTTTTTCTCCTTTGAATGGTGAACGCTCAGAACGAACGCCCAGTGATGCTTGGCGCTTCCTTTCCTTATGCGCCACGCGGTACAGCTGTGTACCACGCAATCGCCACCTTAGCACTTTATGCCGTGTTGGTCAACCGGTGTATCAACGCCTCGTACGGCCCAGTACAGCAACACCAGCATTACAGCAATGTCGTTCAGCGTGTGGAGGCGCGGGCGATGACCTGGGATTCGGTGGTGAGCAGTTCGGACTTGGTGATGCTGCCGTCGATGCGTCCGAGGATGCGATTCACTGCCGTGGGAGCCGTCCAGTCAAGGCGGGAATCCATGGTGGTCAGCGGAATCTGCAGGTAGGGGGCTTCCTCGTTGTTATCGAAGCCGATGACCTGCACCTGCACGGGCACCTCATAACCAGCGGTGCGCAGAGCGGTCAATGCGCCGATGGCCAACTGATCGTTCAAGGCAATCACACCGTCGAATGGCACGCCGGAATCAATGAGCCGCTGGGTCACACGGGCACCGGCTCCGATGGTCCAATCCTGATCGGTGTTGCCAATCAGCTGCGGATCCAAGGAGAGCCCACGCCTACGGGTCTCTTCGATGATGCCGCGCAGACGCAGCTGCGCGTTGCCTTCTACGGCATTCAGCAATGCATCTTCGTCGTAAACGTCACGGGCACCGATCACTGCAAGTCTGGTGGAACCGCGGTCATACAGGTAGCCTGCGGCCATGGCGGCTGCGGATACATCGTCTGGGGTCACGTGATCCACAATGCCCCACGTGGTACGCGCGCCAACGATGACCAGCGGAAAATCAACCTTCAGATCATCGGGCGAAATGTTTTCCACCTCGCTCATGGAAAGGATCATGCCATCGGACACCGTGGAGTTGAACTTCTTCAGCAGATCGCACGCGCCTTTCGCGGAGCCTTCCGCATACGTGGTGACGTATACGGAATAGTCGCGCTGACGGGCGGCCTCGATGGTGCGGTTGGCGAGCTCGGCCAGATATGGCGGAATCAGCGAAGGCACGGCGAGGGTGATGAAGCCGGTGTGATCGCGGTTGAGGTTGCGGGCGGCCACGTTGACTCGGTAGTCGAGGTCCTTAATGACCGACTCGACCTTGGCACGGGTCTCATCTGTCATACGCCCGGAGCCATTGATCACGTTCGACGCAGTTTTGAGCGATACACCGGCGGCCTGAGCGACATCGCGTAGCGTCACTCGACGCTTGGCTGTTTTCTCGTCGCTCATGCCGCACTCCTCTATCCGGACAACATTGCCATTCTAGCGCGGTTTAGCAGGACGTTTTAGCGATAAGAATGGCGTTGCGGTTCAGCGTATATCCAACGGCGTCAGTCTCGCAACGGTGGGCGATGATGGGATCACCTTCCACACCGTTGATGGCGACGGGCTGGTTTGAGCGGTTGAGGTAGAAATCGAAGCGGGTGGAGCCGTCTGCGGATCGGCGGATGGTGTGCAGGATGCGGGGATCTGTGGTGGGATAGGTTGGAGTTTGACCACTCTCAGTCGGCTGCGCCGACAACTCCTGCCATCGGGAGCCAAGTGCTTTGAGCAACTGGGCAATGTCGTGACGGTTGAGGTCGCAGCCCACGTAGATGGCGGTACCGTTGCCATAGGGGCGGCTGGTGATGGCGGGGGTGCGCTCCAGCTCCCAGTTGGCGGCGGACTCACCTGCGTAAGAGGCAAGCACTGTGGTGTCCGCGGCTACGGAAGTCACGTCGTTCTGCCACAGGCGGGTCGTCAGACCATTGGACAGGCTGATTTCGCTGGGCTCGCCTTCGGCTTCTTCACCGAGGATGTTGAATTCTTCGGAGCGGATGCCGAGCATGTCGCGTAGGAGCCCGTTGCCGGCGCCGGGGTAGCCGCCGAGGCCGATGTGGAAGTGCTCGTCGATCAGGCCGGCGGCATAGCCGACGATGACGGTTCCGCCGGCCTTCGCGAAGTCGGCGATACGGAGAACGTCTTCGTCGGACAGGCTGAGCACGGTGGGCAGCACGATGGTTTTGTAGCCGGTCCAGTCGTAGGCGAGCGGCACCACGTCCGCGCGCAGCCCGGCATCCAGGAAGCCGCGGTACCAGTCGCGCACGTCGTGCCAGTGGTTGAGTTTCATGCTGGGCAGGGTTTCGGAGCGTGTGGCCCATTCGGATTCCGCGCTGAACAGGATCGCCGTGCCGGCACGCTCGAGCTCAGTGCCCTGCAGCCCGGCGTCGGAGAGGGTCTTCAGCGCCTTACCGAGCTCGCATACGCCGCGGAAGACCTTGGAATCGGCGCCCGCGTGGGGCAGCATGGCGGAGTGGAACGCCTCGGCGCCCGACTTGGATTGCCGCCATTGGAAAAAGCAGATGGCGTCGGCGCCCATGGCCACGTGGGCCAGGGAGTCGCGCATGAGTTCGCCGGCCCGTTTGCGTGTGTTCAGCGGCTTCCACTGCACGGCTGAGGTGGAGTGCTCCATCACGTACCACGGCTTGCCCAGCGCGAGGGAGTCCATGAGCGCGTCCGAGCAGGCGAGTTCGTCCAGGTGGGATTCGCCCTCATGGAAGTAGTGATCGTTGGACACGAAGTCCACCTCATCCGCCCATTTGGCGTAGTTCATGACGCACTGGTCGGTGGAGACCATGAAGTTCGTGGTGAACGGCTTGTCGGGGCAGATCTGCTCGATGGCGTCGCGTTCGGCTTTGTAGAAGTCGAGCAGCATGTCGTTGCCGAACCGCTCGTAATCCAACTGCTGCGACGGGTTGACCATGGCGTCGCCGCCCATGTGACGTGGCAGCAGCACCTCGTCGAAACTGTTCACGTGCTGCGACCAGAAGGCCGTGCCCCACGCCTCGTTCAACGCGTCGATGGTACCGTACTTGGCCTCGCACCACGTGCGGAACGCGGCCAAGGCGTTGTCGGAGTAGTCGTAGCGGTTGTTCCAGCCGTATTCGTTGCCCATGTGCCAGGCGGTCACATACGGGTTGTCCTTGTAGTGTTCGGCAAGTTTGCGGCACAGGCGCAGCGCGTATTCCTTGAACACCGGGCTTGTGGGCTGCCACGACTGGCGTGAGCCCGCGTTGACGGTATGACCATACCGGTCTACCGGCAGCACCTCTGGATGGGATTCGTACAGCCACAGCGGTGCGGCGGCTGTGGCGGAGGCCAAGTCCACGGCGATGCCGGCTCTGCCGAGCCTGTCGATCACATGGTCGAGCCACTCGAACGTGAACGCGCCCTCGACCGGCTCGATCTTGTCCCAGCTAAAAATTGCCAGCGATACGACGTTCACGCCGGCCTCACCCATGAGACGGATATCCTCGTCCAGCGTCTCCTCGGGCCACTGGTCCGGGTTGTAGTCGCCGCCGAACGCGATGCCGCGGCCGGATTCCGTCAGCAGGGACGGCCACCTAAATGCTCTATGAGTAGTCATATTAATCAAATCCTTTATTGTATCGGTTTGCGGGAAGTGCTGTGCTTGCAGGTTGTGAACACCAGAGAGGCCGCCCCGCTGGCGGGGCTGTCAGCGAAGCTGACTGGGGGTGGTCGCCAGTCGAATCCCCATATGACCACCCTCAGTCCGCTCCGCGGCCAGCTCCCGTCAGGGGGAGCCAGAGGTTACTCCTTGACGGCGCCTGCGGCGAGGCCTGACTGCCAGTACTTCTGCAGGCACAGGAACGCAATCACCAGAGGGATGATCGTGATCAGCGAACCGGTAATCACGAGGTTTTGGATAGCTTGACCGCCTGCGGTTGAAGCCTGGTCCTTCCACTGGTTCAGACCGATCGTCAACGGGTACCAGTTGGAATCCTTCAACATGATCAACGGCAGGAAGTAGTTGTTCCACGTCGCTACAATGGCGAACAATGCAGTGGTCACGATGCCGGGCGCCAACAGCGGCAGGGAAATCTGGAAGAAGGTGCGGAACTCGCCGGCACCATCCACGCGCGCGGCTTCAAGCAGCTCATCCGGCACGGCCTGATCGGAGAAGATCCACATCAGATACAGACCGAACGTGGATACCAAACTCGGGATAATCATCGACCACGGGGTGTTCGTGAGGCCCATCTTGGCGAACAGCAGGAACTGCGGCACGGCCAGCGCGATACCCGGCACCGAAATGGCGCCGATGATGATCACGAAGCACAGCTTACGGCCGGGGAAGCGGAACTTGGCCAGCGCATAGCCGCCCATGATGGCCAGCAAGGTGGCACCGCCGGCGCCGACCACCACATACAGAATCGTGTTGACGAACCAGCGGCCGAAGATACCGTCCTGATAGGTGAACACCGTGGCGATGTTGTCGAACAGGGCGAACGTTTTGCCGAAACCGAGGCCGAACGTCGAAGTGAAGTCGGACTGGGTCTTGGTGGCGTTAATCATCAGGTAGACAAACGGGAAGAGGCAGTAGACCGCGAAAATCGCGCACACGATGGTCAGGGCCATCGAGCGGGTCGGGTTCGCCGGGTTGGAGAAACCGGTTTTGGCGGCGCGCTTGCGCTCGGCCTTCTCGTCGGCGTCGATGCGCTTCTGACGCTCCTTCTCGGCCTTCTTGGCGGCCTTTTCCTGAGCCTTGAGATCGGCCAGGGTCATGGTTGTTGTTGAAGTCATGGTTGCAGTGCTCATAATTACTTCATCTGCTCCTTCATACTCTTAAGCTGGACGACATACGCAATGGCCATGGTGATGATGGCCATCACGATGGCCAGAGCTGCGGCATAGTTGCTCTGATTGCCGGTGAAGCTCAGGTTGTAGGCGTACATGTTCGGCGTGTAGTACGTGGTGATCGCGTTGCCCGGAACCATGTTCTGCAAAATGCTCGGCTCGTTGAACAGCTGGAAGCTGCCGATGATCGAGAAGATCACCGTGATGGCCAGCGAGCCCTTCAGCTCCGGCAGCTTGATCTTCTTAACAATCTGCCACTCCGAAGCGCCGTCGATGGAGGCGGCCTCATACAAGCTGTGCGGAATGGTGCTTAGGGAGCTGTAAAAAATCAGCATGTTGTAGCCGGCATATTCCCACGTGTTGATGTTCGCGATGGATGCAAGCAGCACGTCGGGGTTGAGCACATCGATGTTGGTGCCGAGGAAGTCGTTGAGGGAGCCGACCAGACCGTATTTGGCGCCATACACGAAACCCCAAATCATGGTGGAGACCACTGCGGGCACCGCATAGGGCAGGAATGTGGAGATGCGGAAGAACTTGGTGCCATGCAGCTTCATCGAATCCAAAGCGAGGGCCATGGCTGCAGCCAGAAACAGCATGATCGGCACCTGGAATACGGTGAAGATAGTGACGCGGCCCACCGAGCTCCAGAACTGCGGATCCTGAATCAGTCGGGCGTAGTTCTCGAAGCCGACGAACTTGGTGCCGCCGACCATCTGCTTCTTGAAGAAGGAGATGTAAATGGCGTACACAATTGGGATGATGAACACGAAGACGAACACCACGGCGAACGGCCACATGAACTTCCAGCCGCGCCAGTCGGCCTTGTGCTTGTTGACGCGGGCCTCGGCCGTGTGCAGATCCGCCTCCTCAGGCAGGATTCCCACCGTTGGCTGCGGGGCTGCGGCCATTGTTTGATCGGACATAATCGATTGCTTTCTTGGAATACGGATTGCTGTGCTGCGCCCGCTACCAGGGGGTCGCTCGATTGGAGCGGTCACGTCAGGCGAGGGCACGGGAAAGCGGGGACACTGGGGAGCATCCCCGCTTTGGGAGATCGGGCGGCTAGGCGGAAGGAGAGTGGCCTAGCCGCAGGTTTTGATTGTTGGTCAGTGCCGGATGTACCGGCAATAGATCGGTTGCGTCACTTGACGGTGACGTTGTAGCCCTGCTGCTTGCCTTGCTCGGCGAGCTTGTTGGCATAGTTTTCAAGCGCTTTCTCCAGGGTGATGTCGCCGGAGTAGGCCTTGGAGACTTCGTCGCCGTAAGCGGTCTGGGCGTACGGGTTGTACGGCAGGTACTGGAACTTCTCGGTCGGGCGCTGAGCCGCGGCGGAAAGGACTTCGTTGACGTTCTGACCGCCGAAGTAGTCGTTGGTCTTCTTGTTGGACTCGGTGGTCGGGTCGGTGAAGGAGTCGGACCGGAGGATCTTCTTCAGGGACGGGAAGGTACCGGTGTCGGCCATGGTCTGAGCGCCCTCGCCATGAGTCATGTACTCAACGAGCTTGTAGGCAGCGGCCTGGTTCTTGGACTGCGAGGTGACGGCAAGTGCAGAGCCACCGTCTTCGGCGGAGACTTCCTTGCCTTCCTCCCACTGCGGCAGCTGGGCGACGCGCCAGTTGCCGGCCTGATCGGGGGCGCCGGTCATGAGGTTGATCGGCATCCAAGCGCCGATGGTCAGGGAGGCGAGGGTGCCATCGTTGAGCTCGCGGTTCCAATCGTCGGACCAGTTCGGGGTCTTGGCGTCCACGAGGTCTTCGTCGATGAGCTTCTGGACGAATTGGATATAGCGCTGCATGCCCTCGTCCTTGGTCATGTTGATGGTGATGTTCTCGCCATCGACCTTCCACGGCTGGGCACCGGCCTGCCAGATCTGGGCGGTGAACGGCTGATAGTCGTTGGAGGTACCGGCCAGATTGGTGATGTAGGAGCCGGTGGCACGGATCTTCTTGGCGGCCTCGTAGTAGTCGTTCCAGGTCTTGATGGACTCGCCGTCCACGCCGGCCTTGTCGAACACTGCCTTGTTGTAGAAGAACATTTCGGGGCCGGAATCAATCGGCAGAGCGTACGGCTTGTTGTTGTACTGGAGCTTGTTCCACGGGCCGGCGGCGAAGTCGTCGGCGAGTTTGTCGGCGCCGAATTCGCTCAGGTCCACGAGGCCATCGGTGACGGCGAACTGGGTGACGGTCGGATCTTCGAGCATCACGACGTCAGGGGCGCCGTTGCCTGCGGCGATGGCGTTGGAGAGCGCGGTGGAGGTCTTCTCGGCGGTGCCGGTGTTGTTGAACTTGACGGTGATGCCGGGGTTGGCCTTCTCGAAGTCAGCGAGGATTTCCTTCATCGAGTTGCCGGAATCCCAGCCCCAGAACACGAGTTCGGCCTTGTCAGCGTCACCCTTGTTGGCGCCGTTGTCGTTGCTGCTGCCGCAGGCGGCGAGACCGACGAGCGTGGCCACGGCTGCCGTTGCCGCGATGACCTTCTTGGTGTTGCGCATGTTATCTCCTTCTGGACCATTGGAGTTGACTTGCGGGTGGTTGGCTTTCTTCCGACTGGCTTCCGGTTTTCGTCCGGTTACTTCTCGGTTATCTTCCGGCTGTCTTTGGCTGCCTTCCGATTGTTGACGACTGCCTTCCGATTGCCAAAAACGAATCGACTGCTACGTTGGATTTCAATTCGTTTGGCCGCTTGCGAAGTCTCCTCTGGCCACCTTTCCTTGGGGTGTTTTCTTTGGTACACCCGTGTACCAATACCTAAGATGATACACCTGTGTACCAATTTGTCAAATCACCCGACACGCCTGATTTTTTTCGCCTTTTCCATGCTTTCCACGTGAGCAAATCTCCAGTCGAACAGCGACTTGTCTCAGAGGCTCTTCATCCCCTCCCCCAACGTGAGTAGGTCCCGACTCTCAGCACACCACCAAATAACGCGCAGCATGCTCGTGAGTCCCCAACACCCACACACCACGGCGCGATTCCACCACTCAGCCGCCTCACCAGTGCCCACATTTGTAGATATTCAACGCCATATGACAAGAATCTGACTAGTATGAACAGGCACCCCCCATAGCTGTATTGAGAGGAAAAGCACATGGCGGGCCTGTTTCAAGCTGCTTCCAAGCAGCGCAATCCCTTGGGAACAACCATACGTACTCACGGATCGGGCAAATATACGTTCGGTCTGGCCTTAAGCGCCGGTCAATATCCGCGGTCTGCTTGCCTTTTCCTATCAGCTCCTCGCGGTATGCGGCATCTTCCTGACCAATGTCATCAACTACATCATCGCCTCCTACGGTTCCAGAAGCTGGGATGTCAACGCCGGTTGGCGTTGGATGCTGAGGCTGGGTGCGATTCCGGCCGCCGCGTTCCTGCTCTCCATGGTGCGAGCACCGGAAAGCCCACGATTCCTCATTCAAGCCGGCAAAACCGAAGAGGGATTCGCGGTGCTCGAGCACATCATCGGCACCGAACAGGCACGCCTTCGCACTGACGACATCCATGCATCGGTCAAACTCGAAACCGAAATGTCGCATGAATTTCACGACCTGTTCCGCCCAGGGCTGCAGAAGGCGCTCATCATCGGCACTTTGATCAAGGCGTGAATGCTGCGTCGCGTTACTGCATTGCCATGTTGCCATGTTGCCGCGTTATTGCATCGCTACGTTGTCACGTTGTCGCGTTATTGCATCGCTACGTTGCCACGTTGCCACATCACATTGCATTGCCGCATTGCTGCGTTGCCGCATCACATATCGCAACACAAACGCAGCAACGCAATGACGACCGGAGATGGCATCGCCGCCACCCGCGAGGAACCGCAGTGCAACGCGGTAACGTAACGCAATGCGATGTAATTCCCGCGTAGTTACAGGCAGTTACAGATTGAGTACCGCATCAGCAATGCGCATGGCGGATTCGCGGTGGGAGACCAGCACCACAGCCGCGCCGCGCTCCTTGTCTGCATGCTGCTCACCCACGGCCATAGCGTGAATGGAACGTAGAATAATAGCCTCGTTCAAAGCATCCAAACGGCTGGTCGGCTCGTCGAAAAGCACCAGATCAGCATTGCGCAGGAACACACGAGCCAAACCGATACGCTGGCGTTCACCTTCGGATAGACGGTCGCCCAACTCGCCTACCTGAGTATCAAGGCCATCGGGCAGGGAATCAATGAGATCAAGCACGGAGGCCTTGGCGAGAGCCTGACGCAAACGAGCGTCGAGACCGTCAGATGCTGCCACCTGAACGGCATCGCCCTCTGCCGATTGCGCCGCCAACCGCTGCTGTCGGGAATCAACGGTCTTGGCACCCACTTCCCCATTGCCTGCAACATTTGCAGCTTCAACCTCGGACTCAGGCAAAGCAATCAGCAGATTGTCTCGGATAGAGCCATCAAACAGGTGGGTTTCCTGGCTCATCATGGCCTGAATACGTCGGCGAGCATGCACATCGACCTCGGGCAACGGCGTGCCGGACAACGTCACCTGACCGCGCTGCGGATCCCAGTAGCGCAGCAGCAGCTTGAGCATGGTGGACTTGCCTCGGCCGGACGGCCCCTGGATACCCAGCACGCCATGCTGCGGCACGTCAAGCGAGAAGTCGGACAGGACTTCGCGCTCCCCCGCATATGCAAAGGTGACGTCATCAAGACGCATGCCCATATACTCCTGCGGCACAACAGTGCCGTTCTCGGTCACAGCGGGCACCTCGTCCATCAGTCCGAACAGTCGGCTAGCGGACGCGAAGGTCTGAGTCAGGTTAGCGGGCAAGGCGGCGAGCGCCAAAGTCGGTCCGAACGAGCCGGCGAACAGCACGAAGGCGGCAATCAGAGCCGGAATGCTCTGCGGGTTCGCGCCGGCACAGGCAATAGCCACGGCGACCGAAGCCGCTGTGAGCACAGCCACCAAGAGTCCGCTGATTCCGGTGAAACGGCCGTTGACCTTGCTGAGTTTGGCGTGATCCTTCCACAACGCATGGGTACGGTCCTCGATGGCCTGCGCACGTTCCTCGCCGCGACCAAATCGGATGATTTCGTCCAGGCCGCGCATGTCATCGAGTATCACATCGTCGAGTTCTCCGGCAGCGCCACGGATGGCAGGGCCAAGGTTACGTACGCCGGTGGCAAAGAATCGCGGCACAAGGATGCCGATAACCAGGTGGGAGGCAATCAACGCCAGCGCCATCCATGGGCTTAGGGTGGCGGCCACAATCGTGTAGATGATGGTGGAGGTTACCGCGATGGCCACCGGACTGATGGTGTGGGCAAAGAAGATCTCAAGCAGTTCCACATCGGTGGTCAGCATGGCGATAAGGTTGCCCTTACCTTTGCCCGCGAGCTTGGCCGGCGCCAGTCTGCGCAACGCGGCGAACGCCTTGGAACGGAAGAGTGCGAGCAGATGGAATGCCACATTGTGGTTCAGATATTGTTCGGCGTATCGGGTGATGCCACGCAGAAGAGCACAGATAATCATCATGATGACGGCGGGCGCAACACCCATGCCCCACACCGGATTACCGGTAAGTGCAAATGCCGCGATAATGCCGAACACGGGCAGGAAGGTGGCCGAAAGATGGCCGATGGTGCCGGCGGTGGAGGCCGCTGCCATCAGTCCTGCCAGAGGTCGGGCTTCCTTAAGCAGTCGCCTGATCACTTGGAATGTGCTCATTTTGGAAGACGAATCGCTATTTGCAACACCAGCCGGAGTCTCAGCCGAGGCCTGCTCACTCCCGCCAACGGAAGCCGTCGGCAAAGCTGACTGCAGGCGGTCAACCGTCATACCCGCCTCTGCGCTTACGCACGCTGCGCCACCCTCAGTCCGACTGTCGTCGGACAGCTCCTGCTTGCGAGAACCAACCTGCAGCACACGCCGAGCATGGCCTTCTCCGAAGTTCTCAATATCTGCCTGCGTGGTAAACAGCTTGGCGTAGACGCCGTCCGCCGTCATCAGCTCGGTATGGGTGCCCCTCTCAACCGACTTGCCGTGTTCGAGCACCACCACTTGATCAGCGTGTTCGGCGTTGGCCATGCGATGGGTGATCATAATAACCGTCTTGCCGCGGGATTGCGCCAATTCGCGAATTGTATCCAGGATCAGCTCTTCGGATTCCATGTCAACGCTGCTGGTCGCCTCATCGAACACAAATACCGGCGAATCATGCAGGAGCGCGCGGGCGATGGCGATGCGCTGGCGTTGGCCGCCGGACAGGTTGGCGGCATCGGACTCAATCGGCATGCCCAGTCCGTTCGGCTGTGCGTGCACGAAGTCGGCAATGCGCGCCTGCTCGAGCGCGGACCACAGACGGGAGTCCACGGAATCCGGCGAATCAGGAATCTCGTCATCGGGCAAGGCCATCAGAAGATTCTCGCGCAATGCGCCCGCAAACAGATGGCTGCTGGCACCAATCACAGTGACGGCTCCGGCCAGTGTTTCGCCTGACAAATCGGATACCTCGACGCCGTTCAGCGTGAGCGAACCTCGGTAACCGGCCAGTGTACCGGCGAGCAGCGAGGTGGCCGTGGACTTGCCGGAACCGGAGATGCCAACAATGGCGGTGAACTGACCGGGCCGTGCGGCGAAGGTGATGTTGGTGAGCGCAGGAGCGACGGCGGAATTGGGGCTGGTTTCACCTTGCTTATCGGTCTTTGCGGATGCGGACTTGGAGTCGCCGTGCCCGGCATCATCATAGGAATAGCCGACGTGGTCGAAGCGGACCGTCAGACCGTCGTCAGCGGAATCGGAATCGTTGGCCGGCAGGGTCGCCGTGCCATGCTCGGGCTCCGGGGTGTCCAGCAGAGCGAAGATGCGCTTGGTGGAGGTCATGCCGTTCATCGCCACGTGGAAGAACGAGCCAAGCTGACGCATGGGAATAAAGAATTCGGCGGACAGCAGCACAATCAGCAGCAGTCCGGCGAGGGTGAGCGGGAAGCCCGCACCGAACGGCATCAGGTATTGCAGGCCGTAGGCCAGGTAGGCGAATGCGCCGGGCAGGTGGGCGGCGAGCATGATCGGCGACCAGCCGGCGGTGCTGGCTCCTGCGGCGGCTGCGGTGGTATGCGCATACTGCCATAGAGCCACACCAATGCCGGCCGCCGCACCGCCGTAGGCCACGATATCCATGGCGGTCAGCGAGCGCAGCTGGATCTGCAGCACGCGCATGGTCATGACCCTGCGCTCCACATTCCGCGCAATCCCATTCACCTTAAGCGAACGCCCTCGCACACGCCAGACTTTTAAAGTGAGAGAGGCCACAGAATTATCGATTGCGGAGTGCGCATGCTAGACGCGCCAACCAGAAAAAATATGCTTCGATATCAGGGGCTGAAGCATCCACTACACCCAATACGTGCATTTATCCGTTTCGAGGAGGCTAATTTTTGCGTTTGCCGGAGGCCTACTTCCGTTTCAAGGGGCTGATTTCGCATTTGCCGGAAGTCTATCTCCGCTTCGAGGGGCTCCTCATCCATGTAATCGGAAGTATAAACGGCTACACGTCAACGTCATTCCGCCGTTTTAGGGCCGTGTCTACTTGGGCATCAGCCCCTCGAAGTGGAAGTAGACTTCCAGATAAGGCAAAATCAGCCCCTCGAAGCCGAGAAAGCACGTTTCTACGGTGTCAGAAGCCGACGGAACGCAAAAGGGTCGTCTGCACGCAGACGACCCATATGATCAATTCGCCAATAGACGCAGCAAACGCGGCCTAGTGCTGCTTTTTGCGCGGCGACCAGTGCTTCGGCGGCGGCCGTACTTATCGGACAGGAAGCCGGAGAAGCCGGCGCCGATCACGCCGCCGATCATGATGGAGCTGATGACCAGACCCTGCAGGGCCGGGTTCAGCGCGTACTTGTCCTGCAGGAAGTCGATGGCTCCCGAAATGGACACGGTGTCATAACCGTAGAGCAAACCGGTTAGACACGGCGTTGTATACAATCCACAAAACCAGACAGACAACTTCTCCATTGCCCACAACGCGCGCAACCTTACGCCAGCGTAACCTAACTTGTCAGAATGGCTCGATTTTGTCAACAGCCATCACGCAACGCACGTAAGGACACGGCCCGCTTATGCTTGACCACTACACCACGCCTGGCGAATCCATCGAAATCCGCGACAACCAGACCATCTACTCCCTACTTACCGATCGCCTTGCCCGCACCGGCGCGGACACGGTAATCGCCGCCAAGAAAATCGGCCCCGGCCGCTGGCAGAACGTCACCACCGGCGAATTCCACGAGCGCGTGGTCTCGGCCGCCAAGGGCCTGATCGCGCTCGGCATCGCCAAGGGCGACGCGGTGACCATCTTTTCCTCCACCCGTCTGGAATGGGGCATTCTCGATTTCGCACTGGCCGCGGTGGGCGCGGTAAGCGTGCCGATCTATGACACCGACTCCGCCCCGCAGGCCCAGCGCATCATGAACGATTCGGTGGTCAAGCTGGCCTTTGCCGACAATCGCGAGCGCTTCGACCGGCTCGACTCGGTCAAGGACCACTGCCCTGCCTTGAAGCAGATTCTCATGCTCGAGGGCAATGCACTGGGCGCGCTCGAAGGTCTGGGCGTGGCTGTTTCGGACGAGGAACTGAACGAGCGCGTGGCCACCGTGCGCGCCGACGATCTGGCCACCATCGTCTACACCTCGGGCTCCACCGGCAACCCGAAGGGTGCCGAACTGACCCATAAGAACTTCGTGTCCATCACCATCACCGCTTCGCAGGCGCTTCATGAAGTGGTGCTTGACGACCATCCACGCCTGCTGCTCTTCCTGCCGCTGGCCCACTGCTTCGCACGATTTATCCAGTACGCCTCCATCGCCTCCGATGACGGCGTGGTCGGTTATCTGCCGGACACCAAAACCC
Organism: uncultured Bifidobacterium sp.; assembly: GCF_959020155.1. Classification (GTDB taxonomy): domain Bacteria; phylum Actinomycetota; class Actinomycetes; order Actinomycetales; family Bifidobacteriaceae; genus Bifidobacterium. Next base: position 26,347 of record NZ_CAUERC010000020.1, read on the forward strand.
TGCTGCCGGACCTGCGTTCGTTTGAACCGACCTACCTGCTTGGCGTGCCACGCGTGTTCGAGAAGGTGTACAACGCCGCCTCGCATAAGGCCGGTGCCGGCTGGAAGGGCCGCCTGTTTGTCAAAGCCGCCGAGGCCGCGCGCATCTGGAGCCGCAAGGAGCAGGCCGGCGAGCAGCACACATTTGCCGAAATCGCCGAGCGCGCCAAGTACGAAACGCTCGTCTACCGCACGGTGCGCGGCGCTCTGGGCCCGAAGATCAAGTACGTGGCCTGCGGCGGCGCACCGCTGTCGCTTGATTTGGCGCATTTCTACAACGGCATCGGTCTGCCGATGATTCAGGGTTACGGCATGACCGAAACCGCCGCCCCGTTCGCCGCCACGCGCGTGACCGACAATGTGATCGGCACCGTAGGCCAGCCCGCGCCCGGCTCCTCGATTCGCATTTCCGACGAAGGCGAACTGCAGGTCAAGGGCCCGAACGTGTTCCGCGGCTACCACAATCTGCCGGAGAAGACGGCCGAGGCATTCACCGCCGACGGCTGGCTCAGGACCGGCGACTTGGCCGAGATCGATGACGCCGGCCGCATCATCATCACCGGTCGAATCAAGGACATTATTATTACCGCCGGCGGCAAGAACGTCTCCCCCATTCCACTGGAGGAGGAGATTGCCAAGTGCCCGATTGTGGAGCATTGCGTGGTGGTGGGCGATCAGCGCCCGTTCATCGGCGCGCTGGTGACGCTCGACCCGGAGTCGCTGGCCATCTGGCTGCCCGCACACGGACTGTCCACGGAGACGCCGGTCGACCGGCTCGCCACGAACGCCGCGGTGCGCGAGGAGATTCAGCAGTACGTGGATAAAGCGAATGCGACGGTCTCGCGCGCCGAATCCGTACGCAAGTTCGCCGTGCTGGACACGCAGTTCACGCAGGAGAACAAGTGCCTGACACCGTCGCTGAAAGTGGTGCGCCCGGCCGTCAATCGCGTGTTCGCCGATGTGATCGACAACGAGATCTACAACGGCAAGCGGTGAGACGCGCGGTTCGTAATCCGACACAAAAAAAGGGCCTTTTGAACCGCACCCCGATTGTTGGACTGGAGTAATCCAGATTCGATGATCGGAGGTGCGGTTTCTCATGTCCAGGGATCGCAGGCGTCATTATGACGATGATTCCATGCGGGTCGTCGCCGGGGTGCCGCCCGGCCCAGGTGGGTCACGCCCGGGTCAGTTTCTTGCTCCTGAGACGCAGCACGACATCGGCGGAGTTGGCGACGCGCTTGGAATGCGTCACCACGATCACGCATTTGCCGAGCTGATGGGCGGCGTGCTGCAGCAGATGAA
>NZ_CAUERC010000021.1:0-25553 GCF_959020155.1 uncultured Bifidobacterium sp.
AGCGCACTTCCCTGACACGGAAGGGGTCACAAGTTCGAATCTTGTATCGCCCACGAAAGTCGAAGCAATTCGACTGGATATAACTAAAGAACCGAATATTCGGGCGATTGGCGCAGCGGCTAGCGCACTTCGTTCACACCGAAGGGGTCGTAGGTTCGATTCCTACATCGCCCACTGGATTCCGCTTCTCACGGCGGATTCCTTTGCGGACATAGCTTAGTTGGTAAAGCGCAACCTTGCCAAGGTTGAGACCGCGGGTTCGAGTCCCGTTGTCCGCTCCACAACGAAACCTCGCTTCGGCGAGGTTTTTTCGTATTGGTTCAGATGCTGGTGGTATTTGTCGCACGCCCAACCTATCGTGTCCTACGTTGATTAACCAGTCCAGGCCTGCACATTAGTACCGCGGGCCCCGATAGCAAAGGACAAATCATGGCGCAAGCTACCATCTCCATAACCGTCAACGGCGAAGCGAAGGAGGTGGAAGCAACCACCACCGGCGTAGAACTGTTCGCGGAAGACAAGAACATCATCGCGGTCAAGATCAACGGCGAGAACCGTGACCTGTACACGCCGCTGAACGATGGCGACACCGTCGACCCCATCGCCCTCGACTCCGAAGACGGCCTCGCAATCATGCGTCACTCGGCCACCCACGTCATGGCCCAGGCCGTGCAGGAAGTCTACCCGAACGCCAAGCTCGGCGTCGGCCCCGTCATCAAGGACGGCTTCTACTACGACTTCCAGGTCGACCAGCCCTTCACCCCGAACGACCTCAAGGACATCGAGAAGCGCATGCAGCGCATCATCAAGTCCTCCCAGTCCTTCCGCCGCCGTTCCGTGACCGAGGAAGAGGCTCTGAAGGAAGAGGCCGACCAGCCCTTTAAGATCGAACTGATCGAAGACAAGGAAGCACACCTCGACCCGGCCGCCGCCACCGAGATCTCCGAAAAGGAGCTCAGCTTCTACGACAACGTAGACCGTGATGGCAATGTGGTTTGGAAGGACCTGTGCCGCGGCCCGCACCTGCCGAACACCCGCTACATCAAGGCCTTCAAGATCGAGCGTTCCGCCGCCGCCTACTGGCGTGGTTCCGAGAAGAACCCGACCATGCAGCGCGTCTACGGCACCGCATGGGCCACCAAGGAAGACCTCAAGGCCTACCAGACCCGCCTGGAAGAAGCCGCCAAGCGCGATCACCGCAAGCTCGGCGCCGAGATGGACCTGTTCTCCTTCCCGGATGAAATTGGCCCCGGCCTGGCCGTGTTCCACCCGAAGGGTGCCGCCGTGATCAACGCTATGGAGGACTACTCCCGTGAGATGCACCGCAAGCACCACTACAGCTTCGTGCAGACCCCGCACATCACCAAGGGCGGCCTGTACGAGACCTCCGGCCACCTGCACTGGTACAAGGACGGCATGTACCCGCCCATGCACCTCGACGAGGAGAAGGACGCGGACGGCAACATCACCAAGCCGGGCGCCGACTACTACCTCAAGCCGATGAACTGCCCGATGCACAACCTCATCTTCAAGTCGCGTCAGCGCTCCTACCGTGAGCTGCCGCTGCGCCTCTTCGAGTTCGGCACCGTGTACCGCTACGAGAAGTCCGGCGAGGTCCACGGCCTGACCCGCGTGCGCGGCCTCACCCAGGACGACTCCCACATCTACTGCACCCGCGAGCAGATGAAGGACGAGCTCACCAGCCTGCTCACCTTCGTGCTGAACCTGCTCAAGGACTTTGGCCTGACCGACTTCTACCTCGAGCTGTCCACCAAGGACCCGAACAAGTACGTCGGCTCCGACGAGATCTGGGAGGAGGCCACCAACACGCTCGCCGAGGTCGCCAAGGAATCCAACCTCGAGCTCGTCGACGATCCGTGCGGCGCCGCCTTCTACGGCCCGAAGATCTCTGTGCAGGCCCGCGACGCCATCGGCCGCACCTGGCAGGTCTCGACCATCCAGCTCGACTTCAACCTGCCGGAGCGCTTCCAGCTCGAGTACATCGCGAAGGACGGCACCCACCAGCGCCCGGTGATGATTCACCGCGCCCTGTTCGGCTCCATCGAACGCTTCTTCGCCGTGCTGCTCGAGCACTACGCAGGTGCCTTCCCGGCGTGGCTGGCCCCCGTGCAGGTGCTCGGCGTGCCGGTTGCCGACGAGTTTGCCCCGCATCTGGCCGGCTTCGTCAAGTCCCTTGAAGATGAGATGGTCCGTTGCGAGATCGACTACTCCGACGATCGCTTCGGCAAGAAGATTCGCAACGCCTCCAAGTCCAAGGTGCCGTTCATCCTCATCGTCGGTGAGGAAGACATGAACAACAACGCGGTCAGCTTCCGCTTCCGCGACGGCAGCCAGCTCAACGGTGTGCCGGTGGACACTGCTCGCGAGCAGATTCTCACCGTCATCAAGAAGCGCGTCCAGGTGAACTCCGCCGACGACTTCAACGCTGCTGTGGCTGAGTGATGCGAATGGTACTGGCTCCCCTCTCTGAGGGGAGCCAAGAAAGGGCACGAAAATGACTGACGTGCGTGTCGATAATCCGGCGGACTTTCCGCCTCAGGAGGACACGGTCGAACGACTGTGGACTCCGCAGCGCATGACCTATGTGCTGCGCAACAGCGAGGATCGCCCAACCAAGCCCAAGACGAAGGAATGCCCGTTCTGCGTCGGACCCAAAAAATCCGACGAAGACGGCCTCATCGCCTGGCGTGGCACGCACGTGTTCGCCATCATGAACCTCTACCCATACAATGTCGGGCATCTCATGATTTGCCCGTACCGTCACGTCGGATTCATCACCGAACTCGACGATGCCGAACTGTTCGAATTCGAGAAGGCCACCACCCTCGCCATGAAGGTGATGGAGACCGTCTCCCGTCCGGACGGATACAACATCGGCATCAATCAGGGCGAGGTCGCGGGTGCCGGAGTCGCCGCGCACCTGCACCAGCATGTGGTGCCGCGTTGGAATGGCGATGCGAACTTCATGCCCATCGTCGCCCAGACGCGTACCATGCCGATTCTGCTGTCCGACCAGCGAGACGCCTATGCCCAGGCATTCGAACAGCTGGCCCCGCAGTATCATTTGCCGCTTGCCTGACCGGGTGCGGCACCCGCGCAACCGGTTTTATCGGTACGCGCAATAAGACAATCATCGGAAACATTACGGGTATGTCTGATTAACGGCCTACAATCGTTTCGTTTGACATCATCCGTTTCAATAATTGCTAGGAGCATTATGTCAGGTCATTCCAAGTGGGCGACCACCAAGCACAAGAAGGCCGCCATCGACGCCAAGCGCGGCAAGCTCTTCGCCAAGCTCATCAAGAACATCGAAATCGCCGCCCGCCTCGGCGGCGGCGACCCGGACGGCAACCCGTCCCTGTACGATGCCATCTACAAGGCCAAGAAGGCCTCCATGCCGGCCGACAACATCGCTCGCGCCGTCAAGCGTGGTGCCGGTGCTGAAGATGGTGCCGCCAACTACGAAGACATCGTCTACGAGGGCTACGCTCCTGCCGGCGTTGGCCTCATCATCGAATGCCTGACCGACAACCGCAACCGTGCGGCCGCCGAAGTCCGTTCCACCCTGACCAAGGGCAACGGCTCTCTGGCCACCTCCGGCTCCGTGTCCTTCAACTTCGAGCGCAAGGGCCAGATCGTGGTGCCGTCCGAGGGCGTGGACTTCGACAAGCTGTTCGAAACCGCCGCCGAAGCCGGTGCCGAGGACGTTACCGATGACGGTGAAGTGTTCACCGTTGTGACCGGTCCGTCCGACCTGTTCACCGTGCGCAAGGCTCTGCAGGAAGCCGGCTTCGACTACGATTCCGCCGACCAGGTCATGCAGCCGAAGAACGAGGTCGAGTTGAGCCTTGAGGATGCCCGCAAGGTGTCCAAGCTCATCGACAACCTCGATGACCTCGACGATGTGCAGAACATCTACTCCAACTGGACCGCTTCCGACGAGGTGATGGCCCAGCTCGACGAGGAGTAATCCTCGTGATTATCCTTGGCGTCGACCCCGGGCTCACACGTTGCGGGGTCGGCGTGATCGAAGCCGGCGAGCACCGCCGGCTTTCGTTTATTCACGTGGACGTGGTGCGGTCCTCACCGGATATCACCCAGGATCTGCGTCTACTGGCCATCTACAACGGCCTGTCCGAGAAAATGGATCGCTTCGCACCCGATGCCGTATCCATCGAACGAGTGTTCGCACAATCCAACCGCAACACCGTACTCGGTACCGCACAGGCCGCCGGCCTCGCCATGCTCGCCGCCGCGCAACGCAATATTCCCGTGGCGTTGCATACGCCTACCGAAGCCAAGCTGGCTATCACCGGTAACGGGCAGGCGCAGAAGATTCAGGTGGAGCGTATGGTGACACGTATTTTGAACCTCACCAAAATGCCGACTCCCGCCGATGCCGCCGATGCCTTGGCTTTGGCCATTTGCCATGCGCTGCGCCCGGCAGGCGCATTGCAGGGCGGCGAACGCGAACAACATCTGACCGCCGCGCAACGCCAGTGGGCTGAGGCCGCACAGAAATCCACGCGCCGCCGCATCAACCACGACCGAGGCATGTAGTATACTTTCGAACAGTTGTTCGAGTCTTGAATCCTGGAGCCCTGAAGGAGTACCTGTATGATCGGCATGCTGACCGGGCGGGTTGAATCGGTCGAAACCGATACCGCATTGATTGATGTTGGGGGAGTGGGCTACGAAGTGCGCATGTCCGCCACCGACCTGAGCCGTCTGCACGCCGGGCAAGACACCCGCGTCTTCACCTATATGAACCTCTCTCAGGATGCCATTACCCTGCATGGATTCCTGGATCGGGACGCCAAGAAAACCTTTCTGCAACTCATCAAGGTCTCCGGCATTGGGCCTAAAGTGGCCCAATCGTTACTCTCCACACTGACGCCGAGTCAGCTGGCCCACGCCATCGCCGACAACGACGCCACCGCGCTGGCCAAGGCTCCGGGGCTGGGCAAGAAGGGCGCACAGAAAATCATCCTCGAGCTTAAGGGCTCTATTGATTTGAGTCAGATCGAGGGTGCTTCCGCTCAGGCGGCAATATCCAAGTCTCCGGTGGATACCGGTACGGAACAGGTTGTCGAAGGACTGATTTCACTTGGCTGGCGTCAGCAGGACGCCCAACAGGCCGTTGCCGAGGCTTGCGCCGAAAACGATATTCCCACGCCGCTTGCCACCGACGATGTGCCGCGTGTGCTACGTCTGGCTTTGGCGCTGATGGATAGGGGCCGCTGATGAGCGAGACAACGGATTACGGAGCCTCCAACACCGGTGCCAACGAAGAGTCGTTGCGCATGGTCTCCTCCCAGCCGATCGGCAACGAGCCGGTCAGCGACGAGGAGCTGCGCCCCCATGTTCTCGAAGGCTTTATCGGACAGCCACGGCTCAAGGCCCAGCTGCAACTGTTCCTGGACGCGGCCCGCAAACGCGATGTGCCACCGGACCATATTCTGCTTGCCGGCCCTCCTGGCTTGGGCAAAACCACGTTGGCCATGATCGTTGCCAATGAGCTTGAAGTGCCGATTCGCGTGACTTCCGGCCCTGCGGTTCAACATGCCGGTGATCTTGCTTCGATTCTGAGCTCCCTCGACGTCGGCGAAGTGCTGTTCATCGACGAGATCCATCGTCTGCCGCGCGCCGCCGAAGAGCTGCTGTATATCGCGATGGAGGACTTCCGCGTCGATGTGATGGTCGGCAAAGGCCCGGGCGCAAGCTCCATCCCGCTGACCCTGCCGCGATTCACCGTCATCGGTGCCACCACGCGCGAAGGTATGCTGCCAAGCCCGTTGCGCGCACGCTTTGGCTTCACCGCACATCTCGACTTCTATCCGCATGAGGAGTTGGAAAAGCTCATCGAACGTTCGGCCAACGTACTGGGCGTAAACCTTGATGCGGGTTCCGCTCATGAGCTTGCGTTGCGTTCGCGCGGCACGCCGCGTATCGCCAACCGATTGCTACGCCGTGTACGCGACTGGGCCATCGTCCACGACCTGATCGTGGTGCGGCCGGACGACGTCAAGGAGGCGCTGGCCCTGTACCAGATCGACTCCGAAGGCCTCGACCGGCTGGACATCGCCGTGCTCAATGCCATCGTGCGCAACTTCAACGGTGGACCCGTGGGCCTGAACAATCTGGCGGCCATGGTGGGCGAGGAATCGGAAACCGTGGAAACCGTGTGCGAGCCGTATCTCGTGCGCGAAGGTTTTATGATTCGCACGCCCAAAGGCCGCGTGGCTACCGAGAAGGCATGGCAGCATTTGGGAATTACGCCCAAAGATGATGTCAGCAAGCTCTTCTAGACTTTCTCCTGTTTGCACACTTGGCGGCGTTTCGTCAATGTCGCTCGTTTGAAGGAGTTGTTTCGTGGAACAACAGTACATTATGCTCATCGTGATCGTCGTCGTGTTCGGCGGCATGATGTGGTGGCAGTCCAAGAAGGCCAAGCAGCAACAGCAGGAGAAGCAGGACTTCCGTCGCAACCTGCAGCCCGGCACCGAGGTCATCACCATCGGCCAGGTGATCGGCAAGGTCGTCGAAGTCGACGAGCAGTATGAGGAGATCGTCATCGACTCCGAAGGCTCCAAGCTGCGTTTCGGCTTCAACGCCATCGCCCGTGAGTACACCCGCCCGGCCTATGTGTCCGATGATGAGGTCGACGAGAACGGCAACCCGCTGCCCGACGAAGACACCGAGGCTCCGGCTAACGATGAGGCTGGTCAGGTTCCGATCGAGGCGTCCGTCGTGTCCGAGGAAGACACCGCTGACGAGACCGGTGACGACAACGAAACCAAGACGAAGTAAGCTGTTCGATTCGGTAGCACCATCCGCGTATCGCATCGCAAAGGCATAAAAGGGGCGAGCACTATGGCACAGTCGGACATCACCATCGACGCATTGAGCAAGGTAGGGCAACAGGACGCCGAATATCTGGTGTCCTTGGTGCGTTCCGTACCGGGGTTTCCCAAGGAAGGCATCATCTTCCGTGATTTCATGCCAGTGCTCGCCGACCCCAAGGGCTTGAAGATTCTGCTCAAAGCACTTGAAGAGGCCCTGCCGGTGTCCCCGAGCGAATTCGACTCCATTGCCGGTCTCGAATCGCGCGGGTTCCTGTTCGGCCCGGCCATGGCCGCCCATTTGGGCAAGGGTTTCATCGCCGTGCGTAAGGCCGGCAAGTTGCCGCCTGAAACCATCGGTGAATCCTATGACCTCGAATACGGCACGGCCAGTGTCGAAATCGAAACCGACGCCGTACAGGCAGGGAAGCGAGTGCTCATCGTCGATGACCTCATCGCCACGGGCGGCACCGCCAAAGCCGCCACCGACCTTATCGAAAAGGCCGGTGGCACCGTGGTGGGCTTCAGTTTCGTGATGCGGCTCGATGGCCTCGACGGTCTGGATAAGCTCGACGGCAAGCCCAGCAGCTCGCTGATCGCGATGCCGGCCTGAGATTTCGTCTCACCCAACGTACAGTCAGTTTTCAAGGTCCGGCATGTACTGTGTACAGTTACATGCCGGACCAATTACATAGTCAGGGAAGGATCGATGGATCTTTACGAATACCAGGCGCGTCAGCTGCTCGAGGAACAGGACATTCCCACCCCGGACGCCATCTTTGCCCAGAACTCCCATGAAGTCGCTGAAGCGGCGGACAAAATCGGCTATCCCTGCGTAATCAAGGCGCAGGTCAAGATCGGTCATCGTGGTCAGGCCGGCGGCGTCAAGATCGCCCATAACCGCGACGAGGCGATTCTTGAATCCGAGTCCATCCTGCCGATGACCATCCACGGGCACAAGGTTTCCGGCGTGCTTGTAGCCGAAGCCAAGAACATCCTGCACGAATACTACGTGTCCATCTCCGTGGACCGCACCTCGCGCGACTTCGACGTGCTGGCCACCGCTAACGGCGGCACCGAAGTCGAGGAAATCGCCAAGGAACATCCGGAGGCCGTCAAGCGCCTGCACATCGATGCGCTCGGTGACTTCGACCTGGCCGCTGCCACCGAAATGGCACAGAGCATCGGCTTCTACCACGCGGACGTCGATCAGGCCGCACAGATTCTGCTCAAGATGTGGCGCTGCTTCAAAGACAACGACGCCACGCTCGTGGAAATCAATCCGCTCGCCAAGATCGGCGACCCGGATGACGAATCCACCAAGCAGCTGAGCGCCTTGGACGCCAAGATCTCCTTGGATGACAACGCCTCCTTCCGCCATGACGGCTGGGCGCGTTTCGTGGATCCCATCGTTCCCGACCCCTTCGAACAGCGCGCCCGCGAACACGGCCTGCACTACGTGCACCTGCACGGCGAGGTCGGTGTGATCGGCAACGGTGCAGGACTCGTCATGAGTTCCCTGGATGCCGTCTCCGGCGCTGGCGAGGAACAGGGCACCAACATCAAGCCCGCCAACTTCCTGGACATCGGCGGCGGCGCCTCCGCAGCCGTCATGGCCGAAAGCCTGGAGATCGTACTGTCCGACCCTCAGGTCGAATCCGTGTTCATCAATGTCTATGGCGGCATCACCTCCTGCGTGGAAGTCGCCAACGGCATCCTCGAAGCGGTCGCCAAGCTCGGCGGTTCCAAGCCGATCGTTGTGCGCTTCGATGGCAACGCCGCCGCCGAGGGTCTGCATATCCTCGCCTCCGCCAATAACCCGAATATCCATGTGTCCGAAACCATGGAAGGCGCGGCAGCCAAGGCCGCGCAGCTCGCCGGTGAGGCGACCCAGTCCAAGGAGGTTCGCTGATGCTGTTCATCGAAGACGGCGCTCCCGTTATCGTCCAGGGCATGACCGGCCATCAGGGCATGACCCATACGGCTCGCATGCTCAAGGCCGGCACCAATATCGTCGGCGGCGTGAACCCGCGCAAGGCCGGCACATCCGTCACCTTCCCCGGTGCCAAGAACGGTGCCGACGCGGACATCCCCGTGTTCGCCACCTGCGGCGAAGCACGTGAAGCCACCGGCGCCAAGGCCAGCGTGGTGTTCGTGCCGCCGAAGTTCGCCAAGTCCGCCGTGGTCGAAGCCGTCGAAGCCGGCATCGAACTCATCGTGGTCATCACTGAAGGCATTCCGGTGGCCGATTCCGCATACTTCGTCGAACTGGCGCTCAAGAAGGGCGTGCGCATCATCGGACCGAACTGCCCTGGTCTCATCACGCTCGGCAACCCCGGCGTCAATCTGGGCATCATCCCCGACGGCATCGTCGGCCGCGGCCCGCTCGGACTGGTCTCCAAATCCGGCACCCTCACCTACCAGCTCATGGGCGAATTGTCCGATATCGGCTTCACCGCATGTCTCGGCGCCGGCGGCGACCCGATCGTCGGCACGACGCTGCTGGAAGCCCTGCAGGCATTCGAAGCCGACCCCGACACCAAGGCTGTCATGATGATCGGCGAAATCGGCGGCTTCGCCGAACAGGACGCCGCCGCATGGGCCAAGGAGCACATGACCAAGCCGGTTGTCGCCTACATCGCCGGTTTCACCGCCCCCGAAGGCAAGCAGATGGGCCACGCCGGCGCCATCGTCTCCGGAGGCAAGGGCACCGCCCAGGACAAGAAGAACGCGCTCGAGGCGGCGGGCATCCCCGTGGGCAAGACCCCGGGCCAGGCCGCCGAAATCATGCGTGACGTACTCGCCAAGGCCAACATCGACTGATCGGTTCCAGCCAATCGTGATGAAAGCCGTGATTCGCCAATGGGTGCGGGGAGCCATAGTCGCCCTCGCATCCATGGCCATCTATGCCGTTGCATTAGGCTGCTATACAGCGCTGATGTTATTGGTCGTCTCTATGGAAGAGGGCGGCGACAATCTCACCGTCGGCACAACCTCGCTGACACAGGCCGTTGTGCTTCTGAGTGAGGGATCGGGCTTTAGAACCGATTCGTTCACCCTCACCATTACGCCATTGCTGTTGACCATACTGCTGATATGGCTGATCAATGCACTCATCATGCGAATCAAAGCATACGGGCCGCATGCGTATGTTGCCGGATTGATTGTTTGGCTCGGGTTGAACGAGGCATTCCGGCAATCCGTGCACCTAGGTCTTGTCGATGACCAGTGGCTGGTGTTGCTGAAAGCAGCCATCGTATTCTCGATCGGTTTCCTATGCGCAGCCGTACCGGAATCAGCCAAAATGCGAGCATTCAGGGACTGGACTCGCAAGCAGGTGCCGGCGGACATACGCCACTGCCTGAAAATCGGCGTCGCCTTGGCCGTCGCGATACTGAGCATATATCTGGCAATTGGATTGATTACCGTCATCGTATGGTCGGTACGCAACCATGCCGCTGTCGTATCGTTGTTCGAATTGTCCGGGATGGAAACCGGTTCACGAATTCTCACCACCGTCGCCATGCTGATCTGGCTACCCAACGTCATGCTCTGGGCTGTTTCCTGGCTCTTCGGCGGCGGATTCGCCATCGGTGATTTGGCCAGTTTCACATTATGGCTCGGCCAATCCAAAGAGCTTCCTGCAATTCCGGTATTCGGTATTCTGCCCGAACCGGTCAGCAGTGAACTATGGCGTACCGTTGCCTTGAACGCGCCTCTCGCCATCGCTGCGCTCGTGGGCCTGCTGGCTGTATTCCTACCGCAAGGATTCGCCTGCAGACCGTTGAATGTACGGAATACGTCCACCCGCGGCCCGGTACTGGTTTCGCTGATCTACTCCGCCGGGGCATTCTGCCTGAGCGCGATGCTGATCTCACTGGCATCCACATTGCTGTTCGCTCTGTCCAATGGATCGCTTGGCGATCATCGTCTTGCTCACATAGGCGTCGACGTCATGGCCTCCACCAGAGTCGTCGGTCATTCGACCGCACTGGGACTTACCGCGGCATGGCTGCTCGCGCTGATTGGCATAGCGCTCGTTTTTCCGATAGTCTGGTTGGTTGAGAGAATCAAGGATTCCCGCACCACCGCCACGACCTCGAAGACCGCCACCGTTCATCAGGCGCGGTTCCTAGCGTCACAACCACAAGAATCCAAGGAGGAACAGGATGACAAACACGAACCGACCGATACGTCGAGCACTGGTCTCGGTCTTTCATAAGGAAGGCATCGAAGTACTCGCGGAAGCGTTCGTGAAGGCCGGCACCGAAGTTGTTTCCACTGGTTCGACCGCCAAGAAGCTTGCCGAACTGGGCGTCAAGGTAACCGAGGTGTCCGATGTCACCGGATTCCCCGAATGCCTCGACGGCCGCGTCAAGACGCTGCACCCGTACATTCACGCCGGCATTCTGGCTGATATGACCAACCCCGAGCACGCCAAGCAGCTCGAGGAGTTCGGCATCAAGCCGTTCGACCTGGTGGTCGTCAACCTGTACCCGTTCGCCGACACCGTGCGCTCCGGCGCCAACGAGGCCGATACCATCGAGAAGATCGACATCGGCGGTCCCTCCATGGTGCGCGGCGCGGCCAAGAACCACGCCACCGTGGCCATCGTCACCGACCCGGCCGATTATGCACTGGTCGCCTCCCGCGTGGCCGACGGCACCGGCTTCTCCTTGGACGAGCGCAAGTGGCTTGCCGCCAAGGCCTTCGCGCACACCGCCGCCTATGACGCCACCATCAACGAGTGGACCGCCAAGCACTGGCCCAAGCCGGCCTCTCTGGACGCCGTCGAGGTGGACAAGGACGATCAGGGCACTGAAGTCGATTCCGCCAAGTTCCCGGCCCAGTTCACCCGCACCTGGGATCGTGCGCACACCCTGCGCTACGGCGAGAACTCCCACCAGCAGGCCGCCCTCTACATCGACCCGCTCAACCAGACCGGTTTCGCCCACGCCGAGCAGCTCGGCGGCAAGCCGATGAGCTACAACAACTACGTGGACGCGGACGCCGCCTGGCGCACCGTATGGGATATGGCTCCCGCCATTGCCGTGGCCGTAGTCAAGCACAACAATCCGTGCGGTCTGGCCATCGGCGCGACCGCGGCCGAGGCCCACAAGAAGGCTCACGCCTGCGACCCGATGAGCGCCTACGGCGGTGTGATCGCCTGCAACTCCAAGGTCACCCTTGAGATGGCCGAAAGCGTGCGCCCGATTTTCACCGAAGTCATCGTCGCCCCCGACTATGAGCCGGCCGCGCTCGAACTGCTGCAGACCAAGAAGAAGAACCTGCGCATCCTCAAGGTGGCCGAGCCGCCGAAGGGCCACGAGGCCATCCGCCAGATCGATGGCGGCCTGCTTGTGCAGGACACTGATCTGATCAACGCCGTCGGCGACGATCCGGACGCCTGGAAGCTCGTGGCCGGCGAGGCCGCCGACGCCGACACGCTGAAGGACCTCGTGTTCGCATGGCGTGCAATCCGCTGCGTGAAGTCCAACGCCATCCTGCTGGCCCACGACCAGGCCACGGTTGGCATCGGCATGGGCCAAGTCAACCGCGTGGACTCCTGCCATTTGGCCGTCGAGCGCGCCAACACGCTGGCCGATGGTGCCGATCGCGCCACCGGTGCGGTCGCGGCATCCGATGCGTTCTTCCCGTTCGCCGATGGTGCCCAGGTGCTTATCGACGCGGGCGTCAAGGCCATCGTGCAGCCTGGCGGCTCCATCCGCGATGAGGAGGTCATCGAAGCGGCCAAGAAGGCCGGCGTGACCATGTACCTCACCGGCACCCGCCACTTCTTCCACTGATCGGGACTCTCTGAGGGGAGCAGCTCAGCCAAAACGCACAAAGGTGGGATTCCGCCTGACCCGTCAACGGGTCCAAGCGGAATCCCACCTTTGCTATTCGCCTGCTATTGTGGTCACGTAACCGTTCGACAGAAGGAATCGCAACATGCACAACCATCCCTATGTATCCGAAGCACATGAGGGCAAGCCATGGTTTGAATGGTGCGTACTCGGCGTCGTCGCCGTCATCACACTGCTGGTTGCTTTCGGATATACGATGGCCGCCACGGTCATACTTGCCGTGACGGCCATCATCACCGGGCTTGTTCGCCTGATTCTTCAGGACAAAAGCCCATGGAAAGTGCGCTCAGTGGCGTTCGACTCCTTCATCGGCATCGCCTTGGGAATCGGCCTGCTGATTACCTACTTCAGCTTCTTTGGACTCTTCGGCAACATCTTTTTCCGCTGAATCGCCATCAGACGAGGCGGCCTGATCGAAGAATTCGCCATCGTCGAGCGTGTCCGCGTTTGCATCGGCATCCGTCTGCGGAAGATCGGCGGCAGCCGGCACTTTGGGAGTGGTCATCATCTGCGCGATGATCATGACCAACGCCACCACAGCGGCGGCCAAGACCGGGCTAATCCAGAATACCCACAGCTGCTGCAGCGGATTTTGCGTAAGACCCTCATTCATCGCGGCCAGTGCGATACCGGTGGAACGGGCGGGATTGAGACCGGCACCGGTAACCGGGTAGCTGATGGCGGTGGCCAGACCATAGGCAAGACCCATGGCAATGGCATGACGGTCCGAGGACTCGCCGTGATCACCCAGAGAAGACATGGCGGTGGCAACGACAATCAGAGAGGCAACGACCTCGACGACAATCGCCAGCGTAATCGAGAACGTAATGCCATACTGGGTCAGCAGCGAGTAAGACACGGAGCCGTTTTCGAAACCGTTAACGGCCGGAGTCAGCCACACTTTGGCAGCTACCTGCTCGGATGTGGGCAGCAGCTTGACCACGGCGAAGCCGGCGGCGATGGCACCGATGACCTGAGCGATCACATAGAGGATGCCATCCAGGATTTTCGTCTTGGAAACCAGCACGGAGGCTACGGTGATGGCCGGATTCAGCTGGCCACCGGACACGCGGGAGAAGATGGCGGTGACTGCGGCATATGCCAAGCCGGTAGCCAACGCGAAGAACACGATATTGATGCCATACACGGCCGAACCCCATGTGGAGAAGGCGTAAATGGCAAAGCACAGCAGGAAGCTGCCGGCCAATTCGGCGCACACGCGCAGAGCCAGCGGCTGTTGCTTGGTTTCTTCCATGATTGTTCATTCCTTTTCATCTGTTGGAAAACGGGCGAACCCGCACAAACGGTTGCCAGTCTAGCAGCAGTCCTACGTTGCGGTATGATATATAGGTTGGAATTGGCTGGGATTCCAGTCCGCCAACTCTGAAGTATGTATACAAATCGACAGTCTCTGCGATGACAGAATCTGTCCGGCCACGTTGGGAGAACGATGCCAAACGCATATTCCCGCGCTGCGAAAGCGCAAGACGATTCCAATTCCATTCGACTCCAGAAGCTGCTTGCCCAAGCGGGATTCGGTTCCCGCCGCAAGTGCGAGGACATGATTACCGAAGGCCGTGTCGAGGTCGACGGTGAACTGGTCACCGAGCTCGGAACTCGCGTTGACCCTCATAAGCAGCAGGTGCGCGTAGACGGTTCGCGCGTACGCGTCAATCCGAACCACGTTACTCTGGCGCTGAACAAGCCCCGCAAGGTGCTCTCCGCCATGGACGACCCGAAGGGCCGCTACACGCTGCGCGACATCGTGGGCGACAAGTACGAGCGCATCTTCCACATGGGCCGTCTCGACTACGATTCCGAGGGTCTGATCCTCATGACGAACGACGGCGAGCTCTCGCAGCACGTCATGCACCCCAAGTACGAGGTCGAGAAGACCTACGTCGCCACGCTGGAAGGCAAGATCTCCGGCACCGTGTGCCGTCGACTCGTGACCACCGGCGTGCAGCTCGACGACGGCTGGATCAAGCTCGACCACTGCGCGATCATCGACTCCTCGCGTGACCACACGATGGTCAAGGTCGTGCTGCACTCCGGCAAGAACCGCATCGTGCGACGTATCTTTGGCTCAATCGGCTTCCCGGTCAAGCGCTTGGTGCGCACCCAGATCGGCCCGATCAAGCTCGGTGATTTGAAGCCCGGTTCCTACCGCGTGCTGTCCCAGACGGAAGTCCGTTCGCTGTCCAAGGAGGTTGGTCTGTGATTCGCGTTGCCATCGACGGCCCCGCCGGCGTGGGCAAGTCGTCCACGTCCAAGGCGCTGGCCAAGTATTTCGGATACGCCTACCTTGACACGGGCGCGATGTATCGTGCCTGTGCTTGGTGGTGCCTGAAGCAGGGCATCGATCTGGACGCCGAAACCGTGGATGAGCGTGTCATCACCGAAGCGGTGGGCGAGTTCTTCACCGGCGACCATTTCGATATCTCCGTGGACCCGGACAACCCCCGCGTATTCGCCGACGACGAGGACATCTCCGAGGCCATTCGTTCCTCCGAAGTCTCCAGCCATGTCTCCAAGGTGTCGAACGTCATCCCGGTGCGCAACGTGCTCATCGCCGCCCAGCGCGCCTACATCGCCCGCGAAGCGTCGGCCGACTCCTTCTCCGGGGGTTTGGGCATCGTGGCCGAGGGCCGCGATATCACCACCGTGGTGTCCCCGGACGCCGAGGTGCGCGTGCTGCTGACCGCCCGTGAGGAGGTCCGTCAGGCCCGTCGCACCGGCCAAGCCGTCAAGGGCGTGGGTGCTGAGGATGTGGCTGCGCGCGACAAGGCCGATTCCAAGGTCACCAGCTTCCTGACCGCCGCCGATGGCGTTACTACCATCGACAATTCCGATTTGGACTTCGCCCACACGCTCGATCTGCTCATCGGTCTGGTCGAGGACGCCATCGAGAACCAGGAGTACGAGCAGTATGCCGCCAATCTCGAAGGCTATGAGCTGGACGAAGGCGATGAGGATCTGATTTCCGGCCGCGGTTTCACGGAAGGCGCGCGCAAGGCCGGCCCCAAGCCGGTGGGTGTGCTGGCTGTTGTAGGCCGTCCGAACGTGGGCAAATCATCCCTGGTCAACCGTATCCTCGGCCGCCGTGCCGCCGTTGTGGAAGACACGCCGGGCGTTACGCGAGACCGTGTGAGCTATGACGCGGAATGGGCCGGCACTGACTTCAAGCTGGTGGACACGGGCGGCTGGGAAGCCGACGTGGAAGGCATTGAATCCGCCATCGCCTCACAGGCACAGGTTGCCGTGACCTTGGCCGATGCTGTGGTATTCGTTGTCGATGGTCAAGTGGGCATGACCACCACCGATGAGCGCATCGTCAAGATGCTGCGTGCCGCCGGCAAGCCGGTCGTGCTGGCCGTCAACAAGATCGACGACCAGGCCAGCGAATATCTTGCCGCCGAATTCTGGAAGCTCGGCCTCGGCGAACCATACTCGATTTCCGCCATGCACGGCAGGGGAGTGGGCGACCTGCTGGACGTCGCGCTCGACAAGCTCAAGCAGGCCGAGAAGACTTCCGGCTACCTCACGCCTTCCGGCCTGCGCCGCGTGGCTCTGGTGGGCCGCCCGAACGTGGGCAAGTCGTCTCTGCTCAATCAGCTGGCGCGCGAAGAACGTGCCGTGGTCAACGATTTGGCCGGCACTACGCGCGACCCCGTCGACGAAATCGTCAACATCGATGGCGAGGACTGGCTGTTCATCGACACGGCCGGCATCAAGCGACGCCAGCACAAGCTCACAGGCGCGGAATATTATTCCTCTCTGCGCACGCAGGCCGCCATCGAGCGCTGTGAATTGGCGCTGATCCTGTTTGATGCTTCGCAGCCGGTATCCGATCAGGATTTGAAGGTCATGTCCACAGCCGTGGATGCGGGCCGTGCGATCGTGCTCGTGTTCAATAAGTGGGATGCGATGGACGAGTTCGACAAGCAGCGTCTCGAACGCCTGTGGAACACCGAATTCGACCGTGTGATGTGGGCCGAGCGTGTGAATCTGTCCGCCAAGACCGGCTGGCACACCAACCGTCTGACGCGAGCCATGGATAAGGCCTTGGAATCCTGGGACCAGCGTATTCCTACAGGCAAGCTCAACGCCTTCCTCGGCAAAATTCAGGCCGCCCACCCGCACCCGTTGCGTGGTGGCAAGCAGCCGCGAATCCTCTTCGCCACGCAGGCATCCACGCGCCCGCCGCGTTTCGTGATCTTCGCCACCGGCTTCCTCGAGCACGGCTACCGCCGCTACATCGAGCGTTCCCTGCGCGAGGAATTCGGCTTCGAAGGCACGCCGATTCAGATCTCCGTGAACATCCGCGAGAAGAAGAAGCGGAAGTGACACGCGCGTAATTTGCCAGATTTCAAATATCTGGTAAATTATCTACTCGGTGCTTTTGCACCATCGGGCCGTAGCGCAGTTTGGTAGCGCACTTGACTGGGGGTCAAGGGGTCGCGGGTTCAAATCCCGCCGGCCCGACCGATTAGCCCCGGAATTCTGCCACTTTTGAGTGGTTGTCTTCCGGGGTTTTTCCGTTTTCAGACAATATGAGACAACATGATGACGGACTTACCTTTGTAAGCCATTCGTAATGGATTAAACACGGACTTCATCTTGGCGTGTTATTGGAATTATCACCGACAATTCACCGCCTCCGCACCCCCGTCGTATGCGTTTGCCCCAAACAGGGGCTAGACTGGTTCCTATTGATTTGACGAAAGGGACCCGAATTGACAGAAATAAACGATAAGGCCCAACTGGATATCGCCGCCGCTGACGACACCGACGCCGTTACCTCGGACACCCCCGAAGAAACCGTAAACACCCCCGAAGTGGATGAGACTTTCGAGCTTTCGGCCGCCAAGATGCGCGAGCATGGCATGAGCGAAACCGCCATCAACCAGTTCCACCATTTGTATGACGTATGGCGCCATGAAGAAGCCTCCAGCTGGATTCGCGAGGACGACATCGAGCCGCTTGGCCACGTGCCCAGCTTCCACGACGTCTATGAGACCATCAACCACGACAAGGCCGTGGACGCCTTCGCCAAGACCGCATTCCTCAAGCTCAATGGCGGTCTGGGCACCTCCATGGGATTAGACAAGGCCAAGTCGCTGTTGCCGGTGCGTAGGCACAAGGCCAAGCAGATGCGCTTCATCGACATCATCATCGGTCAGGTGCTTACCGCTCGCACACGCCTGAACGTCGAACTGCCGCTGACGTTCATGAACTCCTTCCACACTTCGGCGGACACGATGAAGGTGCTCAAGCATCATCGCAAGTTCAGTCAGCATGACGTGCCGATGGAAATCATCCAGCATCAGGAACCCAAGCTCGTGGCCGCCACCGGCGAACCTGTGAGCTACCCTGCGAACCCGGAGCTGGAATGGTGCCCGCCCGGCCACGGCGACCTGTTCTCCACCATCTGGGAGTCTGGTCTGCTTGACGTATTGGAGGAGCGCGGCTTCAAGTATCTGTTCATCTCCAATTCCGACAATCTCGGTGCGCGCCCCTCGCGTACGTTGGCCCAGCACTTCGAAAACACAGGTGCCCCGTTTATGGCTGAAGTGGCCATCCGCACCAAGGCCGATCGCAAGGGCGGCCATATTGTACGAGACAAGGCCACTGGTCGCCTAATACTGCGTGAAATGAGCCAGGTCCATCCGGACGATAAGGAAGCGGCCCAAGACATCACCAAGCATCCTTACTTCAACACCAACTCAATCTGGGTTCGCATCGACGCTTTGAAAGACAAGCTCGCCGAATGCGATGGTGTGTTGCCGTTGCCGGTGATTCGTAACAAAAAGACCGTGAATCCCACGGACCCGGATTCCGAACAGGTGATTCAGCTGGAAACCGCCATGGGCGCCGCAATCGGTCTGTTCAACGGTTCTATCTGCGTCCAAGTGGATCGTATGCGCTTCCTTCCGGTGAAAACCACCAATGATTTGTTCATTATGCGTTCCGATCGATTCCACCTGACGGACACGTATGAGATGGAAGACGGCAATTACATCTTCCCGAACGTCGAACTTGATCCGCGATACTACAAGAACATCCACGATTTCGACGAACGGTTCCCCTACGCCGTGCCATCTTTGGCCGCAGCCAACTCGGTTTCCATTCAGGGCGACTGGACATTCGGACGTGACGTCATGATGTTCGCCGACGCCAAACTGGAAGATAAAGGCAAGCCAAGCTATGTGCCGAACGGCGAATACGTTGGTCCGCAAGGCATCGAACCGGACGATTGGGTGTGATTTACAACACGGTCGAACGATAAAAAAGATATTATTTTTGTGAAATGGCGCTCAAGTGCGGAAAAAGCCTCTAAGATAGAGTGAGTGTGAGGAAACTCATACGCACTTATAACGAAACAATAACTATACGTGAGGACTAATGGCAGAGGGCACAAGCGGACGTCGGCGTTTTTCCGACAAATGGGGCAAGCACGAGCTGGACGTACTGGCTGTGTTGTCATCCGCGTTCCCGCAATGGCTCACATCCCGCCAAATTGCGCAGCGCGTCAAGGCTTACGCCGACTCGTATGGAGAGCTGGCAGATCAGGCCGCCAAGGCCGCGTTCGCCAAGCAGTTCCAGCGTGATCGCGCCAAGCTCGCCGCTATGGGCATCGCCATCGAATCACGGCAGCCTGAGTATTCGTCCAAGTCGGAAGGCCAGGACTTCGCGTCCTACCGTCTGCAGTTGGGCGACGAACCGCGCATCCGTCTGATGTTCGAGCCGGAAGATATGCCGGTGCTTGCCGCCGCCAACTATCTGGCTCGTTCGATGTCGATTTCCTCCGAGCCGGATCAGTCCCAGCTCGCCCAACATGCGTCGCGCACCACGCCGCGTGTGCCGCAGACCCCTATTCCCGGTCTCGGTTTGGATTCGATTGCGCCTGGCTTGGGCACGCAGCCCATTCCGGACTCGCTGGTCAAGGTTATCGATTCGCGTCGCTTTGCCGCCACCGTTGATGTGGACGGCGAACACCTGAACGTGGCCTACACCGATTCCGACGATTTGGCCATGTTTGTGCTGGAGCATCCGGGTGCCACGATTGTCAGCCCGCAGGAGGCTGTGGACGCCTATCATCGCCGCCTGCACGCCGCCAGCCGATTCACTCTGGCTGACGAATCCGCCAGCCCTGTAAGCGCCTCGGTGGTTTCCCCGTCGATTAGTCGCGATGTTCGTGAGCCGGGTGATCCCGAGTCGATCAAGGCCCAGAACAAGAAGAACGGCCCCGCTTTCCAAACGGGCAGCGAGGTGGATCGTCGCCTGCGTCTGATGCTGTTCCTCTCCGCTCACCTGGGTGAGGAATTCTCGATGAGCGAGCTGGCCGAGCGCTTTATCGGCAAACCGAAGAACGACGACGAGCTCAAGAAATTCGTCAACATCATTCATAAGGACATCAACACCCTGACCACCGTTTCCGACGATGGTGAGATGGCTGGCAGCCAGTTCTTCGATATCGACTGGCCGCTGCTGGATGCCGAGGGTATTGTTTCCGCCACCAATTCGTTGGGCCTTGAACGTCTTGCCGGCATTTCGCCGCAATACCTCAGCATGCTCACCGCCTCGGTCAGCTACTTGGCGCATTCGCCGTTACTGCCGGACAAGCAGCGTGGGCAGGCCGAATCCCTGTATGAGCGTTTGCGCCGCCATGTCAGCCCGGGCCAGACCCCGTGGCTGAGCCTGACCGGCTACGAGCTGGAGCCCCGAAGCTTCTCCATCGTCAAGCGCGCGATCAACACCGATTCGCTGTTGGACATGGAGTACTCCGACGGTACCGGTAGTACCCGTCGCAAGCTGGTGGCCCCCGCCAAGATTTTCATCGACGAAGGCGTGTATTATGCCGCCGTCTACACGGATGTCGGTTCCGCCGCCCCTAAGGACAAGAAGGCCTACGTCTCCAAAGACAAGACCATCGACAAGGCGAACGGCAAGCCGCGCATCTGGCAGGTGCTGCGCTTGGCCCGTATCGAAAAGGCGGAACTGGTCAAGCCCACCAAGCAGATCAACATCCCGAACATGCCGGTGAGCGAACTGCGCAAGTGGAGTTTCGACAACGGTACCGACGCGGTGTTCATCACCGATCAGCGCGATCTGGCATTCATCAAGACATTGCCGGGCGCTACCGTCGAACAATGCGGTGCCGGTGAAAAGGTGCATCTGACCGTTTCCTCCGACTCCTGGTTCGTGGCCTTCTGCATCGCACACGCGCGTCATATCACGGCGGTCGCCCCGGAAACGTTGCGCACCATGATCGTGGCACGCGCCGAACGCGAACTGAGCATCAGCGAGAACAAGTAAGGAGCCTTTCATGCCTTGGTGGATATGGCTGATTCTGGCCCTGTTCATGCTGGCCATGATTGTTGCCGGACTCATCTATGCAGCCCTTCATGGAATCCGTGCCTTGAAAGACATGTCCGACATCGGCGGCCAGCTCGGTGAACGCGTGGCCGCGATGGGGGAGTCTGGCACCTCTGCCGACACCAGCGAGCCGCCTCTGTTCACTCAGCCGCTCAGCGTGGCACAGAATCGTTATGCCGAGGCCCATGCGGACGTGATTCGCAGCAAGGCCGCCAAGCGCGAACGCCACACCCAGGCATGGGCCCGCTGGAAGCGATTCAACAACTAACGGAAAGCAGCAATGGCACGTCACCAACACCATAAGGGCAATGCCGATTCCCAGACGCTGAGCCCTTCGCAGCGGTACGCATCATTCCAAAAAGTCCAGCGCCATCGGGCGTCCGCAGCAGCGCGATTCGCCGAATCCCTGCCCTTCGAACTGGACGACTTCCAGACCGAAGCCAATGACGCGCTCGAAGCCGGCAGCAACGTACTGGTCGCGGCCCCAACCGGTGCCGGCAAAACCGTAGTGGCGGATTTTGCCATTTATCTCGCCCAGGAACGCAACGTCAAAGCCTTCTATACCACACCGATCAAAGCGCTGAGCAATCAGAAATACCATGATCTGGTCGACGTGTACGGCCCGGACAAGGTAGGCCTGCTCACCGGCGACACCTCGATCAACTCCGAGGCGGACATCGTGGTCATGACCACCGAAGTGCTGCGCAACATGCTCTACGAGCGTTCCACCACGCTGAACGCACTGCGCTACGTGATTCTCGACGAAGTGCACTATCTGGCCGACCGGTTCCGCGGGCCCGTGTGGGAGGAAGTCATCATCCACCTGCCCAAGACGGTCAAGATCGTCGGCCTGTCCGCTACCGTGTCCAACGTGGAGGATTTCTCCAACTGGATTGCCTCGGTGCGAGGCGACACCAAACTGGTGATCAGCGAACACCGCCCCGTGCCTTTGGAACAGCACGTCATCGTGCAGGCGGACGAACACACCGAGCCTGAGGTGCTGGATCTCTATCGCCGCGACGGCAACGGCGAGCAGACCACCAAGCTCAACGCCGAACTCATCAACCGGCTCGACCAGTTGGACCGCAAGGCCGCACGCCGGCGCGGCGAGGAACGCCCCGATAAGCGCAAGGGCTTCGGCAGAGGCCGCGGCGGCAAAGGCGCCAAGGGCCATGCCCCGAAAGCGGAACGCCACACCCCGCGCCGCTGGGCCGTGGTGGACGAGCTTAACTTTCTGGGAATGTTGCCCGGCATCTACTTCATCTTCTCGCGCAACGGTTGTGACCAGGCCGTGGAACAGTGTATCAACGCTGGACTGGAGCTCACCACCGATGAGGAAGTGACCAAGATTCGCCGCATCGTGGATGAGATGGTGGAGGGGCAACTCACTCAGGAAGACCTGAAAGCCCTGCAGTTCTCCAAGTTCCGCTTTGCGTTGGAAGAAGGCTTCGCTTCGCATCATGCCGGCATGATTGCCCTGTTCCGCCAGATAGTCGAACGATTGTTCGAAGAAGGTCTGGTCAAAATGGTGTTCGCCACGGAAACACTGGCCTTGGGCATCAATATGCCGGCCCGCTGCGTGGTGGTAGAGAAACTCGAGAAGTTCGACGGTACCGGTCATGTGGGCCTGACGCCCGGCGAATTCACGCAGCTCACCGGTCGTGCCGGTCGGCGCGGCATCGACACCATCGGCCACGCCATCGTGGTTGACCATCACGGTTTTGTGCCCGCCACGGCCGCCGCGCTGTCATCCAAGCGTGTCTACCCGCTGCACTCGAGCTTCCGACCCACGTTCAACATGGCCGTGAACCTGCTCAACTCCAGCGACTACGAGACCGCGCACGTTACCCTGGACCAGTCGTTTGCCCAGTGGGAGGCCAACGAATCGGCCTGGCAGCTGGAATCGCAGATCAACACACTGAAGAACGCGCTGGCCGGATACGAACAGGCGTTCGCATGCGAACACGGCGACTTCAAACAGTTCATGACCCTGCGTATGGAGCTGAGCGACATCGAAAAGGAAGGCCGCCGCAAACTGAAGCACGAAGTGTTCCTGACCGATCAGGAGCGTTCACGCGCCTTCCAGAACCTTGACCAGCGCATTCGCGATTTGCGCAAGGCGGAGCACGAGCATCCATGCCGCAACTGCCCGGACCTCCAGCAACACCTCAAGTGGGGCCACCGCTGGGCCCGCGAGACCCGCGAACTGCAGCGCGTCACCGATCGCTACGACTCCCGTACCGGGTCCGTGGCCCGTCAGTTCGATCGCATCTGCGATATTCTCACCGGGCTTGGTTACCTCGAACGTCATGTCAATGCGGCCGGCCACATTGACATGACGTTGACCGAAAAAGGCTCGCTGCTGCGCCGCATCTACAGTGAACATGACCTGGAACTGTGCGAGGCGCTGCTCGCCGGCACGTTCGACAAGCTCGACGCCAACGGACTGGCCGCTGTGCTCTCTTCACTGGTATACGAGGCCAGACGCGGGGGAGACGGCGAACCGAGGCACTACCCGGGCGGCATCTCCGGGTCCATCGCAATCGCTTCGTCCAAGCTCAAGGGCATCTGTGAAGACATCGATATCCTGTGCGAGGATCACGGTCTGGACGAGATGCAGCGGCCGGACTTCGGCATTCTCGACATCATGTATGAATGGGCGGATGGCGGTTCGCTGGGATCGTGCCTGTACGGCACCGACATGACCGGCGGCGACTTCGTGCGCACTGCCAAACGACTGGCTGACGTGCTGCAGCAGATCGCTGTCGCCCAGCCGCTGCCGTTCGACGGGGGAGAGCGGCTGGCAGGCCTCGCCCACGAAGCGGCCGACCGGGTCAATCGTGGCGTGGTGGCCTACTCCGGCGTGGACTGACGGGGGGCCGTTTGATGGGAGTTTGTCAGCCGACGTCGGAAGCTTGGAATAGCGGCCAAGTCCGAACTGTTGCGTAAATTAGTAGGGTTAAAGATCTTTCAAGGAGGATGCCGATATGGCAGAACGTAGCCTCAGGGGCATGAGCATCGGAGCGAAATCGCTGGAGTCCGACGACAACGTCGATTTCGCCGCACGAAACGATGTGGCGTATGTATGCCCGAAGGGCCACCGCACCATCCTGCCGTTTGCCGAGGGTGCCGAAATCCCGGACGAGTGGGAGTGCCGTTGTGGTTCCGTGGCCCACCGTGAGGGCGACGCCGACCGTGAGGGCGACGAGATCAGCAAACCCACCCGCACCCACTGGGACATGCTGCTGGAACGCCGTAGCGAAGAGGAACTGGCCACCCTACTCGAAAAGCGCCTGCAAATGCACCGTGACGGTTGGATTCCTGACTACGAGTGATCTCCTACTGAACAACACGTGAACTTGATGCCCAGTCATCCCGACTGGGCATAATCATTGTTGGAACAAGTCGCATATCGTTTGACGACCATTCAAAGCAGTCGACATGAACAAAGGGGAGTGGAATCTCAATGGCACAGCATCCGATGAAAGTGGTCCTGTTGGACCTCGACGGCACGCTTACCAAGTCCGACGGCGGCATCATCGCCTCCGTCGTCAAGACGTTCGAGGAATTGGGTCGCCCGGTTCCCGACGATGCCGAGCTGCATCGTTTCATTGGTCCGGCCATCATCGAATCGCTGCGACGCAACCATGTGCCGGAGGATGAGCTTGACCGGGCGGTCACCATCTACCGCAGCTACTATGCGGATCGCGCCGTGTTCGATGATCCGAACGAGCCCGGCAACAAAGTTCCCGGCCGCTTGGTGAACGTCGTGTTTCCCGGTATCCGCGAACAGCTGCTCAAGCTGCGTGCCGACGGCTATTATCTGGCGTTGGCCAGCTGCAAGCCCGAGTACCAATGCGTTCCGATCTGTGAGCATTTCCATCTGACCGAGCTGTTGGACGGCATCTATGGCGCATCCAGGGATAACTCTCGTTTGGACAAGGATCAGGTGATTCGGTACTGCTTCGACAAAATCGGTTTTGATGCTGCAGCGGGGGACAAGGCCGTGATGATCGGCGACCGCTACACCGACATCGACGGCGCCCACGCCTGCAATCTGGACGCCATTGGCTGCCGCTGGGGCTACGCTCCGGCCGGTGAGATGGAAGAACACGGTGCCTACGAAATCATCGAGAAGCCCGAGCAGATCGAAGAAGCCGTAAACCGTTATTTCCAAACACACTGAAACACAACGGCGAGGACTTCTTCATGATGGGATGCGATGGAGCCTGCGCCGCAGGCTTCGACCTGGTTTTCATCGGTTTGCCATTGCTGTCGCTGTATGAGATTCCCATGCTGATATGGTTCATTTGGCGAGCATTCCACTGGAAACGAGATGACAAGGATTGGCTGAAAGGCACGGCGATTCTTGCAATTGCGGTGGTCGCTCCGGTGCTCCTTTGGCTGTCGGCCTGGTATGCTCCGGTGCTCCTTTGGCTGT
>NZ_CAUERC010000022.1:0-25149 GCF_959020155.1 uncultured Bifidobacterium sp.
AGATGCCCATCAAATCGAAGGTAAGCAAGCTAGACGGTTCATGTACATGAACCGAGCCCGCAGCCTCCCGCGCCCTACGGCGCTGAAGCAACAACCCGAGTGCCGAAGGCCAATGAGGAAGGAATCGGAATAATGCGAAAGAGGAGCAGCAAAGGAGGGGGCGAGCAGCGCTCCATCCAGGTGCATCTCATGGTGAACGAGGAGGAAGCCGGGATGATCCGCACCGCCGCCAAGAAAAGGAACCAGACGGTCTCCCTCACCATCATCGAGGCTGTGAAACTGTTGGAGGGGAGACTGCAAGTCAAGGAGGAGGAACGCGATTCGCCCACCGTCCAGGCGCTCAAGGAGATCGAATACCAGCTGCGCCGCATCGGCCGCAACGTCAACCAGATCGCGCACAACGCGAACAGGGAGATGAACGCGACCATCGAGGACGAGGCATCGGCGTCCTACGCCGTCCGGCAATGCCGGGAACTAATCGACCATCTTGATACCGTCATCGAACGATCCGGGAACGATTGACGGCGAGAACGAGGACCTTCCCGGACTGTGAGCTGCGTGGAGTCCTCAGTGCAGGAGACCGGGGTTTCCCCCAAGGCCAGGGAACGGGATCCCCGGAACGATGTCGGTCGCAAGGGTGTCGTTCCCGACGGTGGCGGTGGAGGTTTCCGCTTCTTTGAGTGCCATCCGGTATGCGGGTCCGAGCACGTACTTGCGGCGGGCGTCCAGCGTGGCCTTATAGAAATCACGTTGAAGGTCATCAAGTCCGGGGGTCTGCTCCACGATGCGGTCCGTGACCTCCTCGGACAGGCGCGGCCAGAGTTCCGGCAGCTCCGCCCTGAAGGGGCGTGCGGTCTCCGAGGTCAGGAAGAAGGCGAACTTGCGTCGCTTGCCGCCGACGTTCATCGCCATGTAGGGTGCGGCCATGTTCGCCTCACGCATTTGCTAAGGATCCTCGACCCGTTCCCTCATGCCTTCACGGGACAGGCTCGGGGACAGTGACGAACCGCAGTCGTATACGGGGGCGAGATCAAGAATATCCGCGGTCCTTCTGTCCGCTATGAACCCCCAGTTGTTCGCGTGGCGGTCGAAGTTCCCTATCAGCGCATCGACGCATGTCATCTGAAGGAAGCGGTGCCGCGCCCGCGCGCGGATGCCTTCGAGCGCGTCATGTTCGTCAAGGACCTGGCTGACGAACTCCCAATCGGGCCTGGCCTTCGATCGGCTGCTTCCACCGGGCATGCTGATTTCCAGCTGCTTGAAATGAAGCAGCATGAGGTTCGGATCCATCTCGTACATGAAATCACGGCACGCCACCACGGAACGGCCCTTGTAATCACCGAGAATGACATCCTGCGTGGGGATGCCCGAAGCGGCGAACACCTTGGAGCCGATATACTCGTTGACGGGCAGGTTGACGTAGCTGGTACGACTGGGATGCTCCTCCTGCGGGGCGGCGATCAGGGACATCGTTATAGGCCGGCTCGAAGTCATCATCACGCAAGCCGACCGTAAATAATCCCATGGAGTTCGGGAGCAAACTTCCCCCGGACGCCACGACCGTCACCTCAGTAAGCCGGAACCTCCATCGAGGCCATCGAGGGGAACACCGGGCACGATGCCCATCCCGTTCACGGCATCATTCGTCTTTTCCACGACCCCAGACGATTGGGCCAAAGTCAGCCCGCCGGGCACATGGCCGACGGCGTTCTGTGAGAGCCAATCGGAGAGCCGGGAGTAGTCGCCCGTCTCGTAGTAGCGCAGGAGCATAGAGACGAACTGTGCCTTGTCTTCGGGAGGGATCGAGAAGACGCCGATGCCGTCGTGTATGAGCTGGTGGTTGGCGACCATCAGCGCGGTGCGCTTGTTGCCGTCCGAAAACCATTGTCCCCGCGTGACCGCGCCGAACAGCAGCATCGCAGTGTCCTCCCCTTCTGACTCCTCCAGGATGCCGCGAACCCTTTCCTGTGAGGATTCGACGGCGGGGATCTCCGGCACCCATCCCGTGCCGCCGATCCTCACGCCGTATTCACGCAAGCGGCCGGCGTCGCGCACGAGGCCTTCGCCGATGATGCGGTTGTATTCGCGGATGTACTGCCAATCGACTGGATAATCGATGTTGTCGAGCAGGAACCTCCACGCGCGCTTGATGTTGTTCACCGTGACTATATCGTCCACGCTCATACCCTCGGGCGCGCGCCCGTCGAAGATCTCCTGCGTGTCGGGGAAGGTGACGCCATCAACCTCGATCTTGGCGGTGCGCCAGATCGAATCGACCAGCAGCCGCTTCGCCAGTTCCACGGCCGTGCGCCTATCCGCCGTCATATCGTTCCTCACCGGTTCCATCAAAGCTCCTTGTCCGTTTCCGATAATTCTATCGAAGTGGCCGTGCCGGCAAAGGACGCATATCTCTCATAGACGCCATGCGCCGCCGTGCCGGGCGCGCGGGCGGAGAATCATCGTATGATACCGAATATCGTCAGGGGCTCGGACCCGGCCGGCCTGGTGCGCTACCTGTTCGGCAAGGGACGGCGCAATGAACACACCGACCAGCATCTCGTGTGCGCGAGCGGCGACATGTTTCCCTCGTTTGACATGGATGGCAAGCCGGCGGCGTCGTATGCGGAGATAGGCCGCAGGTTCGACCGACGCTACCGCGTCAGGGAACGCAAGGACGATCCGTTCCCGCCCGACATGCGAGGCAAGAACAATCCCGAACGAGAGCATGGCAGGAAGCGCGTGTGGCACTGCTCGCTCGCCATCAAGGCCGGGCAGGGAATCCTGACCGACCAGGAATGGGAGGCCGTCATCCGCGATTATCTGACGCGCATGAACATCATCGACGGCGACGACGATCAGGGCGTCACATGGCTCGCGGTCCGCCACGGACTGTCCGCCAACGGCAACGACCACGTGCACATCATGGTGCAGCTCGCCGCCGACGACGGGTGGATAAACCCGTACCACGACCGGATCAACGCGCAGAAATCATGCAGGCGGATGGAGAAGACACGCCCCGAACTGGTCGGGCTCGCACGCTCCGACACCGGCACGCGCGTCAGCTGGCAGTACGGGCAATGGCGTCAATGGGCCGAATGGAAGGCGCGAAACGAGTACGGCGACGACGAGGGATGGGATGCGTTGGACGGCAACGAGAGAAGCCGGCTCGTCACGGCGGTCGCCGCCTCAACGATGCCGCGCCAGCATGTCGGCCGGATCGTGGAGGCGTGCGCCAAGGCATCGCGCAGCGAGGACGAGTTCATACGCCGCGTGCGCAGGGAAGGCTTCTCCATCGACCCCAGGCTGCGCAGGGGAACCGCCAAAGACTCGTTCACCGACCCCGGCCAGGTGGTCGGCTACAGGATCACGTGGCGCAGCACGGACGGGTGGACGGAACGGTTCAACGCCTTCGAGCTCGGCGACGACATGCGATTGAAACGACTGCGCGACGACTGGGCGGACGATGCCAGAAGCCGCGCCCTGGCCGTGCAGGAATGGCGCGCCGCGATGGAGAACCGCCCGCCCTTCCTCGATGATGGACGCGAACGGCACCTGGAGAACCTGTCCACGCACGACATGGAACGCCTCGTATCCGAAGCGTTCTGCATCGCCGCCAGCCTCAACAACGCGGCGGACGGCGACGAATACCGGGCAGCGATGCGCGAGGGCCTGCACACGTTCGACATGCTGCGCGAACGCTACGGAATCGCGCCGGAATACGGTCTATGGAGCATGGTCGCCTCTGACGAGGAGAACCGGCCCCGCCGTTAGGACGCTTCCCGGAAAAAGCTCAGATGGTACGGCCCGAGGAAGGAAAACCGAGCGAATCGGGCAAAGCCGATGCTGGATCGAGAGAGTTCGCCGGCTCGTCTCCCGGCATGATCGGCTCGATGGACTCGTTCGCCTTCGTCCAGCACGCGTTCAGGCGATCGGCCATCCGCGCGTCCAGGCCCTCGCAGGATTCGGATATGCCGGCGAGGACCTTCCCCGCCATACGCCGGGCCATATCCGCCACCCTCGAACCATCGAGACCGTGACGTGTCGCCAGATCCTCCCAATCCTGGGGCGTGGTGTGCTCCGCGAAGGCGTGATCCTCGTTCAACGGCATGGTGAGTTCCCAATTGAACTCGGGCCAATACCTGGTGGCGACCGCATCATACTGGGGAGACAGGCGTATCCCCGATGCGGGATCGAGGATCAGGGAATAGTTCTTCGCATGTGCGTCGCTGTTGGCGGACGACGTGTTGAAGGCCAGCCTTTCGAGCCACCGGTAGGACAGGGAACCCGACGCGTCGATGCGTTGCAGGAGATCCAGGCAGTCATCGGCCGACGGATCGTATTTGTCGCGGGTCGGCAATCCCAACGCTTGCAGGAAGTCCTCTTGCCGCAGTCGGACGATTCGGCCTTCCTCCAGGCGACGGTCGAACCGTTCCACGATATAGGCCGTCTTGCGCTGCGCCGTGATCTCGCCGCGTGCCGGTGTGTCGATGCCGCACAGTTCCGACAATCGCATCGTCGCCAGTTCCACCTTGGTCGCCTCGGGAAGGTCATGGGGCTTCGGTTTGACGATGTGGGTGGAGGGCAGCATCATATCCGGCCAATACCACTTGCCGTCCACGCGGGACAGTGTGAACTTGCCCTGCGCCCCTCCCAAGGAGAACCGGCAGTGGCTGTCCTCGTCCCACCAGTAGTTCCTGGTCCGCTCGATGCGGTCGATTTCGTTGGCTATCTGGGAATCGGAGATCAGACGAAGCGTCGGCGATGGGATTGGAGGTTCCGGGGAGAGGGAGAACACCAGTCCGCCGGTGGCGTCAACCCGGTCCAGCAGATCGAAGACGCCGGCCGAGGAGGCATTCAGGTGCTCACGCATGGCCTGGCGGACGTTCGGATTGTCGGGCAATAGATTGTCCAGGAAGTTACGCGGTGCCTGGTCTCTCCATCCGCCGGTTCTGGGCAGGCTCAGACTGATCGGCAGACCCTCGTTCGCGTCGTACGCGAACGATATGCGCTCCTCGTCGTCTTCCGAGAACACGCCCACATGATGCCCGTTCTCCCAGGCGTGCAGTTCCCTCACAGCAGTCTCCCCGCGTAGGCGGACGGCAGCGTTTCGGTGCGGATGTGCAGCAGGTCGAACATCCTGTACACGTAGCGGATGGAGGTCAGACCGGTCTCCACGAGCTCTTCGGCGCTTGAGAGGGGGACCCCGGCTCTCCTGGCGAGTTCGGCGGCGTCGAGACCCATGACGGACATGCGTTCGCGCACGCAACGGCGGACCGACGAGGTGTCGGGGAAGAACCGCGCCGGGTTCTCCTCCTTCTCGTCGGGAAGACCCTTGTAGGCGGTCAGGGCATCATATTTCGACAGATCCAACGTCACGTGTGCCATGCTCGTCCTTTCCGGTTCCGAAAGCCGTTGACACCATGATACGGCCATCCGATGCCGGCGCACCCCACGAACCTCATGGCAAGGGGTGCGCCGGCATCGGCGTCAGCGTGCGTTGCCGTTGGTCTCGGGTTGCAGGATCTGCGGCGTCGAGACGTTGGCCTGGTCGGGTATCGGCTGGTCCGTGGGGTTCATGGAGGATTCCATGGCGGGACTGTATTCGCCGAACGGGTCGGGCCCGTTCCATTCCTCGGGTTCGTTCAGGTCGAGTGGCATCTCCTCGTATCCGTCGGGCTCCCCGGTCGTCAGGTCGCCGCCTCCCGTGGTCTCGGGCTCGGGTCCGGATGCCGGTTTGCGTTCATCGGCGGCGGGCTTCGTATGCTCCCGCACGGGTGTGGGGGTTTCGACGATTGGCGCGGCGTCAGCGTTCTCGGTGCGTTCGACCTCGCTTATGGTGCTGGGCTCGTCTCCTGTGGCCTTGTTGTCCGTGTGCGAGGATTCCGGCAGGCCCTGGTCCTTGAGGAAGCTGATTCGGGAGGCGGCGTCGTCCACGCCGTTGACCGGCGCGCACATCACGGCTTCGACGATCCTGTCGTGGTCGTAGCCCGTCCATTGGCCGGTGAGCCGCGAGTCCACGAAGAACGTGGCGTCGTCGCCGTGCGCGGCCTGGAACGCCTGCGCGTCCTCCACCCGTTGCAGGTCCACGGGCACGCCGGCCGTGTTGAAGGCGTTCAGGGTGGCCTGCAACGCGGGCGACTGGTCGGTGTAGGTGATGTTCACGTGGTTGGTCAATTGGTCGGCTGCGGCGTCGATGTGCGTTTCCGGGTGGCGTTTCGACCATTCGTCCTTCAGCCGGGCCTTCGCCTCGATGATCTGCCTGCGGTAGCCGGGGTCGTTGCCCTCCAGTTGGTCGGCGACCATCCATCCTTGCAAGAGGGACGAGTCGCGCATCTTCCTCCAGCCGTCGCCGTCGGCAAGCACGGTCGCGTTCAGGGTGGACTCGAACCCCTTGTTGAGGCGTTCCCTGTTGTCCATCTCCCATTGTTCGAGGCGGATGGATTGCTGCTGCCGTCTGGTCTGCTCGTAGCGTTCGTTCTGGACGGCGCGTTCGGCGCGTTCCCTGCGTCGCGCGCGGTCGCCGCTCAGCTCGTTGTGCAGGGTGCGCAGCTGCTGGGCGACGCTGTTCCAGCTCTGGACCATGATCTGGTCGAAGCCGTCCTCGGGATCAGTTTGAGCCATTGTTTCTCCTCCTTGTTGGCGTGATGGTGGTTTCCTTGTTTTCCTTGCCGCCTGCGGCGGGGACCGACAACGTTTCCAGGATCGGTTCGCGCCATGCCCGGTTCGGGCGTTCGCAGGGCAGCGGTTCGCCCTTCCTGGTGAGATTCTGCTTGCAGTCGAGGCTGGCGACGATGCCACGGTCCTTGTCGAAAACGCGGTCGAGCATCGACGCCGCCTGGATGTAGAAGATCATCATCTGGCCGGGTGCCTTGCGCGCGTTCTCGTAGGCGCGCCACATGGCGTCGAGCGGGAACACGAGCGCCGGATAGCGCCACCAGTCGCTCACCCATTGCATGTTCACGCTCGCGCTCTGGTGGTAGCAGAACACGTTGGCCACGAACCTTTCCACGAACGCGGCGAGGTTCGGATAGTAGGTCTCGCTGCGCCGCATTCGCGCGCCGAACTGGCCGGACACGTCCCTTGCCCGCGCGGGATCGAGGTCGCCGGATTCGTCTCGGCCGAGATCCGTCTTCCCCTCCGGCGCGGGCAGTATACGGGTGTCGGATTCCTCCGCACCGGCCTTTGGAGGGGTGTCGTCACGGTCCGTTGCGTCTTCCGGCGGGTTCTCGTAGCCGTTGCCGGTTTCCCCGGCATCGGCCGGAATCCCGGATCGGATGGGTCCCGCCGCGTGCCGGCCTGCCGGCACCTCGGGTGCGGTCGGCGTCGGCTCGCCTTGGCCCGGCATGGTTTCCTCTTCGATCTCCTTGTCCTCGGGGATGTGCGGCGCTTCGGGGTTGGGCAGTCCCTTGCCGTAGGGCACGCCCTTCTCCTCCAGGATGGCGCGGGTGAACAGTTCCAGCCATCCGCAGTCCGATGACAGCAGGGTCCTGGCGGCACCGACCGCGCGCTCCCATTCCTCCCCATCAGGGCCGGACGTGGTGTTCGAGGTGTGTTCGCTCATTATGCGGCCTTTCTCTGCTCTTCTCGGGCTTTCGCCTTGGCCTGTGCCAGGGCGTCGGCCCATTGCCTGTTGCCCGTCCATGGCAGGGTCTTGACGATCTGCGCTCGGGATTGGGAGGCGAGCAGCAGCGCGCGGCCGACGGGCCATTCGGTCAGGTCGGAAACGTCGAGGATGTTCTCCTTCTGGATCGAGTTGTTCACGCTGCGCCGGCCGTTGCCGTCGATGTTGACGCTGCCTCGCACGATCTCCCTCTGGCCCACCAGTTGGCTGATCTCGCCGAGGAATTTCGCGTCCTTGATGCCGCCAAGGTAGACGGTGATGTTCGCGTTGTTGAACAGCGAGCCGAAGTTGGTCTCGCCGAACGCGGCCCTGCCCTGGTCCGGGTTCTGCCAGATCGTCATGATCGGTATGCCCGCCGAGCCGAAATACGAGTACACGTCGGCCAGTTCGGGCCATCGGCAGATGTTCGCGGCCTCGTCCAGCACGCAGCACAACGGGACCGGAAGACGACGGTTGTTGCCGGTGAACTCGCTTTGGGCGCGTTGGAACGCGGTGAACGCCACCACCGCCGTCAGACTGGCGGTCAACGCGGTGGAAGGCCGGCCCTGTGCGGAAAGCAGGTACAGGGTGTCCTCGCTCGTGGCGAACTCGTAGGGGTCGAACAGGCCGCGCCGCTCGTCGATGTTTCCTTCCGCGTCCCGGTGCGGGTCGATCCAGTCGATGATCTCGGGGTCCGCGAGGAACGCGACCATGGTCTGAAGGCTGCCGAACACGCCGCTTCGGGTTTCCGGCGTCAGCGCGATCACGCTGGACACGCGCGAGGCGATGCCCGCGTAGCGCGGGTATTCGCTCAGGATGTCGGCCGGCGACGTGTCGCGCTCGTTGGAACACCATCGAAACACGTCGGACACGGAACGGCCTCCCAGATGCGCGGCGAACAGGTAGTCGGCGAGCTGCTGGGCGGCGGTGCCGGGGAAGAAGTCGTCGCCGCCGGTCTGCGGCTGGCCCGAGGCGTAACGCCAGCAGTCGGCGATGCGTTTCGCGTCGGCGATGGACTGCACCGAGGCGATCAGGTCCCACACCCACGGCGCGCTCTTCCGGTTCGGGTCCGCGATGCGTTCGGGGTCGAACGTCCATATTTCGCCGTTCGGATGGTCGAGCCTGCGGATCGGGGCGGTCACGTCGAGGATGTCGCCCTTGTTCGAGGTCGCCAGGCACGGGCCCGGTGCCGAGAGCACGGCCGGGATCGCGTAGCACAGGGACTTGCCGGAACGTGGGCCCGCCAGAACGATGGCCATGTCCTCCCAGCTGGTGTACATCGACGTGTTGTCCACGATGTTGAGCCCCAGCGGATATCCCGGCGACATGCCCTTGCGCCAGTGGTCCGCTTCTATGAGCCTTGACGCCATGGCCTCGGCGCGCTGGCGCGTCACCTTCTCCACGGCCTCGCCATGGCCCATGGCAGGCGCGTACACGTCCACGCGGGTGCGTGCCTTGGCGCCGGTGGCCCACGGCACGGCCTTGCTGGCGATCAGCCACGCGCCCACGCCGCACGCCACGGCCAGTACGACGAGCACGGCCACGGCCAGCGCCCACTGGCCTGCGGTCAGCGACCATTGGCCGGAGACCAGGTACATGAGCGCGAAGATCTGGAAGGGATGCCCCGCATGGGAGCACACGAGGGCGAACGTCGTGAGGATCAGGGACACCGCGACGATGATCGCCAGTTCGATCTTGCGGCTGGGACGGACCGTGCCGCCCAGATCCTTCACTCGGTTCGATTGCAGTTTCGGATCGACGTCGGCCAAGATTCATTTCTCCTTTCAAGCATGACGGCGGAACCGATGGAAGCGGTCCCGCCGTCGATGCGCCAGGGCTTGCGTCATGGCTAGCGGGCGTTGCCCGTCGTGAAATCGGATGGGGTGGAAAGGAAATCCGGTGCCGCAGGGTCCGCCGGAGCGGGAGCCGCGCCCGGTGTCGGATAGCCCGACAGCGGTTCGAAGGGCTCGCCGTTGAAAGTGCGGGGAACGCCGTCGCCAACGTATTCGCCGCGCGAGGCGTCAACCTGGTCCGTCCATGGATCCGTTCGCCCGGCATCGGCCACGGCACCGGCCTGTTCCTTGTTCTGGCGTTTGCGTTCGCGGGCGAGCTGGATGCGCCGGGACACGATGGAATCGATCTGCATGGAATCGCCGATCACGACCGGACGCGCGTATGCCTTGCCGTCCTTCTGGCTGATGAAGGCGTCGGGATCGCCCATGCGGCCGGTCGCCACCACGGCGTCACCCTGGCGGAAATCCATGCCGTGCAGGAGCTCGGCAGCCTGGCCCCAGAATTTCACGGTGGTTCTCACCGGGCCGAGCGGATTGTCCGTATAGCTGCCGTCCTTCTGACGGACTCGCGGGCGGTCCTCATACACGGTGGCGCGCAGGTACGCCGAGCTCGTGGTGCCGTCCGCGTTGGTTTTCGCCGGCCAGTAATCGGGGTTCGCGGCGAGGAGACCGCGAACCACTTGCATTGACTGTGGCATGATGATGGTCCTTTCATTCGGGGAATACCAGCGCCTTCAATGGCGGCGGCGACTCCCATCATCCGGCCGGACCGGTGGCATCGCGGGGTACGGCGTCTACGTCAGCGCCCCAAATGCCCGCCGTTCTCCCACACGTTCGCCGCCTCCATGGCGGGATCGGTTTCCGGCAGACGGTCGAGCACGCTTGACGCGAACCGGTCCGAGGCGTCGTAGCCGATGGCCTGTTCGGCGAGTTCCCGCGCCTTCTCACCGTCGCCCATGGCGAGGCTGAGCATGGCCTTCAGGCCGATGATCCGGTAGCAGGCGTCCGTCGGCGCGTTGGCCTCCAACGGGCCGAGGATCCCCATCGCCATGTCGATGCGCGCCGGATCGGGCGTGGTGCCGTTGTCGATCAGCCGGGAAAACAGCAGGTCGGTGTTCACCATGCCGTCCGGCGTATTGATGCGTTCGCGCAATGCCGGAAGGGATAGGGGAGCGTTCTCGGCCAGTATGTCGCTGGCGATCATCATGCACGTTGATTCGGGCGCGA
The DNA here is from genome assembly GCF_959020155.1 of uncultured Bifidobacterium sp. GTDB lineage: Bacteria > Actinomycetota > Actinomycetes > Actinomycetales > Bifidobacteriaceae > Bifidobacterium. The sequence goes on from NZ_CAUERC010000022.1 coordinate 10,621, forward strand.
ACTGCATCGTCACGCCCAATACGGCGAGCCGGTTCGCGTCGGACGACCATTCGCCCGTGGAGCGTGGTTCGGCCATGAGCTTCGACCAGTCGTAGGCGGCGGCGTTGCGCCAGGTGGTGCGCACATGTTCCGAGAATCCGTCGTAGGTCATGCCTGAGTCCAGATATTCGTGTGTGGCTGCGGTGATCAGCTCGTCCAACGGCGGTTCGTCCGTATCGGCGGCTGTGGCCTCGCTCTCCACGATGAACGGGATGCGGGGTTCTTCGGAGGCCAGGCCGTCCGTTTCTTCCGGCTGCTCCCCGTTGATGCGGTCCGCTTCCATGCGGTCCACTTCGCCGGCGAACCATTCGGAGCCCGCGAAATAGGTGCCGTCCATCGAGGAGAGCACCGGCTGGAGGATGGATGCCAGTTCGTCGTACACGGCATCGGGGTTCCGCAACGCCTCGATGGTTTCAGTCGCCGCGTTGTATTCGATGATGCGGTTCGCCAGCCGCATGGCACCGTCATCGGGTCGCACGTCGTCATACGATTCGCCCCAATGCTCGATCCATCCGATCATCGTCTCCCGTGTGATCCGCTCTTCGGCATCGGTGTTCTCCAAAGGCATGTTCGGCTCCTTGACAATCCTCGGCGGCAACCCGCTGTTCCCGCCATGACCCCGATCATCAGTCCAAGGCCATGGCGGGGTGGGGCATGGCGTCTACAGGGTTCTTACAGGTTTCGTCCCGTGCGGCCGGTCAGGTCGTCCACGAGGCCGAGGAGTTCCGGTTCGGGCCAGATGGAGTTGGCGAAAAGGTAGTCGTCCGTCAGGGACCGGTCCTTGAATATGGTTCGCGCGTCCTCCCGGATCGAGGCCAGCGAGCCGTCGGCGATCATGCCGGTGAGGTCCTGTGTGCAGTACAGGTTGTATGGCGTGAACCCTTTGCCGTTCCAATCGATGTGATGGGTGATCGAATACTCGTATTCGTTCCAGTGCTCCATCCATGGAAGGGCGTGGTCGCCTTCACGGGTGACGACCGAGTAGCGGAACCAGCCCTCGGGAACCTGTATGGCATCGTCGTCATACGGGTCCGTCAGGGAATCGAGGTAGCCGGCGACGATGGATTCGCCGGCATGGAATTCCGTGTACCATGCGAGGTCGGGATTGCGCAGCGCGGCGTGCAGCGAGTCGAGCAGTGCGGCGTCGTTCATCGTGGTCCTTTCACCGGTTTTCCGTTTCCGGCAGGATGCCGGTGTTGTCGTATATTCTGAACGTTTCGACGGCGTGCGCGACCCGCGCCCTCGATTCGCCATAGGTGGCGGAATCGACCGTCTCACGCCATACGGGTTCACGGGTTTCCGCATTGCCGTACGGCTTGGGCTCGGTGGGGGTTATCGACATTTCGAAGTCCCATGAGGATGCGCCGTGCTCGGCGGGGCGGAAGTCGAGAGTGCTGCGGTTGCCCGTCAGCCGCAGCAGCCGGGATTGCTCGCCGAGCCGGTCGGAGAGGGATGCGGAGCGTGCCACGGTGCGGATCATGCGTTTCATGCCGGTGGCGAGGTGGTCTGTCATCGCAGGGTTCCCTTCTAGGCGTGCCATTTGAGGTTCGTATCGTTGAACCCGCTTTTTTCGAGCGGGCACATCTCCACGTTGATGGGGATTCCGGGCAGTCCTCCCAGTTTGATCAGGAAACGGCCCAGACCCTTGTGCGAGGCGTCGGAGCCGAAGTTGACGGGCGTGGCCCAATCCTCCAGCATGTCCTCCTCGCGCCGGGATACGGGCAGTCCGCATTCGCCGCGCAGGTAGCGGTCCACCTCGATGCGGCTCAAAGCGCCCAGCACCTTGATCTCGCTGCGTTCCACGAAGCCGCGCGCCTTGGTGTTCTGCGCCGGGGTCTCCATGCACATCAGGTCCTTGAACGTGTGCGTGATCATGATCTGGCCTACGCCCCACTGCCTGTTCAGACGGGTGAGCAGGTCGAGCTTTTCGACCATGAGGGGGCTGGCGCGCAAAGCGCGGTGCATCTCGTCCATGATGATCACGTGGTTGCGCCGGGGCTGTAATCCCTCCTCGGCGAGCACGTCGGCGGCGTTCTTCGCGGCGAACGCGCTCGTCCATGTGGTCGCCAGCACGGCGGCAACCACATCGTCGCCCGACTGGGCCAGGGCGCTGATATCGAAGTCCACGGGCCTGGACAGGTCGATGCGCGCGGTGGTCTGGTCGCCGAACAGACGGCCGAACTTCGTCATGCGGTTCGAGAATCCGTGCAGGTCGGCCAGAAGGCCGCGAACCTGCGCCCTGTAGAGCTCGTCGTTTTCCGGGTCGTCCCAGACCGCCGCCATACGCACCTCGTCGGGCCCTTCGCGCAGCAGGTCTCGCAGGTCCGCGATGACGGGAGGCTGCGGGTCGTCGCCGTGCCGGTCGTGGAGCACGCGCACGGCCACGGAAAGGATATCGGATTCGCGTGCGGTCACGCCCCTGGCACCGCCCACGTCGTCGGCCTCGCGGCCGGTGCGCATGATCGTCAAAAGCACCTCCATGAGCGCCGCCCTCGTGTCGTTGTAGTAGTCCGTCAGGTCCTTGCGCGCCTTGCCCTCCAAGCGTTGCAGCGCATAATGGAGGTCGCCGGGGTCCAGGGGGTTGACCACGCCGATGCCCGCTCCCAGCCGGATGACCTGGCCGCCGAGCATGTTGACCAGTGAGGCGTAGTCGGGCTTCAGATCGCCGGGGATGATCGCGTTCATGCCCAGGGCGCTCAGTCCCAGCACCTCGCGGCGCACGAACGTGCTCTTGCCGATGGCCGGCAGGCCGAGCAGGAACATAGAGGGCTGTTTGATGATGCCGGCCTTGAACCAGCTGATCGGGTCGCAGCACACGCCGGCACCCGTCATCAGGCTTCGCCCGACCGGCACCCCCTCGGCCGGCAGGGCCATGTCGGTGCCGAACGGCCAGAACCCGCCGCACACCTGGTTCGACGTGCCGAAGAACTCGTCTATCGTGGGCATCAGGGCCGCATAGCCGCCTCCACGCGAGCGTTTCCCCCGCCACGGCATCGGGGGCACGGGCTCGTCCGGTTTGGCCTTCAACGGTGTGAGCAGCATGGATTCCATGCGTGCCACGGGGTCCGTGGCCGTGGCGCTTGGCATGGTTCCCTTCCGTTTCGACGGCTTCCATGGCATCGGCATCATGTGTCCTCCGTTCAGGACAGGAGCCGGCCGAGGGGGCCGGCTGGAGTGTATGATCTGACGTTCAATCCAAGGGGCAGGCTTGCGGCGAATCCCGTGTCCTGTGCCCCGTAGCAGGGGCGCAGGTCGATCTTCGCGCCGCCTGCGGCCTGTTCCACGGCGCGTGACGCGGCTTCGAGTCGTTGGCTTTCCTGTTCGCCCCTGGACACGGTGACGGTGACGAGCATCCCGAAGAACACCATGACCGCACCCTGGTTCGTTTCGACGGCCTGGCGGTTGGCCTTGCCTATCTGGCTCATGGACCTCACCGTGGCGCGTTTCTCCTGGCTGACCTGGTTGGCTGCCTTCTGCCGGTTCTGTTCGGCCATGAACATGGTCTTGTCGGGCGGCAGCATCCGGTAGAGCACGGTGACGCGCTTGCGGTCGCAGTCCGCCAATGGGCTGAGCAGTCGGGTGAGCGTGTCGGCGGTCACGTTGCTTTGCGGCGGGTCCACCATCTCCCATGTGCGGCTCAGCCCGGAATCGTGCGAATAATGGCTCCAGCCGGCCTCGTGCATGAGCGGCCCGCAATCCTCCCATGCGATGTACGGGGGCTCGTCGGATTCCTCGATGGTCTCCTGCGCGGCCGGATCGTAGGCGACGCGGACCATGCGAGTGATCTCCTCCATGCCCAGGGCCCTCGCGGCACCGCCTCCCGCCTGCGCTATCTGCTCGCGGATCGAGGGCAGCAGCAGGCTTATGCGACGCGCGGCCTCCCCGGCCTCCAGGTATTTGCCGTCACGGTCGGTGTAGCGGAAAGTCAAGGTGAGCGTCACGTCGTTGGAAGCGCCGCCGGCTGCGTACTGGTCCATGATCTGCGCCATGGCGCGCGCCGCGAGCTCGGGAGCGTCCTCCACGATGCGTTTGCTCAGCGTGCGGCGGAAACGCACGCCGGAATCGGGTGCCGTGTCCACGGTCACGGCCAGTTGGGTGACGCCGGCCTCCGAGGCGAGCGATTCCATGAGCCCGGCCCACGAGGCCACGTACGAATCCTCCACGTCGTCGTCGGCGAGGCTCGCGCCCTGCGGCTGGCATGACAGGAGCAGCGAGTATTCGCCGGTGTGCGAATGCCGCACCAGGCAGAACTCACGGCCCAAGCCGTCCAGCGCCGAGGTCAGGACCACCCTGGAGAGGATGCCCGGCAGCATGGCCTTGCCGCCGTCGATCGGCGCGAGCAGGCCGGAACGGTACAGGTTTGCGCCGGTACGCTGCGCGGCCATCCACGTGCGTTTCTCCACGGTGCGGTCCACCATGTTGCGGTGCTCGCGGTCGCGGATGGCCAGCACGAGGATGACGCCCATGCCGACCACGAGGATCGCGATGGCCGCGACCACGCTCGCCATGCTGACCAGCAGCGTGCAGGTCAATACGCCCATGCCCGCTATCGTCAACGGTATGCCGATGTTGCGGATGCCTCCCGGCATCGGCCGCATCCAATCCCCGTATGTCGTGTTCGACGCCATGATTATCCGAATCTCCTTAATGCGTCAGAATGTCTTGCCTTTGCGCGTGGAGGAACGGTCCGCGCCGTCCGGTGCGTCCTCGCGGGCGAACCCGCCGGCATCGTTCGTTCCCTGCGGCCTGTTGCCGCCTGACGGGTCGGGTGGCGCGCCATCGGGTGCCGGTGGAACCGGGCTTCCCGTGCCATTGCCGTTCGTTCCCTGCGGTTTGCCGCCGTTGCCCTTGCGGTTCGCTCCCTGTGGCTGGTCGCCGGTGTTCTGTGGTTCGCCGCCCGTGGGATTGCCTTCCAGCGGCTTGGCGTGCTTGCCGCCGCCGTTCGTTCCCTGTGGTTTGCCGTCGCCCCGGCCGAGTCCGGAAAGCAGTCCGGCCAAGCCGCGACCGGCACCGGGTTTGGCACCGTCCGGTGACGCTTCGCCGCGTCCGTCGCCGCCGCCTTTCCTGCCGCCCTTGCCGCCCATGGCCTTGCGCAGGCCGCCGCCGGCCACGGCGACTCCCATGCCGAGTATGGAGGGCAGGATTCCGCCGCCGCCACCGCCGACCGAGGATTGCACGGCGGGCACGATCACGCGGATCATGGCGGGAAGGAGGATGATGACGCTCAGGGTGAGCATCAGCGTGATGGCCTGGCTGTCGTCGCCGGGCCCGGCCGTGGCCATGATCGCGCTGCCGGTAGCCATGACCAGTGCGGCGACGGGCTTGTAGGCCAGGAACGCGGCCAGCCAGCCGATGGTCTTGGCGAAAGCCTGCTTGCCGGTCTCCATCCAGCTCATGGCGGCCCACATGGGTGCCACGCCCACCAGGATCGGCAGCATCCCGGCGCGGAAGTAGGCGAATATCTTGCTGATCAGCCCGCAGATCCACATCACGATGGTGAGCACGATGGCGACGGGCGCGCCGAGATTGAAGAACGAGCTCGCGGCCAGGCTTTTCGATTCCCAGGCGTCGTTCATCATGCCCGAGGCGGACCTGAGCACGTCGGCGGTCCACGTGTCGAATGTGGCCTGGAACGTGTTGACCAGTCCGGCAAGGCACACGGCGCTCAGGATCGCCCACATGAACGCCTTGCCCAACGGGATCAGGTCACGTCCCTCCTGTTGGGTGACGAGCTTCCAGCCGGCCGCGATCACGCCGCACACGGCCGCGATGATAAGGAACGGGTCAACCTGCATACGGATGTAGTCCGACAGGAAGAACGTGGTGCCGCCGCCCGGCGTCCATGACGGCAGGCCCGGATTGCCGCCGGACGAGCGGGAGAAGAACGTGAGCGCGATGCTCGCGCACGAGGAGCCGAGCAGCACGCCGAGCAGTATCCAGCCGATGCGGTCGAGCAGCCGCCCCTCGCCGCCCTGGCCGATGTTCCACACGATGCGCGCGCTCAGCACGATCAGGCTGATCGCGGCGGCTGCGACGAGCACGCCCTGCGCGATGCGCAGGTACCGGTTCACCGGTGCGAACCATGAATCGTAGTCCGGCGTGGCGTTCGCCTGCAACGTTGATACCGTGTCGTTCGCGGCGACCAGCGTGTTGCGGCTGGTGGACAGCCATTCGATCGTGGAATCCGACTGCACCTGGTACATGTTCCACAGGGTCTTCTCCAGCCAGGAGAGCTTGCGCTGCTTCCGGCACGAGGAGTCCTTGTACTCCCATTTGCCCTCGTCGGACGACTCCTCCTGATACGTGTTCTCCAATGCCCTGCATTGCAGTTCCGGAGACTTCCTCAGCAGATCCTTCGCCGCCTTCTTGGTGCCGACCGCGACCACGCCGGTATGGGCGGGCGGGTCGCCGTACTGGTCGATGACCCATTGGATCTGGCTGGGGCCGATCAGGTCGCCGAGCCTGCCTTCGGGTATCTTCATCACGTAGGTGGTCTGGGTGTCGCTGATCTGCTTGTCGCCGAACGTGAGCTCCTTGCTGAACGATCCGAAGTCGGGTCCGCCGCAGGCGGCGAGGCCCATGAGGCAGGCGAGGGCGAGCGGCAGCGCGCACAGGCGCTGCCGTATGCGTCGAATCCCTTTCATGGCTTTTTCTCAGCAGCTTGCGGTGACGGACAGGCCGAGTGCGGCGAGGATGGCGACAGCGCCCGCACCGAGGAAGATGCCGATCACCCAGTTGACGAGCTTGTCGAAGGTGTCGTCGCGGTCTGGCACGCCGTCGCCCTGCTGGCGCAGGATGTGCACGCCGATGCGCACCAGCGCGACCACGCCGATCACCAGGCTCAGCGCCTTCACCCAGCCCAGGGCGGTGGATACCGGGCCCGAGAATCCCGGAGGCAGGCACGGGGTCGGGTCGGAAAGGGTCTCGGCGAGGATCACGCATGTTTCATGCAGCATTGGGTTGTTCCTTTCGTGTTAGGTTCATGCACCATCGTCAGCCGACATGGGCCGTGGCGCGGGGCATGGCGTCTACGTCCTTCACGAGCCGTGAGTACGCGGCCGGATAACGCCGGGGAAACCCGTCGAGTTCAAGCCCTTTGATATGGGGCAGCCGCCACACGCGGACGGCGGATGACAGTTGGATGCGCGCCGCCACCAAAGGCCGGGGCATACGGGGCACGGGGTCGGTGATGGCCGCGCCCAACAGGATCGATGCGCCGAACAGTCCGGCCGACTGGTCGGCGAGCAGCGCGCGCAACGATTCGAGACCTCTCCCGGTTCCCATGGCGCACAGGATGATGCGCGACGGCATGGAGGGATCCTGGCTCACCGGCAGCGCGCGGCCGGCGTCGGCGAAACGTTCCGGATCCGAATGGCGGATCGTGGTGCATCCGGCACCGCCGTGCGCGCCCACCAGCCACACGCGGTCGGTGACGGGTGCCGCGAACGACGGGATCAACGTGGTCAGTTGTGGCATGGTGCTGGTCCTTTCATAGGCTCGGGTCGGTGCCGGGCAGTTGCGAGGGGTCCGGGTTCGCGGGCACCGACCAGCCCGGAGACGCGGAACCACCGGTCGAGCCGGCGGAACCGCCGGAGGAATGGTATCCGCCGCCCGTCGGGCCGGAACCCGGGCCCGAAGCGGAGCCGGAGGGCGTGTACGAGTACTGTTGCGGTGCCGGCGTGCTCTGCGCCTGCGCCGCCGCAGCCGCTGCGGCCTCCTCCTGCGCTTTCCTTTCCTCGTCGGCCTTGGTCTTCGCGTCGATGGAGGCGTTCACCTTGTCCATGGCGTCGGTGATGGCCTTCTCGTCGCGCTTGTCGATGGAGGCGCGCAGCAGGGCGCGAGAATATTCGTCCTGCACCTTGCCTTCGGAGGAGGAATACAATCGTTCGCCCTGTTCGACGGTATGGGCCAGCCGTGAGGAGAACACCGCGCCCGCCGCCTTCTTCAGCCGCGAGAGATTTCCCGTGTGCTTCTTTTCGATGGCTTGCAGCTTGGATGTGGTGGCGTTGGCCGTTTCCGTGTCCGTGGCGGCACATGCGGGGATTCGCTCGCCCTCGGAATATTGTTCGGCCAGCTTGTCGAGGGTTTCCAGGGTTTCCGGGTCGGCGAGCTTGTCGGCCGTGACCGCTTTCGCCTGTGCGAGCCGGTCGCCGTCGAGATATTCAGCCAGCTTCCGTTCGGCTTTCTTCGCCGCAGCGTGGGCGGTGGCGCAGTCCGCCGTCGCCTGTTCCAGCTCGCGTGCGGCCGTGGCGGATTCATGCGATCTCCACGCGGACATGCCGGCGACCGTGACGCAGGCCGCGAGCAGGATGCCGCCCGCGGTCGTGGCCATGCGCCTCCATTCGCGCACGGGCATGGCGGCATCCCGGTCGCCGACCGGCGTGAGGTCGATCGTGTCGGCGAGATCGGCCGGCTCCACGGCACCGCCAACGTGCTGCGGTTCCGATGCCGGGGCATCGGCCGGGATATCATTCCCCACCGGATTCGAGGCCGATGGCAGCGGACCGATCTCCCACGGATCGACGGCCGGGTTCGCCCGGTCTTCGCTTCCGGCGTCGTCCACGCATCGCGCATCCGGCTCCAGCCCGGGCCCGGGCTCGGGTTCGGGTTCGGCCGGTGGCCGGCGTTCCGGTTCCGGTTCTCGTGCCGTGTCGATGGCGACGGCGGTGCCGGCGGCGATTATGGGGCCCATCTCCCATGGGTCCGTGCCGGAGGTGTTCATCGGTTCGGGAAGAGGCGCTGGCGAAGGCTCGGGCGGTCCGGCGCGGTGGCGGTCATGCCGTCGGCGGCGTCGGCCTGCCGTTCGCGCAGCTGCCGCTGTTCCATGACCCATGCGGGATGCTGGCCGTGCTCGTGCGCGTCCATGAGGCAGCGCGTGACCTCGCCCTCGGGCGAGACCGCCGCGAGCCGGCCCAGATGGCCGGTGAACGCGGCCTCGGGATCGCCCTGCATGAAGCTCATGTACGCGGCCGCCTCAAGCATGCCCTCCCTTCGCGCGGAATCCGGGATGCTGTTGGACAGCCGCCACAGCAGTGCGGGTATGTCCTGGTGGAACTCGCTGTTGGCTATCTCGCGCACGTTGTAGTCGGCCTGGTACCACGGTTTGACCTGGCCCGAGGCGAACAGGGGCAAGGCGCGCGGATCATGCTCGGCGACCATGAGGAAACGGGCGCGTTCCATGCCCGGCGATATCAGCTTGGCGCACACGGCGTCGCGCAGCCCCGTGTCGCCGGACAGCGACGCCAGCAGTCCCGCCGTGGCATGGTCCTTTTCCGCGTCCGCGCCGATGCGGTATTGTCCGGCGCGCAGCGAGTCGAGAAAATCGAATACGGCCAATGCGGTTTGCCTGTCAGCCATGTGCAACCTCCAGAAGAATGATGATGATGCGAACAATGTCAGAGTCGATGATGCGCCGGGTCGCGGGCCGCTGCGGGGCGCACCGTCTACAGGCCCCATCGGGAGCACGGTTCCACGGGTCTGCGGCTCCACGGTTCCACGGGTTCACGGGTTCCGGGCATGGAAAAGGCCCTTCGCCGGGGGAGAGGCTGGCGAAGGGCCTGGGGGTTCACACGCCGTCCGGGGCACGGGATTCGGAAAGCTTTATGCCCCTTTCCGGCATGTGAAGTCAATGGAGGGCGTCCCGGCCGTCATCGGACGACGAGGCCGGAACGCCACGGGGTCACTTGCCCGCGTTCACGGCCGTGTGGCGGCCGGAACCCTGTGCGTAGTGGCGCTTGCGGAACACGAGCAGGGAGCCGCCCGCGAGCAGCACCGCCAGAGCGCCGCCGGCAAGGCCGAGCACGGCCGTGCCGGTGGAGGCCAACGGCTTGGCACGGTAGCCGTTCCAGTCGTCGGTGTTGCTGGCGGTCTGGGTGTCGGCGCACAGCTGCTTGCCGTCGATCTCGGTCACGTCGCCGGTGGAGTATTCCGGATCGGTGTCTTCGCCGCCGTCGGTCTTGTCGTTGAACGGGTCGCCGTTGGACGGCGCGCATTCCACGAGCGGGGTTCCGGTGACGATGGCGCGATCCGTGTGGGTCTCGCCTTCCTTGACGCCCTTGAGCGTGCCGGTCACGCTGACCGATTCGCCCGGCTTGAGCACCAGGGTGTCCCAGTCGGCGGGATAGGTGAGCGAATCCATGTCCACGTGCGCGTCGCCGACGATGGTGGAGTCGTCGAGGTCCAGGTCGCTTGCCTTGAACCATGCGCCGTCACCGGTGGCCGGGTCGGTCTTGGAGGTGTTCGTGATGATGAACGTGATGCCGATGCTGTCGGCGTCCATCTTCAGCGCCTGCTTCGGGTCGTCGCGGTCCGCCCGCTCCTGGCCTTCCTGCTTGAGGGTCGGGGTATCGACCTTCTCCAGGTGGATGCTCGGGGTCATGTCCGGGGTCTTGGTGACGACCTTGTTGGATTCGCGCGGCTGGCCGTTGATGGTCTCGGTCCACGTGTTGGGCACCTCGTCGGCCACGGCGATGCGCTTGCACTGGAGGTAGAGCACCCAGCCGGCCTCGTGCTCGTTGTCGGCGCTCACCAGGTCGAGGTAGGCCTGGGTCGCGTCGGCCGTGACCTTGCCGTTGTCGTCGGCGTCCACGGTGAACAGGTTGCCGCCGAACTTCGAGGAGTCGAAGCCGCTGCCCGCGATCTTCTCGCCCCTGGCCGCGAGCACCTGGCCGTCCCTGTACAAATCACGCGAGGCGTAGACGGCCCAGTTGCCCAGGTACTGGTCGTACTCGGTGGCCAGCTGGTCCGTGCCGCCCCAGTCCGTGACGGTCTGGTAGGCGCGGTCCGGGGGCAGGATGCTGGAATCCAGTCGGTAGAGGAACGTGTGGTTCAGATACACGCTCTTGCCGTCGATGCTGTCGCCGCCGACCTTCACGGTCACGTCCTTGGTCGGGTTGATCTCCTTCAGCGGGTTGGTGACGGTGTTGGTCTTGTCGCGCCTGTCGTTCGTGACCTGCGTGGCGGTGTTCTCCACCGTGTGGCCGTCCTTGACCTTGGTGACGGTCATCGGCATGACCACCTGGTAGGTGTGGCCCAGCAGCGACTGGTCGATGCTCGGGTCCTTCAGCGGGTCGTAATCCTTGTCGGACTTCTCGCTGTACGCCTTCAGGTCGCCGGGCTGCGGGTCGCCGGGCACGGTCTCGCCGGTCGCGGGGATCTGGGTGTCCACGGTTTTGGCGAAGGCGTAGAGCACGCCGTCCTTGTCCTGGATGTTGAACTCGCCGGTGCGGTCCCTGCCGGTCTCGTCAAGGATCTCCACATGCTTCGCGTCGAGGGTCAGGTACTCCTGGTCGTAGTCGTCCACCATGCCCAAGCGCCATACCTTGTAGGCGGTGTCGGTGAGCCTGGAGGCGTCGATGTTGACGCGGTAGTACACCTTGTCGCCCAGCAGCGCGGTCTTGCCGTCGATGTTGATGGTCGGGTCCTTCTGCGTGTCCTGCTTGGAGGGCTTGATGACCGGCGGCTCGTTCTCGACCTTGTTGGACGGGGTGACGCCGTTGTTGACGGTCAGCGCGGCCTTGTTGCCGACGGTCTTGTCGGTGGGCGCGTCCTCGTTCACCTTGGCCTCGAAGCGCAGCAGCACGCGCGGGTTGGAGCCGGCCTTCCAGTTGGCGGCAACCCAGTCCTTGGCGAACGTGGCCTCGAACGAGTGGTTGGCTTCGTCCCACTGCACCTTGTAGGCGCTCTTCGGGATGATGCCGCCGGTTCCCAGGTCGGTGATCTCCAGGGTCTGCTTGTTCGCGGTGGTGTACTCGGAATAGGTGTCGCTCAGCTTGATGGCGGTCACCGAATACGCCTGGTCCGCGGGGATCTGCGGGTCCACGCGCACGGTGTATTCCACGGTCTGGCCGGGGAACACGGTCTTGGTGTCGATGCTGGACTGGTCGCCGCCCTGGGAGGATTCGGCGATGACCTGCTTGTGGATCGGGGGCACGGTCACGCAGATCTTCGGCGTGTTGGTGTCCACCGTGCTGCCGCCGACCGTCTGGCCGCCCTTGTTGTCGAGGTCGTCGCCCTTCGGGTCCGCGCACGTGTTGAGCTCGTCGCCCTCGGACTTGCCGTAGGATTCGAGCAGCTTCACGGTGTCGAAGTTCACGTCGAACGGGATCACGACGCTGATCTGCTTCGCGGTCTTCAGGTCCTTCTGCGCGGCCTCGTAGGAGTCCTTCGCGCTGACCGTGACCTTGGTGCCCTCGGCGGTGATGTCGAACTGGTCGGTCACGTCCCTGCCGGTCTTGTTCAGGTCGTTGACGCTGGCGTTGGCCTCGTCGGTGGTGTCCTGCTCGTAGACCTTGATGTTGGAGGTGTCCTTCAGGTCGAGGATGCTATCGACGTTGGCGAAGTCGTCGGTCCACGCGATCTCGGGCACGCGGCCCAATCCGGTGGGCAGGGTGCCGGAAACGACCGCCGCCACCTCGTCGCCGAGACGGTAGTACTTGTCGTCGCCGCCCACCTTGTCGCTCTTGGTCGGATCGACGGTCAGCTGCCACTTGCCGCCGACCTTCATGGCCCACGCCTTGTTGGGGTTGGGCGTCCACACGAACACCGGCGGCTCGTTGGTCGGTCGGGTCTCGTTGTTCCACTTCTCGTACGCCTTGTTGGTCAGCTGGATCTTCTTGCCCTCGGTGGCACCCTTTTTGATGGTGCCCGTCAGGTAGAACCTGACCTTGCTCGCGCTGTTCCTGAACATCGTCTTGGCGATGTACGAAGCCTTCGCGGTGGCGGTCGCGGTCCCGGCCTTCCGGTCGATCACGATATCGAACTGGTCGGTCTCGTCCTTGCCGTCGACGAACACCTTGCCGGACTTCCAGTCGATCCACTGGTTCGAACCGGTCAGATCATCGGTGATGGAATAGGATGCCAGCGGGTTGAGCAGGTGCGCGGGGATGCTGCCGTTGACCACGACGCCCACCTGGTCGCCCACCAGGAACGTCTTCTGATCGACGCCCTGCTGGTTGGTCCATTGCTTGTCCTCGGCCACGAGAGCGCCGGACTCGTCCAGCACCCACACCTTGTCCGGGGTCGGCGTGACCTTGCCCACGCTGTCGCTGTTGCCGGTCTGGCAGTCGGCCAGGCTGCCGGTGCCGTTGTCTCCGTTCCAGCACGCCACGGAACCGTCGTTGATCTCGTAGTCGCCGCCGGTGGGTTTGGCCGACTGTGGCACGTTCAGCGTGTAGAGGCCGGAATGCGGGGCGGTGGCGTGCGCCTTGACCACGCGCTTGCCATCGATGGAATCGTCGATGGAAATGTCCGCCGGCACGATGTTGCCGTTCGCGTCGGTCACGGTGACCTTGCTCACGTCGTCCTGCTCGGTGCCGCCGATCACCACGTCCTTCGTCTCGATCGTGTCGTAGATCCAGAACTTGCCGGAGGCGTTGGAATGCGCCTTGATGTGCGCCGTGTACAGCGAGCCGGACGCGATGGAGTCGTTGCCGTCCTGCACCGTCTGGCCGGCCCCGTTGGTCAGCCATTTCTCGGGCGGGGTGGTGGTCTTCTCGCCGGACTCCTTGCCGTCGTTCTCTCCCTTGTGGGAGACCGCCTCGGCCATGTTGCCCTGCTTCGCCACGTCAACGTCCCACCAGCGCTTGCCCGCAGGCCACGACTCCCACGAGGCGTCCATGTCCTTGAAGGACGCGCTCACGGTGGCGCTGCCCTTGTTGGATGCGGTGAACTGCTTCGTCACCGTCTTCTCGGTGCCGTCGATGCCGCGCCAGTGCAGGGTCGCGGTGCCGTTCACGTTCTCGGTCTTCGACCCGTCGGTGGACAGGCTGATCGTGTCCGAAGCGTCCTTGGTGTCACCCGACTGGCCCGACATTTCCGCAGCCTGCGTGCTCACGCTCAGATGATAGGTCGGCGGCTTCGGCTGGTACTTGTCCAGCACGATGATGATCAGGTTCGGCGTCGCGCCGGCCGCAGCCACGTTCGAATACGCGATCTTGTCCACGCTGTTCGACGGATCATCATCAAAGCCATCTGAGGTACGGTAGCTTTGTGTGCCGGCATAGTTATATGTATACGGTTTGATCTGCGAGTCCCAGGACGAGTACCATTCGGACGCCGAATAGCCGCCGGACCCGTTGTACACCCATCTGCCGCCCTGCTGGCCGGCGACCGAGCCCACGCCCACGACACGGCAGTCGCCGTCGCCCTCGCCCGGATGACGCTGACGGAACCCGGCCACGCACTTCGACAACGCGCCCCGCAACGTATCGCGGATCGCCCCCGGCCCGTCGTACACGCCGTCGTTCACCACACTCACGCCGGCACGCTTGTACGCGGCCTCCACCGACGCGATGCGCGGCGAGCCGTCGGCGTTCGCTGCCGGACCGAAGCTGCCGGACGCGTCGTCCTTGTACTGCCAGAACATGCCCGCGGGAAGGCCGCCGGCATCGACGCCCGGACGGTTGTCTCCCGCGCCGCCCGCATACGCGGTCGACGCGACGACGCCGCCGGCACCAAGCGTGGCGATCGCAGCCACCGCCGCGACACCGG
>NZ_CAUERC010000023.1:0-24124 GCF_959020155.1 uncultured Bifidobacterium sp.
CAGACTCGTCGGTGTGATCCGCCGTAAGTCCGTGATGGAACATGCCTTCGACGCGCTGTTCCCCAAAGGATGATCGGTGATTAGGCGCCATCATCGCTGAATAGAATGAATGGAATATGAGGCTTCCCTTCTCGCGGGGGAAGCCTCATTGCTTTGTCCGCGGAGTCTTACGGCACCTGCGCAAGGGCAACGTCACGCCTTCATGATTATACTATTGAATAGTGTGTTCCTATCGTTGCATGGTGACGCTAACGCATGGCGTCACGATACTGAAGCCTGCCATCTAACGGCGGGTACGGCTCGTTGCTGGAGTCGTGCACGCATACGCGCGTCGGCGTGCGTATGCCGTGATGTGACCTTTGTAGTGGAATTGAAGAATTGAGAACACTCGTATGTCTTCTAGTAGTACAACAACTGAACCAACTGTGCGCGAAACACCCGAGGTTTCCGGCGATGACAATGCGAATGCGCGCGCAGCGGTCCATAGCGCGAACAAACCCGGTGCCGCCTATGCCGCAGCAGTGGCCAACGGGGAATCCGAGCGTGCGTGGATCCGCCGTGTAGTGCTTCTACTCACCGGCCAGGCGTTCTCGCTGCTGGGCTCCAATATTGTGCAATATGCCATCTGGTGGTGGATCGTATTGCAGACTAAAACCGGTTCGGCCATGCTGCTGGCCACGTTGTTTGGCGTGGTGCCGCAGGCCATCGTCTCGATTTGCGGCGGCTCTTGGGCCGACCGTCACAGTCGCAAGTTGCTGATTATGCTGCCGGATATGGTGATTGCTGTGGTCACCGTCGTGCTGTCGCTGAGCTTCGCGATGGGATGGGCGAGTCTGACCATGATTTTCGTGGTGCTGTTCATTCGTTCGGCGGGAGGCGGGGTGCAGACGCCCGCTGTGCAGTCGTTCATACCGGATGTTGTTCCCTCGGGCAAACTATTGCGCGTCAACTCAATATACGGCGTGATTAATTCGGTGAATATGATTGTGGCACCTGCGGTGGCTGCTGTGCTTATCAACACAGTGCCGCTGTGGTCGATTCTGTTAGTCGATGTGACCACGGCCATTATCGGCGTCGGCTTTGTGGCGTTGATCAAAGCGCCGAAGAAGAGCACGGAACATGTTGCGAGGCGTATGGCTGAAGCGGAGAATAGCGGGCAACCCACACTCGAACCGATGTCGGATGCCAATGCTGATCGTTCGCTGATTGCCAGCGTCCGTCGTGTGTTTGCTGACTTGAAAGATGGTTTCAGCTACACATGGCGCCGGGCGAACCTGCGCAACGTGGTGCTCGGTGACGCCTTGGTGTGCTTCGTGGCCGTGGCGCCGATGAACCTTACGCTGTTGCTCATGACCCGCGAATATGAGGGCATCGATTTGAATCTCGGATTCATCAACCTGACCACCGCCTCCGATAAACTCGCCGCCAACGAGCTGGGATGGAGCATCGGTATGCTGCTCGGCGGCGCGCTGATGTCTACCATCGGTGCCAAGCTCATCCGCAACAACATGCGCGTGGTCGCCTTCGGCATCACTCTGGTGGGCGTCTCCGTCGTTGGTCTTGGCGTGGTTCACAATCTGCTGGCGTATTTGCTGATTGATGTGGTGAACGGTTTGGCTTCGGCCATCTGCATGGGCCCGATGCGCACCATCATCCAGACCGAGGCCGATGAGAAGATGGTGGGCCGTGTATTCGGCCTTGACACCACCATGAGCACACTCAGCATGCCGCTGGGTATGTTGATCTTCGCGCCGTTGGCCGACGTGATCCCGATTTCGCTGGTGTTCATCATCGGCGGTGTGCTGACTCTGCCCATCGGCATCTATCTGTTCGGCCAGGCGCGCCACAACACCAGTGCACAGGTGACTCGGACACAAGCCTGACAGTCGCCTGACAGCCACCTCGCAGGCGCAAAGTCAACTACCCTATTTGCGCATACAGATCGTAAGATGCATACTTCGGCAGATCGTAAACGGTGATCGAGAATGGTGCGGATCGGCCATTGCCCGGCCAATCCACGAATGTGATATCTCCATAGATGATTGCGTTCTGTGCGTTGCGCAGTACTAGGGAAATCTTGATTTGCTGCCCATCGGATGGCTTGAATCCATCTGCCACGGCGTGGACCTCGCCATTGAACGTCGTGCCGCCGTCCCTGTTGTCTATTTTGGATGTTCCGCTGATGGGGAAGGTGGCGGTTCCTTGAGCCTCGGTGACGTTGTACGTATCAGGGCTAAGCACAACGAAATCTACGGTGGCCGGGGCCGTGCCCTCGCCTGCTTGGTCGGCGTCATATACAGTCTGATTCGGGAATGCCATATTCAGCGTTTGCGTCTGCGAGAACACGATGGAACCGTCTTTGGCCCGCCCCGTAATGGTAATCTGCGGATACTGCACCTGCTGGGTCGTACTGGTGTTGCGCAGGGCGAAAGCGTAGTGGACATACCCTTGCTGGTCCGCCGACCAGCCGGATTCCACTATTTTCAGAGGATTATCGGTGACGGTGTCTTGGCCGTTTCCATCAGCGCCGTCAGTGCCGCCTACTCCGCCCGTGCCATTGGCATTGTCGGTTCCTGACCCGTTCGAGGAGTGCCCGCCATCGGCCTTATCGGTTGATTGGCTGCTGGATTGTGTCGAGGAATCGGGCGATGTTGCCGACCCGATAATGCCAAGTTGGCCTGCCAACACAATGCCTCCCGCAATAGCGGCGACCACCAGCGCCGCTCCGACGATGGGCCACAGCACGATGGCGCGTTTGCTCAAGTGCAGACGCCGAAATAGCCGAGACGCCGACGTGACGCCGTTCGTTGTGCTCGGTGATGGCGGATTTGCCGATGATGCGTTCGGCATGGGCGGATTGGACTGGGAGAACAGCGCCTGGCGAAACTCCTGGACGCTCTGTGGCCGTTTGCTGGGCTCGAATGCGCACGCATAGCCGATGGCGGCGCGCAGTCGTGCCGGTACTGCGGCATCATCGGCAAGTCGCTGCTCGTAGTCGCTGGCATCGGGATAGGCGCCGGTCAGCATGAATCCGAGCAGTCGACCAAGCGAGAACACGTCGGAACGCGCGTCGGTTTTGGCGAAGCCATATTGCTCGGGCGAGGCGAAACCATAAGTGCCAAGCGCCGTGGTATCCCGTGAACGGTTGCTTGCCTCTGACCGGATGCGCGCGATGCCGAAATCGATGAGATGCGCGCCATCCTGGGCCACGATGACGTTGGCCGGCGTGATGTCGCGGTGGATAACGCCGTGCTGGTGAAGCTCCTGCACGGCTTCGCAAATTTGGTCGATAAGCTGCACGGCCACATTCGGTGCAAGCCGCCCGTTTTCCTCCGCAATTTGCGCAAGCGTGCTGCCCGGCACGTAATCGTAGACGATGACGAACCGGTCGGGCAGCTCGTACGTCGCTTCCACACGCGGCAGACGATTACTCTGGCAGGCGCTGAGCACCGCCCACACATTGCGTTGCGCTAGGGGAGAGGGAATCTTCTTGCGTACGAACGGGCCGTTGCCGTCAATGCTCACCAGTTCAGTGACGCCGGAAGGTCCGCGAGCAAGCGTGCGCTCAACATGGTACGCATCGTCGATGCTCATCGCATGCATCGCTTGCTTATCGTCCATGTCTCTCCTTGATGCCCTCTTACTTGCGTTTCACTGGTGAGTGTTGTTGGGCCGAATGTCGTCAATCGGCCGGCAGCAACGTCGCCTCTCCCATACGATACAACTCGTCGTCCGTGGCAATGCGGTCGAATCCATTGCGTATACACCAGATGATAATCGCGTCACGTCGCTGTTTGCACCACAGTTCGGAAACGCCTGCAAGACGAAGCAGCCGTTGGGTTTCGCGTAATGTGCACTTGAGACCAAAAGCCAGCATAATGGCGTGATCTCGGCCGGGGCGGCTTTTGCCGGAGAAAATGTCATAAACCACTGTGGCGTTGAGGCCGGATGCCCGCACCACGTCGGCTCGTTTCAGGCCATGGGCTTCCATACGGTCGAACAGATAGTCGGTCAGCGTGCGTGCGCTGACAAGTCCCTCATCGAGATACTGCTCAATGCTGGCGCTGGCGAGCAGCCGATCCAACAGTTCCTCGGTCAAATGTTCTTCGGGGATGTCTGCCATTGCCCATGCTCCTTGTCGCTGTGTTGCGGGTGCTGTGCTGCGCCATCGTACGCGGTTGCTCGATTCCCAGCGTACAGGACGTCGACTTTTCGGAAACACGCCGAAAAATTCAGTTGTCAGCTGATGCATGGCCCGCGCGTGTCGTCGACAATGGTCGATGCCATCCGTGTAGGTGCGGTGGCGGAAAGGATGTTCATGCGCGGTATCAAGCATCGACAATAAAGCTAACATGAATACAAAATGCTAATTTGCGTACATAATAACAACGCCATACACTGGTTTCGATGTATCGCAGAGCAACGCGAGCAATAAGAAGGGACGCAATGATGAGCGAACGATACCGGCTTGCCATGGCAGTCGGATTGACCGTAACGGTTGCCGGGATTGCCTCTTCTGTGCTGGTAATGCTGCTGCTTAAGGAAAGAAGGGCATCATGACAACGCCATTTGATCAACAACCTCAGCCGGTTCCACCGTCCGAAGGCACGAATGACGCACCGGAAGATCGCGCGAACAATGCGCCTACCGTGCCGAATGCTGTACCGGCTGGCCAGCCAAACGTAGCATCTGATGGGGCCACCACTACTCCGATGACTCCGGCTACGGCACCGCAGCAGCCCGCCGGCGCGCCATTCGATCGTGTATATGCGGTCAGTCCGCAACAGCTGTTCCAAGTTATTCACGACCAGCTGACTACTGGCGCCACGTTTACCTTGGATAACGAAAACACCCAGACCGGAGCGTTTTCCTTCCACTCCTATGATGGGGTGAACTGCACGCTAACCGTAGTCCCGCAGGGTGCGGCAGGGGCCGCCATTCGTCTGGAGGCGACTGGAAACGAAAGCGCCAAGCGCGTTGATGAGTTCCTCGCCGCTCTGGACAAGCGTATTGGTGTGGCTCCTGCACCCGCCACACATGGTGCCGGTGCTGCCACTGGTTTTGCTGGTGCCGCTGCGCCTGCCGTGCTTGCTCCGAATGCACAAGGGGTGAAGAAGACTTCCAAGCTGGCTGTGTTCGCCATTATTTGGGGAGTGTTGTTCGTACTCGCCCAATTTGTGGATGTTTCTGGCCGATCCTGGGGCGGACTGCTGTTCGCCACGGTGATTCCGGCACTGCTCTCAGGCTTCGCCGTATACGTGACCCGCCCGAGTGGCAAGGTGCAAGGCCGAGTGCTGGCCTGGGTGGCAGTCGGTATCACCGTTGTGGGTCTGGTAATCGGTGGCGTGTTCGTAATTCGTGACGGTGCGAAGGCCAAGGCTGATCGGGCGGAATTGGAAGCATCGCTCGCCACCAAGTGCGAAGCATATTCATGGCCGGAGTCGGATATCGCGGCGCTGCTGCCGCAGCCGAAATCCACAAAGGGTGAAATTAAAAGCGAGTCTTCGGACTATTTCTCCATCGAGGTGTGCGGTACCGACGCCAAGCAGTATGCCGACTACGTCAAGTCCGTGCAAGACAACGGTTTCACCGTGGACTATAACAAGTCCGCTGACAGTTTCAATGCCAAGAACGCCGATGGATACAGTGTGAGCGTTTCTCGTAACACTGACGACGAGACCATCATGTCCATCACTATCCAGGTTCCGGAAAAGAAGGAAGATACGTCTACGGACGGCGACGCCGCGAAACAGGATGATAAGAGCACTGGTACGGGCGCTGATTCCAGCGATGCCAACAAGCAGAGCGACCAGTCTTCGGATCAGAAGGCGCAGCAGAACACCAATGACAGTGCTGACTTCAAGTCCACGATGGACAGCTACGAGGCCTTTATCGATGAGTATGTTGCCTTCATGAACAAATATCAGAAATCCGATAACGTGGTCAGCATGGCTACCGACTATGCCAGCATGATGAAGCGTTACTCTGAGTTCTCCCAGAAGGTAGACGCCATTGACGAAAACTCCCTCAGCAGTGAGGATTTGGCCTACTACACCGAGGTCATGACTCGATGCACGCAGAAGCTCGCATCGGTGGGCCAGTGATCAGACTGGCGTATCGAGGTAACGGTTTTCCAAGAAAGGGACGATGACGGTATATGGGTATACGCGGCAGACAGTATACGCCAATGGATGAGCCGGCCTTCAACAAGGCCATCCCCGGAACGGAGGCTCTGGCCGGGACACTGAAAGACACTTTTAGCGCATTCCGTAGTGGGCTTGGGATTACCGAACCCGTGGTTTCGGTGAATTGTGAAGGTTGTGGCGCTCCGCTTTCCGGTCATCGCAAAGAAGTCGTTCGATGCGAATACTGCGATCGCGAAACGCAGCTATAGCCAACATGCCAGCATAACGGCCGGTCTTGCGATTGCATAGTCGCAAGACCGGCCATGTGCATTGAGATATCGAGGAAAACAGATGGCAGTTATTAAGGCGTTCGCCGGCGCGCTCGGCGGTACATTCGCGGACCTGTGGCGTGATATCATCACCGCTGGTCCGTTCACGGAACACACCGTCGTTGTGCCGGGCATTCCCCGCGGAAGCAACAACGATCGCGGTTCGAATGAATACGGTTCCGAGGGAATAATCACCAATGGTTCGCGTATCTATGTGCCAGAGAATACTGCGGCGTTCATTTTCTCTGAAACAGGTATCGAAAACGTCATCACCGAGTCGGGCGGTTATGAATATCGCAACGGGGAACAGAGCGTGCTCGCCGGAGACGGCATCGGATCGTTCTTCAACCAGGTCGCCGATCGATTCACCTTCGGAGGTCAGCCTGGCCGCACCAAATATGTGGCCTTCGTCAACCTGCGTGAGATTCGTGGCATCAAATTCGGCACTTCTGCGCCGCTGGTGTATAACGACCGGTTCTATGGCGTCGATTTGGAAATTCGCGCACGCGGATCCATGTCGCTAAAGGTCACTGATCCAGTTCGATTCGTTCGTAACTTTGTGCCTGCCACTACCGTGTCGTATTCATTCGATGATGAAGGGCCACGTAGGCAGATTCTGTCCGAATTCGTACAGTCGTTTATTGTGGCCATCAATTCGTTGTCCAATGAATATCGTATTTCGCAATTGCCCGGCAAGGCGAATGACATCGCAGCATGCGTGCGTGGCGATCGAGCCAATGCCGGTACATGGAATGATCGTTTTGGCTTTGAAGTGTCCAGCGTGGGCATCGAAAGCATCGAGTTCACCGAGCAATCACGTCAGCTCGTGCAGCAGTTCGCCTCGAATAAGATGAATGTTGCCGCATACGAGGGCGTTTCCCAACAAGCTGGCAATATGGCTGCCCAGCAGCGCATTGCGCAAGGTATTCAAGACAACGGCTTTGGCGATGGTGGCATGTTGCTTGGTATGAATATGGCGCAAGCCATCAGTCCTATGACCGCCGCCCCGGTTCAAGCGCCGGCACCTGCGCCGGCACCGGAAGCCGCTGCTCCCGCCTCTCACACGGCATCCATGTCTGTGGAAGAACAAGTCGAGGCGATGAAGAAATTGAAGGAATTGGTTGATATCGGCATTCTCTCCCAAGAAGAATTTGATGCAAAAAAGCACGAAATTCTCGGCCTATAAACGGTGCATTCATGCAACTCGAAACAGCTGATAATGAGGGAAACGCTGGTGCGACACGGACAAAATGGTGCTCAGGGCTTCGAACTGGGTTGTTCAATCCGTTTCGATATTTCGGCGACTCAGCGCTTGTTCGGGCCGCCGTCCGGGAACATCAAGTAGGTGATGATGCCGGCGGCGGTTCCACTGGCCAATGCGCCGGTGATGACGGCGAGAGCCTGCATCGCCGTGCTGAGCGTGGGCTTGCCCGTTGCGGCAGTCTTTGAAGCCTTCAATGTGGCGGCACTGGGCTTGCGTTTCTCGGTGGCGGCGTTGTCGGCAGCGTTGCCACAGCCTGTATTGACTGGGGCATTGTCGGCAACGGCCTCGCCGTCTTGCTCTTGGGCGCGCCGTTCGCGAATGCGTTGCTCAATGGGATCGTCGACCAAAGTCTTGATGATGCGTGCCAGATCGCGGTCTTCACGACGTGCGATCTCGGCGCTGAACACCGTACGTAAAGCGAGATACTGCAGTTTGGTCATCGGGCTTTTGCCGGTCTCCAAGTTAGACACCGTCTGTCGCGCGACTCCCAGCTCGTCGGCCAGTTGCTGAGTCGTCCATCCGGCTACCTTGCGAATCGGACCCAGGTTCTCCTGAAACTTATCAATCCACCATTGTTCGATTTCAGACGTCGCCATTACGCACCTCCTTCCACGCTGTCACCAGTGTACGTTACCTGTACCGAAATCAATCCAAAAAACAGTGTTCATGTGAAATTCACTGCGTATTTGCGCTTTCGCCGGCTTACCGAGATTAGCCTTAGACAAGGAATAACAGAGTAGAAGCAGAAGGTATGCGCGTATTCGATTTCGACGGAACCATCTATGATGGCGAAAGCCTGTTCGACTTGTACCTGTATTCCGCCCGCCACGACCCGAAAGTGTTCCGCTATATCGCCCCCGTGCTGCGGTACGCGGTCAAATACAAGCTTGGCCGGGCCACGCTTGAACAGATGGAATACGGCGTGGGCAAGATGACCGAAGGCTATCTCACGGAACTGAGCCGATCCAAACGGGTGGCGAGCGTCGAACAGCTCGTGGACGATTTCTGGGACCGATATTACGCACGTATCAAGCCTTGGTACCAGCCTGAGTCGGACGATGTGATCCTCACCGCATCCTTCGATCTGACGGTGGGGGAGGCCTGCCGCAGACTCGGCGTGAGGAATCTCGTGGCCAGCGAGGTGGATGTGGGGACGATGAAGGTCACGTACCTCAACTTCAGCACCAACAAGGCCAAACGGTTCCGCGAACTGTACGGTCCGGACGTCGTCATCGACGAGTTCTACACCGACTCCAAATTCGATCAGCCGATGATCGACATGGCCCGGCACGCGTTCATGGTCAAGGGGAACACCATCACGCAAGTCAAGTAGGAAACAACAGAAAACAACACAACGTAACCAATAACGAAAGGGGAACATATATGAGCATGCCGCTCGATCTATACGTAATCCGGCATGGCGAATCCGAAGCGAACGTCATCGTCCAGGCGGGCGAGCAGGGCGACAATTCCCTGTACACGCAGGACAACGTCACCGTACCCGACCGCTCCTGGAGACTCACCGCCACCGGACGCAAGCAGGCCGACTGCATCGGCCGCTGGCTGGTCAGCCAGCA
Organism: uncultured Bifidobacterium sp.; assembly: GCF_959020155.1. Taxonomy (GTDB): domain Bacteria; phylum Actinomycetota; class Actinomycetes; order Actinomycetales; family Bifidobacteriaceae; genus Bifidobacterium. The sequence goes on from NZ_CAUERC010000023.1 coordinate 9,296, forward strand.
GCAGCTGTTCGACCGCTACATGGTCTCGCCATACGTGCGCACCCGCGAAACCGCAGCCACCATGGCCCTGCCCAAGGCCAAATGGGAGGAGAACCGTGTGCTGCGCGAACGTTCTTGGGGCGAGATCAACACCATCACCAAGGACGAATTCAAAAACAACTACGCGCGCAACTGGAACTTCAAGAACACCGATCCGCTGTACTGGCGTCCGCCGGCAGGCGAGTCGATTGCCGATGTGGCCGAGGACCGTGTGCACAACATCCTGACCTCGCTGAGCCGCAAATCCGATTCGGAATCCGTGGTCATGGTCACCCACGGCGACTTCATGCTCGCCCTGATGCTCACCATCGAGGATCTGGCCGACGAGGAATTCCTGCATCGCGCCGATTCGGACGACTGGAAGATCACCAACTGCACCTGCCTGCACTATACACGCCGCGACCCGGAAACCGGCCGCACCTCCAAGCGTGTGCGCTGGGAGCAGACCGCCCGGCCCGTGCTCGACGAGACGACCGGCCGCTGGGAGGTCAAGGTGGAGCCGTGGCGCGAATTCAAGCGCCCGTATCTCTCCAATGGCGATTTGGTGGATGTGGTGCAGGCCGTCGACCCACACCTGCTGGAGTATTACGGCAAATAGCCTTTCCCGGAAGAGAGACTTCACAAAATCTTCGTGAGCTAGAATGGTGCGTGGTGCGGCTGGTTGTGAATGCCGTGCCCCAAGCGAGAGCGAGGAGAGTAGTAATGTCCAATATCTTCCAATGGCAATTGCATGGCGACGGCAAGACGCTGGCGCCCGGCGAGGTAGTCGAGCCCGATGAACGTCTGACTTGGGTGCGCACCGCCGGTATCGGCGCACAGCACGTCATCGCCATGTTCGGTGCCACCTTCCTGGTGCCGATTCTGACGGGCTTCGACCCGTCCACCACCCTGTTCTTCACGGCTATGTCCACCGCACTGTTCCTGCTTATCAACAGGAACGTGCTGCCGAGCTATTTGGGCTCGTCCTTCGGCTTCATTGCGCCGATCACCGCGGTCTCCACCGCCAACAAGGGCATTGCGGTCGCCAGCTTCGGCATCATGGTCACCGGTATTCTGCTGGCCCTGGTTGGCGTGCTCGTGCATTACGCCGGCTCCAAATGGATCGACATCATCATGCCGCCCGTGGTCAACGGCGCGATCGTGGCCATCATCGGCTTCAATCTGGCACCTTCCGTGTGGACCAACTTCCAAGCCGCGCCCGACACCGCACTGGTTACCCTGTTGGCCGTGCTGCTCGTGGCCGTGCTGTTCAAGGGCTTGCTGGGCCGCCTCAATATTTTGGTCGGCGTGATCATCGGCTATGTATATGCCTGCATCCGTGGCCAGGTCGACTTCTCCGCCATCGGCGACGCCGCATGGATCGGCTTCCCGAAGTTCCACCTGCCGCAGGCCGATTTCTCCATCCTTCCCATGTTCATCCCCGTTGTGCTCGTGCTTGTGGCTGAGAACGTCGGCCATGTCAAGTCCGTGGCCCAAATGACCGGCCGCGACTACGACAACCAGATCGGCACCGCCCTCATGGCCGATGGCCTGGGCACCACGCTCGCCGGCTTCGGCGGCGGCTCCGGCACCACCACCTACGGCGAGAACATCGGCGTGATGGCCGCCACCAAGGTGTACTCCACCGCCGCCTACTGGTGCGCCGCCGCCTTCGCCCTGATCCTGAGCCTGTGCCCGAAGTTCGGTGCCGTGATCAACACGATCCCCGCCGGCGTGCTCGGTGGCGTGACCACGCTGCTGTATGGCATGATCGGCATGATCGGTATCCGCATCTGGGTGGAGAACAAGGTCAACTTCGACAAGCCGCTGAATATCATGGTGGCAGCCATCACCATGATCATTGCCATCGGCCAATTCGCGTTCACTGTTGGTGGCATTTCCTTCAACGGCATTGCCATTGGCACGATCGTGATTCTTGTGGCCTACCACGGCCTGAAGGCCATTGGCAAGGCAACCGGCACTATTGCCAAAGACGATCCGGATATTTTGTAGTGTGTTTTAGGGCTACTGGGCTGTATCTTGGCTCAGCCCTTTTGCACAATGGCCCCTACCTTCACGGGTGGGGGCCATTTGCGTGTTCCATGGAGCGGTGCTCGCCTTACGTGGTGGTAAAACCCATGGGGCGGCAAACATCCCATGGGGTGGTAAAACCCTCATGGGGCGGTAGACGAAAATGGCTTTATTCTGCGGTTTCACAGTTTCTTCAAACCGCCCCATGGGCAAGTTACCGCCCCATGGGGTCATAAGTAAAGAGTGGGATGACAGCGTGGCGAGCACCAAGCAAAGTAGGGGGCTTACGCTAAGCTCGGAAAGCTTGCGTAATTTGCGTAACCTTTGACATGAAAGGCCACTGTGCCCCGTAATAATTTCGATGATCGTGACGATTCCGCTGATTTCCAGATGAACGACAGCGCGGAATCCCGCCCCCTTACCTTTGGCGAACTTGGCGTACCCGGACCGCTGGTGCGCGTACTTGCGGCAGATGACAAGAAGACCGCATTCCCCATTCAGGCCGACACCCTGCCCGATTCACTGGCCGGCCGCGACATTCTCGGCCGAGGGCGCACCGGCTCCGGCAAAACCCTCGCCTTCTCCATTCCGCTGGTCACCCGCCTCGGTTCCTACGATTCGTTCGGCGAAATCGCGATGGAGGAGTTCCGCAAGGAAATCAAGCGTCGCAAGAAGGCCAGCTTGGAAGAGCGCCGCGCTGACGATTTCCTGCCGCACCCGCGCGGCCTGGTGCTGGCCCCCACCCGCGAGCTCGCAAACCAGATCAACGACGTGCTGATGCCGCTGGCCCACACGTTCGGCATGAACACCACCACGGTGTACGGCGGCGTCAAGTACATCCACCAGATCCGCGATCTGAAGGACGGCGCCGATATCGTGGTCGCCTGCCCGGGCCGCCTTGAGGACCTGCTGCGCCAGCAGGCGCTCACGCTCTCGTCCGTCGAAGTCGTGGTCATCGATGAGGCCGACGAAATGGCCGATATGGGCTTCCTGCCACCGGTCAAGCGACTGCTTGAGCAGATTTCGCCCGACGCCCAGCACATGCTGTTCTCCGCCACGCTCGATCACGGCGTGGATGAAGTGGTGAACACCTTCCTGCACGATCCCAAGGTGCACGAGGTCGATTCGGCCACCGCCGAACCCGACCTGATGACCCACCACGTGTTCGAAACCACGCGCGGCGACAAGCACGAACTCGTGCGCATGCTCGCCTCGGGCGAAGGCCGCCGCATCCTGTTCACCCGCACCAAGTTCCAGGCCAAGAAGCTCGCCAAGAACCTGACGCAGAACGGCATTCCGGCCGCCGAGCTGCACGGCAACCTGAACCAGAACCAGCGCGATCGCAACCTCGCTGCGTTCGATTCCGGCGATGTGCGTGTCATGGTGGCCACCGACGTGGCCGCCCGTGGCATAGACGTCGGCGGCGTGGAGCTCGTGGTGCAGGTCGAGCCGCCGGCCGACCCGAAGTCCTTTGTGCACCGCTCCGGTCGTACCGCCCGCGCCGGCAAGGCGGGCGACGTGGTCACCCTCGTGCTGCCCGAGCAGCGCCGCGAGACGCGCCGCTTGCTGAACCAGGCCGGCATCAAGACCAAGATGATCGAAGTGACCCACGATTCGCCCGAAGTGCTTGAGCTTGTGGGCGACCGCGCCGAGCGCGTGGATGGTTGGAGCCTCGACAAGTCGCAGCCCGTGGGCAACCCGCGCAAGGGCAAGAACAGGGGCGCCAAGAACGCGGCGGGCGACGAGTCCGGCCGCGGCGGCAAGCGCAAGCACAATCGCAATCGCAACCGTGACGAGCAGAACGTTGCCGAGACCGAGTTCCAGCACGAGAACGCAGGCGGCGAGTTTGTTGCCGAAGGCGAGCCGCAGCGCAAGCACGGCGACAAGGCCAGCAAGAAGGCCGTGAAGAAGAACCGCAACCGTGCGGAACGCCGTGCAGGCATGAGCAACCCCGAGGCCGAGCGCCGCGACTATCTGTTCGAGCATGGCGATGACCGCCGCGAGGAGCGCCGCAAGGGCGACCGTCGCGACGGATACGGCAGGAACCGGTACGACGAGCGTCAGGACAATGGCCGCGACCAGCACGGCAAGAACCGTCGCAATGATCGGTACGGCAAGGGCGACAAGTTCGATAAGCGCGACAGGGCCGGATACGGTCGCAACGATGATTTCGGCAGCCGCAGGCACAATGCGGGCCGTGATTTCGAACGGTCCGATTCCCGCGATTTCGAGCGTCCGCGCAAGCCTCGCCGCAATGAACGCAGCCACGAGGATTACGGCTTCTCCTATGACGAGCGCTCCCATGACGGCCGCAGGCAGTCCATGCGCAACACCCGTCAGGGCGAAGGCGGCAAGCGCATCCATCGCAAGAACGAGAACCGCATCGTACGCGACGAGCGTTCAGAAGGTGCCAAGCGTCACGAACGCCGCATGATCGCCAAATACGGCAACACGGAAGGCCCGAACCGCCGTCATTCCAAGAAGAATCGCCACAATGCGCCATTCCGTATGAAGTCTGGACGCCGTTAGTCCGACAGCGCGTATGAATCAGGCCCGACGACCTTTGATGGTCGTCGGGCCTGATTGTGTTATAGGCCGGTGTTTGCGATGCGGATGCCTGTTCGCCTGCCTAGCGGCCATGACGATTGCACTTATCGCCGCAGTCGTTGTGATCGTGGCCATGCCGAAACGGCGGTAATGGCCTGTACGCACCCTAGAATAACGGATATGACGCAATCGCAGCCCCGATCCAAACGCACGCCCACCCTTGAAATCCACGGGAGAATCCTTGACGCGGCAAGGCGGATCGTGGAACGGGACGGTGTGGACGGTCTGACCATCCGTGCGCTGTCCGCACAGGCCGATGTGTCGCCCACCAGCATCTACCAGCACATCGGCGGCAAGCAGGCGGTGTGCGATGCGCTCATCGACACATACTTCACCGATCTGCGCGAACAGCTCATCGCCATTGACGAATCCGACCCCGTGCTGCGCCTGCGCAGGGCGGGCATAATCTACCGTGAACACGCGCTGGACGCCCCCGGCATTTACGCGCTGGTCTGGATGGGGCAGGCGTCGGACTCGGCCCAGCACTGCCTGGACGCCATCACGCAGATCATTCGATACGGCCAGGCAGCATCTGTATTCCGCGGCGATGACCCCCATCTAATCGCATCCTCCATCTGGGTGTCCATACACGGGTTCATCCAATTCGAACTGCGTTCCGCACAACCCCGCACACGCGGCCGCGAACGGGTCGACCGGTCGTACGGTTACCTGCTCGACCTGCTGATCCGAGGCATTCAGAGGTGAATGAGTTAGCTCCCTCTGATGAGGGAGCTCACCATTGATACGCTGTACTGCCATCGGCGTTGCGGATGGTGAAAGTGGGGGATTGCTCGATGTTGAGGTCCACGGTCAGGGAATGCTGGGCGTCGGCGCTCGTCGAACGATAGACGAAGTGCTTGTTTTCCAGCTTCACGGCCTCGGTACGCGCATCCAGCAGCCATGGGTTGCGACGGCGCAGCGCGATCAGCGCCTGATGCAGCCGGTATGTCGGCTCTCCCAGCGTGGACAGTTCGGCAGGGGAGCCGGGGAACTTCGGACGTACGTCGTCATCGCCGCCGAAACGCTCCTGCTTGACGCCCACATAGCCCTGTTCGTCGCCGTAATAGATGCTTGGCACGCCGCCGACCGTCATGAGCACCGCCAATGCCAACGCCGCCTTGGCCGGGCCAATCTGCGATGCGATACGCGTCACGTCATGGTTGCCGATGAACGTCTGCGGCACGAAGGAATCCAGGAACGCGTTGTGCCGCTTCAAGTTCCAATCCAGCTCGAAGAAGTTCTCCGTCTCCAGCGCATGCTGGATCGACTTCCATAGCTCGTATTGCGTGATCGAATCCATCGTGGATTCCTCGATGATGCGCGGGTAATCGCCATGGATCACCTCGCCGAAAATCCACGAATACGGGTGTGCGGCTTTGACCTGCGGCAACACGCGCGCCCAGAACGGGCTCGGCACGGCATACGCGGCGTCGAGGCGCCAGCCGGCGGCTCCGCGATCCAGCCAATGGCTCATCACATGGACCACATAGTCAACGGTCTCGTCAGCCGAATGGTCCAGCGCCACCAGATCCCCGTGCCCCTCGAACACATCCAAAGCGGGTTCGCCATTATCACCGACATGCGCGCGGACCAGACCATGCCACGGGTTGTCGGCCGGATTCAAGCGTCCGGCGGTCTCGTCAAGCGCCGCCTGAACGGCCGGATGATTGCGGCTCACGTGATTGAACACGCCATCCAGCATCACCTGCAATCCCATGTCCCGGCAGGCCGCGACAAGCTGATCGAACGCGGCATCCCCGCCCAATCGCACATCGATATGCATATGGTCGAGCGTGTCGTATCCATGCGTCGCCGACTCGAACACCGGACCCAGCAGCAGGCCGGACGCGCCTAGATCGCGCACGTACTCCAGCCAGGGAATTATCGCGTCAAGGCCGCGGCCATGGAACTGGCGCGGGCCGGCGGGCCTGATATCGGCACCGCAGAAGCCCAGCGGATACACGTGCCAGAACACCCCGTACTTCACCCAATCGGGCATTGTGCGGCTCGAATCCATGCTTACAACCACTGTGCACCTCCTGATTGACACCGTGTCCATTTTCGCACATCGCGGTGCGAATCCCGGGTAATCGGCATGAAACGCAGTCCGTGAACATGTGGCCAAGCTCACATATTGGGACATTTTCCTGAGGCGCGACATGCCGTGGCTACGCTTCCAACCAGTGCCATAAGCAGACGAGAGATACCCCAAAAGGGTCGCAATGAAGAGAACCTTTCCCGCAAAGGTTATTGAAGAGGAACAGAGGGTTATTATGACCACCGCCGCAGCCCAGGCCCCGGCACCTGGCAAGTTGGAATTCAAGGACGATTACACGCCGGACGAAGCCGAACGTGTGATTCGCAATTCGAAGGGACTGCCCGTAGGCGTGCGTCCCAAAATGGTATGGACATGGAAGAAGGCCCTGCTGTGGGCCGCCATCGCCATCGTATGTGCCTGCGGATGGGCGATTCTGGCCGTCTCGCGCGGTGAGCGGATCTCCGCCATCTGGTTCCTGGTCGTGGCGCTGAGCTCCTACGCCATCGCCTACCGCTTCTATGCCTATTACATCCAGATCAAGATCATGCGCACCGACGACGCGAACGCCACCCCGGCCGAGCGCGTGCATGACGGCGCGAACTTCGAACGCACCGACCGCCGCGTGCTCTTCGGCCAGCACTTTGCCGGCATCTCCGGCGCCGGACCGCTCGTCGGCCCGATCCTGGCCGCGCAGATGGGCTACCTGCCCTCCACTCTGTGGATCATCCTCGGCGTGATTTTCGCCGGCGCCGTGCAGGACATGCTGGTGCTGTGGATCTCCGCCAAGCGCCGCGGTCGCTCTCTGGGCCAGATGGCCACTGATGAAATGGGTAAGTTCGGCGGTATGATCCTATCCATCTTCCTCGTGGTGATGACCGCCATCGCCATGGCATTCCTGGCGCTCGTGGCCATCAAGGCCATGGCCGCCTCGCCGTGGGCCGTGTTCTCCATCGGTATGACCATCCCGATCGCCCTGATCATGGGCTGCTACCAGCGTTTCCTGCGCCCCGGCCGTGTCATTGAGACCACGCTGCTCGGTTTCGTGCTGCTCGTGCTCGACATCGTCGCCGGCGGATGGATCGCCTCTATCCCGGCCGTGGCCGCCGTGTTCACACTGGATGCCAAGCAGCTCGTCATCGCCCTGGTGATCTACTCGTTCGCCGCCGCCGCGCTGCCGCACTGGCTGCTCGTCACCCCGCGCGACTACCTGTCCACGCTGATGAAGATCGGCACGCTCGTGCTGCTCGTCATCGGCATCATCATCGCCAACCCGTCCGTCAAGGTGCCGGGTCTGACCGAACTGGCCTCCACCTCCACCGGCCCGACCTTCTCCGGCAACCTATTCCCGTTCCTGTTCATCACCATCGCCTGCGGCGCCCTCTCCGGCTTCCACGGCGCGGTGAGCTCCGGCCTGACCCCGAAGGCCGTGGAGAAGGAGAACCAGATTCGCATGATCGGCTACGGTTCGATGCTCGTCGAATCGTTCACCGCCGTCATCGCGCTGATCGCCGCGATCACCATCTCGCAGGGCGTGTACTTCTCCACCAACATGTCCGCCGCACAGATCACCGCCGCATCCGGCGTGAGCATCTCCGCCACCTCCACGCCGGGCGAACAGGCCGATGCCGCCGTCAAGGCCGTGGAGTCGATGAAGGTCTCCGACATCGAAGGCAACCAGATGCAGGTCACCTGGGATTCCGTGGACGAGAACGGCGCGGCCAAGACCTACGAAGGCGCCGCGGCGCTTGAGCAGGCCGCCGCCGACATCGGCGAGACCTCCATCGTCTCCCGCACTGGTGGCGCCACCACGTTCGCCATGGGCATGGCCAACTTCCTCAAGTCCTACCTGGGCGGCCACGACTCGATGGCCTTCTGGTACCACTTCGCCATCATGTTCGAAGCCCTGTTCATCCTGACCACCGTGGACAACGGCACCCGCGTGGCCCGCTACCAGATCGGCGAAATGCTCGGCAACGTGCGCAAGCTCAAGAAGTTCGCCGACCCGACCTGGAAGCCCGGCAACATCATCACCACGCTGATCGCCACCGCGCTGTGGGGCGGACTGCTGTGGATGGGCGTGTCCGACGCGAACGGCGGCATCAACGCGATGGTGCCTATCTTCGGCATCTCCAACCAGCTGCTCGCCGCCGCCTGCTTCGTGCTGATCACCGTGTGTGTGGCCAAGATGGGCTACTGGAAGCACCTGTGGATACCGGTGGTACCGCTCGTGTGGGACATCGCCGTGACCTTCACCGCCGACTTCCAGAAGATCTTCGGGCCGCTGAGCTACTTCACCACCGCCTCCAAGTATCAGGCGCAGATCGACTCCGGCGAGCTGACCGGCGAGGCGCTGACCAACGCCAAGGCCGCGCTGTCCAACGCGTATCTGGACGGCGTGCTCTCCGTGTTCTTCCTGGTCATGATGGGCGTCTTCGTGGTAGTCGGCATCGTGGTCGTGGCGCGCACGTTCGCCGCTGGCAAGTACGGTGCCGAAACGACGTCCGAGGAGCCGTTCGTGGAATCCCAGTGGTTCGCGCCCTCCAGCCTGGTCGCCACCGCGCTTGAGAAGAAGGTGCAGCGCGAATACAGCGCCAAGCTGCATGAGCTTGTGCGGAACGGGCAGGTTGCAGCGTAGTGCGTCATTGGCTCCCCTTTTTTCAAGGGGAGCCAATAATCAGCGAAAGGAGACAAAATGCTCGGCAAACTCGTTGCCGTATGGCACGGCATCGTCTGGTATCTGCGTGAGATCAGCGGCGAGGCCCGCTACGACCATTATCTTGAGCATTTCGCGGCCGAGCATCCCGGCGAAACACCGATGAGCGAGGTCGAATTCATTCGCGCCCGCGAGGAATACGACCGTCTCCACCCCAATACCAGTTGTTGCTGCTGACAGGCCGCAATAGCATAACAACACCATAAAACCCGCGCGCCATGGGAACTACGTAGCCATTCTTCCGTTACAATCAGTGTGACGGCTTCCGCCCCCGAAGAAGAAGGTGTTAATTCCCCTTGGACGTCTCACTGGCGCATTTCCTCCAACAAGTGCTTTCCAACCCGGCTCTGACCGTCACAACGTTGCTGACGCTGGGAGTCATCTTCGTCAACGGCTGGACCGACGCACCCAACGCCATCGCCACCTGCGTGACCACACGATGCATGCGCGTACGCTCCGCCGTCATCATGGCGGCCATCTTCAACTTCCTCGGCGTCTTCATCATGACGCAGCTCAACGCCTCCGTGGCCTCCACCATCAGCAACATGGTCGATTTCGGCGGCGACACGAACGCGGCGCTCATCGCCCTATGCGCGGCGCTGTTCTCCATCGTCGTATACAGCGTGGGCGCCTCGCTGCTCGGCATACCCACCTCCGAAAGCCACAGCCTGATCGCCGGCCTGTCCGGAGCGGCCATCGCCATCCAAGGCGGCATCGGCGGCATCAACATGGGAGAATGGGTCAAGGTGCTCTACGGTCTGGTCGCAAGCCTCCTGTTCGGCTTCGCCGTCGGCTGGTTGGTATGCAAGGCCGTGACCCTGATTTGCGCCGGCATGGACCGCCGCCGCACCAACGGGTTCTTCACCTACGCGCAGATCGTGGGCGCGGCGGCCATGAGCTTCATGCACGGCGCGCAGGACGGCCAGAAGTTCATCGGCGTGCTGTTCCTCGGCATGGCGTTCTGCAATGGCCAACCCAGCGTGACCGGTGTGATGATTCCGGTCTGGCTCATGATTCTGTGCAGCACCATCATGGGCGTGGGCACGTCCGTCGGCGGTGAACGCATCATCAAATCCGTGGGCCAGGACATGGTGAAACTCGAGAAATACCAAGGCTTCTCGGCCGATCTGTCAAGCGCGCTGTGCCTGCTCGTCATGACCGTGCTCGGCATCCCCGTCTCCACCACGCACACCAAGACCAGCGCCATCATGGGCGTGGGCGCGGTACGCCGCCTCTCCGCCATCAACTTCGGCGTGGTACGCGACATGATGCTCACCTGGGTGTTCACCTTCCCTGGTTGCGGTCTCATCAGCTTCGTAATGGCCAAACTGTTCATGGTCGTGTTCTAGAAAGGAATCCACCCATCATGGCGAGACAAAAAGACATGTTCTACTTCGACGGATTCCGCCGCAGCGCGGACTACGCATGCCAGGCCGCGAAGCTGCTGTCCGAGGTCATGCACGACTTCAATCCGGGCCAGCTGCGCGAACGCATGGACAGCATGCACGCGATTGAGAAGTCGGCGGACGAGGTGCGCCACGACATGATGGACGAACTGGTGACCGCGTTCATCACGCCGTTCGACCGCGAGGACATCGACGAGCTCGGCCACGTGCTCGACGACGTGACCGACAGCATCGAAGGCGTGCTCAACCGCATGTACTACGACAACGTGACCGACATGCGCGACGACGCGGTCCAGATGTCGGATATGGTGGTGCGCGCCACGGAAAGCATCTGCGAGCTGGTCAACGAACTGCCGCGATTCCGGCATTCCAAGACGTTGCGCGAACTGGTGTTCGCCATCAACACGATCGAAACGGACGCCGACCACCTGTTCATCGAGTCGATGCGCACGCTGCACACCACCTGCACCGATCCGCTGCAGGTGTTCGCCTGGCATGACGTCTACCGTCACCTCGAACAGTGCTCCGACGACTGCGAGCGCGTGGCCAACACCATCGACAGTATCGTCATGAAAAACAGCTGAGGTTGGTTTTTCACAACCTCCCTCTGATGAGCCGAGCCGTGAAGAAAACGCCGGAGGCGTTTTTAGGCGAGGGTGAGTGACAACGAGCGAATAAGAGGTCAGCTGCAAGCTGTCCTGAATCGCGTTCGAGGTGGCATCGCGAAGCGATGTCGGAGGGAGAGGCCTACTTGACCAAAAGCCCCCTCACCTATGGGCGTTGAGCCAGAGGATGGCGAGTTGGGTGCGATTGGTCAGGCCGAGCTTGTCCAGTATCGCGCTGATGCGATTGCGGACCGTGCCTTCGCTCAGGAACAGTCTGGCGGCGATGTCGCGGTTATCGAGGCCCTCGGCGACCAGCGCGGTGATCTCACGTTCGCGCTCGCCAAGCAGGCCCTCGATGGAATCGGCGGTATCTCTGGAATCGTCGGAATCGGCAGGATCCGGAGTTCGTTCGGTGAGCTTGCCGAGCACTTCCGCGCCGAGCACCACCTGACCGGCCATCACCGCCTGCAGCGCGGGCCCGACCGCCGCCACATCCTGTTTGATGAGATAGCCCTTGGCGCCAAGTCCCATCGCCTGCGCGATATACGACTGGTCCGCAAACGTGGTCAGGAACAGTATGCGCGCGGCCGGGTCCGTGGCCAGAATCTCGCGCGCGGCATCCAAACCGCTGGTGCCGGGCATCTGAATATCGATCAGCAGCACGTCCGGTCGGCTCGCCGGTGTCTCGAAATAACGGCGCACGGCGGCGTCTCCGTCATTTGCCATCCATAGCACCTCGGCCGTGCCGGTGGCCGTCAGAATCGTCTCCAACGACTGGCAGACGATCGGATCATCATCCACGATTGCGATTCTCATCAATCCCTCGATTCCATGGTCCAACGCTTCTTCGGCACGGATACGAACACACGCCAGCCGTCCTCATACGGCCCGCAGACCGCGGTGCCGCCAAGGGCGCGCACGCGCGATTCGATATCCGCCAAACCCATGCCGCGCATCAGCTCATCGGCCGAACCACGCATATCGGCAACGCCGTCGGCGGCGAGTCGCGAGCCGACGTGCGTGGCGCGCATCGCACGCGGGCGGGCAGCGGCCGTCCGGGACCCATCGGACTCGGACACGGCCGGCCCCGGATCCTGAATGACCAACTGCCAGAACGCGGGGAAGTCACGCAACGTCACGCTCGCCTCGCGCGCCGCGCTGTGATGCACCACGTTCGACAATGCCTCGCGAATCACGGTCGCGAAACAGCGCGAGACCGGCGCAGGCGCCTTGGCGATATCGTTGGCCAGCGTCACGGCGAAACCGGGGGAGATGCCGTCGAACGACGTGACGGCATCATCGATCTGCGCGGCGAAATCAGTGCCATCATCCTCAAGATCATGCACCGAACGGCGCACCATCGTCATCGCATCATCCAACGTCGCACCCAACGTGGCGAACCCTTGCGCAGCGACCGTATCGTTCGTCGCCTTGGCCACCGTTTTGCCGGCCTGCGCCTGCATGATCGCGCGGGTCAGCAGATGGCCCACATTGTCGTGGATCTCCCGGGCGATACGCGTGCGCTCGCCGAGGGTCGCCATGCGAATCGACTGGGCGCGTTCCTCATCGATGTCGGCGATGCGCGAACGAGTGGCCCGCGAGGATTCGCGCGCCCTGTCCTGCGCGTGCAGCAACGCGCGCCGCGCCTCGTCCGAGGAGGCGCGGGCCCGGCCCAGAACGAATCCAAGCAGGGCGACCAGCGTCATCACCAGCGTCTGGAGACGGTCGGTGCCACGGGCGAACCAGAGCGCGATCAGCGGCAACACCCATATCCAGCGCGCGGCGGCCGAAAGCCACGGGGCCGAACGCATTGCATCGGCAAGGGAACGGCGAGAGGCCGCGGTCCGCGAGACACTGGGGGAGCGGCCACTTGCCGCAGTCCGTGCCCCAGCCCGGGCTCCGGTCGAGGCGAGGGCCGGCAGCCGTGCAGTATCGTAGGCGATGAGCGGCATGAACGCGCACCATGAAGGCACCGCCACGGCGATGACGAGATACGCCGTACACAAGACCCAAGACCATTGCGCGGGACGCAGCCATTCCACCAATCCGGCGACGGAAACGGCCAACAGCAGGCCGGCGATGAACACGCCATCGGACCGTAGCCCGACAACCAGGCCCAACACGAGTAGCAAGCCCATCTCGGCCAACACGCGCATGGCACCTCCCCGGCTCGACGCTCTTCCACCACCAGTCTAGCGGTGTGCGGAACACGACGAACTTGACGGGCGTGCGGAATTACCCGCATGACGGTCCAAGACAACGGGCTTACACTTCCCGAATAGATGAGGCACAAGCGTCGGATGTCGTCGACACAACCGTAAAGGGATGATACCGATGATTACGCAAAGCCACAGGGCGTCCAACTATTCGATGGACGAGATCAGCCTGATGCCGGTCGATAAGGTGTACAAGGCCATGCAGACCGACGCCGAAGGACTGTAATGACAAATGTCACGCCTGTACGGCCAAGTCGTGACGTTTGCCTGTGGCGGCGTCCGGCCCCTTCTTGGGATGATGGAATCGCCAAGGAAGGGAGTGACTATGACAACCGACAACAGAGCTTCCGAACACGACTCGACAACCAACCCGGCTCTGGCCGTGCACGTCAGCCAACTGGTCAAACGCTACGGCGACATGGTGGCGCTCGACTATTTTGACCTTGACGTGAACCAGGGCGAGATTTTCGGGCTGCTTGGACCGAACGGGTCCGGCAAAACCACCGCGATCAACTGCATCCTCGCGCTGCTCACCTACGATTCGGGCACGATTCGCGTGTTCGGCCAGCCGATGACGCCGACCTCCTACGCGCTGAAACGTCGTATCGGCATCGTGCCGCAGAACGTGGCCGTGTTCAACGAACTGACCGTCACCGAAAACATCGACTACTTCTGCTCGCTGTACGTGCCGAAGAAAACCGACCGCGCGCCGCTGGTCGAGGAGTCCATCGAATTCGTCGGACTCCAGGACTTCCGCAAGTTCCGGCCCGGCAAACTGTCCGGCGGTCTGCTGCGACGCCTGAACATCGCCTGCGGCATCGCGCACAAGCCTAACCTGATCTTCTTCGACGAACCCACGGTCGCCGTCGACCCGCAAAGCCGCAATTCGATTCTGGAAGGCATCCAGCGGCTCAACCAGGCCGGCGCCACGGTGATCTACACCAGCCACTACATGGAGGAGGTCGAACAGATCTGCGACCGCATCCTCATCATGGACCACGGCCGGCACCTGGCGCTCGGAACCGCCGACGAGCTCAAGAACATGATCGACACGGGCGAGCGCATCACCATCGAAACGCTCGATCTGGCGGATTCGGCGATGGCCGAGGTCCGTGCGCTGCCGTGCGTGATCGAAGCCACCTACGACGGCAAGGAACTCGACGTGCGATGCCGTCGCGGCGAACACAACCTGACC
>NZ_CAUERC010000024.1:0-23531 GCF_959020155.1 uncultured Bifidobacterium sp.
AAGCCCCCGCCTCCATCGCCACCCTCACCAAGGACGATCTCCTCAATCTGCTGGGGTGACAGAGCTTCTTTGTGCACTCCCCATCCCGATTAAGAACATGTGTATTCATGGGTTTGCGGATGTGTAGGTGAATGGTGAAAGTGTTTTTCGATATTTTTATATCGATATTCGATATATTATGATGGTGGCATACGGTGCAGTGCAGGTTCATCCATTGATATTGATATTGGATTAAGGAGCATAGCCATGAACGCTGGTATCGCATTCATTTCTCGTAAATCTCGCAAAACAGACGTCGCTTGGCGCTATGCCATTGCCGTGGCGCTTGTCGTGTGTTGTATTGGGCTCGCATATGTGGAGATTGTTGTGGCGCCGTGGTTTATCAATGAGGTGGTGTCTATGTTTCCGGAGACCACGTTGCTTAAAGAGCCGTCCATGTTCTGGGAATGGGCGATTCTGCTCGCCGTTCAGGCGACTTTGCTGTGCACGGCGGCCAAATTGGTGGTACCGGAGCGTCTGTTGGCTCAAGCAGCTGGACTGCTGGATATGATTCGTATCGTCGCGCTTATCGTCGTGTTTTCGGTAACCACTACCGGTAACATCACAATCTGCCTCATGAATTTCGGAACTCCGGGCTTTGTATATGGCGTGGCCCTATGCAGCCTCGCTGCGATCATCGCCATCATCGTGCTGCTGAAACGGCGGCGCTACAGCACCTGCTCCATGCCGATGTAATATGGAGTGAGTCCCATGCGTTCGTAGAAGGCTTGGGCTTTGGGGTTGCAGGCCCAGACGTTGAGCGTTACGTTGTGGCAGCCGGATTGACGGGCGAAGTCGAGCACGTAGCGATACAAGGTGGAGCCTACATGGTGGCCGCGGGACCGCTCGTCAACGCATAGATCATCGATGTACAGGGTTTTGATATCGGTCAGGATATTGCTGTTGAGGTGCTGCTGGAACACGCAGAATGCGTAGCCAAGCACTTGGTCGGTGGCGGGGGAGTCGGCGTTATGTTCGGCGTCATTGCCGTCATTGGCAGATGGCGCAACCGCCACGAACACAGGGGTCTGATCGTTGGCCAGAATCGCCTTCAATTCCTCGTCCGTGTATTTCTTGACACCGCCTTTGAACAGATCCGGTCGGCCGGCATGATGCACTTCGAGCACCTGCCGCAGCAGTTCGTCGATCTGGGGAATATCGGCCGCCGTGGCCCTACGAATCGTCATGTCATCCATTGAACTCAGTCTAATCGGGCAGTCTCGACCGGCAGATGATTGTTGCCCGCGATAAGAGACACGGACGGGCAAGATGGGTGATCGTTCGTTCAGGCTCTCATTCTCGCCGCAACGTCACGGTAGTCTGGAGTGCGTGAATCGCAAGAAACAGCCAGTGGAGAAGTATGAGCGGGGCACCCGTTCGTACACGATGTCGCATATTCGTGGCAAAGACACCAAAATCGAGGTGCTGGTACGCAGCTATCTGTTTCGCAAGGGTTTGCGATTCCGCAAGAACGACAAGCGTTACCCCGGCCACCCGGATGTAGTACTGCCGAAATACCACACCATCGTGTTCATCAACGGCTGTTTCTGGCACATGCATGAAGGCTGTTCCAAACATTCGATGCCGAAATCGAACGTGGAATTCTGGCAGGCGAAACTACTGCGCAATCACAATCGAGACATCGCGCAGCGAGCCGAACTGGAGGCCGCTGGCTGGCGTGTAATTACCGTATGGGAGTGCGAATTAACGAAAGCCGTGCGCGACGAACGCCTCGCACGGCTGTATGAGCAGATTGTTGAAGGAGATGCAGATTCAGCGGAATAATTTCAGCTCCCCTCTGGAGGGGAGCTGAAATCAGGATTCAAACGGGAACTTCAGGCCCCAACGGTCACGAATCGCATCCATCAGCTCCATGATGCGGATGGTGTCGGCGTGCGGCATCGCCTCGCATTCGATCTTGCCGTCCAGCAGCGCGTTGGCCGCATCGGCCACCTCATACTCATAACCGGTCAACTGCGGCGGCACCGCAATGCTGCGCACGGGCTTGTGGGCGTTGTCATAGATGTCGATGGACTCGGGATTGTTGATATTGGTGACCACCAGATAACCCTCGGTGCCCCACACATAGCCGCCGCGGTCGGAGGAAACCAGCATCGAACTGGTGGACACGGCCATCGTGCCGTCGCTGTAATACAACGTGGTGGAATTCTGCGCATCCACACCGGTTTCGGCGGGCACCATCGACGTATCGAAATGATCAAGTGTACGGCCATGGTCGGCGCCGACCGCCATATCCAGGAAGTTCAGCGGATACACGCCCACATCGAGCAGCGCGCCACCGGCACAGGCCGGATCGGTCATACGTGCCTTGCCGGACACCGGATAGCACAGGTTGGCGCTCGCCGCTTTCACCTCGCCGATCTCGCCGGACTCGATAACTTCGTTGATGAGCTTGCGGCTGGGCATGTAGCGCGTCCAGATGGCCTCCGTGCACAGCATGCCGGTTTCCTCGGCCACGGCCAGCGCCTCACGTGCCTGCCCGGCGTTCGCGGTGAACGACTTCTCCACCAGCACGTTCTTGCCGGCTTTCATACACAGGATCGCCTGTTCGGCGTGCAGACTGTGCGGGGTGGCGATATACACCAGATCCACATCCGGGTCCGCCACCAACTCCTCATACGATCCATAAGCCTTGTCAAAATGCCATTGGTCGGCAAAAGCCTGCGCGCGCGTAATATCACGGGCCGCTACCGCATACGGGTGAATCCATGAGGAATACAGTGAATCTTCAGCCATCTGGGTCAGGGTGCCGGCCATGGTGTGAGCTATGCGGCCCGCACCCAGAATCGCGACGTTGATTTTTTCGCCGCTGGCCTCGAACTCGGCGCGCTTGCCATTGAATCGACTCATTATTCCTCCTTGAATGCGGGTTGGTACACTCAATCGACCTACAGTGATTATAGAAGAAGAAACCTTGTCCCGTGAGGCGGATAGAACCGAAATATGGAAAACGAAGCAGCGCAGCAGCCCCAATCTCCGGCCGCGTCTCCAGTCATGTCCCGCCGAGCGCGTGAGGCCAATCCCTTCCGTGCCATGGTATTCGGCGAACAAGCAGACAAGATGATCGCCCAAGGTACCAGCGTCATCAAATTAAGCCTTGGCGAGCCCGATTTCGGCGCGCCGCCCGCCGTACGCGACGCCATGCGCGAACAGTACGACGGCCGGGCCCTGCCGTACACCGCCGCCATGGGCCTACCTGAACTGCGTCAGGCCATCGCCGACTTCTACCGCGAGCGTCATGACCTTGACATCGACCCCAAGCGTATCTGCGTGACCGCCGGCGGTTCGGCCGCTCTGCTGTTGGCCACCGCGCTGACCGTGGACCCCGGTGACGATGTGATTGTGGCCGACCCCTCCTACCCATGCAACCGCGAACTTGTGCGGTCGTTTGAAGGCCGGGTCATCGATGTGCCGACCTCGGTCGCCACCCGCTTCCACCTGACCGCCGACCTGTGCAGCCAGTACTGGACGAGCAAGACCAAGGCCGTAATGATCACGTCGCCGTCCAACCCCACCGGCACTACCATCGACTTCAACGTATTGGACGAGGTGTGCAAGTTGGCCGCCAGCCGCGGCGCATGGCGCATCGTGGACGAAACCTACCTCGACTTGGCTGACCGGGAGCCGGACGGTACCGAAGTCAAATCCGTGCTGGCCTGCGACCCCGATGCCATCGTATGCAACAGCTTCTCCAAGTTCTTCGGCATGACCGGCTGGCGCCTCGGCTGGGCGATTCTGCCGGACGAGCCCACTGTGCTGGAAGCGGTTGACGATCTGGCCACCAACTACTACCTGTGCGCCCACACGCCCACGCAACATGCGGCGCTCGCCTGCTTCACGCAGGAAAGCTTGGCGGAATGCGAAGCTCGTCGTCAGGAATTGCTGGCCCGTCGCCGCATTGTGATTGACGGGCTCAAGCGCATCGGTTTGCCGGTTGAGGTGGAGCCGAATGGCGCGTTCTACGCCTACTTCGACATCTCCCGCACTGGTCTGGATGCCTGGACGTTCTGCGAACGCGCGCTGGATGAAGCCCATGTGGCTCTGACTCCTGGCCGCGACTTCGGCGCGGCCACGGCGGATACGCATGTGCGCCTGAGCTATGCCGCCTCACGTGAGGCCCTGACCGAGGGGCTGGAACGTCTCGGAACGTTCGTCGAATCGCTGTGAACGGCGCGGCAGCCGGTGTGATTGTTGTACAGTAGTCGAGTTTGTGTGATGTTCGGCTGGCCTCACGGTGTTGGTTGCCGGCCGAACGACTCGCCATGGTGGCGCACGGCTGGCTGATTGCGATGGTCGGCCCGTTGTTCGGCCATCACGGGTTAGGTAAGGTCAGGAATAGGAATCATGGTCAATCTGCGTTCGCATACCACGCGACTTGGTGTGCTTGATATCGGTTCGAACACTATCCACATGCTTATCGTCGACGCCGCCCCCGGCGCTCGCCCTGACCCCGAGGCCAGCACCAAATCCACAGTGCGCCTGATGAAGTATTTAAAGGACGACGGCTCAATCAAGAAGTCCGGCATCGAGGCGATTCTGGAAGCCGTGTCCCAGTGCATGCGGCTGGCCGAGGAATACGAAATCACCCAGCTGCTGGTTATGGCCACCTCCGCCCTGCGCGAGGCGCCGAACGGCAACAAAGTGATTCACAAGATCGAGGAACTGATTGGTCAGGGCGTCACTGTGCTGTCTGGCACGGATGAGGCTCGCCTGACCTTCCTGGCCGCCCGCCGTTGGTATGGTTGGGATGCCGGCCGACTGCTGGTGCTGGACATCGGCGGCGGTTCGCTCGAAGTGGCGATGGGCTCCGACGAAGAGCCGACCGTAGCGCTTTCCGCCCCGGCTGGCGCGGGCCGCGTCACCACTGAATTTCTGCCTTCCGGCATGGCCACGCCCGACGAGTTGGAAGACGTGCGTAAGAACGTGCGCAAGATTCTGGAGCCGATGGTCAAGGTTTTCCCGCAATCCAAGCACCCGAATCATGCAGTTGGCACCTCCAAGACCTTCCGCTCGCTGGCTCGCCTGTGCGGTGCGGTGATGCGTGCGCCGGGCCGCGAAGATTCATGGATTATGACTCGTGAGCAGTTGGAAGACTGGATTCCTCGTTTGGCGGCGATCGCGCCTGAGCAGCGCGTGGCTTTGCCCGGCATCACGCCTGAACGCACGATGCAGATTGTGGGCGGCGGCGTGGTGGCCGACGAGATCATGAAGGCCCTGAATATTCAGGAAGTCGAGATCTGCCCGTGGGCGCTGCGTGAAGGCGCGATTTTGCGCTGGCTCGACCAATTCGGCCGCACCCGCCTCGGTTTCTAGTCCTATTGAGGGGAATCACCCAACCGCCACGGTAGCCAACAATGCCGCATGATCAGAGCCCTCGACTTTGACCACCTTGCATTGTCCGGCCTTCATGCCCTGATCAAGCACCACGTGGTCAATACCGGCGAACATTGGCACAGCCGCACGGTTCGTGGGCCATGAGAACGTAAACCCATGTCCGGATTCACGTGCGGCATCCACGAACCGGTCGCCAAGAAAATCACGGAATGGCGTGTGATCGTAAGTGGCGTTGAAATCGCCCATGAAAATATACCGTGTATCCGTATGCTCGCGCATCAGACCCAACTCATCCAGCGATCGCTTCCACTGCCGCCAGTAGCCGGGTACGGGAGCGGTGGTGTGCACGGATACGAATCGAATCTGCTGGCCACCCATATCCACCGTGCCGCCGGGCATGAATGAGGCGCTGGAATTCACGTCATCGTCGGTCGGATCGGCAAGTGGCGTGGCCGACCAGAGGCCGTTACCGAATACGCCGTCAGACGATGAGACCTGCGCATACGGCAGATAATGCTCAATACCAGCCTCATTGAGTTTTTTGACGAAATCCTCGGTGGTCTCCTGCAAAGCAAGCACTTCGACGCGCTGATCGCGAACCAGCTCGACGATGGCTTGCGGGTCGGCCTGCCCCTTATACACATTGAAGGTCATGACGCGCGCGTAGGCATCGCTGGTGTTGGGGGAGGCTGCGGCCACGGCGTTCTGCGCGGCTTGGGGGAGTGGATCGGTCGAGTAGAAGAACGGATATTGCCAATAGCCATTGCATGCGATTGCGGCGATGGCGATTAGTGCGGCAAGGATACGCCGCGACACGATGGCCAACAGCAGGGCAATCAAGCCAAGCAACGTGAACCATGGCGTTGCCGATACCACAATCGGCGCAAATGGCAGTTCCTGTAAATCGGCAGGCAGCGCGCGGGCGGCAGCGCCGGCAAGGGCAAGAAGCGCGAACATCGTGGCGAGAAAACCAAGCAGACGATGCCGTTTGTGTGGCTTCACGGCAGACTTGGATACTGGGCGTGCCGTGGCTCTGGCAGAGCGTGGCTTGGCAGCGGCGCGAGCTCGTACGCTTGCGCCTGTGGTAGTACTCCGTGCCTTTGCCATGCTGCCCTTTCCTCCGGCTTGTTTACTGTTACTTTGCTTTTCGTGCGATTTGCCACTGTACCGTGTACGGCTTGTCTTTCAGTGTCTTTTCGCCGTGCGCAAGAGCAGTTCGCACCAAACTGGCACGAAAGACCGGGCCATGACCTGATGTCGGGTTCCTCCATGTGGCTTGCTCAGGTTGCCGGATGGCTTGCGCAAGCTGCCACGCGAACATGATGCGACTGGGCGTGTGGCCGTGTACAATGAAACGTCGTTGCCCGAGTAGCTCAGTGGATAGAGCACCGCTCTCCTAAAGCGGGTGTCGTCGGTTCGAATCCGATCTCGGGCACTTGGCTTCGGAAACATGACGGTATCTCAGCCTCTATTCATCGGTGATGAGCCATGGGCATTAGGCATGTGTAAACGTATAGGTTCCACTATCCATCATCCCGTCGTGTGAAACTATGCAAAGACATGTGGGGCTTCACGGTTGTCGTGAGGGTCCATGGCTATCGAATGCACGGAAGAGAAGCGGTTTACTGTTGAGCAGGTTGAGGCGCTGTTCAAGTCGGTAGGTTGGGAATCGGCGCAGTGGCCGGAACGGTTGTTCAAGGCATTGCAGCATTCGGATACGGTGATCAGCGCATGGGATGGCGGCCATTTGGTCGGCTTGGTTCGCGTGCTCGACGATACCGAAATGGTGGCCTATATGCATTGGGTGCTGGTAGATCCGGCATATCACGGGCAGCATATCGGCAGCCATCTCGTTGAACTGGTCAAGGCTAAGTATCGCGACTACTTCTTGCTGGAAGTCATGCCTGAGGAAAGCAAAAACGCACCGTTCTACCAGAAGCATGGCTTCCACCTGATGGACGATGGCCGCGCCATGCAAATCGTCAATCGCGGCTGACGGGCTGGCAGTGCGGACGGCGCAAGAGCGGCGGCATGCGCCAATCGTGGGCAACGTACGTAGTCGTTGACGGTTATCCCGTAGCAATGTTCACAATACGACCCCTTGTCCATACAGTGAAAATAACGGCTGACGTTCGACGTTGCTGCGCTATGACTAGAGACCATGAGTGAAGACAAACAGTATGACTTCTATGTGGCCGGTCCGTTCTTTGATCCTGAACAAACGGCAAGTATGGAACGTTTGGAAAAGATATTGGAAGACCATGGCAAGGTACTGTTCAAGCCGCGGTTTGTCAGCCAGATCGAAGAAGTAGGCCCTGAAGGATGCTTTGCGGACGATATCCATGGCATTAATGCTGCTAAAGCCGTGGTCGCCAATCTTATGGACGAGGACCCGGGCACGATGTTCGAAATCGGATATGCGCATGCGCTGGGAATCCCGGTGTACGGCTATTTCGAAAACCTTACGCCAATGGATCGTGTCAATCTGATGATTGCGCAAGCGGTCGAACTGGTGTTCGTCGGTCCTGATGATGTGGCGAAATACTTGGAAACCGGCGAGCATACGGAAGTCGATTACATCCAGTTCTAAACAGCTCTAACAGGTTCTCTGCAAGCAGGGTTGGCGGCGTTCTCGTACATAGTCATGTACGGGAACGCCGCAGTGGTATAGGGATATTCCAACAAGCGGCATAATGGGGTCGTGGGAAAACCAGTCGGATACAAGTGAAGTGTCTGAATTTCGTAAGGAGTGCCGTTATGAGTAACCACAATCCCATGAATATTGCCACCGACTTTGCCAAGGCCACGGGAGGAACCGCTCGCAAAGTTGTTGCTTTGACCGATAAAGGTCCGTTGAATGGCTTTAAGAAATTCCTGTCGCGCGGATCGATGATTGATATGGCGGTAGGTGTGGTGATGGGCTCTGCCGTTACCGCTGTGGTCAATTCCATCGTCGACAATCTCATCAGTCCATTAATCGGCATGATTGGCGGCGTACCGGATCTTTCCGGACTGCTGACCATCACGTTCAACAACTCGACTGTTTCATTTGGTGCGATTCTTAACGCGCTGATTAACTTCCTGCTTGTTGGCGTGGCGGTGTATTTCTGCGTGATTTTGCCGATTAATAAGCTTCGTGATCTCACTGCTGCCCAGGATGAGGCTGACGCTGAAGAACAGGGGCCTAGCGTTGAAGAGCAGACTCTCGCCACGCTGCAGGAGATTCGCGACGAGCTGAAAAAGGCCAATAACTCCGCCGAGTAATCTGCTGAATGTACGGTGCGACAGATTTACCTGGTTTGCCCGAAATAACGGATTGCCGGGGCCATTTGGTCTGGACAATCCGTTGTTTCGCGCGTGTTTTGTAGCATCCGTGGAGTTACATGGGGAGTATGACTGAAAACATCGCTGATAAGGCCATAAACGATACTCGTATCGTCAAGCAGTTCACCAATCCCGTCAAGGAGCCGATTGACAGCGACATCAACCTGTTCGATCTGCTCGATAACCGCGCCAAGCGCGATCCCGAAGGTGCCATGATCGAATACAAGGGCGATGATGGCACTTGGCACCCGTACAGCGCCCAAGTATTCCGTGACATGGTCATCGACTTGGCCAAGGGCCTGGTCGGACTTGGTGTCAACAAGGGCGATTCAGTCGCCATCGTCTCGCGCACCCGCTGGGAATGGACCGCGCTGGATATGGCGATCATGTCCATCGGCGCGCTCACCGTGCCGGTGTACGAGACCAACTCCGCCAGCCAGGTCAGCTGGATTTTCAACGATTCCAAAGTCACGCTCGCCATCGCCGAAGATGACGGGCAGC
Organism: uncultured Bifidobacterium sp.; assembly: GCF_959020155.1. Taxonomy (GTDB): domain Bacteria; phylum Actinomycetota; class Actinomycetes; order Actinomycetales; family Bifidobacteriaceae; genus Bifidobacterium. The sequence goes on from NZ_CAUERC010000024.1 coordinate 9,220, forward strand.
GTGACAAGATCGAATCCGTGCGCGATGAGGTGCCCACCCTGCGCAACGTGTTCGTAATCGAGGCCGGCGGTCTGAACGCCATCAAGACCTACGGCGAAAGCGTCACCGACGCCGAATTCTGGGAATACAAGGAAGCCTCCCACGGCGACGACCGCGCCACCATCGTCTACACATCCGGCTCTACAGGCACCCCGAAGGGCGTGGAACTGACCCACCGCAACTTCGCCTTCCTGGTGCTTTCCGCGCTGCAGTACATGCCTCGTGCCGGCGCATGGCCCAACCGCCGTCTGCTGCTGTTCCTGCCCCTGAGCCATGTGTTCGCCCGATTCCTGGAATTCTTCAGTTTTGGCGGCACGATTTCGCTGGCCTTGAGCTCCAATATGAAGACGATGGTCAAGGACTTCGAGACCTTCGGCCCCACGCTGCTGCTTGCCGTGCCGCGTGTGTACGAGAAGGTCTACAATGCCGCCTCCCAGCGCGCCGGCACCGGATTCGCTGGCAAGATGTTCATGCGCGCCGCCGAGAACGCGCGCGAATGGTCCAAGGCCGAGCAGAAGGGTGAGCAGCTGCCGATTACCGGACGTATCGCCCACGCCTTCTATGAGCAGGTGGTGTACAAGAAGATTCGCACGATTTTCGGTCCGAACGCCGACTTCGCCATTACCGGCGGTGCCCCGATGGACTCTGAGCTTTCCCACTTCTTCAACGGCATCGGCATGCCGGTGCTTGAGGGCTATGGCATGACCGAAACCTGCGGCCCGGTGTGTGTGAGCTTGCCAGAGGACAACCGCATCGGCACCATCGGCATGCCGATGTGCGGTATCACCGCCGGCATTGCCGAGGACGGCGAGCTGGTGGTCAAGGGACCGCTGGTGTGCAGGGGCTACCACAACAACCCTGAGGTCACCACCCAGCAGATCACCGATGGCTGGCTGCACACCGGCGATTTGGGCGATATCTCCGAAGACGGCTTCATCTCCATCACCGGCCGTAAGAAAGACCTCATCATCACCGCCGGCGGCAAGAACGTGTCGCCGGGTCTGCTGGAGGCTTCCGTAATGACCTCGCCTGTGGTCAACCAGTGCTTGGTTATTGGCGATAAGAAGCCGTTCGTGGCCGCTCTGGTCACGCTGGATCTGGCGGATGCCAACAAATGGCTGGAATCCCAGGGCGCCAAGCCGGAACCCGATCTGGCCTCGCTGGCCAAGAACGCCATCGTTCATGCCGAGGTGGAGCGTGCGGTGAACGCCGCCAACGAGGGCGTTTCCCGCGCCGAGTCGATTCGTAAGTTCGAGATTCTGCCCGACGAATTCACCGAGGCCAACGGCATGCTGACCCCGAGCCTGAAGACCCGTCGCGCGCAAATCGTTGAGCACTATCGCGAGCTCATTGACGACGTGATCTACGTGCCGTTGAAGAAGTAGCTATCAACTCCCTCTGATCCAAAAAATAAGCTCTCTCTGACGAGGGAACTGTCAGCCGCAGGCTGACTGGGAGAGACCCTGCGGCTTGCCCGCGAAAAAACAACAGGGCCGGGTGCGACTTGCACCCGGCCTCAGCTTATTCAGTCCAAAATCGCCGAAACATAATCGGCGGCGGCCTGATTCAGCTCCGCATCGCCGATGGTGGCGGTGCCCTGCACCAGGAACGGCTCAGCATAGTTCATGCCGACCTTGTACGCCACGACCTCAAACGGGCTTAGCAGCTCCTCCATGGTGTGGCTGTACTCGCCGTCCTTGCGGTACTTGGCGGCGTCGGAACCAGTGGTGACCACCAGTTTGAGCTCCTTGCCCTTCAACGCATGGGCTCCGGCGTAGGCCCAGCCGGCGGTGATGACCTCGTCTTCCCATTCCTTGAGTAGCGCGGGGGAGGAGTACCAGTAGAACGGGAACTGAAGGATTACGCGGTCGGCAGCCTCCAGCAGCTCGTGCTCCGTGTCGGCGTTGACGGAGAAGTTCGGGTATTCGGCGTATTCGTCGCGCACGATGATGTCGTCCTCGCCCTGTGCGGCGAGTTCGGCGAGCAGGCGGGCGTTCACGCGCGAGCCGTCCTTAAGATGCGGATGGAATACAAGAATCAACGTTGACATGGGATTTCCCTTCTATAAACTGCTGCCAATGTGGCCTAATCACCACTATCGTATGCCGGGAAGCAGAACTCAGTCCAGTCCGGACTCAGGTGCGAGCCGCGGGATGCCGCGCCGGGAGGCAACTCAGTCGAGGTTGGACTGCGTGCCTGCGGTGGCTTCGTTGGCGGCTTGCTCGGCTTGTGCTTGGTCGAGCTTGGCACGGACGTCGTTGAGCAGACCCTGGGCGCGCTTAGCCAAGGCCTCGCCGATCTCCCATTGACGCATCGACTGGTCAAGATTGAGGCCGCCGGTTTCCAGTGCCTGGACAGCCTGAATCAGCTTGTCGCGCGCCTCCTCATATGGCATCTGGGCGATGAGCTCGCGTTCCTTGTCCGTCAGGGACGTGGCGGGGGTGTTCATGTCGGTGGATGTGGCGTTTTCGGTCATGATGTTCTCCTTATATATACGGTATATATGCGTGGCTGCGTATGGCGTGTCACGCGGTTGCGGATGTGGTGGTTGCGGTAATGACACCCTTCTTCAAGGTGACGGTGATGCCATCCCCAGGGCTTACCTGCGAAGCATCGTCTAGTACGTGGCCATCGGCGGACTGCACCACCGCATAGCCTCGGTTCAACGTGGATTGCGGGCTGAGTGCGGTCAGTGAGGCGTGAGCTCGCTCGACGGTGAGCTGGGCATCGTCCACGATGCGTCGCAGCCCGATATCGAGCCGTTGCAACGAGTCGTCAATTAAGCGCTGATGAGGCTCAAGCATGGTGTGCGGCTGTGTCAGGCTCGGGCGGTTCGCATATCCCTCGATAAGTCGAATCTCGTTCTCCACGCGCGAACGGACCCGCAGTCGCATACGGTCGATGGCACCTTCGATGAGCTGCGACTGCTCACGCACATCCGGCACCACGCGCTTGGCCGCATCGGTAGGGGTGGAGGCGCGCAGATCGGCGACCAGATCCAGCAATGTCCAGTCATCCTCATGCCCGATGGAGGAGATTAATGGTGTAGTGCAGGCATACGCCGCACGAACCACACGCTCATCCGAGAAACCGATGAGATCCTCAAACGAGCCGCCGCCACGGGCCACGATGATCACATCCACGCTCGGGTCGGCATCGAGTTGTGCAATGGCCTGAACCACCTCGGCCGGGCATTGCTCGCCCTGAACATGCACATGGACCACCTTGAAGGTTACGGAAGGCCAACGAAGGTTCACATTGGTGATCACATCGCCTTCCGCACGTGCCTGAGGTGCGCAAATCAGGCCAATAGTCTTCGGAAACTCCGGGAGAGGCAGTTTGTGATCGGCGTCGAACAGGCCCTCGCCCTTAAGCTGCTTGCGCAATTCGTCGATCATGGCCTTGAGGCTGCCACCGGCTCCGACCTTGAGAATCGTGTCCCCGCGCAACGACAGCGAAGTGCGCTTCATCCACAGGTTCGGTTTGCCGTGAATCACCACGCGGTCGCCCTGAACGAACTGGCTGGCCGCGGCCGCGAACCTGCCGAAGCCATTGACTTCCATGGCGATATCCTCGAAGTCGTCGCGCAGCGTGATGTAGGCCGAGCCGGCGCGACGGGTATTGATCTGCGTGATCTGGCCGGTGACCCACGCGGACGGCCATCGTTCCACGGCACCGTAGAACTTCTGGCTCAGCACGCTTACCGGCCACGGATTTTGCGCGGTGGTTTCAGCGGCGCGTGCAGGCAGCTGATCGATGGGGCGAGGCTCATTCGGCAGATTGATGGCGCCCCGATCGGGCGCGAAAGTGCCTTGACCCGGCTCAAAGCCAGACGAGGCCAGTGAAGCGGCGGTCGGTGGACGGCCGGTAGATGAGTAGCCCATTGCAGTAGTCATGCACTCCACTATAAGTGCGTTGGTTGATGACGGTAAAAATTTACCGTCGCCTGAAAACGGTGTGATGATGAATGCAAGAACCGTACGAAGCGATGTATCAGCCGATGATGGAGATGGTCTGGTGCATCAGAAGAAAGGAGTCATTATGGCGAAGAAACGGGTGCTATGAAGAGGAGTGAGATATGCGTTGCACTGACGATTGAGAGTCGTCAGTGAGCTCGCTGTGCGACACGCGAGCAGAAAACAGTTACGCTAATCACACACTTGTAGTTTTGGCGAAAAATAGCCGAAAAACCCTATAAATAGTTCGACACGCCACTGTTGAGCACTAGATATAGGGGTGGGGATGCCGTATTCTTCTAGAGGTTCAAGAAAACGATATCAATGTAATTTCGTGTGGCCCACGTCGAGTGCGGCCAAAATGCGGAACTCAGGAGAGTGTTCGCCTTATAGGAAAGGGGTGCCCGATGGGCGCACAGGTGCTGGAGGAAACCGTCACCGATAACGAGACCAAGGTGGCCGCCAAGGCCTCCACCGTGCTCGTTGAGAAGCGTGATGGTCGTGTGGTCGACTTCGACCCCATCAACATCATCTCTGCGGTCAAGTCTGCTTTCGGCGACCTGAACAAGGAAGTCGGCCCCGAAGAAGATGCCATGATCCGTGGTTTCGCCAACCAAGTCGAAGGCGAAATCAAGGGGCGTTACACCGGCCCCGCCAAAATCGAGGACATCCAGAATCTCGTGGAGCACGCCCTCATTGACGCCCACCTGTACGATGTGGCTCGCGCCTACACCAATTACCGTCTCGACAAAGACATTCAGCGTGCCAAGGCCACTGATGTCAACGAGGCCGTTGCTCGCTTCATTAATCATGACCCGACCCTGATTCACGAGAACGCGAACAAGGATTCCAACGTCTACTCCACCCAGCGTGATCTGCTGGCCGGTGCCGTGTCCAAGGCCGCCGCGTTCAACATGCTGCCGCCGGCGGTGTCCAACGCCCACATGAAGGGCGACATTCACTTCCACGATGCCGACTATTCGCCGTTCACTGCCCAGTCCAACTGCTCCTTGCCGAACTTCTGGGACATGTTGGCCAATGGCTTCACTCTTGGCAACGCTCCGATGGCTTCCCCGAAGTCCATCGCCATTGCGGCCACCCAGATTACCCAGATCATGAAGGACGTGGCCTCCAGCCAGTATGGTGGCCAGACCGCCAACCGTGCCGACGAGCATCTTGCCCAGTATGCCAAGAAGGATTACGAGAAGTTCCTTGAGGAAGCTCGTGAGACCATCCCCGACGGCATGCCGGTTGAATTCGCCCGTCGTCAGGTCGAGAGCGCCAAGAAGAACGAGCCCGCCAAGCTGCATTTCGGTTCCCGTGAACCGCTGCCGATGGACACCCCGTTCCACACCGACGTTGACGAACTTGAGCAAGAGCGTGAAATCCTCGCCAAGATTCGTACCCGCAAGGCCATCTATGATGCCATGCAGACCATGGAATACCAGATCAACTCCAACCGTGTGTCCAACGGCCAGACCCCGTTCGTGACTGTCGGCTTTGGTCTCGGCACCGACTGGTTCTCTCGTGAAGTGCAGCGCGCAATCCTGCTGAACCGTATTCGCGGCCTCGGCAAGGAACACCACACCGCCATCTTCCCGAAGCTCGTCTTTACTGTGAAGCACGGCGTGAACGCCGACCCGGGTGACCCGAACTACGATCTGAAGCAGCTTGCCCTCGAGTCCGCCACCAAGCGCATGTACCCGGATGTGGTGTTCTACGAGAACATCGTCAAGATCACAGGCTCCTTCAAGGCTCCGATGGGTTGCCGCTCCTTCCTGCAGGGTTGGATCAACCCGGAGACCGGCAAGGATGAAGAAGACGGCCGTATGAACCTCGGCGTGGTCACCGTCAACGTGCCGCGTATCGCCATCGAATCCCACGGTGACAAGGCTCGCTTCTGGAAGCTGTTCGACGAGCGTATGGAAGTCGCCCATCAGGCCCTCCAGTTCCGCATCATGCGCTGCAAGGAAGCCACCCCGGTCAACGCCCCGACCCTGTTTCGCTTTGGTGCGTTTGGTCGTCTTGGTGCCAACGACAACGTGGACCAGCTGTTCAAGAACGAGCGTGCCACCGTGTCGCTCGGCTACATCGGCCTTGCCGAGACCACTGCGGTCTTCTATGGCAAGAACTGGATTCGCGACCACGGCTGGGATCCGGAAGGCAAGGAGTTCGCGCTGTCCATCGTCAAGCGCATGAACGAGCTGTGCAAGCAGTGGAGCAAAGCGGAGGGTTACCACTATTCCGTGTACTCCACTCCGGCTGAATCCCTGACCGACCGCTTCAACCGCATGGACCGTGAAAAGTTCGGCCGTATCGAAGGCGTGACTGATCACGACTTCTACACCAACTCCTTCCACTACCCGGTGTGGTTGCAGCCCACTCCGATGGAGAAGCTCAGCTACGAGAAGGACTTCCCGTACTACGCTTCCGGCGGCTTCATCAACTACTGCGAGTACCCGTGCCTGCAGGACAACCCGAAGGCGCTCGAAGCCGTGTGGGATTACGCCTACAACATCGGCATCGGCTACCTGGGCACCAACACCCCGATCGACCACTGCTTCGTGTGCGGCTTCCAGGGCGACTTCGAGCCGACCGAGGAAGGCTTCAAGTGCCCGGAGTGCGGTAACTCCAACCCGGACAAGTGCAACGTCACCAAGCGCACCTGCGGCTATCTCGGCAGCCCGGTCCAGCGCCCGATGGTGCACGGCCGTCACGAGGAAATTGCCCACCGAGTCAAGCACATGAGCGGCGAAACCGGTCGTGTGACGCTGGATGACGGAACCACTCGCGAGTGGTTCGAAGAGACCAAGTAGGGTTTATACTTGCTCCCGCTGACGGGAGCTGTAGAGCGTAAGCGAGACTGAGGGCGGTCATCCTTTATGGTGTTGACCACCCTCAGTCCGTCTGATGACGGACAGCTCCCGCCAGCGGGAGCTAATGCTTTCCGTAAGGAGGGAATCATGCCGGAGCTGCATACGACCAAGCCCGAACCCAAGCGCCATGACTTTGCGGCCGGCGAGACCGGGCGTGGCCCCTCCGTACCCTCCAACGGTCTTGCCAACGATCCGAAAGCCGGTCAATGGGATGGCCGGCGCATGTCCAAGCGGATGATCGCCGACTACAAAACCTTCATTGTCACCGACGGAGAAGGCGTGCGCAACTCCCTTTACGTCTCCGGTTGCCCCTTCCACTGCGTCGACTGCTTCAACGCCTCCATCTGGGATTTCCAAGCCGGCCACGAATACACGCAAAAACTTGAAGACAAAATCATCGAAGATCTGAAAGCCCCATGGGTGCAAGGCATTACGTTCCTTGGCGGCGAGCCATTCCTCAACACTCCCGTGCTGGTGCCGCTCGCACAACGTATCCGCCAGGAATTCGGTCATACCAAAGATATCTGGTCGTGGACCGGCTACACATGGGAAGAACTCATGCGCCCCGGAGAAACCCCAGACAAGCTTGAATTGCTACATCTCATCGACATTCTCGTCGACGGCCGCTACCTCAGAGACCAGAAGGACTCGCTGCTGCAATTCCGCGGCTCCAGAAACCAGCGCATCCTCGATGTGCCCAAGTCTCTGGAAGCCGGCGAACCGGTCATCTGGGCCAAGCTCCACGATCAAGAACGAGATATCCCCGAAATCTATTTGAAAGACCGCGAAGCCGGCGAAGGCCAACAGGCCTCGTAGTAGCAGTTCTGGAATGCCGCACTCAGCAATATCGTTGGAACTGTTGGGAAAAGGCCTTCCCGTGAGCGAAATCGCCTCGCCTCGTGCCATGTTGGGCAGGTGGTCGGACTAATATTCCATAAGAAGTAGCCGGGCGAAGCCGTCCGCAGGGTATCTGCCAGCCGTCCCGAAACGGTTCATGATGCCTCAAAGCGTGCACTCCCGGAAGTCGGAATTAAGAGGAACACATGGTTGACATCGCCACTGACGCGAGCGTAAAGCCCGCTTCACACCCGAAGCCCCTGCGTGTGGGATTGGACATCGGTTCCACCACCGTCAAGGCCGTGGTGCTTGATCAGTCCGATTCCCTGGGAGACACCCTCTTCTCCGATTACCGACGCCACCACGCCAACGTGCGTGCCACCGTGGCCGGCCTGTTGGTCGACATCCACAAGAAGCTTGTGGACCTCGGACGCGGCGACGAACCGATTCGCCTGTCTATCACCGGTTCCGGCGGTCTGGCGCTTGCTGACAATCTGCATGTGCCTTTCATTCAGGAGGTCATCGCCGAAACCGAGGCAATCGACAAGGAATACCCGCAGGCCGATGTCATCATCGAGCTCGGCGGCGAGGACGCCAAAATCACCTACCTGAAACCCACGCCCGAACAACGCATGAACGGTTCGTGCGCAGGTGGTACCGGCGCGTTCATTGACCAGATGTCCACGCTGCTCGACACCGACGCCGCCGGCCTCAACGAGATGGCCAAGAGCTACGAGAACCTGTATCCAATCGCCTCGCGTTGTGGTGTGTTCGCCAAAACCGATTTGCAGCCGCTCATCAATGATGGTGCCGCCAAGCCCGATTTGGCCGCCTCCATCTTCACCGCAGTGGCCACGCAGACCATCGCCGGCCTGGCTTCCGGACGCCCGATTCACGGCACCGTCATCTTCCTCGGCGGCCCGTTGTTCTTCATGTCCGAGCTGCGCGCCGCATTCCAGCGCGCGCTTGAGGGCAAGGTCGACGAATTCATCGTGCCGACCGACGCCCACTTGTACGTGGCCTACGGTTCGGCATTGCAGGCCGACATAGACTCCGACGATCAGGGCAATTATTTCGAGGCCCACACGTGCGACGATATCCTGAAGCGTCTGGACGAGCTGAAGAACCTGCCTTCCAACACGCCCACCATGCCGCCGCTGTTCCCCACCGAGGCCGATCGCGAGGACTTCAACAAGCGCCACCACAAGGAACACATCCACATCGGCACCCTTGAAGGCGCGCACGGCCCGCACTTCCTGGGCATCGACGCTGGTTCCACCACCATCAAGGCCACGCTCGTCAACGACGACCGTGAAATCGTCTGGTCCAGCTACGCCAACAACGAAGGCAGCCCGCTGACCGCCGCCATCAACATCGTCAAGAAGATTCAGTCTGAGCTGCCCGAAGGCGCGTGGATCGCACGCTCCTGCGCCACCGGATACGGCGAAGGCCTCATCACCACCGGACTGCACTTGGACGAGGGCGTGGTGGAGACCATGGCCCACTATCGTGGCGCCGAAATGGTCAGCCCCGGCGTCACCGCCGTCATCGACATCGGCGGCCAGGATATGAAATATCTGGCCATCACTGACGGTGTCATCGACTCGATCGCCGTCAACGAAGCCTGCTCGTCCGGCTGTGGTTCGTTCCTGCAGACCTTCGCCATGTCCATGGGCCTGACGATTCAGGAATTCACGCAAAAGGCTTTGGCATCCACCCATCCGGTGGACCTCGGTTCGCGTTGCACCGTGTTCATGAACTCCTCGGTCAAGCAGGCGCAGAAGGAAGGCGCCTCCATCGAGGACATCGCTGCCGGCCTGTGCTACTCCGTGGTGCGCAACGCCCTGTACAAGGTCATCAAGTTGCGTGATTCCGGCGAACTCGGCGACACTGTGGTGGTCCAGGGCGGTACGTTCCTCAACGACGCCGTGCTGCGCGCCTTCGAACTGCTCACCGAACGCGAAGTCACCCGACCGAACATCGCCGGCCTCATGGGCGCGTTCGGCGCGGCCCTCACCGCCCGCATGCACTACGAGGACATCGCGGACGACGACAACGCGCACGTCGGCGCGGACGGGCGTTCCGTCGACGCGGCGGCGGCTGAGGAGTCCGCCGCCGGCGACGAGCCGAACGCCGCCGCGCACGCCGGCGAAATCGTCGTCGACGGCGTGCGCCACACCGTCTCGTCAATCCTCACCGGCGAAGCCCTCAACGAAATGTCGATGACCACCGAACGCGACGTGTGCAAGCTGTGCCAGAACCACTGCAAGCTCACCATCACCACGTTCTCCGACGGCTCCCGCTTCGTGACCGGCAACCGTTGCGAACGCGGCGGCGATGCCAAGAAGAAACGCTCCGACCGTCCGAACCTGTACGACTACAAGTACAAGCGCTGCTTCGCCTACCGCCGCCTCACCGACAAGAACGCCACCCGAGGCGAGATTGGCATTCCGCGCGCGCTCAACATGTACGAGAACTACCCGTTCTGGTTCACGCTGCTCACCTCGCTCGGTTTCAAGGTGATGATCTCCGGCCGTTCCAGCCACGAACTGTTCGAAACCGGCATCGAATCGATCGCCTCCGAGAACATCTGCTACCCGGCCAAGCTCGTGCACGGCCACATCAAATGGCTTCTCAACAAGGGCATGAAGACGATCTTCTACCCGTGCGTCAGTTACGAGGACAACCTCGTGCCCAACACGGACAACCACTACAACTGCCCGGTCGTCGCCAACTATCCGCTCGTCGTCGGCGCGAACATGCCCGAACTGCGTGACCCCGACGTGCGCTACATGCACCCGTACTTCAACCTCGCCAACCACGAGCTCATGGTCGACCGTATCGTCGAGGAGTTCGCATGGGCGAGCGTCAGCCGCGAAGAGGCCGAAACTGCTGTCAAGGCCGCCTACGCCGAAGACAAGGTCTTCAAACACGACGTCCAGCAGGAAGGCCTCAAAGCCCTCGCCTACATGAAGGAGCACGACTGCCGCGGCATCGTGCTTGCCGGACGCCCCTACCACATCGACCCGGAAATCAACCACGGCATCCCCGAAACCATCTGCGCGCTCGGCATGGTCGTCCTCTCCGAGGATTCGATCTGCGAACTGCAGCCGGGGGAGAAGCTCGACCTGACCGACTTCCTGTCCGAAGGCGAAGAGGACCCGCGCAAGAAGAACGCGAACGGATTCCGCCACGTCGACGACCGCAAGGTCACCGTCAACCGCATGCCGTTGCGCGTCACCAACCAGTGGGCCTACCATTCGCGCCTCTACGCGGCCGCGCACTTCGTCGCCTCCTATCCGGGCCTCGAACTCGTGCAGCTCAACTCGTTCGGCTGCGGCCTCGACGCCATCACCACCGACCAGGTGGCCGAGATCCTCGCCGACAAGGCCGACGTGTACACGCTGCTCAAGATCGACGAGGTCTCCAACCTCGGCGCGGCGAAGATCCGCCTGCGCTCGCTCAAGGCCGCCGTCGAGGAACGCGAGGCGAACAAGGCGCGCATGGCCAAGGCCGCGCTCGCCACGTCCGACGAGTCCGGTTCCGCCGAGTCCGACGCCCCGCGCAACGCGGCTCACGCCGCCGCGCAGGCCGCCGCCCGCAAGGCGCAGGAGCAGGCCGAATCCGATCTCGCCACCGCGCAGGCCGCGCTCGCCGAAGCGCAGGCCGCCGTCGCCGCCGCCGAAGCGAAGGTTAAGGCCGCCGACAGGCCCGTGGACGCGGCCGATGCCGGCAGCGACGCCGCCGCCCCCGCGAACGCGCCGAAGTCCACCGGATTCCGCAAGACCGGCTCCAAGGCGCCCACGCCGGGCCGTCAGGTCCTGCTCGACGCGACGATGGCCGCGAACCCGAAGCTCACCAAGGCGATGCGCGACGCGTCCAAGCGCGCCGCGAAGCGCGACATCGCCGATGTGCGTCTCGCCGCGCTCGGCGACGGCACCACGAACGATGCCGCGAACGCCAAGTCGAAGTCCGCGAAGTCGAAGTCCGGCCACAACAACGCGACCATGTCCCGTTACGCGCACCGTGAGAAGTTCGTCAAGGACATGAAGAAGGACTACACGATCGTCGCCCCGCAGATGAGCCCGATCCACTTCTCCCTCGTCGAATCGGTGATCCGCTCCGGCGGCTACAAGTTCGACATCCTCAAGCACGCCTCGCGCGAAGACGTGGAGACTGGCCTCAAATACGTGAACAACGACGCCTGCTATCCGGCCATCATGGTCATCGGACAGCTCATCGACGCGATTCTCGAAGGCAAATACGATCCAGACAAGGTGTGTCTCGCGATTACGCAGACCGGCGGCATGTGCCGAGCCACCAACTACTTCGGCCTGATCCGCAAGGCCCTGATCGACGCGGGTTACCCGCAGATCCCGGTCATCGCGATCTCCACGCAGGGCCTGGAGGACAATCCGGGCTTCAAGGTGACGCCCGCGCTGCTGCACCGCACCGTCAAGGCGCTGATCCTCGGCGACCTGCTCATGAAGTGCCTGTACCGCGTGCGCCCGTACGAGGTGGAGAAGGGCGCGGCGAACCGCCTGTACGAGCAGTGGGACGTGATCGTGCGCGAGGCGCTCGAACACCACGGCTTCTCGAAGACGGCCGCGAAGACCCCGTGGCTCAAGCGCCGCTACCTGCCGTACCCCGTGCTCGCCCGAGAGATCGTGAAGAGCTTCGACGCTCTGCCGTTGAAGGACGTGCCGCGCAAGGTGCGCGTCGGCGTGGTCGGCGAGATCCTCGTCAAATACCAGCCGGATGCGAACAACCATGTCGTCGACGTCATCGAATCGCAGGATTGCGAGGCCGTGGTGCCCGGCATCATGGAGTTCATGACCACGCGCCCGTACATCACCGACTGGAACGAGAAGTATCTCGGCACCGGCGGCAACAAGACGTTGTACGCGCTCATGCGTTGGAGCCTCGACCGCTACAACGCGCCGATCAAGGCGGCCATCGCCACCTCTCACGGCAAGTTCAAGCAAGACGATCCGATGCCCGAACTCGTCGAGAAGGCTGCCGAGGTCACGTCGATCGGCGTGCAGGCCGGCGAAGGCTGGCTGCTCACCGCCGAGATCCTCGAGCTTATCGAACAGGGATGCCCGAACGTGATCTGCGCGCAGCCGTTCGCCTGCCTGCCGAACCATGTGACCGGCCGCGGCATGTTCGGCAAGATCCGCCGCCTGCACCCGGAGGCCAACATCGTGTCCATCGACTACGATCCGGGCGCCTCCGAGGCGAACCAGCTCAACCGCATCAAGCTGATGATCGCGGCCGCGAAGAAGGCGCACAAGGCGAAGTTCGCCGACGGCGACGAGCCGCAGGGCTTCACTGCCGCCGACTGACCTCAAACCGACGTCCAACCGACGCCCGGTCGGCACCAGACCGGCGCAGACCGGGCAAACCGGTCTGCGGCCTACGACAAGGCGGGTGTCCCATTCCGTATGGAACGGGACACCCGCCTTATTCGTTCTGGTGCTTTTCGGCCGGCACCGGTCACACCCGTCCTACCCGAGCCTGCCTGCCGTGAACCGGTACAGCGCGTCCCATGGCAGGTCGGTCACGTCGATCGCTTCGGCGCGCTGGCTCACGAGCTCGTCGTAACGTTCCGACCGCATCTGCGCCTTCACGTTGCCGCGCACCTCGTCCAGCGGAGCCTTCCCGTCGACGCCGTCCTTTGTCCAGTCGTGCTCGTCGTAGTAGCGTCGCACCTCGTCGTCGGACAGGCTCATGCCGGGGTTCGACTCGTCGCCCGTATAGGCGTTCTTCAACGCGGACAGTTCGTAGCTCAGGTAGCTGTCGATGTCGAAGCCGGTACGGCCGTAGACGATGCCGCCGTCCGATTTCAGTTCCGCGTTGCCGCTGTTCACGGCCTCCATGCGCGCGACGATGCTCGCATAGGAGTCGTCGGCCACCTGCCCGAGATCCACGCCGATGAGGTACGCGGCGTGCCGACGTCGCAGTTCGTCGATGGCACGGCTCGCGAGCCAACGGCACGGGACCTCGCCGTCGTGCGCCTTATCCCAGCCGTCCTCGGCCGGGTCGACGCCGTACGTCTGCCGAAAGTACAGCCGCGCCGCGCCGTGTTGCGCCTTGAGCGCCGCGACGTACTCCTTGCGTTCGATGACGGTGTCGCCGAAGACGATGGTGGGGAACATGTCGGAATCCTCGCTTGCATTGGAGCCGGTATCGGAGCCGATGCCGGCGGATGCGCCCGCGCCCGCAGGCGTGCCTGCGGGCGCGAAGGCGCCGTCGCCGTGCGTGACGACGGCGACGGTCAATGTGACGAGCAGGACCGCCGCCACCGCGACTGCGGCGATGGCGGCGGCGAACCGGTGCCTACGTGGCATCGGTCACCTGCGGCGACGGGCCGCGGCGGCCAGTCCGATGCCGGCGGCCGCGGTCAGCGCGACCATCGCGGCCGCGCCGGCCACGTCGGCGCCGGTGGCGGTCAGCTTGCCGCCGGTGGTCGCGCCGTCGCTGCCGGAACCGGTGGAACCGTTGCCGGAACCGGTGGAACCGTTGCCGGAACCGGAACCGTTGCCCGTGCCGGAACCGTTGCCCGTGCCGGAACCGTTGCCCGTGCCGGAACCGTTGCCCGTGC
>NZ_CAUERC010000025.1:0-23507 GCF_959020155.1 uncultured Bifidobacterium sp.
GAACCTGGTGATCACGGGCTCCCTGATCACGATCATCCCCCTGGTGATCGCGTTCTTGTGCCTGCAGAAGTACTGGCAGTCCGGCCTGGCCGCAGGCGCCGTCAAGGAGTGACCGTACTTTGGCTCCCTTCTGGTGGAGGGAGCCGAGATAAAGGCATAACCACTAACAGAAGGAGGCACCTATGCAGATATTCGCATTGTTGAGAATTGTGCAGGTGCCTCCTTGTGTGTCTGTGCAACGTGAGGAATTTATTCCCGCGGACGCAGATTATCGATAAAATTCAATAAAGGAGCTGAATCATCATGGAACGTAAAGAGTTCAAGTGGCCGCAGCCGCTTGCGGGCAACAAGCCCCGCATCTGGTATGGCGGCGATTACAACCCCGACCAATGGCCTGAGGAAGTGTGGGACGAAGATGTAGCCCTCATGCAGCAGGCCGGCGTCAACCTCGTCTCCGTAGCCATCTTCTCCTGGGCCAAGCTTGAGCCCGAAGAAGGCGTGTACGACTTCGATTGGCTCGACCGCGTCATCGACAAGCTTGGTAAGGCCGGCATCGCCGTCGATCTCGCCTCCGGCACCGCATCCCCGCCGATGTGGATGACCCAGGCCCACCCGGAGATCCTCTGGGTCGACTACCGCGGCGACGTCTGCCAGCCCGGTGCCCGCCAGCACTGGCGCGCCACCAGCCCGGTCTTCCTTGACTACGCGCTCAGCTTGTGCCGCAAGATGGCCGAGCACTACAAGGACAACCCCTATGTGGTCTCTTGGCATGTGAGCAACGAGTACGGCTGCCACAACCGCTTCGACTATTCCGAAGACGCCGAGCGCGCCTTCCAGAAGTGGTGCGAGAAGAAGTACGGCACCATCGACGCCGTCAACGACGCTTGGGGCACCGCATTCTGGGCGCAGCGCATGAACAATTTTTCCGAGATCATCCCGCCGCGCTTCATCGGCGACGGCAACTTCATGAACCCGGGCAAGCTGCTTGACTGGAAGCGCTTCAGCTCCGACGCCCTGCTCGACTTTTACAAGGCCGAGCGCGACGCCCTGCTCGAGATCGCCCCCAAGCCGCAGACCACCAACTTCATGGTCTCCGCCGGCGGTACCGGCATCGATTACGACAAGTGGGGTTACGACGTGGACTTCGTGTCCAACGATCACTACTTCACGCCTGGCGAAGCTCACTTCGACGAGCTGGCTTACTCGGCCTCCCTATGTGACGGCATCGCCCGCAAGAATCCGTGGTTCCTCATGGAGCACTCCAGCTCCGCCGTCAATTGGCGCCCGATCAACTATCGCGTCGAGCCCGGCGAATTGGTGCGCGACTCCCTGGCCCACTTGGCCATGGGCTCCGACGCCATCTGCTACTTCCAGTGGCGCCAGTCCAAGGCCGGTGCCGAGAAGTGGCACTCTTCGATGGTTCCTCACGCGGGCCCCGACTCCCAGATCTTCCGCGATGTGTGCGAGCTGGGTGCCGACCTCAACAAGCTTGCTGACGAGGGCCTGCTGAGCACCAAGCTGGTCAAGTCCAAGGTCGCCGTCGTCTTCGATTACGAGTCCCAGTGGGCTACGGAACACACCGCCACGCCTACTCAGGAGGTACGCCATTGGACCGAGCCGCTCGCGTGGTTCCGCGCGCTGGCGGACAACGGTCTGACCGCAGACGTGGTGCCGGTTCGCGGCCCTTGGGACGAGTACGAAGCCGTCGTGCTGCCGAGCCTGACCATCCTGTCCGAAGAGACCACGCGCCGCGTGCGCGAGTATGTGGCGAACGGCGGCAAGCTGTTCGTGACCTACTACACCGGTCTGGTGGACGACAAGGATCACGTCTGGCTGGGTGGCTACCCCGGTTCCATCCGTGACGTGGTGGGTGTGCGCGTTGAGGAATTCGCCCCGATGGGCAACGACTTCCCCGGTGCCATGGACCACCTTGACTTGGACAACGGAACCGTGGCGCACGATTTCGCCGACGTGATCACCTCCGTGGCCGATACCGCTCACGTGGTCGCCTCCTTCAAGGCAGATAAGTGGACCGGTTTCGACGGCGCTCCCGCCATCACCGTCAACGACTTCGGCGACGGCAAGGCCGCATACGTCGGTGCCCGTCTCGGCCGTGAGGGTTTGGCCAAGAGCCTGCCCGTGCTGCTGGAGGAACTCGGCATCGAGACTTCGGCTGAGGACGATCGCGGTGAAGTGCTGCGCGTCGAGCGTGCGGACGAAACTGGCGAGAACCACTTCGTGTTCCTGTTCAACCGCACCCACGATGTTGCGGTCGTGGACGTGGAAGGCGAACCGCTGGTCGCCTCGCTGGCCCAGGTCAACGAGTCCGAGCACACGGCCGCCATCCAGCCCAACGGCGTACTCGTCGTCAAGCTGTAAAACCGCGCATAGCGCCTAATTACCGAAAGGCTCCCTTGCTGCTCATCGTAGCAGGGGAGTCGTTTTCGTATCTCCAGCAAAGTCGGGTAGGGTGGTCACCGTGCGAGGCAAAAACAGAGTGACGATGGCGGACGTGGCCCATGAGGCCGGTGTTTCGGTAGCCTCGGTGTCTAATTTTCTGAACAAACAGCCATATATGAGCGAGGCGATGGCCGCGCGTATTGCGGAAGCCATCGACAGGCTCGGATACAAAGTCAACTCGTCGGCCAGAAACCTGCGTTCCGGGCGTACCCGGTTGCTCAAGCTGGTTATTCCCGATCTGCGGCAGGTGTACTTCTCCGAACTCGCCGAGGATATTCTGGCCGAGGCCCGGCAACATGGCTACGGCGTCATCGTGGAATCCACCACTAACAATCGTGCCCGCGAGCTGGAAAGCATCGCATCGATGGGCACGCACAGCGCGGACGGGCTCATCTTAAGCCCTCTGATGATGACGGTTGACGATATCGCGGCTTTGGATGGCGATTACCCGCTCGTACTGTTGGGTGAACGTTTGTTCGGCGTCAACGCGCCGCACGTAGTGATTCGCAATCGCGAAGGGGCCGCCGCCGCGACTTATCACCTGCTTGATGCCGGTTGCCGCCGCATCGCCGTAGTCGGTGCCGTGCCCCACCCCGAGCACGATTTCTCGTCGGGCTCCATCCGCACCCACGGATATCGTGAGGCGCTGGCCGCGCGCGGCATCCCCTGTGATGACAGTCTGCTTATCGAAACCCAAGGCTGGGGGAGCGCCGACGGTTTGGTCGCGGTGGACACCATGCTGGAGAGTGGCCTGCAATTCGATGCCGTGTTCGCTTTGAATGACTTGCTGGCGTGGGGCGTGCTGCGTGAACTGCGCGAACGCGGCGTTGCCGTGCCGGATGATGTTCGCGTTATCGGCTTCGATGACGTGGAGGAATCGGCCTACATGGTGCCGTCTCTTTCCACCGTTAACCCCGGCAGGGAAGCCATCGCCCGACTGGCCGTCGAATCCATCATCCAACAGGTCGAATCCGGCAGTCGCGCTCCTGCCCAAACCATCGAGGCCCCCTATAGCCTCTCCCTGCGCGAGTCCTCACCGGCGTTGGCCTGCGCCTGATGAATCCATGGTTCGAAATATCCGAAGTGAATGACAAGGCCCGTCAATCGTATGGTGATTGACGGGCCCTGGTCGTATTGGACTTGACTGTACTTGGTACGGGCGTGACTCTCCGTCTTTTAGCCGTGGAATTCCACGCTGATCCAGGAGATGGCGGGAAGCGTTGCCGTGCAGGTGCCGGTGGCGTTCATCGCAATGCCGAGCGGTTGCGGCGTGACGGCTTCGGGCGCTTCGGCGGTGTTGGTGCGGTACGGATCGTCCTCATGCAACAGTTGCGCCTTGCTGAGCGCGAGCGTGCCGAGACCGGGCAGGCCGGGCAGCCCGGAAAGGTCGATGGTGAGCGTGTGCGGGGTGTTGGCGTCGCGGTTGACGGCAAGCAGCAGACCGGTGCGGGCCTGTTCATCCCACGTGACTACCGCGTCGATGGCCGGCACGTCGCCATATGCCTCGGTATGGATGGTGGGGGAGCTGATGGCCGGAGCGTAGGCCTGGCCGCGCGCGTGAAGGGCGGCTTCGGCGAACGGGTAGAACGTGGTCTGCCGCCATGCCGGGCCGTGTTCCTCGGCCATGATGGGGGCGATGACGTTGACCAGCTGGGCGCGCGAGGCGGAACGCACGCGATCGCAGTGCTTGAGCAGGGTGATCATCAGGGAACCTTCGACCACCGCGTCGGCCGCGGTGTAGATGTCTTCCAGCAAATGTGGAGACTTGGGCCATGGCTCGTGGTGCAAACCCTGCGCGGCCTCCGCCTTCCACTGGTCTTCCTGCTCGTTCCACTTGTCCGAATACCATACGCCCCATTCGTCGAAGGACAGGGCGATGTCTTTGGTGCCGTTGTTGGCTTCTCGCGCCTGATCGGCCGCGTCCGAGACGGTGGCGATGAACTTGGTCATGTCTTCGGAAGAGGCCAGGAAGTCCTGCATGGAGGCGGCGGTCCGGGTTTTATGGCCGCGGTCGAAGTAGTAGGCATGGCAGGAGACGAAGTCGAGATTCTCGTAAGCCTTGGTGAGCACGGTCTTCTCCCACGTGCCGAAGGTCGGCATATAGGCACCCGAGGAACCGCAGGCCACGAGTTCGAGACCGGACTCGGCGAGCTTCATGGCGTGGGCCACCTTATCCACCGCGCCGGCATATTCTTCCGGGCTCATGTGGCCCACCTGCCACGGGCCGTCCATTTCGTTGCCGATGCACCACATCTTGATATCCATCGGCTCCTCGATGCCGTTGGCCACGCGCTGATCCGCCCAAGCGGTGCCGGGCGCGCCGTTGACATACTCGAGCTCGTCGAGCGCGGCTTTCAGCCCCCGGGTGCCCATGTTGACGGCAAGCATGATTTCGGTGCCGGCTTTCTGGCTCCAGCGGTAGAAGTCGTCGATGCCCATCTCGTTGGTTTCGGTGCAATGCCAGGCCAGGTCGCGGCGCACGGGGCGATTCTCGCGTGGACCGATGCCGTCTTCCCAGTTGTAGTTGGATACGAAATTGCCGCCGGGGTAGCGCACGCAGGTGACGCCCAGCTCCTTGACCAGGTCAAGCACGTCTTGGCGGAAGCCGTTTTCGTCGGCGGTGGGATGGCTGGGCTCGTAGATGCCGCCGTAGACGCAGCGGCCCAGATGTTCTACGAATGAGCCGAACAGACGCGGGGGAACGTCGGCTACCGGAGTGGCGTCGGCGTTGAGGGCGATGCTGGCGTCCGGCGTGGTTGCGTTGCCGGTTGTGGAGACGTTACTGGCCGTGGTGCCGGCGGCGGTCGGCGCCGGGCTGCTTTCCTGCTTGTCGGGATGGGTGGTTTCGGCGGAATACTGGCTGTTGTGAGTGGTCATGAGCGGGATGCATCTCCTTCGGTTTGCGGTTAGTCACCATGGTGCGACGTGTCGTGTTTGCGTAAACATAAAACATGTGGTACCGTTTCTTAAAACGATACAATACTTGGAACAAAACGCCAAGTCCCGTCGTTTCCCATAACAAGGAAGGAAAGAACGATGAAGTTCGGCAAGAAGACAATTGCCCTGATTGGTGCTGTGGCCATGCTCTCCTCTGTAGCTGCCTGCGGTTCCACCTCTGCCGGGGATAGCGGAAGCACCGGCTCCTCTGATAAGAAGATCGAGCTGACCGTGTGGTCCTGGGATTCCACACTGCCTCGTACGGTCAAGGGATTCGAGGCCAAGAACCCGAACATTAAGGTGAAGGTGACCAATGCCGGCACCAACAAGGACGAGTACAACGCACTGTCCAACGCCATCGAGGCCGGCTCCGGTGCTCCGGACATCGCCCAGATCGAATACTACGCACTGCCCGAATACGTGATTCGCGGCCACCTCGAGAACCTCTCCGATCTCGGCGCCTCCGATTTCAAGGACTTCTACACCCCGGGCACGTGGTCCTCGGTGAGCATCAATGACGGCGTCTACGCCCTGCCGATGGATTCCGGCCCGATGGCCTGGTTCTACAACAAGGACGTCTTCGACAAGGCCGGCGTCGATCCGACCCAGGTGCGCACGTGGGACGACTTCTACGAGGCTGCCAAGAAGATTCGCGCCGTGGACTCCTACATCACCTCCGATTCCGGTGACGCCGGCTTCTTCGACTCCATGACCTGGCTGGCCGGCGCGACCCCGTTCGAGACCTCCAAGGACGGCGAGACCGTGACCATCAACCTGACCGGTGACAAGAACGTCAAGACCTTCACCGACTTCTGGCAGAAGATGATCGACGAAGACCTCATCGACACCAAGACCGTCGGCTGGACCGACGATTGGAACAAGGGTCTGGATGACGGCTCCATCGCATCCCTGCTGACCGGCGCTTGGATGCCGTACAACCTGCTTTCCGGCGCTCCGAACGGTGACGGCAAGTGGCGCATCGCCCAGATGCCGACCGCAGACGGCTCCGAGACCAACTCCGAGAACGGTGGTTCCTCGCTGGTCATCGTGAAGTCCGACGACAAGGCCAAGGTCGCCGCCGCCTACAAGTTCATGGAATACGCCTGCCACGACGCCGAGGGCATTAAGACCCGTGTTGACGGCGGTGCCTTCCCGGCCGACAACGACACCCTCAAGTCCAACGACTTCCTCAACATGACCTCCCTGACCGACTCCGACGGCAAGGCCCACGAGTACTTCGGCGGTCAGAAGTTCAACGAGGAGCTGGCCAAGGCCGCAGCCAATGTGTCCACCGGCTACAAGTTCCTGCCCTTCGAGGTCTACGCTCGCGGCAAGTTCGGCGACTACGCCGGCGATGCCTACACCGGCAAGACCACGCTCTCCGATGCCGTGGCTTCCTGGCAGAAGGACCTGCAGGATTACGCCAAGCAGCAGGGCTACCAGGTGAAGTAACGGCAATCGCAGCAGACTTCCTCCTGTGGTTTCTGTAGCGGGAGGTTGCGATAACAGGATCGGGCACTCTTCGGAGCGCCCGATTTTCTTATGCCATGGGAGCAGTGGCGCGCGGATTGCGATACCAAGATGGCGTGTTGCCGAAGAATGTGTATAATAAAAGATGTTATCGCAACCATAGCTACAAAGTGGCGAAACAAAGCCGTTTTGTGACTACTGAACCATAGAGTGATGGTTCACGATAGCATGACGACGAGGAGAGTTGCCATGCTGTTGTGGTGACAATCACTGCAGACCGCCGAAAGGCGATCCAAGGAAGGAGAACAGAACGATGAAGTTCACCGTTGCTAAGAAGGCCATTGCACTTACCGGTGCGGTTGCCATGCTGGGTTCCGTTGCCGCCTGCGGTTCCGACACCGCCAGTGGCAAGCCGGCTCAAGATAAGGACGTTACCGAAATCACCGTGTGGGCTTGGGAGCCCACGCTGACCCAGGTTGCCAAGGACTTCACCAAGAAGACCGGCATCAAGGTCGATCTCAAGAACGTCGGCACCAACACCAAGGAATACACCCAGCTTGATAACGCCATCGAGGCCGGCTCCGGTGCTCCGGACGTCGCTCAGGTTGAGTACTACGCCATCCCGCAGTACGCCATCAAGGGCAACCTGCTGGACATCACCGACAAGACCTCCGGCTACTCCGACTTCTACACCCCTGGCCCGTGGGCTTCCGTGCAGTTCGCCGGCAAGGTCTACGGCCTGCCGATGGATTCCGGCCCAATGGCCTTCTTCTACAACAAGGAGGTCTTCGACAAGGCCGGTGTTGACGCCGAGCAGATCAAGACCTGGGATCAGTACTACGACGCCGCCAAGAAGATTCACGCTCTGGGCGACAACTACTACATCACCTCCGACACCGGTGACGCCGGCTTCTTCGACTCCATGACCTGGCTGGCCGGTGCAAAGCCGTTCCAGACCTCTTCCGATGGTTCCGAAGTCACCGTCAACCTGACCGAGGACAAGGGCGTCAAGACCTTCACCGACTTCTGGCAGAAGCTGCTGGACGAGGGCCTGCTCGACACCAAGACCGCTGGCTGGTCTGAGGACTGGTTCAAGGGCATGGTCGACGGCACCATCGCCTCCCTGTTCACTGGCGCTTGGATGCCTGCCAACCTGGCCAACTCCGCTGCTGACGGCGCTGGCAAGTGGCGTGTGACCCAGATGCCGACCGCTGACGGCTCCACCACCAACTCCGAGAACGGTGGTTCTTCGCTGGCTGTGCTCGCCTCCACCAAGAAGGCTGACGCTGCTTACCAGTTCATCGAGTACGCCAACCACGGCGACGGCGTGGCCACCCGTGTGGCCGGCGGTGCATTCCCGGCTGACAAGGCCTCCATGGAGTCCGACTCCTTCAAGAACACCACCACTGTGAAGAACGCCGATGGCGAGGACGTTGACTACTTCGGTGGTCAGAAGTACAACGAGGTTCTGGCTCAGGCTGCTGAGAACGTGTCCTCCGACTACCAGTTCCTGCCCTACGAGGTCAAGGCCCGCACCATCTTCGGCGACTACCTTGGCAAGTCCTACACCGGCGACCAGAAGCTGACTGACGGTATCGCCGCTTGGCAGAAGGCACTGCAGGATTACGGCAAGGATCAGGGCTTCACCGTGAAGTAAGCCTTGAACCCTCGCTGAGACTGCCTAGCTAATCTCACCTGATACACAAAGCCCCGTGACGAATCCCGTCACGGGGCTTTTACCGTTTTAAGCCCCGCCTAGTACACTCGTCACCATGCGAGTGATCGGACAGCGAATCAAAAGAATGGCAACCATAGCAGTGACTGCCATCCTTTCCGTATCCCTGGCCTCGTGCGGGCAGGCCACGGACGACAACCGTACGGAGATCAGCGTATGGAGCTGGGAACCGAGCATGGGGGAGGTCATCCGCCGTTTCGAAAAAGCCAATCCGGACATCCGCGTGAAATGGACCAATATCTCCGGCTACGGCAATCTTAATACCGCCATTCAAGACGGTTACGGCACGCCGGACGTGGCTCAAATCGAATACTATGCACTGTTGCAGTACGCGGTCTCCGGCCAATTGCTTGATCTGACCGACAAAATCGGCTCGGATTATTCCAACTTCTTTACCCTCGGCACATGGTCGTCCGTGCAGCTCGCCGGCCGTACCTATGGACTGCCCATGGATTCGGGCCCGATGGGCTTCTTCTACAACGAAGACGTGTTCCGCCAAGCCGGCGTGGACGCCACCAAGATCAAGACTTGGGATGACTATTACGAGGCCGCCGAAAAGCTCAAGGAGATCGGCGCGTATATCGTCGCCGACTCGGGCGACGGCAGTTTCTATGACGCGATGGTCTGGCTCGCCGGTGGTCAGCCGTTCCACACGTCGGCCGACGGCAAAACCGTGACCATCGATTTGGATGAGGATGCCGGCACCCAACGGTTCACCGAATTCTGGCAGAAAATGATCGATGAGGGGCTTGTTGACACCACCTCCGCCACATGGTCGGATCGGTGGAAAAGCAGAGTGGGCACCGGCACCATCGCCTCCGTGTTCTCTGGGGCTTGGATGCCGTCGCTGCTGCTGTCCAATGTGCCGGGCGCGGCCGGTCTGTGGCGCGTGGCTCCCATGCCCACCTATGATGGCCAGCCCACCAACGCCGAAAGCGGCGGGTCGGCACTGACCGTACTGCAATTGACCCGTAAGCCGGATGCGGCTTATCGTTTCGTGGACTTTGTGGCGCATGACGCCCAAGGCATTAGCGCGCGTGTGGATGGCGGTGCTTTCCCGGCCGATTATGCCACCCTGAATTCCGCTGATTTTTTGGATAAAACCACGATTACCAATGACCGGGGCATTGAAATCCCGTATTTCGGCGGGCAGAAGTTCAACCGTGTACTGTCGGAGGCCGCCGAGGATGTGTCGGTCGGATACCAGTATCTGCCATTCGAAGTGTATGCGCGCAGTGACTTCAAATCGACGGTGGGCCAGGCATACGAGTGGTCCGGCAGTTTCCACGCCTATCAGCAGCGACAGGAAGCCATTGAGATGGGCATGAAGGACGAGGAAGGCAACCCGCTCGAACCGTTGGAGAAGCCCGGCAAGAAAGTCAGTCTCTCCGACGGCCTGGCCCAATGGCAGAAAGACCTCCGAGAATACGGCTTCAATCAGGGCTTTACGATTAAGTAGGGATTCGGGGTTGGGTCGGAATCGACCGCGCTATACGCGGCCGATTCCTGCATACTACGTCACTTCACATTGCGCGAGTAGATGTGCGCCATGCCCTTGAAAATCAAATCCGGGTCATACACGTCAATCAGCTCGGTGTCATTCTCAAACACTCGACCGAGGCCACCGGTGGTGATCACCTTGAAATCCTCGCCTCCGAGCTCTTTGCGGAACTGACGAATCGTGCGCTCCACACCGCCCAAGAACGTGTAATACAAACCGGCCTGCATGCAGGTCTTGGTGTTGGTGCCCAGAATCGTATCTGGTCGCGTAATTTCCACTTCCGGCAGCTGGGCCGTATCTCCCCACAGAGCGGCCGCACCGGCACGGATGCCGGTGGTGATGACGCCGGAATCGACCACGCCCTTGTCGCTCACGTGTGTGAACGTGGTGGCGGTGCCGAAATCAGCCACCAGCACTGGGCCGCCATACTCGTAATAGGCACCGGCGCAGTCGGCCAGAATATCCGCACCCAGCGATTTCGGATCGTCAACGCGCACGTTCATACCGGTCTTGATGCCCGGTCCCACCACCATCGGATCAATGTCGAGGAATTTGACGATGGACGAACGGAAGGAGTGCATCACTTTCGGCACCACCGAACAGATGATCACATCGTCCACATCGGATGGCTGAAAACCGCTCATTCTCAGGAATTCAGTCAGAAACAGCCCATACTCATCAGACGTATGGTTGGCTTTGGTGGTGATGCGGTAGGTGCCGGCGATGGTATCGCCATCCAAAAAGCCCAGCACGATGTTCGTATTGCCGATATCAACGGCGACCAGCATGATAACCCTCCAGATTCAAGATGGATTTCATGCGCAATTCTACAGTCCCATGGCTATGATGGCCTGCGGTGGTCGACCCAGCGTGGCGGCCAACCGTAGAACACAACATATACAGAGGAAGAACCATGTCTCAAGACAATGGTGCGCACGTCGAAGACGGCGCAACCACAGATGCGAGCCTTGCCTCGCGCGCAAAGAATCCGAAAAAAAGCGGCCCGAAGTGGTGGCTGATCTCACTGATTGCCGTCATCGTGGCAGTGGCGGTCGTCATCGGCGTCACGCTCGCTTTCGGCGGTAAGAAAGATGACAAGTCGGCTTCGTCCAGCAACCAATATGCCGACACCGTGACCATCGGCCTCAAACTGGCCCCCACCAATCTGGACATCCGCAACACCGCCGGCTCCGCGCTTGACCAGATCCTGATCGGCAACGTATACGAAGGCATCGTGGCACGTGACTCCAAGAACCAGGTCGCTCCCGCCATCGCCTCCAGCTGGGAGACGTCCAAGGACGGCCTGACCTACACCTTCCACCTCAATAAGAACATGACCTTCTTCAATGGCGACAAACTTGACGCCGAGGACGTGGCCTGGTCCATCAACGAGCTGATCGCTAAGGGCTACCACGACGCCGACGCGCTCGCCGCCGTCAGCAAGGTGGAGGCCAAGGACGCCGACACCGCGGTGATCACGCTCAAGACGCCGAACTCCAACCTGTTGTGGACCCTGACCGGTCGCGCAGGGCTCGTGTTCGACAAGGACGCCAAGTATGACCTGAAGACGCAGGCCGTCGGCTCCGGCCCCTACACCGTTGCCAAGTTCGTGGAAAACAGCTCGATCACGCTGAAGGCCAATGAGAAGTACTGGGGCAAGAACAAGGCCAAGACGCCCACCGTGGTCGTCAAGTATCTGGCCGACGACAACGCCGCGGTCAATGCGCTGAAGTCCGGTGACGTGCAGGTGCTCGCCCCGATTACCGAGAACCTCGCCGAACCGTTCAAGTCCGATTCCGCCAAGTACACGGTCAAAGCCGGCAACGGCACCGACAAGTTCGTGCTCGGCTTCAACAACGCTTCCGGTTCCAAACTGGCTGACAAGCGCATTCGCCAGGCCATCCGTTACGCCATCAACCACAAGGAGCTCATCGCCTCTCGCGGCGGTGCGGACAAGGCGCTCGGCGGCCCGATCCCGTCTCTCGACCCCGGCTACGAGGATCTGACGAATCTGTACCCGTATGATCAGAACAAGGCCAAGTCGCTCATGGCTGAAGCCGGCTATTCCACCGACAAGCCGCTTCAACTTACGCTGACCTACGCCAACATCTACGGCACCGAGCTCGGAGACCAGCTGCGCTCCCAGCTCAAGCCCATCGGCATCGACCTGAAGGTGAATGTGGTGGAGTTCTCCACGTGGCTGCAGGATGTGTACACCAACCACACCTTCGATATTTCGCTGGTGGACCACAACGAAAGCCACGACTTCGCATCGTGGACCGATCCGACATACTATTTCGGTTACGACAACAAGAATGTGACCAAGCTGTACAACGAGGGTGTTGCCGCCACCTCCGACAAGGAGCGTGATGCCAAGTTCGCCGCGGCCGCCAAGCTTGTCTCCGAGGATGCGCCGGCCGACTGGCTGTTCAACTACCGCATCACCACCGCCACGGCCAAGGGCGTTGAAGGATTCCCCTTCGACCTCAACCAGACCGTTCTGCCCCTCTACAACGTGACCTACACGAAGTAGTTCGTTACAGCAATGAGCTCCCTCAGTGAGGGGGCTCATTGTTAATCCAAGTAAAGTAGGCATTATGCGATTCGTGTTGAAACGGCTGGCGTTATTCGTGGTGGCGTTGTTCGGCCTGTCCGTGGTGGTTTTCGCAGCATTGCGCATTCTGCCTGGCGATGTGGCCTCCGTGATGGCCGGCGTCAACTCGCCGCCTGAGCGTGTGACCCAGCTACGCGAACAACTCGGTCTGAATCGGCCATTGATTGCACAATACTTCGATTGGATGAGTGCGCTGGCCCGTGGTGACTTCGGCACTTCAATCCTGACTGGTCGCTCCGTAACCTCCTTGGTAGGCGCACGTGCGTCCATCACCTTTCCCCTGATTATTCTTGGCCTGCTCATCGCCTTGGCCATCGGCTTGCCGCTGGGCTGTGCGGCGGTACTGGCCCGCAGCGCAACGGTGCGTGCGGTGTTTCATGTACTGGCTATTGTCGGCGGTGCCGTACCTGCGTTGTGGGGCGGTCTGCTGCTGATTCTGTTGTTCGGGCGCGGCGTAGGATTGCTTGACGTGTTTCCCTCGCAAGGGTTCCCGCTGGATGGCTGGGGCGCACCCGGTTCGGCGATATCAGCGTTGGTATTGCCGGCTGTATCGGTCGGCATCATCGTGGGAGCATCGCTTATGCGATACACGCGCGCGGCCTTAGGGGATTTAGCCAGTTCCGGCTACATCGATATGGCATGCTCGTGTGGCATGACGCGCACTCAGGCGGTGTTGCGTGTGGGATTGCGGTTGGCAACCCCGCAGCTGGTGTCTGTTATCGGGCTGACCTTCGCTTCGATGGTCACTGGCGTGATGGTCATCGAAAACCTGTTTGCGTTACCGGGCATCGGCAACGGTCTTGTGACCGACGTGGGCAACCGCGACCTGATTGCCGTGCAAAGCGAGCTGTTCCTGCTGGCCGCGTTCTTTTTGACTGTCGGCCTCGTGGTCGATTTGCTCCACCGCGTGCTCGACCCGCGTCTGAAAACCGCTACCGCCATTACGGAGGTGACCGCATGAGCAATGTTCGTCGTGCGACGACTGGTGGTCGACGGGCTGCCTTCGTCATCGTCCTGCACTCCATGTGGCGTCGTGCCGAGGGCAAATTCGCACTTATCGTGCTCGCTCTGTGGTTGCTCATTGCCATCGTTTCCCTGTTCTGGACCCCGCAATCGCTGTGGGCCACTGATGGCTACCATGTATGGGCCAAGCCGTCCGCCGAGCACTGGCTCGGCACTGACGGCACCGGCGCGGACGTGTTCAGCTGGCTGCTGGCCGGCTCACATACCAATCTTGTGATCGTGCTGCTGACCGTAGTGGCATCTATGGCTTGGGGGCTGCTGCTCATCGCGGCCATGGTGGCGCGCAATGCGGCGCTCGCCAGTTCTTCGGTAGTGGTAGTTGATGCGTTGATTTCCGTTCCCACCGTGTTGATTGCGTTGATTCTGGCTGTGCCGTTGGGAGCGTCAATCGCGGTGATTGTGATCGCCTGCGGCTTCGGATATGGGTTGAATCTGGCTCGTGTGGCTCGCCCCGCAGCGTTGCTGGCGTCCCGCTCGTCATATGTGGAATCGGCCTTGGCCAATGGTGCCAGCGGGTGGCGTGTGCTCATAAGCCATGTTATGCCGAATATTCTGCCGGTATTGGCTGTGCAACTGTCATTGTCGGCGGGCACGGCGGTGTTGGCTGAGTCGGGGCTCACTTATCTCGGTATCGGTGTGCCGTCCGGTGTGCCGAGCTGGGGGCATTCTCTGGCCACTTCGGTCAAACTCATCAACGTGTTCCCATTAACCGTGGTGTGGCCCGGCCTGATCGTCACGGTTGTGGTTGTGGCGCTGAATATTTTTGGTGATGTGCTGCGCGATGCCATCGATCCGGTCACCAACCCCGCATTACGTGAAATAGGAGGCGAACGATGAGCGTCGATGTTCGCGGGCTGAAAATCACGATTGGCGGCAAACCAATCGTCTCTGATGCGGATATGACCATTGCCGACGGTGAACGAGTCGGCTTGATCGGTTCTTCAGGCTCCGGAAAATCTATGATTGCCAAGGCGATGCTGGGGTTGCTGCCCCTGACCGCTGTGACTAATGGGTCGATTGATATGGGCGGCACGGAAATTATCGGAGCTTCCGAACGTGCGCTTGCCGACCTGCGCGGCCGGTATGTGGGTGCGGTGTTCCAGAATCCGGCTGCCTCACTGAACCCGGTGATGACCGTGGCGCAGCAGATCGCCTTGCCATTGCGGTTGCACTATGATCTGACCAAGGTCGAACGAGCCGACCGAGTGAATGCCTTGTTGAGCAAGGTCGGGCTGGATCTCGATATGGCCGGCAAATACCCGCACGAACTGTCCGGCGGCCAACAGCAGCGCGTGGGCATCGCCACGGCGCTGATCACCTCACCGCGATTCATCATCGCGGACGAACCCACCACCGCACTCGACTCCATCACGCAACGCCAGATCGTGGACCTGCTGACCTCGCTGGTGGACGACGCCGGTGCCTCCATGCTGTTCATCACCCACGATTTCTCCGTACTCGCGCGTGCCACCACCCGCTGCTACGTGCTGGACGCCGGCCGCATCGTCGAATCCGGACCCACCGCCGACCTGCTCGCCGCGCCGACCACACCACAAGCCCAGCGCCTGGTCGCCGCCGCCCAAACCCTCACCCTCCACACCCCCAAGGAGGATTCGCATGAGTAACAGCAGTGTGCCGCTCCTCTCCGCCCACTCCATCACCAAATCCTTCGGCCCGCGCACCGCACGCCACCAAGTCCTCTTCGACGTCTCCGCCGACGTCCACGCCGGCGAATGTCTGGCCGTGATCGGCGGCTCCGGATCCGGCAAATCCACGCTGACCCGCATTATGCTGGGCTTGGAATCCGCGGACTCCGGCAGCGTGGAATACGAGAGCCAATCCATTGTCGGCGGCCGAAAATCGCCGGGATTCGCGGCCCTGCGCCGCGAATCGGGACTGGTGTTCCAGGACCCGTTCTCCTCGCTCGACCCACGTTGGCGAGTCGCCAAATCAGTGGCTGAACCGCTGAGTCTGCAACGGCGTGACCTGAACAACACCGATATCGACGAGCGAGTGGCCGCGGCTCTGACCATGGCAGGCCTTGAACCGGCAGACTTCCTGAACCGGTACCCAATCGACCTGTCCGGCGGCCAGGCGCAGCGCGTGGTCATCGCCCGCGCTATCATCAACGAGCCCAAAGTGATCCTCGCCGATGAGCCGATGAGCGCCATCGACGTGGCCGCGCGCATTCAGATCCTCGACACCTTCGCCGCCATCCGCGCGGCCCGGCCGAGCACCGCCATCATCATGGTCTCCCACGATCTCGGCGTGGTACAGCACATCGCCGACCGCATCCTCGTGCTCCATGACGGGCGTCTCGAAGAGACGGGTTCCACCGCTGAAGTGCTCGGCAACCCCCAATCCGATTACACCCGTCAGCTCATCGAGGCAGCCTCGTTATAGACCTTTTTTGGCTCCCTCTCTGAGGGGAGCTGTCGAATGCAGTGAGGCTGAGGGGAGTTACGGGTGCCGTCGTATTCCCCTCAGTCCGCTTCGCGGCCAGCTCCCCTCAGGGAGGGGAGCCGAGGCCGCCGGCGACACGCGCTTGTCGCGGGTTGTGCTATGGTGTGAGACATGCAGATTATCTCATGTTGTTGTCGCTAACCGACGCCCCTGGGCGAGCGGTCAGTGACGCATAACTTGAGATAGAGCATTCGAATCGCGGCAAATCTGTCGCATGAATTTTCATGAAATCGATGGCACGAGCGTAACCGTGTAACGCGCGAGTCGTGGTTAACATGAAAAACCGATTCACTTTCCGGCTTCACCGTACAGTGAGCGGGGATACTCGATTTCAAACTAAAGCCACAGTCCATTCGTCTGGGAACGTCGGTTCACGAACGCAACGCAGCAAAACCCCACAACCCCAGCAACGAAGGACTTCACATGACCATCCACAACAGCCTCGCAGAACTCATCGGCAACACCCCGCTCGTCAAGCTCAACCACATTCCGCAGGCGGCCGGCGTCAAAGCCACCATCGCCGTCAAAGTCGAATACTTCAACCCCGGTGGATCTTCCAAGGACCGCATTGCCGAACGCATCATCGACGCCGCCGAACAGTCCGGCCAACTGAAGCCCGGCGGCGTGATCGTCGAACCCACCTCCGGCAACACCGGCGTCGGCCTGGCCCTGGTCGCCCAGCAGCGCGGCTACCGCACGATTTTCACCCTGCCGGACAAGGTCTCCGAATCCAAGCGCGCGGTGCTGCGCGCCTACGGTGCCGAAGTCATCGTCACGCCAACCGACGCCGGCCCGGACGACCCGCGCTCCTACTACCAGGTCGCCGAACGACTGGCCAATACGATTCCCGGCGGCTTCCGCCCGAACCAGTACGACAACCCGAACGGCCCGCTGAGCCACTACTACACCACCGGACCTGAGATCTGGGAGGCCACGGACCACAAGGTCACGCACTTCGTGGCCGGCATCGGCACCGGCGGCACCATCTCCGGCACCGGCAAGTACCTCAAGGAAGCCTCCAACGGCGCGGTCAAGGTCATCGGCTCCGACCCGGAAGGCTCCATCTACTCCGCTTCCTCACGCGACGAAGTCCACCAGTACGATATCGAGGGCGTAGGGGAGGACTTCTATCCCAAGGCCTTCGACCGGAACATCACCGACGACATCGTGCGCGTGTCCGACGCCGAAGCCTTTGAAATGACCCGCCGTCTGGCCGGCGAGGAGGCGCTGCTGGTCGGCGGCTCGTCCGGCATGGCCGTGGCCAGCGCCATCAAGTACGCGCTTGCCAATGATTTGGACGAGAACCAGATCGTGGTGGTGCTCGCCCCTGATTCCGGCCGCAGCTACTTGGAGAAGATCTTCAACGACGACTGGATGCGTGCCAACGGCTACGGCGACATCGTGGAGCGCACCAGCAAGCCCTCCCTCGCCGAGCAGTACCTTAACGGAGCTCCCTCTGATGAGGGAGCTGGGGACGGACTCCATAACTAGCTATCAAAAGAATCAATACCAACATCCGCACTAACCAACCGCACCTGTTCTACCTTCGAATACGGAACGATCCCGAAAGGAACCCAATATCATGTCCGCTGAATACAACGCCAAGTTCGCCAACACCGACATCGCCACTCGCGCCATTCACGCCGGCCAGGAGCCCGACCCGACCACCGGTGCGGTCGTCACGCCGATCTTCGCCACCTCCACTTTCAAGCAGGATGGCGTGTTGGGCCTCAGGGGAGGCCACGACTACTCTCGCTCCATCAACCCCACTCGCACCAGCTTCGACGAGCAGCTCGCCGCCGTGGAAGGCGGCAAGTACGCGCTGAGCTTCTCCTCGGGCTTGGCCGCCATCGACGTGCTGCTGCGCTCCACCATCAAGCCCGGCGACAACATCCTGCTCGGCAACGATGTGTACGGCGGCACCTACCGCCTGCTCTCCAAGGTGTTCGTGCCGTGGGGTGTGGGCCTCGACGTGGTGGACATCACCGATCTGAAAGCCGTGGAAACCGCATTGGCCTCCAAGCACTACCAGTATGTGTGGATCGAGACCCCGTCCAACCCGCTGCTCAACATCACCGACATCGCGGTCACCACCGAAGTCGCCCACAAGTACGGCACCAAGGTCGCTGTCGACAACACCTTCGCCTCGCCCGCCCTTCAGCATCCGCTGGCCGATGGCGCCGATGTGGTGGTCTACTCCACCACCAAGTACATCGGCGGCCACTCCGACGTGGTCGGCGGTGCCGTGGTGGTCAACGACGAGGAGACCCGCGAGAAGGTCGCCTTCCTGCAGAACGCCGCCGGCGCAGTGCCCTCCCCGTTCGACTCCTGGCTGGACATCCGCGGCCTGAAGACCCTGGATCTGCGCGTCAAGCGCCACAGTGCCAACGCCCTGAAGGTGGCCGAATGGCTCGAATCCCAGCCCTCTGATGTGATTGAGCGCGTCTGGTACCCGGGCCTCGAGTCCCACCCGGGTCATGAAATCGCCGCCCGCCAGATGCACGGCGGCTTCGGCGGCATCGTCTCCGTGCAGCTCGCGGCCGGCGCCGAGGCGGCCAAGCACTTCGTGGACCACACGCAGATCTTCACACTGGCCGAATCGCTCGGCGGTGTGGAAAGCCTCATCGAGGTGCCCGCCGCCATGACCCACGCCTCCGTGGCCGGCACCACCCTGCAGGTGCCCGCCAACCTGGTGCGCATTTCGGTCGGTATCGAGAACGCCGACGACCTTATCGCCGATCTCAAGCAGGCGTTGGATCGTATCTGACCGTACTGACGGTACTGGTGGCACCGTATTGACGGTGCCACCACGCTTATCGGCGGACTCGCTATCGATTGGTACCTACAAAAAATCCCCGGCCCACAAGGGTCGGGGATTTTCCGTTATCGATTAAACATATTGAATCAGCTGGCGTTGCCGCCCTGCCATCCAGTGGCATCCGCACCAGCCGGGCGCAACGTCTGACCGGAAGTCGGTGTGGTGCCATCAACGACCACACGAGTGCCGATGGTGGCAAAGTCGTACATCCACTTGGCATCGGCCACCTGCATGTTGATGCAGCCGTGCGAGCCTGGGATACCCTGCTGCACATAGATGGGGTGCTCGCCCCACATGTATGCAGGAACACCGTGCAGAGCCTCGCCGCCGTTATAGTAGGAAACCCACGGCGTGCCTGGCTGGTTGTAGCCTTCGCCAACCATGGTCTGCGATTCGTACTTGAGATACACGTAGAACGTGCCGGTATCGGACAGCATGGAACCATCGGCGGTGGGCTTGCCAGAAGCGATGTTGAACTTCTTGACCACCGTGGTGCCCTGATATGCAGTGGCAGTCTGGTTCGTCAGATCAACATGAACCCACTTATCGCCATTTGCCGTATCGAAGTTATGAGGCACCTCGACCTGCTTGACATCATACGGGCTGTCTTTCACAGCCACAGTGGAATCAGTGGACTGGTTCTGCTCGATGGCGGTAGCCAGACGTTCGGGGGCGTCCCCGGCGCCAGTCACTTCAATACCATCCACGCCGAGTGTCTTATCGGCACCAATTTCCACGCCGCCTTCGTCTTTCGGCGTGATGTAGACCTCGCGTGTCACCTTGGGAACAGTCAGTTCTTTGGTTACGCTGTCACTGGTGACGTACTTGGTGATGGCATCGCGGTCGACTACCAGACTCATGGTGCCTTCCGCCTTATTCACCGTGGGCTTGAGGAATGAGGCAATGGTATCGGCCGGGATGGTGACGCTCTTGTTCACGCCGTTGTCTACGGTCAGTTTGAGGCCAAGCCTGGCATTGGCGTCAAACTGTGTTTGCTGTGCGCTCGCGTCATCAATCGGATTCTTTGCGGTCTGTAGCTTGACCGGCACCGTCGCATTTTCGCCCGGGGTCGCGACGGCCTCCTTGACTGCAGCATTGACAACATTGGTATCCGGGCCCTTGCCGTCCTGACCCGCGGTGTAGTCGAACTGTTTGGTGCTCTTGTTGTAGACAACGGTGGCAATCTGCGCTCGGTCGGCCTCATCGACCAGGCCGGCGGTGACGAATTGTTCGGCAGTCTCTTTGTCCGTGGTGGCAGTCAGAGCGATATGCGGCTGATCGAAAATATTGAGCTTGGCCACGTCGCCGGTCTTCGCGTTCAACAGCGCATCCACGGTTTTATCCGTGTCGACGGTGACGCCAAGGTCCTTCAGCGAGGCTTTGACGCTGTTGCCTTCGGCGGTGAACGTCACCGTGGTGTTATTCAGCCGCTGCTTCACAGTATTCGCAAGTTCTTCGCGGGTCTGGCCCATGACAGAGACGTTGCCCAAATGAACACCGGGCGCAGCCTTGTCTTGGAAGTACCAACGTCCGACGAAGAAATAGGCTATTAATGCGGCAAGCAACACTGCAAATATGGTTATGATGGCAATCCGTGCGGCCTTGCCATGTGATTTAGCGGTGGCAGATGCCATAACATGTTCACCCACATAGGCTGTATTGTCGGCATGGTTATTGGTGCCACTGTCACTTTGCTGTGGTGTGGCGGTACCTGAATCCGCGGCTGCGAACAGCCCATCGGTGGCCACAGGCTGCAGCACCGCCGTCTCCTGATCGTCAGGAGAGGAGAAGGAAAATGTATCGTTGGCCATAAAATGCCCCGTCTTAGTTCTCTCAAAGCGGCATATCATGCGATATGCCGGGAATAACGTTCCTTGACGCATAATAATACGGAAGGGCTACGTACATCGTTGCGAGGTATTCCGTTATACGCTGAAATCCAGCCGCGGTCGGCCTACACTGGTCGTTTATGACAGCACATCAGGCGGCGCTGGAGGCGCTCACACGATACTTCGGCTATGACTCGTTTAGGCCCGGACAGCAAGGAATTGTCGAGGCTTTGCTTGCCGGACGCGATGTCTTGGGCGTGATGCCCACCGGCGCAGGCAAGTCCGTGTGCTACCAGATTCCCGCCGCGCTCAGCCCGGGTATGACTTTGGTCATATCTCCCTTGATTTCCCTGATGCGCGACCAGGTCGATGCGCTGAACGACCTCGGTCTGCCGGCCGCGTTCATCAATACCACTCAAACTCCCGACGAGCAGGCGATGGTGTTCGCCCAAGCCGCCGCCGGGCAGATCAAACTGCTGTACGTGGCCCCGGAACGCTTGGAAACCGGGCGATTCCGCGACTTTGCCGCCCGTACGCCGATCTCGCTGATCGCCGTGGACGAAGCCCACTGCGTCTCCCAGTGGGGTCAGGACTTCCGCTCGTCGTACTTAGGTATCGGCGATTTCATCGCCGGGCTGCCGCAGCGTCCACCGGTGGGTGCGTTCACCGCCACCGCCACCGAACGGGTGCGCCGGGACATCGTGGGACTGCTGGGATTGCGGGATCCGGCCGTCACCGTTACCGGATTCGACCGGCCGAACCTGTATTTTGATGTGGTCAAACTGGAAACCAAATACAAGGCCGCATGGGTGGCGCGGTATGTGGCCGACCATCCGGACGAATCCGGCATCGTCTACTGCGCCACCCGCAAGACCACCGAAGCGCTCACCGACACGCTGAACCAGATGGGGCATCCGGCCGTTGCCTACCATGGCGGCATGTCGCCGGACGCGCGTGAGGCGGCCCAGCGCGACTTCATCACCGACAAGGTGCCGGTGGTCGTGGCCACCAACGCTTTCGGCATGGGCATCGATAAGTCCAACGTGCGTTACGTCATCCACCACAATCTGCCCGAATCCATTGAGGCCTACTATCAGGAGGCCGGCCGCGCGGGCCGTGACGGCGAGCCCAGCCGATGCACGCTGCTGTGGAATGAGTCAGACATCGTCACCCGGCGTCGGTTGCTGGATAACGATTATGAGAACGAACGATTGACTCCCGAAGAGCAGGAAATCGTTCGCCAGTCCAAGCGCCGGCTGCTGGACGGTATGGTCGGCTACTGCCGCACCACCGACTGCCTGCACCGGTATATGACCCGGTATTTCGGTCAGGAATTGTCGCCGAATGCTGGTTCCACGGCGGGTGAAGACATTGCGGCGGACTCTTCGCAGTCCGGCAAATGCGGTGCCTGCTCGAACTGCGAAAGCACGTTCGAGACCATCGACGTGACCCGCGTGGCGCAGGCGATCAGCCGGTGCGTGCATGACGTGGGGCAGCGCGTCGGTTCCGGCAAGATCGTCAAGATCCTGCGCGGTTCGCGGGCACAGGATCTGGCATGGCTGAACCCGGAGCGGATGCCCACCTTCGGCATGCTCAAGGACGTGAACGAGGCTCGCGTGCGCGACGTGTTGAGCCAGATGGCCACGGACGGGTACCTGTCAATCGCCGAAGGGCGTATGCCAATCGTCATGTTCGGTGCGCGGGCGGCCGAAACCGCCGCTCCCGACTTCCACTATGAGATCAAACGGGTGGAACGCAAGTCGGAGGCGGCCGGTTCCGGTCGGAGCGGGGGAGTGGCTGATACTGCCGATTCCGCCAATGTTCCCGGCGATGCGCTGGGCTCGTATATCCCGGACGATGACGAGGAATCGCTGTTCCAGAAGCTACGCGAACTGCGACGCACCATCGCCCAGGAAATCGGCAAGCCGCCGTACATCGTGTTCTCCGACAAGACCTTGCGCGACATGGCCCGCATCAAGCCGGTTACCAACGCGCAATTTCTGGCGGTCAACGGCGTCGGTCAACACAAGCTCGACCTCTACGGCCAGCGCTTCATGCAAGCCATCGCCTCGTTCAATGCCGGGAGTGCGTCATAACAATCTCCTATAGCGAACTGCGGAGTATTTGCGGGCGTTCTTGGGCTGGCTCGACTACGATGACTGTTCGATGCTTCATGACCGAACACTCGGCAAGTAGAAAGGCAACAGCATGGCAGAAGAAACGGCCGAAAAGCCCGTCGTCGAATCATTCCAGCTTGATCACACCAAGGTCAAGGCGCCGTACGTGCGTTACATCGACACCGAAACGGGCCCTCACGGCGACGTGATCTCCAACTATGATCTGCGCCTGACCCAGCCGAACAAGCAGGCCATCCCCACCGGCGGCCTGCACACCATCGAACACACCATCGCCGTGCTGCTGCGCGAACGTATCCCGGGCTACATCGACTGCTCGCCGTTCGGCTGCCGCACCGGCTTCCACCTGCTGACCTGGGGCACCCACCCCACCGAGGAAGTGGCCAAGGCCCTGAAGGAATCGTTGGAGTTCATCGCGTACAAGGCCACGTGGGATGACGTGCCCGCCACCACCGAGAAGAGCTGCGGCAACTATCGCGACCACAGCCTGTTCACCGCCAAGGAATGGGCCAAGCAGATCCT
>NZ_CAUERC010000026.1:0-21797 GCF_959020155.1 uncultured Bifidobacterium sp.
TCGATGATCACATCCACGGAAACGAATGAGCCGGTGTTCAGGGTGACTTCGGCGTGGCGTAGCGGCTGGGCGAGCAGATTGGTGACTGCACCGTGCAGCAGGTGCTCCTGCGTCAGGTCGATGCTGATGATGCGCAGTCGATCGATATCGATGCTCAGCAGTGTGCCTCGTTTGCCTTTGCCGCCGCTGGGTGCCTGACCGGTCTCGCGCAGCAATCCTTCCTCCAGCATCTGACCGACCACATCGGAAACGGCCACGCGGCTCAATCCGGTGCGTCGGCCGAGCTCGGCGCGCGAATACTGGTTGGTGGGGAACAGCAACCTGAAGATGAGTTGGCGGTTCTTGCGGCGCACATCGGCGGGGGAGGCCTTGGCCGCATGGTCGTCGGTCGTTGTGTTGAGACCGAGATATGACATGTTTCCTCCTGCCTGATGGTGAGCGAGTGAACGGCGATTGTTGTTCCGTACACAGCTTAGACGGTGAAGCACAATTTCGTCGTTGAAACTGTTATGAAACTTCACTAATAAATTCCAGTGTACCTGTGTGAAGCGTCAGGAAACACCGTGAGTGTTCATAAGGTCCAAAATTGTTACTATCATTAACAAATAGCGAATCACCAATCGTCACTATGGCGAACGGTGGTTGGAACGCCGCGCGGCACCCGGACGTGACAAGGATGTTGCCATTATCCGCAAGACGGGCGGCGGTACGGCGACTCGCATCGGGCGGGCCGCACGGAACTGGAGGAAACCGATGCCGGAAATCATCATTGTCAAGAACGAAGCCGAGGCCGGCGAGATCTACGGCCGTTGCGTGGCGGACCTGATCAAAGCAAAGCCGGACGCTGTGCTGGGCCTGGCCACTGGTTCCAGCCCGCTGGCCGCCTATCAGGCGCTCGCCAAGATCGTCAAGGACGAGGCCATTGACGTTTCGGGCGTGCGTGGTTTCGCGCTTGATGAATACATCGGACTGCCGCTGACCCATCCCGAGTCCTATCATGCGACCATCCATCGCACTGTGGTCGAACCGCTCGGCCTGGACCCGGCCAAGGTCCATGTGCCCGGCGACGTACTTAACGGCACTCCGCTTGAAGACGGCGACAAGATCGCGCTGGCCGGCCCGGCCTATGATCGTGCCATCGAAGCCGCTGGCGGCATCGACGTGCAGATCCTCGGCATCGGCACCGACGGCCACGTCGGCTTCAACGAGCCCGGTTCCTCGCTGGCCTCCGGCACTCGCGTCAAGACCTTGGCCGAACAGACCCGCATCGACAACGCGCGCTTCTTCGACAACGACATCAACCAAGTGCCCACCCACTGCATCACGCAGGGTATTGGCACGATCATGAAGGCCCGTCACCTCGTGCTGCTGGCGTTCGGTGCCGGCAAGGCCGAAGCCATCGAGGAGACGGTGGAAGGCGGCGTGTCAGCGTTCTGCCCGGCTTCCGCGCTGCAGATGCACCCGCACGCCACGATTATCGTGGATGAGGAGGCCGCGTCCCGCCTGCGCCACAAGGACTACTACCGTTACGCCTACACCCACAAGCCGGCCTGGCAGGGCATCTGAGTTATCGTGTGCTGGCTCCCGCCAGCGGGAGCGCATGAGCGGTAAGGAGAACAACATGTCTGATAGGAACGAGATAGTCTCGCGCGTGACCGCGGCACTGGAGGGCAAGCCGGCTCCGGTGGCGATTCGTAACGCGCGCAAGGTGGATGCGCGCGGCGAACGGCGCGGATATTGGGTCGTCTCCGATGCCGCCGGCGTCATCATGGCGGCCGGCACGGGGGAGGGGACCTTCGAGCACTGCTGCCGCACGGTGGGGCTCGACCCGGCCGATCGCAACGCGGTCATCGACGCCGAAGGCCGTATTCTGACCCCCGGCTACGTGGACATCCACGCGCACGGCGCATGGGAGAAGAGCTTCGATGACGGGCCGGACGGCATCGACGTGGCGCGGGCCGGCCACGCCGTGCATGGCACCACGCGCCAGGTGCTCTCGCTGATCACCAACCCCGTGGACGTGATCTGCCGCAACATCCGCACCGTCCGCGCCACAATGGAGTCCGGCCGCCCCGACATCCTAGGCTGCCATCTGGAAGGCCCGTTCCTGGCCCTGGCCCGCAAGGGCGCACATGACCCGGAATGTCTCAAGGATCCGGTGCCTGACATCGTCGATAAGATGCTTGAGGCCTCCGGTGCCGACCCCGCCTCCGGCAAGCTTGGCTGCATCCGCCAGATCACCATCGCCCCCGAACTGCCCCACGGCATCTCCGCCATCCGCCAGTTCGCCGCTGCCGGCGTGGTGCCGGCCGTGGGCCACTGCGACGCCGACTACGAGACCGCCAAAGCCGGCTTCGACGCGGGCGCGGGCATCATGACCCACATGTTCAACGCGATGAACGGCCTGCATCACCGCGAACCCGGTCCGATTCCGGCCGCGGTGGAGGACCCGCGCGTCACCATCGAGCTCATCAACGACGGATTCCACGTGCAGGATCCGATGGTGAGCCTCTCCTTCCGGTTCGCGCCTCACCGCACGGCCTTCGTGACCGACGCGATGGCCGCCACCGACTGCCCGGACGGCGCCTACAAGTTGGGCGCGCTGGACGTGAACGTGGTCGGCGGGCATGCGCGCCTGGTCTCCAACGGCGCCATCGCCGGCTCCACTCTGCTGCTGGAGGTCGCCGTGCGCCGTGCGGTGTGCGAACTGGGCTTCAGCCCGGTGGACGCGGTCGAGGCGGCCACTCTGACGCCGGCCAAGGCGTTCGGCTTCGACCGGCCGAACCCGGTCACCGGGGTGCCGATCGGCCTCATCGCCCCCGGCTTCGCCGCCGATTTCAACCTTGCGGACCCGGCCGACTGGACGGTCGAACAGGTGTGGTGCGCGGGCCGCAAGCTCAAGTAGCAGTAGGCCGACCGGTTGACGAATGGAAGGCATTCGTCTACGAACATGGTCACATGGTGAGATGATAGTATATTTGTCTCACCATGTGACCGTTATTCACGTCGTAATACAAGAATCCGTAATACTGCTCGATACCGCATAAAACCGGCCTTGGTCGCCACAAGCGAAACATAAGTCGATGACTATGGAAACGCAGAGGTAACACATCCGCACCATAGTCAGGCGGTAATCCACGCCCGCAGTGATGACGTGGAAACAAGTTATGAGAGAGGATTCCTGTTGAATTCCAAGAAGATTCTGGCCGCCGCCGTCTCCGTGGCCGCCATCGCATCCCTGACCGCCTGCGGCGGTGTGAAGGATGACACCGCCGCAGGCGCCGATTCCGGCAACGCCATCACCATCGGCACCACCGATAAGATCACCAGCCTGGACCCCGCCGGCTCCTACGACAACGGTTCATACGCCGTGCAGATTCAGGTGTTCCCGTTCCTGTACGCCCAGGACTACAACACCTCCGAACTGAGCCCGGACATCGCCGCCGATGACGGTACCTGGAACGATGACGGCACCGAATTCACCGTCAAGCTCAAGGACGGCCTGAAGTTTGCCAACGGCAACGACCTGACCGCTTCCGACGTCAAGTTCTCCTACGATCGTATCAAGAAGATCAACGACCCGAACGGCCCGAGCTCCCTGCTCGCCAACGTCGAATCCGTGACCGCCAAGGACGACACCACCGTGGTGTTCAAGGATTCCGTGCCTTTTGACGTGACTCTGAAGCAGGTCATGTCCAGCCCCGCCGGCCCGATCGTCGATGAGGATACCTTCGACGCCGACAAGCTCACCGACGCCGACACCATCGTCTCCAAGAAGGCCTTTGCCGGCCCGTACACGCTGACCGCCTTCAAGATCAACGAGTCCGCCGCCTACGCCAAGAACGACTCCTACAAGGGCCTGACCCCGGCCAAGAACTCCGCCGTGCAGGTCAAATACTTCGCCGACGCCTCCAACCTGAAGATGGCCGTCCAGCAGGGCCAGATCGACGTGGCCAACCGCTCCCTGAGCCCGACCGACATCGAGGACCTCTCCAAGGACTCCAAGGTCAAGGTCGTCAAGGGCCCGGGCGGTGAGGAGCGCTTCATCGCCTTCAACTTCAAGATTCAGCCCTACGGCGAATCCCAGCCCGACGCCGACGCCAACAAGGCCAAGGCCGTGCGCCAGGCCGTCGCCAACCTCATCGACCGCGAAGAGCTCTCCACCAAGGTCTACAAGGGCACCTACACCCCGATGTACTCCTTCATCCCGGACGGCCTGGCCGGTCACGATGACACGCTGAAGTCCGCCTACGGCGACGGCAACGGCAAGCCGAGCACCGAGAAGGCCAAGAAGGTCCTCGCCGACGCCGGCGTCACCACCCCGGTCGACCTCAAGCTCCAGTACAACAACGACCACTACGGCTCCGTCTCCGCCGACGAGTACGCTGCTCTGAAGTCCCAGCTTGAGGCAGGCGGCCTGTTCAAGGTCGACATGCAGTCCACCGAATGGACCCAGTACAACAAGGATCGTGTGGTTACCGACGATTCCGACGGTGTGTACCCGGTCTACCAGCTTGGATGGTTCCCGGACTACTCCGACCCGGACAACTACCTGTCCCCGTTCTTCCGCGATGGTAACTTCGTGAACAACGGCTACTCCAACAAGGAAGTCAACGACCTGATCGTCAAGCAGGCCGGCGA
Source organism: uncultured Bifidobacterium sp. (assembly GCF_959020155.1). Classification (GTDB taxonomy): domain Bacteria; phylum Actinomycetota; class Actinomycetes; order Actinomycetales; family Bifidobacteriaceae; genus Bifidobacterium. The sequence goes on from NZ_CAUERC010000026.1 coordinate 4,642, forward strand.
GAAGGACGAGTCCGCTCGTGGAGACATCCTCAAGCAGATTCAGAAGCTCGAGACCGAAGACCTCTCCACCATCCCGCTGCTGCAGGGTGCCCAGGTCGCCGTCACCGGCACCTCCGTGAAGGGTGTCACCCTCGACGCTTCCTTCCGCTTCCGCTATGCCTCCGTCACCAAGGGCTGATCCAGCATGAGCTCCCCTCTTTGAGGGGGGGGAGCTGTCTGCCGACGGCAGACTGAGGGGAGCCCAACTCGTATGACTCCCCTCAGTCGGCTTCGCCGCCAGCTCCCCTCGGAGAGGGGAGCCTTTATTGCTTTATATACCGATTACCAACACCAAGGAGCATCGCGTGTCAGACAGCGCCATAGCGACCTCCAGCACCACTCCGGCGAAAGCCAAGACGAAGAAGAACCGACTGTCAGGTAGTTTCTTCCGCTTCGTGCTGACGAGGTTCCTTCTCATTATTCCCACCGTTTTCATTCTGGTCACCATCGTGTTCTTCGTGATGCGCGCCACCGGCGACCCGATTTCCGCCGCCCTGGGCGGCCGCCTGACACCCGCCGAACTCCAGCAGCGCATCCACGCGGCCGGCTATGACCGCCCGCTGATCGTGCAATACGTCGACTATCTTGGCGGCCTGCTGCACGGCGACCTCGGCACGACGCTGACCGATAACCAGCCGGTGATCAGCATTCTTACGCACTACGGCGCCGCCACATTCGAACTGGCCTTCCTCGCCCTGATTGTGGCGCTGATTGTCGGCATCGGCCTAGGCCGACTCGCCGCCCGCAAACGCGACCGTGCCGCCGACGCCGGCATCCGCACCTTCGCCATCCTGTGCTACGCCACCCCGGTGTTCTTCCTCGGCCTCGTGCTGAAGCTCATCTTCGCTGTCTGGCTCAACATCCTTCCAGCCTCCGGCCGCTCCGACCTGAACTCCGAAATGCAGTTCACCCGTCTGGTATCGCCGACTGGCTTCTACATCATCGACGCCATCCAGCTCGGCGACATGAACGTGCTCGTCGACGTGCTGCGCCACGCCGTGCTGCCGGCCGTCGCCCTAGGCCTCCTGACCGCCGGCGTGTTCATCCGTCTGGTACGCACCAACGTCATCTCCACCTACAATTCCGGCTACGTCGAGGCTGCCCGCTCGCGCGGCGTCTCCGAAAAGCGCCTGCTCAACAAGCACGCCTGGCGGCCGGCCCTGATCCCGATCATCACCGTCATGGGCATGCAGATCGCCCTGATGCTCGCCGGTGCGGTCCTGACCGAAACCACCTTCGAATGGAAGGGCCTGGGCTTCATGCTGTCCCAGTACCTGAAGGCCCGTGACTTCGTGGCCGTGCAGGGCATCGTGATCCTTATCGCCATCATCGTGGCCGTCGTCAACTTCCTCGTCGACGTCATCGCCGCGCTTATCGACCCGAGAGTGAGGTACTGAGATGACCACCGCATCCCAAGACAAGATCACCGTCCCCGGTGACGACCGCCTTACCAAGCTCAACGTCAGCACCAAGACGCCGTTCTGGACCAAGATCCCGATCATCAAGGAACTGCGCGTGGCGGTCGGCTGGCAGAAGGGCATGCTGATCACCGGTCTCGCGATCACCGCGTTCTTCCTGCTCGTGGCCCTCTTCGCCCCGCTGATCGCCCCCTACGGCCACGCCCAGATCAAGGCCGCCGACGGCACGTCCTTCCCGGCGCAGGCCGCACCCTCCGCCGAACACATCTGGGGCACCACCGCCGCCGGATTCGACGTGTTCTCCCGTGTGGTGTGGGGCGCACGCACCGCCGTCATCGCCATCGTCGTGGCCGTGCTGCTCTCCATCTTCGCCGGCGTGCTGCTCGGCCTGGTCTCCGGCTACTACGGTGGCTGGGTGGACCGCATTCTGGTGATGATCGCCGACGCCGTCTACTCCTTCCCCTCGCTGCTGCTCGCCATTCTGATGGCCATCATGATCTCCCACGGCCAGTCCGGCCTGTGGAGCGGCATTCTGGCTTCCGGCATCTCCATCACCGTGGTGTACATCCCGCAGTATTTCCGCACAATTCGCGCCGAAGTGATCCGCATCAAGGAATCCGCGTATGTCGAGTCCGCGCGCGTGGTCGGCGCCTCCACCTGGCGCATCATGACCAAGCACCTGTTCAAGAACTCCACCCGCACGTTGCCGGTGATCCTGACGCTGAACTCGTCCGAAGCCATCCTGACCCTCGCCGGCCTGGGCTTCCTCGGCTTCGGCATCGAGCCGACCGCCGCCGCCGAATGGGGCTACGACCTGAACCGCTCGGTTTCCGACGTGACCGCCGGCATCTGGTGGACTGCCGTGTTCCCGGGCATCGCCATCGTGCTCATCGTGCTCGGCATCACGCTCGTGGGCGAATCGCTCAACGATCTGGCCGACCCGCGTCTGCGCGCCCGCAAGTCCGCCGGCGAAGTGGTCGGATCGATCGAAGACACGTCCGTCGACCCAAACGAGAAGCCGACCGCACGCAACGAGGTGATTGCCGAACTCGACGCGAACGTCGACCCGCCGGCCACCGTCACCGACCATGACCCGACCATCGTCGCCTCCGAATGGACCGGCGAGGGCAAGCCGGAAGGCAAGGAGTGAGAGATGAGCGAAAACAACAAGAATCTCGCCGATATCAAGGACCTGTCCGTCTCCTTCATGACCGACGCCGGCTCCATCAAGGCCGTTGAGGACGTGAACTTCACCATTCCGCGCAAGACCGTGGTCGGCGTGGTCGGCGAATCCGGTTCCGGCAAGTCCGTGACCGCGCGCTCCATCATCAAGCTGCTGCCGGAGACGGCCACCACCTCCGGTGCCGTCTACCTGTCCAAGCGCGATGGCTCCGATTCGCTGGACGTGCTCTCCCTGAGCGGCGAACAGCTGCGCGAAGTGCGTGGTTCCGAGGCCGCGATGGTGTTCCAGGAGCCCAATTCGGTGCTGAACCCGGTGTACACCATCGGCTGGCAGATTGAAGAGGGCCTGCGCGCCCACGGCATGAAGGACAAGAAGGAACTGCGCGCCAAGGCCATCAACATCCTGAAGAAGGTCGGCATCCCGGATGCCGAAACCCGCGTGGACTACTACCCGCACCAGTTCTCCGGCGGCCAGAAGCAGCGCATCGTCATCGCCATGGCGTTGGTGCTGAACCCCGGCCTGATTCTGGCCGACGAGCCCACCACTGCCCTCGACGTGACCGTGCAAGCCGAAATTCTCGACCTGCTGCGCCTCGCCCGTGACGAGTTCGACGCCTCCGTGCTCATCATCACCCACAACATGGGCGTGATCGCGGACATCGCCGACCAGGTGGTCGTCATGTACCGCGGCCACGTGGTCGAGCAGGGCGACGTGGAGCAGATCTTCTACCATCCGAAGGACGACTACACCAAGCGACTGCTGGGTGCCGTGCCGCGCATCGGTCAGAAGCTGGTCGTGCGCGACCGCGAGGGCAAACCGATCGAGCGCAAGGCCGATTGGCGCGAACAGCCGATCGCCGTCGAGGCCAAGAACCTGACCATCACGTACCCGGGCCATCTCATGCAGCCCGACTTCAAGGCCGTGGACGGCGCGAACTTCACCATCCACCGCTCCGAAGTGCTGGGCCTGGTGGGCGAGTCCGGTTCCGGCAAGTCCACCACCGGCCGTGCCATCGCCGGCCTGCAGAAGGTGTCCGGCGGCTCCCTGAACGTGCTCGGCATCGAGATGAACGGCGTCAAGGAGCGTGACTTCAAGCCCAAGCGCGCGGACATTGGTTTCGTGTTCCAGGATCCGGGCTCCTCGTTCAACCCGCTGATGACCATCGCGGAGAATGTGGCCGAGCCGCTGCTCGTGCACCACAAGTACGGTTCCGTGGCCGATGCCAAGAACTATGTGGGCGATCTGCTGGAGATGGTCCAGCTGCCGCGCGCCTACATGAACCGTTTCCCGCATGAGCTGTCCGGCGGCCAGCGCCAGAGGGCGTCTTTGGCGCGTGGTTTGGCGTTGAAGCCGTCGCTGCTGATCGCCGATGAGCCGACTTCTGCATTGGACGTGTCGGTGCAGGCCAAGGTGTTGGAGCTGTTCAAGCGACTGCAGGCGGAAATCGGCTTCGCGTGCCTGTTCATCACCCATGATTTGGCGGTGGTCGATATGCTTGCCGACCGCATCATGGTGATGCATAAGGGCCAGATTGTGGAGCACGGCGATGCCGACCAGATTATGCAGCACCCGGAGAACCCGTACACCAAGAAGCTGCTGGCCTCCCTGCCCGTGCCCGACCCGCGCGAACAGCAGCAACACCGCGCCCACCTCCACGAGCTCCTAGCCCAAGAGGCGTAATCGCATAGCATTGGAGCTCCCTCGTCAGAGGGAGCTAACTTTATATCCGCTAGTACTGCTGCCCATCGAACTGGAACAGGGCGTGGGCGTCGCCGTGTTTTTTGTTCTCGATGTAAGTATGGAACAGCTCCAGCCGCTCGCTCGTGCTGGCCGCCAGGGGAGTGGGCAGGTCATCCAGATCGAACCAGCCGACGCTCAGGCTTTCCTCGTCGCCTACGAACGGCTCGGCATTGCCGCCGGGCTTCAGGGCGCACAGGAACGAATGATCCATGTACATGGTGTTGTCGCCATTGGCGTAGGTCAGTACCTTGTTTGACGAGGTGACGGCCACCAAATCGGTGACGATGGCATCGATGCCCGTCTCCTCCTTGATTTCGCGCACCACCGTGTCCGCCGGCTGTTCGCCCGGCTCGTTGATGCCGTAGACCATCGCCCATTCGCCCGTGTCCGAACGACGGCCCAACAGCAGTTGACCATGTTCGTTCAGTACACAACCGGTCACGCCATTGAGCCACAACAGATCATGGCCGATCTTCTTACGCAATTCCAACACAAATTCCGGAGTGGACACATTGCCTCCTTAGTAGAAAAGAAGCTCCCTCATCAGAGGGAGCTTAGGTTACTTCGCTTGGGCAGCCTGCTCGGCCATCCAGGCTTCGACGTCGTCGATCTGCTTCGGGATGCCGGCGGAAATCCATTCGGGGCCGTTCTCGGTCATGAGCACGTCGTCCTCGATGCGGATGCCGATGCCGCGGTATTCCGGCGGAATCAGCAGATCATCCTCGCGGAAGTACAGGCCGGGCTCGATCGTGAAGATCATGCCCGGGCGAATCGGCGCGCTCTGATAGGACTCGAAACGGGCCTGCGCGCAATCATGCACATCAAGACCCAGGTGGTGGGCCACGCCGCAGGCGAGCCAACGGCGGTGCTGCTGGCCTTGCGGGGACAGCGACTCCTCGACGCTCACCGGCAGCAGACCCCAATCGTGCAGACGCTCGGCGATCACACGCATGCAGGCGTGGTGGATGTCGGAGTAGGTGGCACCCGGCTTGGCGGCTTCGAAACCGGCCTGCTGCGAGTCGAGCACGGCCTGGTACAGACGCTTCTGGAAGTCGGTGAACTTGCCGTTGGTCGGGAAGGTGCGGGTGATGTCGGCCGTGTACAGGGAATCGACCTCAACGCCGGCATCCACCAGCAGCATGTCGCCGGTCTTCACCACACCGGTGTTGCGCATCCAGTGCAGAATCGGGGCGTGGGGGCCGGAGGCCACGATGGAGTCGTAACCGACGGCGTTGCCCAGTTCACGGGACACGGCGTTGAACGCGCCTTCGAGGATACGCTCGGAGCGCGGCTTGTCGAGCGCGGCCGGCAGTGCGGAGAGCAGACGGTCGAAGCCATGCTTGGTGGCGTCCACGGCCTTGCGCATTTCGTTGATTTCGTAGCCGTCCTTGACCATGCGTGCCTCGGCGGCGAACTCGTGCAGCTTGTCGTCGGATGCGGAGTTCTTGTCCGGATCGGCGAAACCGTTGGCCTCGCGGATGGATTCAACCATCGAAGTGATTTGCGGGTCGGTTTCGCTGACCACGCGCACGCGTACGGCGCCGGCTTCGGCACCCACGTCCTTGGACAGGGCGTCGGCCAGCTGGGCGATGTCGTGGGTTTCGATGCCGGTCATCGCCTGCATCTCCTTGAGACCGGCACGCGGGCCAACCCAGTATTCGCCGTAGTGGGCGGACATGAAGAAGTCCTCGGTGGAGTTGTCGGCGCGCGGCGCCACGAACAGTTCCGGAGTGTGCGTCTTGCCGGCGGCGGCTTCGGGGGAGTCGGGGTCGACCGGGTTCAGGACCAGCACGGCGCCGGCCTCGTAATCGGAACCCAGACCGGTGTAGTAGGCGAACGTGGTGTCCGGGCGGAACATGTAATCGCAATCATTGTTGCGCACCTTCGGCTGGCCGGCCGGAATGACCAGACGTTCGCCCGGGAAGGCCTTGCCCAGCGCCTCAAGGCGGGCTGGCGTGAACTTGGAGGATTCGAGAGGATTAATCTCCGGATCATCGTCGGCCCAGCCGGACTTCATGAACTCCTTGAATGCGGCCGACTGCGGGCGCAGCGAGCGGTTGTTCACGCGGTCGCTCATCGACTGGTTCGCGCCCGGTGCCGTAGCGCGCTCTTCGGCCTCATATTCCTTGTCCTTGGCGGTGATCACTTCACCCATTGCCACTCTCCTGTATGTAGTTGTTGTCGAATCATCGATTCCCACCTCATATTAGTCGGCTTTATGCGATGTGCCACGATTGACGGCTGACGGTAAAACCAAGTACGGAATTTGGACGGTCTTCCGGACATGCCCATATGGCGAGTGCGGCGGGCTGGAATGCGGGCCCGTTTATTGTTCTCGGTAGGGAAGGAGAGGGGCATGGGCTTGGGCTGGAGCTTGCCGATTGATATTGACATATTCTGTGGGCTGAATCCATGTGAACCCATGCGATGAAGGTTTATCGCGTCGCGGGACTCACTGCTATGCGGAGGTCTCCACCTGAGGCACCCCGGCTTTGATCAGTTTTACCCGCAGCGGAGTACGTTCGATGACGTCGGCGTATGTGAAATGGACGATTTCGGTGGCACCGGCTCGTTTCAGTCCCTCGTCGCGTGCGCGTTCCTTGGCCACCACCTCCTGAATGCTGCGGTTATCGGTCATGGCTGGGTCCACGTATTTTTGTGTGCCGTCGTATTCGGCCACTATCACGCGCCCGTCATCGAGCTTCCATACGAAATCAACGCGGTACTCGGTATTCGTCTGTGGGTCGGTCACCGTTACCTGAATACGCGGCGTGAGGAAGCGATCTTCGATGATGGTGCCTCGCGCGAGGGATTCTCCACCATTCTCGCTCCTTTCGTTTGCATAGCGCAGCAGGCGGAATACTCGGGCATAATCGATTCTCCATTGAACGCAGTCGGCGGCTATCTCTTCCTTGGTTATTCCCTTGGCAAGGGCCGAGTCAAAGATCGGTAACGCAAACCGAAAATCAAGGTCTATAGCGGCCTCGACCAAGGTTCTAGCCGGTGATATCAGGGATAGGCCGGAGGCCTCGTAATGTGTCTTCGGATTGTTCATATCGGGCATATAGACATGTCGTAAGCGCTGATGGCATTGACGAGATCCATGATCGGAAGTCACGATGGTTATGCAGTCATCATGCAAATGCCATTGATGTTCGAATCCATAGGCACTTACTGCCACCAAGCCGCCAAAAACCCACTGAGGATGCTCTTGCGCAAGAGCGCGGGCTATATGCAACGTTCGCTCCGGCGGCGTCAAACCATCCCAGTATGCAGTATTTGCATAAAGACTGGGAATGCCGTCATACACTTTCAACAACTCACCACTCTGGGCACGGCGGCGTAGAGCGGTCTGTTCCGCTTCATTTCTTGAATAGACGCATCTCAGCTCATTCTGCGCGGCTGATATGAGCGAGGCCACTGCTTTGTGTGTCTTCATGACGTCGAGCGTAGCCGGAACGAAGCAGCGTAAGTATGAATTTCAGCCATTGTGGTTCTAGCCTCGGAGCTTGGCTGTCTTGGAGCGAGATACTCCCGATAATTTCAAGGTATTAGGCCGCTAATTCGGAATAGTGGATAACACACAAAACTTATCCACCATCAGTAATGTCATTCGAACAACGTGCTTTGGGGATTCGAACAAGATATCATCGGCGAAGGCGGATGTAGCTGGTAGAGGGCGGCGAATTGACGGTTAACGGTGCTTATGCTTTGTACGCCGTCGGTGCTGGTTCAGATATTGGCTGGCTTCTGTCTGAGTGTGGAATCTAGCGTCGGCGTGAGTCCAATGGTTGTATCGGGGCCGACGATTTGCTGCAATTTATTGGCGGCATAGATCCAGGGCTTGGACGGCTGCCGACGGTGAGAGCAGTCATAACAGTGAATGAGCCTCTGCGAGTTCAAAAGATGATGTAGAGGACGTTTGTGAGAGTCGTTTCCGGGGCAAGACATGGTCGATTGACGACGTTGAAATTTCTCAACGACGGCAGAATGGCATGCCTTGGCGAGGAGACGACACTGAGAGGCGATGGAGTCGGGATTAATCCAGGTTTTGGCCAGCCACCGACTCGCAAGAGCATCATAGCGTCGGTGTACCGCCAGAAGCTGGCACTGTACCGACGCTGAATAGCATCAGCGTCGCCGGACATACAAGTTTTGGATTGCAGCCGACTAAGAATGAGATGCCGACGGCAAGAGCCGCATTGCAACTATATGAGACGGCTTCACTGTGCGTGGCTGCAGGTAGAGACTGCCCGCGCGGCGGCGACATATGAGACGGTTTCACTGTGCGCGCACGATAAACCACCCCGGCGGCTAGGATAGAGGGAATTGAGGGAGTGCGGCTCCACGCGTGAAGGCAAGAATCCCGAACCATGCGGGGCAAACCTGTGCAAGGGGAGCTTCCTGCGCATGCGGAAGCGGAATATATGCGGGCATGCGTAGACATGACGAGAATGGCGCGAACACGTAAGTGGCATACGCACTCCGAACGGCGCAACAGCAACACGAGCAGAGGTTAGAAGAGGATATGTCATTCGAGCATCCGAATCGGAACAATGAGAGCATGCGGGACGTCGAACTGGACATCATGAGCCGCCCGCCGGAGCATAACACCACCAATCTGGATCTCGACCGGATGAACCTGATGCTCGACATCCTGGGCCACCCGGAGCAGTCGTTCCGCGTGATTCATATCACCGGCACCAACGGCAAAGGCTCCACCGCACGCATGGCCGAGGCCATCTGCCGCGCCTACGGTATGCGCACCGGCCTGTACACGTCGCCGCATCTGGAGAAGATCAACGAGCGTATCGCCATCGACGGCCAGCAGCTGTCCGATGACGATTTCATCGACATCTGGGACCAGACCAAGGATCTCGTGGCCCTGGTGGACGCCAAGATGGAGGAGCAAGGCAAGCCGAAGATGAGCTTCTTCGAGGTGCTCACCGCCATGGCCATCTGGAAGTTCGCCGACACGCCCGTGGACGTGGCCATCGTCGAGGTCGGCATGGGAGGCCTGTGGGACGCCACCAACGTGCTCAACGCGGATGCGGCCATCATCGGCCCGGTGGACATGGACCACATGCAGTGGCTGGGCGACACCGTCGAACAGATCGCCACCGAGAAGGCCGGTATCATCAAGCCGAACTGCACCGCCATCATCGGGCCTCAGCCGCATGAGGAAGCCGTCATGCCGATTCTCGCCGAAGCCGCCGAACGCAACCACGCCATGCTCGTGCGCGACGGCTACGAAATGACCGTGTCCGACCGTATGGCCGCAGTCGGCGGCCAGGTCGCCACCCTGACCACGCCCAACGGCACTTACGAGGGCGTGCCGATCGCCAAGTTCGGCGAGCATCAGGCCCACAACGCGCTTGCCGCGCTTGCCGCCTCTGAAGTGGTGATTCCGGTCAACGGTCCGCTGGACGGCGACTTGGTGGGCGAGGCGTTGAGCTCGGTCAAGATTCCCGGACGCATCGAACAGATCCGCACCTCACCGACCATCATTCTGGATGGCGGACACAACGTGAATGCCGCCGAAGCCCTGCGCAAGGCCATCGAGGAAAGCTACGACTTCAAGCAGCTGGTCGGTGTGGTCGCCATGATGCGCGACAAGCAGGTCGAGGAATATCTGGGTGTTCTGGAGCCGATCCTGAGCTCCGTGGTGGTCACCGAGAATTCGTGGCGCGAGCGTGTGATGCCGGCCGACGAGCTTGAGAAGATTGCCGTGGACGTGTTCGGTCGTGACCGTGTGATCAAGGAAGCGAACCTGCCTGACGCGATTCAGACCGCCGTCAATATGGTCGATGCCGAGGACGAGCTGGGCGTGGGCTACGGCCACGGCGTGCTTATCTGCGGCAGCTTCGTCACCGCCGGCGACGCACGCCTGATGCTTGAGGAGCATGCCAGCCCCACGATGAGGCAGGCTATGGCCGTTCATCAGCCGGCAGTTGACCCGGACGATTCGGATCAGCCGGCAGACAAGGCCGAGGATGAGGCCGCCGACAACCTCGAGGATTCGGTGAGCCCGGACGACTTCGACGTGTTCGACGTCCTCGGCCTCGGCAAGGAACAGGCCAGTGACGCCGGTAACGCCGGCACCGGCACGGCCAGCGCCGACACAGGCGCCGTCACCGACGATTCCGCCGACGTCCGGTAACCCGCATCCAAGGCATATCGGATACCCGGACACCCGGCATACGGAAAACAGTCTCACGCCATGTATCTCAAGGAACTCACCCTCCGCGGATTCAAATCCTTCGCCTCCGCCACCACGCTGCGCTTCGAGCCCGGCATCACGGCGGTCGTCGGCCCCAACGGTTCGGGCAAGTCGAACATCGTCGACGCCCTGATCTGGGTGATGGGTGAGCAGGGCGCCAAAAACCTGCGCGGCACTTCGATGGAGGACGTGATTTTCGCAGGCACGTCCTCTCGCCCGCCATTAGGCCGTGCACAGGTGAGCCTGACCATCGATAATTCCGATCACACGCTCGATATCGATTACACGGAAGTCACCATCTCCCGCACCATCTTCCGCAACGGAGGCTCCGAATACGCGATCAACGGCTCGCAATGCCGCCTGCTCGACATTCAGGAACTCCTCTCCGATACCGGTCTTGGCCAGCAGATGCATGTGATCGTAGGCCAGGGACGATTGGATGCGATTCTGAAGGCCGACCCGTCCGGCCACCGTGCGTTCATCGAAGAGGCCGCCGGCATCCTGAAGCACCGCAAGCGCAAGGAACGCGCGTTGCGCAAGCTGGCCAATACCGAAACGAACCTGAGCCGACTCGACGATTTGCTGGGGGAGATTCACCGCCAACTCGGCCCCCTCGGACGCCAGGCACGTATCTCCCGGCGCGCCGACGCGATTCAGATATCCGTACGCGACGCCCAAGCCCGCCTGTACGCCGAAGACGCTCAACGCTCGATGAGCCGTCGCGACACGGTACGTCAAGAGCTTGGCGCTGTGCGTAACCAGCTGGCCGTCGCCCAACGTGAACTCGCCCAAGTCAAAGTACGCATCGAACAGGTCGAGGCGTTGAGCTCCGAATCCAGTCCGGCCATCGCCAAGGCCAACCAATACTGGCATGAATTCTCGCAGACCCGTGAACGACTGAACGCGCTCGCCCAGTTGGCCGAAGAGCGCAGCCGGTCACTCGCCGGCCAGATCGTCACCAACTTCGGTGAGGATCCCGGCATGCTCGTCAAACGAGCCGAGGAACTGGAGTCTCAGGCCGCGGCACAGACCAAGGCCGTGGCCGATGCGCGCATCGCACTCGACAAGGCCACCGAGGAACGCGCCGACGACGAGAAGAAGCTTGCTTCAGTCCGTCAGACCTTGACGGAACTGCGCAAAACCGCACAGGAGCGCGATGCGCAAATCGCCCGACTGCGCGAACTCATCGCCCGCGAGGAATCCGCCGTACAACTGGCGACCAGCCGCGCCAAGGATTACGCCTCCCAACGCGACTCGCTGACTTCCCAGCGCGACGATGCCCAGCAACAGCTGGACGCATTGCGCAGCGAAGCGGACTCCATTGCCGACGATGACGGTGCCGCATTGGACGCCGCACGTGCGACGCTCGCCGAATGCCGCGAACGACTGAATGAACGCGCCGATAAGCAGCGCGAGATACAGTCCAAGATCATCTCGCTCAAAGCCAAGGCCGATGCGCTTGCCGACACGCTAGGCAGCCGCAATGCTTCCGGATCGTTGGAGCGTGATACGGACGTGGCCTCGCTTGGCCGACTCACCGACTTCATCCATGTGGCCGAAGGCTGGGAAGATGCCGTGGCCCACGCGCTCGACCAGTATGCCAGCGCCATCGTGGTGCCCGAGGCAGGCAACATGTTGCACGCCCTCGAACGCGCTCGGGAAGATAAGCTCGGCAAAGCCGTGGTGCTGACCGCGAGCATTGCCGGCGATCCCGCCACAGAGCCGGGCACGGAGTCGGAGGAGAGTAGCGCCGAGAACGCGGGGGCCGCTCCGCAATCGGGCAACGCGCTGGCAGCACTCGTCACCGCGAACCCGGATGCCGAGAACCCGGCACAGGCCGAAGCGGTCGTGCGCACCGTGCGTCTCCTGCTGGCTGATGTAGCCGCGGCCGGCACCGCCGACGAAGCCCAACAGATTGTGGCATTCGGCGAAGCCATGCGGGCCGTCACCAAGAACGGCGAGACCTTCACACACGGCGTGGCGGCGGTCGGCGGCTCTTCAATCTCTCAATCGGACCTGTCTCTGGCCGCCCGCCGAGACAAAGCATTGGCACAGGTCAAACAGTTGACCGCCCAAGACGGCGGAATGGCTGAGCAAGTGGCCGAGGCCAAAACCAAGCGCGATGAAGCGGCTCGACTCGTCGACCAGGAATCCGCCAAACGCACCGAAGCCCGGCTCAAAGCCCAGCAGGCGGAGAAATCTCTGAAATCCGCCACAGATCGCGTCGCATCGTTCACCCGTCAGCTCGAGCAGCTGGATAGGAAAATCACCGAGACCCAAGAGAATCGCAACGAGCATCAGCTCAAGCTTGACGACCTCAATCGCGCTTTGGCATCGGCCCAGCAATCCACAGCGGAACATGCCGATTTCGACGAACTCGATGAACGCGAACGCACGCTGGAGCGCGAACTGAACCTGACTCGCGAGCATGAGGTCGCCGCAAAAATCGCGTGGACCGAAGCAAGCCGCAAAGGGGAGTCACTGAGCCGACAGGCCGGGCTGCTGCGGGACAACGCCAAAGAAACCGCCGAACGCCGCGCCCGCATCGAGGCGTTGAACGATCGCAGACGCGAGCAGGCCGCACACCTGCAAGGCGTGGCCGATGACGCGCGAGCAGTGGCCGCCATGGTAGAGCATACGCTGCATGACGTGGCCGCCAAACGAGACGAGCTGCAGGCCGCCGCCTCCAGCCATGACGAGGAACTCAAGGCCCTGCGCGCGCAGCGCAACCAGATCGAGCCCAAGGTCACCGATCTGACCGGGCGCGAACATGCCTTGGATGTAAACCGCGAACGGTTGGCCGCCGAATCCGGGCAGCTCATGCAAAAAGTGTCCGACGAACTCGGTCTCACTTTGGAGGAATTGGTTAGTGATTACGGCCCCGAACAGCCGGTGCCCGTGCTGGATGATGAGGGCAACCCTGTGTCGTTGGATGAGACGGAAGCTGAGGCTGAGACCGAAGAGGGAGAAACCGGGGGAGAGACCGGCACCAACGGCGATTCCGACCGCTTTAAGACCGTGCCGTATAACCGTCAGGAGCAGAAGAAGCGTCTCGATAAGGCTCGCCGCGATCTGGCCGCACTCGGCAAGATCAACCCTTTGGCCACCGAGGAATTCGAAGCGCTTGAGGAGCGGAACAAGTATCTCAATGATCAGCGCAACGATGTGGTCAAATCACGTGACGATTTGATGCAGCTCATCAAGGATCTCGATTCCACGATGGTCCAGGTATTCAAATCCGCGTTCGACGATACCGCCGAGGCATTCGAGCAGATGTTCGCCACGCTGTTCCCAGGCGGCACCGGGCGACTGCGCCTGGAAAACCCGGAAGACATGCTCACCACCGGCGTACTGGTCGAGGCCAGCCCGGCCGGCAAGCGCGTCAAACAGCTGAGCCTCCTGTCCGGCGGCGAACGTTCACTGACCGCGCTGGCGTTGCTGTTCGCGATTTTCACCGCCCGCCCCAGCCCGTTCTATGTGATGGACGAGGTCGAGGCCGCGTTGGACGACGTGAACCTGACCCGTTTGATTAATGCGTTCAATGAGCTACGCGCCCATGCGCAGCTCATCATTATTACTCACCAGCAACGCACCATGTCGATTGCCGACGCGCTCTACGGCGTAGCCATGCGAGCCGACGGCGTAACAGCCGTGGTGAGCCAAAAACTCGAACGATAAATGAATGGTTCCTGCTGGTAGGAACTGGCGCCACAGGTGACAGAGGGTGGTCCATCTCGAAAGACCACCCTCAGTTTCGCTTCGCTCGACAGCTCCCACCAGCGGGAGCGGGGTGGTATTAGCGTAATGCCTTGCGCACGCCCTGCACAGTCTGCAGCGTCTTGTAGAAGACCTTCTTGATGGGTACGTCGCGGGCGGGGGCCACCGGGGTGATTTCCTCGGTGAACTTGCACTTGAACTCGTTAAGCCCCTTGAGCGACGGCGCGAAATCGGAGCCGATGCCCATCAGATCGTATTCCGTAATACCCTGCGAGCCCAGGATGCAGCATTCGGAATACAGCAGCTTGTCGGTCACATGCAGACGCATAACCTCGTTGCGCATGCCGGCATAGTAGCGCACCGCATGCGTGCCGTTCACGGTGACAATCGACCATGCCACCACACGGTCTTCAATACGTGCGGCGAACACACGGCAATGATCGGCACCCAACGCGCCGATCATATCGGAGTAGTCGCTCATCGGAGCAGGCGTGAATCCATCGCGCTGGCCGGTTTCGACCATCACATCGTAATATTCGGAGAAATCGGTCAGGGCCTTATCCGTCTCATCGGCAACCTCGGCCGGGCATTCACGTAGAGACTTGCGCACGTCACGGCGTCCACGACGCTTCATCCGAGCCAGAATCTCATCATCGCCACCGGTGACGTCGATGACCACGGTCTGGTCGTACGGCACTGTGGACAGTACCTTCTCCGTACCATCGGCGAACCAGGTGTCGATACGCAGGAACGCGATGCTCTTGTCGGCCTTCTTGACGGTGTCCACGATGGCGTCGACGACCTCGCGCTCCTCAGCCTCGGTGGGCTTGGCGACCCACGCCGGCCCATGCATCGAGCGCAGATAATGATAACCGTGCGTCTCAAAATCGATAAAGGAGATCACGGCGACCAATTCACCATCACGCTTGATCAGATAATTGCCCCATGGTGTGCGTCCGTCGATATCCGCCTGAAAACCAGACCAAACCTTGGTCTGTTCGATAGGCAACGTGATGCCGGCCTTCTCGGCTTCGGCTTCCAGTGTGGCTCCGTCAACTTTCTCCAACGTGATCATTACGATTCAGCTATCCTTTTTCGTTCGTATCCGTATGTCGTGTTTCTGGTTTGGTCGTATTGCGCGTGATCTGATGTGGGCCAATCGGGATCCGATCAGGATTTGATTGGCCGGAATCCCGTCACAAGCCAAACATGCGTTCGACGACGTGATCGTCGCCGTCGAACGGCACATGCTTGTGATGGTCCTTGATCCAACGCTCGTTGCCCTTGCCGATGATCAGCAGGACGTTGAATCGGTCGGCGTGCGTACGGGCATCGTAAATGGCGTTGGTGATGGCCGTCGGACGGTCGGAAATCACCGTGGAGGCCACATCCTTGTTCGTGATGTAGCCTTGCATTTCCATGCAGATGTCGATGATCGACTCGGTGTCCGTATCTTCGGCGGTGAAAATGAAGTTCGCGATACGGTTCTCGGCAGCCTCGACGATTTCCTTACGGCGATCGTAGGCTTTGTTGCCGGCCGATCCGGTCACCAGCGTGATACGCGGGTTTTCCTCGCCCCAACGCTCGTAGACGAAGTCAAGCAGCGCGGTGACGGATGCGTAGTTGTGCGCATAATCGACGATGGCGAGCGTGTTTGACTGCGGGTCGCGGAACTGTTCCATACGGCCGGCGATACGTACGGATTCGATGGCGTGCAGTGCGTCGGCGTCATCGAGCGATACGCCAACCGCATGGGCGATGGCGATGGCTGCCGCCGCATTGAGGTAGTTGAAGTCGCCATCGATGGACAGATGGTAGTCGCCAAGGGCCTGATCTCCGTCGGTGATGTGGAAGGAGGCGTGCGCCGGGTCGGCGGGCCAGGCGACGACGTCCGCACTGGTGCCGGCATTATCCGCGTCATGCAGGGCGAAGGTGGTCACGCCGATGCCGGCTGCCTCCGCGTCCTCCCGCAACAGATCGGCGTGCAGACTGTCCGCGCCGAGTACCAGCGACTTCGCGTTGACGATGATCTGGCGCTTGCAATACAGGTAATCCTCGAACGTGGGGTGTTCGATCGGGCTGATGTGGTCGGGGGAGATGTTGAGGAACGCGGCCACATCGAAAGTCAGGCCATAGACGCGGTCCACCTTGTACGCCTGGGAGGAAACCTCCATCACCAGATACTTCATGCCGTTATCGGCCGCTTCGCGCATCATGCGGAAGGCGTCCATCGATTCGGGCGTGGTCAGATCGGACTCGACGTAGGTGTGGCCGTCAAGGCAATTATCGACCGAGGAGAACAATGCGGCCTTGCCTCCGGAGACGGCGTTGATAAGCGCCTGCGTGAAGTACGAGGTGGTCGTCTTGCCCTTGGTGCCGGTGACGCCGATGACCGTGAGCTCGTTCTGCGGATATCCGTAGAACGCGGCGGACAGCAGGCTCATCGCCTTACGTGCGTCGCTGACGATCAGGCCGGGGGTGGCGGTTGCGGCTGAGTACCCGGTTTCGGCCACGTATGCGGCCAGGCCGGCTTCGTCGATGCCGTTCAGATACTCGGCCTTGAACTGGCCCTTGCAGCACAGCAGGGCACCCGGCGTGACCTTGCGGGTGTCGTAGGTGATGCCGGCGAACGGCTCATCCGCCGAAGCGATACGGGCCGGGTCGTCGGTCCAGACATCCCCTTGGATGATTTCACGCAGCAGATGGTGTTCCTTGAGCAGGTCAGCGGCCGAAGCCAAAGTCAAAGCCATAATTGTTACTCCCTATTATCTAGCCGATACGCCATTCTACAGGTGGGGTGCAGCGTGTTGTGGCTCACACGTCATCGACCACGATATGG
>NZ_CAUERC010000027.1:0-21086 GCF_959020155.1 uncultured Bifidobacterium sp.
CTACGACGGCAAGGAACTCGACGTGCGATGCCGTCGCGGCGAACACAACCTGACCGACGTGCTCGACGCGGTGAAACGCTCCGGCGCCAACATCGGCCACCTGACCAGTCGCCCGCCCACCCTCAACGACGTGTTCCTCGAACTCACCGGCAAAGCACTGAGGGACTGACCATGCTCCCCTCAGTCGGCAAGCAAATAACTTGGCTCCCCTCTCCGAGGGGAGCTGTCACCAAAGGTGACTGAGGGGAGTTCCTGAGTAAGGAGACATCATGTGGACCACATTTCTGGTCGCATTGAAAGCGAACTTGCGTAACCGGTCGGCGTTGTTCTGGATGACCGTGTTCCCGATTGTGCTGGCGACCATGTTCAACGGACTGTTCGGCGGGCTGGCCGAAGCATACGAACTCAAGCCGGTGCCGATGGCCGTCATCGAAGACACCCGTTGGCAGCAGGCGGACGGTGCCCGCACCTTCGTAGACGCGCTGGCCGGGGAAACGGAATCGGCCTCAGACGACACGACCTACGCCGAAATCGACCAAAAGCTGCTGACCATCACCACAGTCGACACCGTGAAGGAGGCCGAACAACGGCTCGCCGACGGCACTGCCAACGGCTATCTGACCGCCGACAATAACGGCCGATTGGCGATGACCGTGAGCCGGGAAACCGCCGTCACAGCCAAGGACTCCACGCAAAACAGCGGACTGGACATTAGCCTCGCGGCCCTGCGCAGCGTCATCGACCTGTACAACCGCACCGACGCCGTTACCCGGCAGACCATCGCCGACAATCCACAGGCCGCGCTCAGCCGGAACTTCTGGAACAGCGTCGGGCAGAACGTCGACATGACCCATGAGACGACGCTCACGCATTTCCAGCCTGACGAGATCGCCCGATACTATTACGCGCTGCTGGCCATGTCCTGCATGATGGCCATGGGATACTCCATCAGCACAGTCGCCGCCGCACAGGCGAACCTGTCCGCGCTGGGCATACGGCGGACCGTAGCGCCGCTGAGCCGGGCCAAACAGCTCGTCGCGGGCTTCCTCTCCTGCTGGCTGTGCTCGTCGGTCGCCCTGTCCATCGCATTGGCCTATATCCGGCTCGCCTGCAACGTCTCGCTCGGCGGACGCGAACCGGCGGCGATCCTCGCGGTCATCATCGCCTCGTTCATGACCAGCTCAGCAGGCACCCTGCTCGGTGCGGTGCCGAAGCTCTCGTACAACACGAAATACGGGCTGTCGACCGGCATCTCCTGCACGCTGTCGCTGTTCACCGGACTGTACGGCGGGTTTGCCATGCAGATCAGCGACTGGATAGCCCGCAACGCGCCCATACTCGGCACCATCAACCCCGCACAGCAGGTGACGAACCTGTTCTACGACATCCTGTACTACGACAGCTACCGGCCGTTCATCACCACCTGCATCATTCTGCTGGCGATGAGCGCGGTATTCCTCTTGGCCGGCATCGCAATGCTGAGGAGGCAACGTTATGAACACCTGTAAAGCCACGCTGCGCGTGCTGTTCGCGCACCGGGTCTACCTGATGATCTACCTCGTATTCATAGGCATCCTGATGATGTCCATCAGCTGGGCGATGCTGACCTCCGCATCCGGCTCCATGTCCGCGGTGCTCGAATCGACCAAGACGCGCGTCGCCATCATCGACCGCGACTCCGACCGGGGTGATATCGCCACGTCGATGCGCGCCTACCTGCGCGATTCCAGCGAACTGGTGGACCTCGACGACACCAGCGAAACGCTGCAACAGGCCGTCGCCTCGAACTGGGTGGACCTGATCGTCATCATTCCCGACGGATTCGCTGACGATTATGTCGCCGCGGCGGCGGACGGCGACAATCCGCCGAACGTGGACACGGTTACCAGCTACGCATCCGGCTCCGGGTCGATGGCGCGGATGAACGTCGGCGGGTTCCTCTCGCTCACCCGCACCGCACTGATCGGCGCGCAGACGAGGGTCGACCAGGCGGCGCTCGCCGGCATGATGAACGCTACAGGAGGGGCCGCCGGTTTTGATGGCGCGAGTCTGGACCAAGACATGCTGGACTCGCTGCCGGAAGGGCAAGTCGACAAGCCGGATATCAAGGATCTGTCCCAGGCCGCCAAAATGGCCGCCGAATCGGCCAGCGATACAGACGTGAACCATCAGATCGCCGTGGTCGATACGCCGACCGAGGAGTCGGCAAGCGCTGCGGATACGGCGGTCAGCGGATTCGGCGGCACCATGAAAACCGCGATGTACCCGCTGTCCCTGGCGATGACCATCTGCGGATCGATGATCCTGGGCGCGTTCACCACCGGCGAGGTGCGGCGGCGTCTCACCGCCTCGCCCCGACGCATGGTCCTGATGGGACTCCAGCGGTTGCTGACGTTGGGCGGATTCGCGCTCGTCGTATGCGTCGGCTATTTGGTGCTGTCAATCGGTCTGATGATGGCGGCGGGGCTCGATCCGTTGCACCTGAGCGTCGGGGGAGTGCTGATGACGTTCGGCGCGACCTGCGTGTACGCGCTGATGACCGTCGCCTGCGGATTCATGCTCAGCGAGTTCGGGCTCTCGGAAGAGGCGGCCAACGGGTTCGCCAACATCTTCGGCCTGCTCATCATGTTCACGTCGGGTGTCGCATTGCCGATTGACATGATGCCCGGCGTGATGGTGACCATAGCCAAGTTCCTGCCCGGCTGGTGGTATTGCACCGCGATCGACAACGCGCTCGGCTTCGGCACGGCGGCGGAAACCGGCATAAGCGTCGCCGGCTGGTCCGGCTCGCTGGGATTGGTCGCACTGTTCGGTGTGATGTTCATCTGCATCGGCCTGGCCGCCGGCCGCTTCCGCCGATCCCGCCCCGCCCTGGCCGCGCCCGCCACCACGCAGCTGGCCGAGTGAGAAATCAGCCTTTCAACCGATACCGCTGTGCCGGGTCGTCGGCGAACTTGACTCGGGCGACCCGCCCTTCCTTCATCAGCTCGCGCATACCGGATGTGGCGGCCAGCGGCGTCAACTGCAGTTCGCGCATGATCTCCTTGACGCTCATGGCCGAATGCCGCTCCAGTACGGTCATAATCGCCTTGACCACGTCGCCCGGTGAACTGTTCGCCATCGTGCGCTGCTTGGTGATGGTCATCGTGAACGTGTTGATGTCGTTGCGCGTGGTCGCCGGCTCGATGCCGGCCTCGCGCAACGCGGCGGCGATGCGCTGGTAGCCGTCGCCGCCTTCCGGGTTCACAAACCCGCCGCCCGGATACGGCGTGGACTCCAGCAGCGTGAACAGGAACTGGTTTCGGGTGGAGACGAACGGCGCGCCCGTCACCGGATGAGGGCTCGCCAGCACATCATGTGTCACCATGCCGTACAGGCCACCCGGATTGGTGATCTCGATGCGATCGGTGAACACGCTGATATGCACCTGCGTGCCGCGCGCATCGGGCGAATAATCACGGTGGGTGAGCGCGTTCGCAATCGCCTCGCGCAACACGAGCGGCGGATAGTCGGGCTTCTTCGCGCCAATCCAACGCATCAACGAGTCGACCGCATCGTCGATCATCACCGGAATCGAACCGACCACCGACTTCGAGGCGACCAATCGTTCGTCACCCCGGAACACATCGTCCCGGCTCGTCCCCGGAAACACGGCAATCGAAATGCCGAGCCGCGGATAGAACTTCTGCGGATAGCGGCCCAACGCCAGCAGTCCGGCCAAGGTGGGGCGCAGGATTCCGCCGACCTCCGACTCGTCGGAATCATCATGGCGCAACACCTGCAGATCCAGCAGCACATCGATGCCGTCTCGGTCGGCGAACACGCGCGGATGCTGTTCGCGCACGCGTGCCAACAGTCCGGCAACAAGCTGCGGGTCGAGGTCATCGGTCGTGGCGTCGGGCACGATATCCAGATCGTATGTGGGCTGCAGATGCTCCTCGATGAGCCGGTCGACCTCATAGGAGGTCATGCGCCGGTCGCCGTCGCCGGTACGGATGAACGAGCCGCCGTGCGGTCCGAGCGCGGTGGTGAAGCAGGGCTTGTCGCGCGGCAGCATCTCGTCGATGCGCGCGAACACCAGATTCGCGCCTTCGAACGGGCAGGTGACGATCACGGGCCGCACCACCGGCGTCATCTTCTCGCACGCCTGGCTCAGCGCCTCCTGCATGGCGCGCGCGTCGAATCCCTCGACCGGCGTGAACCCGTTCTTTTCGGACAGGCCCAGGATAATCCAGCCGCCGGAGCCATTGGAGAACGCGGACAGCGTATCGGTGATGGTCGAGGAGATCTTGCGCTTGCATTCCTTGACCTCGCACTGTTGCGTATCGTTGCCGATCAGACGCATGAGTTCGATCAGCTCAGTCATTTTGGCAGTATAGTCATCGACCATGGCGGCCTCCTTGAAACCATTGTGCCCCATAATCCGCCGCCCGCTCGCCTCCAGCCCCGCCAGTTCACCCCAATTCATGCAGAATTCATGGGCCAAACCAGACGAAACGAACGTCGATGTAGGGTTCGGTTCCGCGTGTTCGCCGATGATATCGGCCGGTCGAGGCGGGCGGGCTATGTTGGGTGGCGTGGGAATCTTGCGCGTGATTGATGCTACGGCTGTGTGCTTCGCTCTGGGTATATCCGGCCCGATCAGCGGGACTCAGCCAATGTGATGCCGCCCGCAGCCATCTGCTTGCGGGCCGCAACACCAAGTTCCTCGCTGACCGGCACGGTCAGATCCTCGAACACGGTGACCTCGAAGCCGAGCTTCTTGGCATCGAGCGCGGTGTCCTTGACACAATGCGATTCGGCGATGCCCACCACATCCACGCGACTCACGCCGGCGGCCTTCAGCGCGTTGGCCAGCGTCTTGCCGGCGGATTGCTCGGCCTCGACCTCCTCGCGGGTCTGGATACGGTCGGTATTGTCCTCGATACCCTCAAAACCGGAATATGCCGCCGAATACTGGCCCTTCTTGAAATGATGCTCGATATTCAGCGCCTTGATCGCCGGATGCAATTCGGCGTTCAGCGTGCCGGCCGCACCATGCTTCGGCCACGTGTCCACGAAATCCGGCTCCGCCGACCAGTGCGCGCCCGGCTCGATATGCCAGTCCTGCGTGGTTGCGATATACGCGTACTCGCTGCGATGCGCGTTCACATAATCGGCAATCCGCTCGGCGACCGCGTTGCCGCCTGCGACACCCAGTTCGCCGCTTTCACAGAACGTCGGCTGCACATCCACCACAATCAGTGCCTTGGTCATCGTCATTCCCCTTATTACCTTGGATTCGTTTTGAATATTGTCTCGAACTCGACGTGCGATTGCTCTCATCATAGCCATGCGCGGCCCTGTGGGAAACGTTCGGGCTTACACTGCAAGCAGCAATCGAATACAAGAACCAGGGGAGGGCGACCAAGACCATGCTGGACCATCTGACGTTGCACGTGAAAGACATCGACCGTAGCATCACATTCTACAAACAGGCGCTCGCACCGCTCGGCTATATCGTCAAGGCGCATCATGAGCCTACGCTCGGATTCGGCGTGGATGACGGAACCCTGCACTCCGATTTCTACGTGTCACCGATTGAAGGGCTGGAGGCGGAGGCTTCGCCGGTCACGCCGGTCACACACATCGCGTTCTTGGCTGACAGTCAGCAAGCCGTGCAGGCGTTCCATGCAGCCGCGCTCGCCGCCGGCGGCCGAGACAACGGCGCTCCCGGTCCGCGCCCGTACCATCCCGGCTATTACTCCGCATTCGTGCTGGACCCGGATGGCAATAACATCGAAGCCGTCGTGGATTGGGCTCATTCGAACGAGTAAAAACATATCCGTATCGTGCCTCAGGCGGCATCGACGGCGTAGGCTCCAACCAGTCGGATTTGTGGTCGCAACGGCGGTATAGGTCACATCACGCAAGCGTGAAGGTGATGGTCTGCTCGGCGGTTTCGGTGCCGATCCATGTGCCGGCTTTGCGGTTCCAATCCATGCCGTCCGCGTGCAGTGCGTCAATGCCGTATTGACGTGCATGCGTGACCAGCCAGCCTGCCGTCTGCCAGCAAAGTCGAGTGCGGTTGTCGGCGGACAGGCCGTCCGGCAGCGTGATCGTCAACGTTGTGCTGGCCGTATTGGTCGCAGCGCCGTTGTTCGTGCCGGTTTTGCCATTTGGGGGCACAACCGAGACATTGACATTCGGCAGTGTACCTCCTATGGCGGCAACCAACCCGTCCGCGTCCGAGGAGGTTGCTGGCTCCAACGCGCACGTGACGCCCGCCGACCGTTCACCGGTCAGCCCCGAGGCCCAAGCGCGTGCCATCGCATCCCATGCGGCATATAGTTCCGGGTAGCCTGAGCGCTGCACCTCCTGCGCGGCGTCCTCCACCGGAATCGTCTCCCAATCCGGCACCTGCAGCAGATGATCGTAGAAGATGTTTGTCGCATAGGTCATGTCGGACACCTGCTCCGCCGTGCCCCAGCCTTGGCTGGGCCGCTGTTGGAACAGGCCGAGCGAATCCAAGTCGCCGTAGTCCAGATTCGTCAGCCTCGACTCCTGCATGGCCGTGGCGATGGCCACCGTCGCCGCGTGATCCGGCAGTCCGCGCGTGACGGCGATGTTCGCAATCAGCGCCGCGTTCTGCGCCTGATCAGGCGTCAAGGTGCGGCGGGCTCCGTCGGACGACACCGCCGCGCAATATGCTTCCTCGGCCGTGCGCGCGGTCTCGCGAGGCGTGAATAGCCGTGGCAGCAGCGTCCATGCCGCGATCAGCGCCGCAACAACAAGTATGACGGCTGCAATCAGCGCGCCCGCGCCATGGGAGCGGCGTCTGCCGTACCGCACCTGTTGTCCCATTGCGCCTCCAATATTTCGGTGTCATGGCTGACCGTGACCGGCTGGCCTATGCAGCATGCGGGATTTGCCGTGTTCCGGCTCGGCCGTCATCATGACAGCGTGGCATATCCACCTGAACGGCGGCTGCGTCATCACGCGACTTTGTGACAAGTCTTCACGCTTCATGACATCCGCGCAAATCAGCCCCTCGAAACCGAGAATGGCGGTCGGGATTGCTCCGACACCAAGGGAGCTGCTGCCGCTATTGTGTGAAAGGCGATTTGTACCGGGTTGAAGGAGAGGGACACATGGCGCAATTGCAGCCGTACTGCGCGATTGAGGGCAATGATGATGGATTGCCCGTCGTGTTCGTGCATGGCATGGGTGTGGACCATCGTTCGCTGATGATGCTCGACAAGGCGTTTGACGGCAATGATTCAATTCGCCGTATATATCTGGATCTGCCCGGTTTCGGCCGTACGCCGGCATTGCCCGAGCATGCCTGCGGGCTGCCGGAAATGGCGGATTGGCTGCAAACGGCCATTGACGGTCTTGTCGGTAAAGCGGCTCCATTCGCCATGGTCGGCAACTCGATGGGCGGTGCGCTTGTCCGCGAAGTATTGGCGCGCGAACCTCGCCGAGTGGCCGGTATGGCATTGATCGCGCCGGTCGTGGACCCGCAGCATGCCGGCCGGCATGTGGCCGAACATGTGGTTGCACAGCCCAATCCCAAGCTGACGCACTCCTTGCCGCAGGAACAGGTGTTCGATTTCATTACCATGGGCGTCAACCAGTCATTCGACGCGTGGCGACGCTACCAACGGTTCATCCTGCCCGGCGTGGCGTTGTGCGACCGTGCGGCATGCGAACGACTGGATCAGCGCTATTGGCTGGCCGATAATCCCGAGGAAATGCTCGGCACATATGCGGGTCCGGTGCTCATCGTCACCGGCAAGCAAGACCAGATCGTCGGATACGAAGATCAGCAAGCCCTGTTGCCGCACTATCCCAACGCCACCTTCGTGACGCTGGACAATGCCGGTCACAACGCGCACATCGACCAACCCGAAGCCGTCATCACGCTCGTGCGCGAATGGGTGGCTCATATGGCGTTCGCTCCGTTGAGCTGACGGTCTGCTGACAGTCTGCCGAAGCCTATATGTATACGAGCGACCAATGCCGGTTGACGCAATACGCCTTGCAAGGTATATCGTTTTTCGATATAGTCATATCGATGTTCGCGGTGTCGCCAAAAAAAAACGTCGGCACCTGAAAGGACCGGGCTATGAAAAACTACATGAACCGATGGGTGTTGCTCGCGTTGAAAGCCATCGTGATTCTGGTCTGGCTGGCCTGCCTATGGGGCCAACTATTCGCCGTACCGGGATTGAGCGGCGCGCTGGCCGGCCTCTACCCGAGCCAGACGTCGATGCGCTGGCCATATCTCATTATGGGCGTGCTGTTCCTGTTCTGCATCGAAGCGGCGTTCGTGGCCGTATGGAAACTGTTCTCCTTGTCCGGCTCGGGCGCGAACTCGAGCAGGTGATTTGAGATGACGATTCGCATCAATCTCGACGTCATGATGGCCAAACGCAAGATTGGCGTCGGCGAGCTCGCCGAACAAATTGGCATCACTCCCGCCAACGTGTCCATTCTGAAGAACGGACGTGCCAAAGCCGTCCGCTTCACCACGTTGGACGCCATCTGCAAGGCACTTGACTGCCAACCCGGAGACATCCTCGAATGGGAAGATGACGATTGATCGACACGCCACCGGCTCGAACTCATGGTTCAACTTGTAGTCTCTCCCAAAATCAATGATGCCCTATCATCCTGCAAGACGATAGGGCATCATCATGTGATTATGCGCAGCTGATATGTTGCGTTGTTATCACTCGGCGTCCGCGGCCGGTGCCTCCTTGGGCGCAGAGAGGAAGTGCTCCTCGCTGGGCAGCACGGCGTTCAGGATCACGGCCACCACGAACGCCACGGCGATGCAGTTCGAGGCGAAGATTTGTTGGAACAGTGCCGGGAACTGCGTGAAGATGTCGCTCACCTGGGTGAAGCCGATGCCGATGGTCAGCGAAAGCGCCGCAATCGTGATGTTGCGCTGCGTGAAGCCCGCCTCGGCAATCATCTGGAAGCCCGAAAGAATGATGTTGCCGAACATCATGATCGTGCAGCCGCCGAGCACCGCCTGCGGCAGCGAGTTGAACACCTCGGCGATGGCCGGCACGAAGCTCGCCAGCACCAGAATCAGTCCGCCGGAGAGAATCACCTTGCGGTTGACGACCTTGGTCATGGCCACCAATCCGATGTTCTGTGCGAACGAGGTCAGCGGCAGACAGCCGAACAGGCCGGATACGGTGGAGATCAGGCCGTCGCCGGCGATGGCGCCCGCGGTCTCGCGTTCGGTGGGCGTACGGTTCAGGCCCACCTTGGTCAGCGCGGCGGTGTCACCCAGCACCTCGACCGAGGAGACGACGTAGAGCAGGCCGATGGAGATGATCGAGCCCCAGTCGAACTCAGGCTTGAACGGCATGAACTGCGGCACGGACACGATGGCGAGGTTCTGGAAACCGGAGAAATCGACCTTGCCCATGCAGATAGCCGCCACATAGCCGACCACCAGACCGAACAGCACGGACAGCTGCTTGGCCGTGCCCTTCATCAACAGCTGGAACGCCAGGCAGGCAACCAAAGATATAAGCCCGAGCGTCAGGTTCTGCCAGGAACCGAAGTCCTTGGCTCCGCTGCCGCCGCCGAAGCTCGTGGCACCCACGTTGAGCAGCGAGAAGCCGATCGACGTGACCACGATGGCGGAGACGATGGGCGGCACGAACCGACGCCAATACTTGGCCGTCAAACCCAGCACAAGTTCCAGCAGACCGCCGACCATTACCGCGCCGACCACCGCGCCATAGCCCTTGTCCGCGCAGATCGCCACGGCGGCCGCCACGTAGGTGAAGGAGATGCCGGTGACCATCGGAAGTCGCGAGCCGATGAGCCACGCGCCGTACAGTTGCAGGCAAGTGCCCAGGCCCGCAACCAGCAGGCCGGACTGGATGATGGTGGCCGATTGGGCCGGGGTCATCTTCGCGGCCGAGGCGACGATGAAGATCGGGGCGAGGTTCGCCACGAACATGGCCATCACATGCTGCAGGCCGAACGGAATGCCCTTCCAGAAGGATACTGGCGCGTCCAGCGAAGACAACGCCTCAAAGGATACGGAATGATTGGTTTTCTTCTCTGACATGATTCTCTTCTTCTCTCTGTTGCTCCCGCCGGCGGGAGCAGCCAATGTGCTCAGTGCCTAAATGTGATTTCGCCGGTCTCGGGATTCATGGACTCGACGATGGCCAGCGAATCCACATCGTAGCCTTCAGCGCGCAGCGCGTCACCGCCGCCCTGGAAGCCCTTCTCCACGGCGATGCCAATGCCCTCGACCGTGGCACCGGCTGCTTCGCACAGATCGATCAGACCGCGCAACGCCTTGCCGTTGGCCAGAAAATCGTCAATAAGCAGCACATGGTCGCCGGCGTTCAGATACTTCTTGGCCACGATCACCGGGAACTCCTTCTGCTTGGTGAAGGAATAGACCGTGGTGGTGTACTGGTCGCCGTCAAGGTTGATGGACTGCGCCTTCTTGGCGAACACCACCGGCACATTGCCGAAATGCTGGGCCGCCACACACGCAATGCCGATGCCGGACGCCTCGATGGTCAGAATCTTGGTGATGTGCTTGCCGGCGAAATGAGCGGCCCATGCCGAACCCATGCGGTCGAACAGGCGTACGTCGCACTGGTGGTTCAGAAACGCGTCCACCTTGAGCACATTACCCGCCTTCACCGTTCCCTCGCTTTGGATTCGCTCCTCAAGTTCCTGCATTGAACCTCCCATTGTTGTATGTCAGTGAATGATATGGATACTCGTAAGTGTACGTTGTCCTGCGCTGACCCGTGCATGTGGTAAACATGAATGTCGCGATTCAAAGGGAGGCAACAGTGTACGACGAGCCGGAAGTCATCGCACGCAGCGCACAGGAACTCGTGGGCGACCTGAACCCGCAGCAGGCGGAAGCCGTGCAATACCGCGGTCAGGCGCTGCTGATCGGAGCCGGTGCAGGCTCCGGCAAAACCCGCGTGCTGACCCGCCGCATCGCCTGGATCTTGAGCCAGTTCGGCGCATGGCCGAGCCAGATTCTAGCCATCACCTTCACCAACAAGGCCGCCGCCGAAATGCGCGAAAGACTCGGCTCGCTGATCGGCCCGGTGGCCCAGCGCATGTGGGTCTCCACCTTCCACTCCGCCTGCGTGCGCATTCTGAGGCGCGACGGCAAGTCCATCGGACTCAAGTCCGGCTTCTCCATCTACGATTCCGCCGACTCCGAGCGACTCGTCAAAATCATCGCCACCGAATTCAACCTCGACATCAAGCGCTACACTCCACGCTCGATTCTCGGCCATATCTCCGACCTCAAGAACAATCTGACCGGTTGGAAGGAAAACCTCGCCGTTCACGCGCCCGACTTCACGCCCGGCCAGCGCGGCTACCAGTTCGGCACGGTGGGCGACCTTGAAGCCATCTACGCGGTGATCTACGCCGAATACGAGCATCGCTTGGCCCTGGCCAACGCCGTCGACTTCGACGATCTGATCGGCCGCACGGTCGAGTTGCTGCGCACTGACCCGGCCGTCGCCGAGTACTAC
The DNA here is from genome assembly GCF_959020155.1 of uncultured Bifidobacterium sp. Taxonomy (GTDB): domain Bacteria; phylum Actinomycetota; class Actinomycetes; order Actinomycetales; family Bifidobacteriaceae; genus Bifidobacterium. The sequence goes on from NZ_CAUERC010000027.1 coordinate 11,532, forward strand.
CATCACCGCTTCCGTTACATTCTGGTCGACGAGTATCAGGACACCAACCACGCCCAGTACGTGCTCGTGCGCGAGCTGGCCGGCGTGGACACGGGGGAGAAGGCCATCCCGGGCGCGCCTAACGCCGGCAAGTCCGGCCCCGCCTGGATCACCGTGGTGGGCGATTCCGACCAGTCCATCTACGCGTTCCGTGGTGCCGACATCCGCAACATTCAGGACTTCGAGCAGGACTTCCCGAACGCCAAGACCATCATGCTCGAACAGAACTATCGTTCGACGCAGACCATTCTGGATGCGGCCAACGCGGTGATCAGCAACAACGAGGGCCGCAAGCCCAAGAAACTGTGGACCGCGCTCGGCAAGGGCGAGCCGATCGTCGGCTACGCGGCGGACAACGCCCAGCAGGAGGCCCAGTGGGTGGCCACCGAAATCGCGCGCCTGCACGCCGAAGCGGGCATCGCCTACTCCGACATGGCGATCATGTACCGCGCCAACGCCCAATCCCGCTCGCTCGAAGAGGCGCTGATCAACACGAATCAGCCGTATCAGCTCGTCGGCGGCACCAAGTTCTACGAACGTCGCGAAATCAAGGATGCGCTGGCCTATTTGCAGGCGCTCGTCAATCCGGACGACGATGTGAATCTACGCCGTATTCTCAACGTGCCCAAGCGTGGGCTTGGCGACCGCGCCGAAGGCGTGCTGCTCGCCTACGCGCGCGAGCATGGCACCAGCTTCTTCTACGCACTCATGCACTTGGATGAGATCGAGGTGCCGACACGCACCGCCACCTCGCTACGAGCATTCCGCGATCTGATGGGCGCGCTCTCGCAGTTCACGCGCGCGCACGACTCCAAGCCCAGCGAGATCGTGGCCGAAGTATTGGAGAAGTCGGGCTTAAGGGCCGAACTCGAGAAATCCGTGGACCCGCAGGACGCCTCCCGTCTGGAGAACCTCTCCCAGCTGCAGTCCACTGCCGCCGAATTCGAACAGAACACGCCTGACGCCACGTTGTCCGCATTCCTGGAGACCACCGCGCTTGTGGCCGACTCCGACCAACTACCCGGCGAGGCGGAGGACTCCGGCAAGGTGACGCTTATGACCTTGCACACCGCCAAGGGCCTCGAATACCCGGTGGTGTTCCTGACCGGCATGGAACAGGGCACCTTCCCGCATTCGCGTTCGATGGAAGACACCACTGAACTGCAGGAGGAACGCCGACTCGCCTATGTGGGCATCACGCGCGCCAAGCAGCGACTGTATGTCACGCGCGCCGCCGTCCGCTCCCAGTGGGGCCAGGCCGCCGATATGATGCCCAGCCAGTTCCTCGACGAGATTCCGGATTCGCTGATTGATTGGAAACGCCGTGAAGCCGGCGTGGAGCGTATGCGCGCCAGCTGGGAGACCGATGGATTCGCCGACGATTTGGGCGGCTGGGATGATGACGATTTCGGCGGTGCCGCGTTTGGCGGGTCGTCGACGTTCGGCTCGCGTGGTTCGTCCGGTTCGGGTTCGTCCTATGGGTCGCGGTCGCGGTATGGGTCGTCGTATGGCTCGGGTTCCGGCTCTTCGTCGTATGGTTCCCGTTCATCGTCGTATGGTTCCCGCTCCGGCTCGTCCTCCTATGGTTCCCGCTCCCGTTCGGGTTCGTCCTATGGTTCTTCAGGCTCCGGTTCGAGGTCGTCCTACGGGTCGCGTTCCCGTTCCGGTTCTTCGTCCGGTTCATATGGTGGCACCCGTGGCGGCAAGGTCACCACGCGCCGTACCGCACCGAAATCCGATTCGACCGGCTCTGCCGTGCCTAGCTCGAAGCTCACCAAGGACAATGGCCTGAATATCGCCGACTTCGCCGTGGGCGACATGATCAGCCACGACCAGTACGGTCTCGGCAAGGTCACCGACGCACAAGACAAGGGCCGCAATTCGGTAATCACCGTGGACTTCGGCTCCGCCGGCGTCAAACGCCTCATGCTCCGCGTAGCGCCGATTGAGAAGTTGTAGATAAATTGGCCCCTCTGACGAGGGGCTGAGTTATATACCAAATAAATTCGCAAAAAACAAGACTTGTGTTCTTCATCACAGTGTGGGCATAATGCGGAGGTTGTGCCTACGAGCCCTGGGAACAGGGGAGAGGAAAAAGTAGTTATGAAGAACAAGCTGTTTGCATCCGTGCCCAATATTCTGTTCGGCGCGCTGATCACCATCGCGCCCCAGACCTTTGCGCACGCCTGCACCGGCCATGACATGCCGGGTGCCTGCCACTACTCGCAGCAGGCGGCCACCGGCATCGGCGTCGTCATCCTCGTGTTCGGCGTCGTGGCTTTGTTCGTCGCCCCGCAGATTCGCATCGGCCTCAATATCGCCGCCGCAGCCGACGCCCTGCTACTACTCGCCGTACCCACCTTTCTGATCGGCATCTGCAAGGGCGCGATGATGCACTGTCGCATGGTTATGCTGCCCACGCTCATCGTGCTCGGCGTGCTCACCATCGTGTTCGCGGCCATCGCCATCTGGCTCGACTCTCGCGCCGCCAAGCGCAACTGATCGAGCAGACGGCCGGAGCCCAGCCATTCCGAACGCTGGACTCCGGCCTCGCTTATTGCAACCGCACTATAAGCAACATAAGGATTCATCGTGCCATCCCATATCGCATTGCGCGGCCTTCCGATTGAAAACCTCAAACGCAAGCCGTTCCGCACCGGCGCACTGCTCGCCGTCGTCACCATCCTCGCGCTGACATTCTTCGGCGGCACCATGCTGACCATGAACCTCAACACTGGCATGACCAGTATGGAAAAGCGCCTGGGCGCCGACCTCATGGTCGTGCCGCAAAACACCGTGCAGAAGGCCGAAGCGCTGCTCACCAACGGCAATCCCAGCACTTTCTATTTCACCAAAGACATCGCCGACGAGGTCATGCAGGCCGACGGCATCGCACAAGCCACCGAACAGACCTATATATCATCGCTGGCCGCCGCCTGCTGTGCCGAAAAGCTGCAGATCATCGGTTACGACCCGGACACTGACTTCGTCATCGAACCATGGGTCGCCTCCCAGTTCGAAGGCCCCCTTGAAGACGGTCAGATGATTGCAGGCGCAAACGTCAACGTGTCCACCGACGGCACCATCGAACTCTACGGCCGTTCATGGCCGGTCGTCGCCCAGCTCGCCAACACCGGCACCAGCCTCGACAACTCGGTGTTCATCAACCAAAACACCGTGCCCGACATGGTCGCCGCCTCGGCCAAGGTCTCCAAGCAGGTCATGTCCGCCGAATATGCCGGCAAAGCCGTCTCCACCGTGATGATTAAGACGCAGCAGGGGTACGAAGCGCAGACCGTAGCTGAGAACATCAAGCGTCTTGATTCCCGATTCGCCGATTTGGGGTACGTATACCCCGGCGGCATCACCGCCAACACCAGAACTTCGCTGACCGCGCTTGTCACCTACCTCAAGATTTTCGTGGCGGTGATCTGGGTAATGGGCGTGATTGTGCTGCTCGCCGTATTCGCCTCGTCGGTGAACGAACGCAAACGCGAATTCGCGTCCCTGCGCATCATGGGCGCCACGCGCGGCATGTTGAATGCCATCATTCTGAAGGAATCCGCCATCATCGGTCTGATCGGTGGCGTAATCGGCGTCGGCGCGGCCAGCCTGGTGATTTTCCCATTCAGTTCGCTGATCGGCAAACAGCTTCAATTGCCGTATCTGCAAGCCAGCCCGGTTGCGGTGATCGGATTCATTGCCGTGACCATTGTGTGCTCTACGGTCATCGGCATCATCGGTTCGCTGGCCACCATGTGGCGTCTCGGCCGGCCCGAAGCCTACCTGACCCTGCGAGAGGGGGAGTGATATGACTGAGACAACTACGCCGCTTCAGCCGACCACGGTTGAGCCGACCAAGCTCCAGCCGACCACGCCAGCTCAGCCGAACGCGCCGACTGCGCCGGATTCGCCGCACGTAACCGAGACGCCCTCCCCGGACCATCTGCTGACCTTGACGGACCTGACCCGCCAGTTCGTCCGCCGCGGCACGCCGTTCGACGCCGTCAGCCACGTGAACCTCACCGTCGATGCCGGCGAATTCATCGCCATCGTCGGCCGGTCGGGCAACGGTAAAAGTACGTTGATCAACATGGTCGCTGGGCTGATTCGCCCGACCTCGGGAACCGTGAGCGTGGCTGGACGCAATGTGGCCGACTTGGGCGATAAAGCACTGTCCGTGCTGAGGAATCGCACCATCGGATTCGTGACTCAAAGCCAGACCCTGCTCGGCAACCTGACCGTGCTCGACAACGTGATTCTGCCCGCAACGATGTTTCCGGAGCCGCTGCCGTTCGCCCAAAACGCAGAAGCAACGGATGCCGTGGCGCAAGCCGCTGCCACCAATGATGAAGCGGCCGCCGATTCAGCCGCCGACCCGTTCATGCCGGATGTCATTGCGCCAATCACAGACCAGGAAAACACGCCGTCAAACACGGCTGCGAGCCGTTCGGACCTGTTCGCCACCCGAGCTCGCACGCTGTTCACCCAGCTTGGTGTTGCCGATCTGGCAGACAGCTACCCGCGCGAGCTGTCCGGCGGTGAAATGCGGCGCGTCTCCATCGCCCGCGCGCTGATGAACCAGCCGAGCTTGCTCATCGCCGACGAGCCGACCGGCGACCTCGACCAAGAGAGCACCGACATCGTAATGCGTCTGCTCAGAGACCAAGCCAACAACGGCACGGCGATTCTCATGGTCACCCATGATCCCGATGCACTCGAATACGCAGATCGGGTGTATCGCATGGACGCTGGAGTGCTGTCCATAGCCTCGGTGTAATATGGTCTGCTGGTGTCTGCCAACAGGTAGATACCGTCTGGAGTCATAGCCCATCAGCGGGTCGGCGGTAGGTAATCGCAAGAAAACCAACCCGTTCGTGTTTATTCACGACGAAGCGCTGGGGAGGCCCGACTCAGCGCTTGTTAGGCATATGCAAGGCAAGCGTTCCGTTCAGATAACGACAGAAGGATTAATCCAATGACGAACGTTCAGCGTTCTCGCCGTCAGGTGCGTCTGTCTCGCGCCCTCGGCATCGCACTGACCCCCAAGGCTCAGCGCATCTTCGAAAAGCGTCCGTACGCTCCTGGCGAGCACGGCCGTGACCGCCGCCGCACCGAGTCCGATTACGCGGTGCGTATGCGCGAAAAGCAGCGTCTGCGCGCTCAGTACGGCATCTCCGAGAAGCAGCTTCGCGCCGCTTACGAGAAGGCCACCCGTACTGCCGGCCAGACCGGTAACGCCATGCTGACCGACCTCGAGACCCGTCTCGACAACCTGGTGCTGCGTGCCGGCTTCGCCCGCACCACCGCCCAGGCCCGTCAGTTCGTGGTGCACCGTCACATCCTCGTTGACGGCAACATCGTGGACCGCCCGTCCTACCGCGTCAAGCCCGGCCAGACCATTCAGGTGAAGGCCAAGAGCCAGACCATGGTTCCGTTCCAGATCGCCGCCGAAGGCGTGCACCGTGACGTGCTGCCTGCGGTCCCCGGCTACCTCGACGTGAACCTGCCGTCCCTGAAGGCCACTGTGACCCGTAAGCCGGAGGTCGAAGAGATCCCGGTGCAGGTCAACATCCAGTACGTGGTCGAATTCTACGCCCGCTGATCCGGGCCCTCTGGTCAACAAATCCAGGACATACCGCTCGAACCCCGCGCTTCTTTCGAGAAGCCGCGGGGTTCCTGCGTTGTAGGGCGATTACTGGCCGCACACCGCCTGGCGAATCATCGTCGCGTACGCATAGGCACCGGTCATATTCGGATGAATGCCGTCATCGTTGAGGTATTCGCTATGACCTTCGCTATACCCATGCCAATCGATGATGCCCACGTTCTTGTTCTTCTTGGCGGCCTCACGCAGCATCGTATTGTTGTTGTTCTCCTGCCACGGGTATGGCATACGGATGGTGATGAAGTATGTCGGCTTGCCGCCGGTCAGGTCAATGAGCTGTTGCACTTCCTGCTCATTCGAAATCACGCCGTTCGTGCCGAGGCCAAACACCACCACACTGCCACTGTGGCCGGCAGCGGTGTCCTGCTGATACACATCCACCGCCTGCGGCAGCTGACGGTTCGGCAGGCCATCGATAAAAGCGTTCGGGAATGCGGCCTGGATGGCGTCCGAAGTACCCGACGTCACTGAATCGCCGACCATCATCATATCCGCGTTGCAGCTTTCCGTTGCCGGATCATAGGCGTACTTCGAAATGTCAAGATTGTTTGGCACCTTTTCCGCAATCGGTTTGATGATGGGCGGCTGAGAATCCGAACCGTTCTTATTCGCGTCAGCGGTATTGGTTTCGCCGTTCGCGGCATTTATGGCAGAAGACTCGGGCTCGGGCTTCGCCGGTTTCTTGACCGGCTTGGCGGGTGCCGCGAGTTCGGGGCGCAGCTGAATGGCTCGCGCTTGAGCGATGCCATTCCAGTCCACCGGTGCCCACGTCAGCGCCACAACGGTCACCAATCCGATAACCGACATGACCCACGCGCCCGGGCGCAGCCGGTAGCCGGCTTTCGGCAGCGGCTTGGCGTGTTGGCTACGAGGCATCTGCACCGATTTACGGGCCGCCTCGACCAGCTGGTAGAAGGCTTCCGACGCCGCCAACACCACGACGGCCTCAAGAACCCAACCCCACCACGGCAACGCCTGCGTTCGTGTCGCCGGGTTCATGAACTGCAGCAGCGGATAATGCATGACGTACAGCGAGAACGATCGCGACCCGATATAGCGTAGGGGAGCACAACCCAGCACGTGCGACCAGATTGAGTCATTGTTCACGGCACAGGCCAAGGCGCACAACGATATGAACGCGGTAATCAGGTACCCGCCTTGGTACATGTACGACAGATACCCGTTGGCGAACCAGAATCCGGTCAGCAGTGCCGCCAAAGCCGCGGTGCCAAGAACATTGCAGACGATAGTGAGACGGGCGCCCGTCTTGTCGCCGGCCTGACGTTCGATCTGCACTGTTTGCGAAGCCGCTCCAGCTTCCGCAGCTTCCGTACCTCGCGAGGAAGGCGCAATCCAGATAGCCAACAGCGCGCCGGCGGCCAGCTCGGCGAGGCGAGTATCGGTACCGTAATACACGCGGGAGGTATTGGCCGGGTCAAACAGCAGCACCATGTCGGCGGTGGAAGCAGCCATGATGACAAGAATCGCCATGGAGCGCACCCATTTGGACTTGGTGATTTTGCCGAGCACCACCATCAGCAACGGCCAAACCAGATAGAACTGCATCGTCACGCCCAAGAACCACAGATGGGTCAGAGGAGAAGGCAATCCGGCCGCCTCGAAATACGGCACCTTGCGGAAGATGTACACCCAATTGCTGGCGAACAAGGCGCTCGGCAGCGAATCGGAAACCACTTTCTGCAACAGGCTGGGAGCGAACATCCAAGTGAGCCAAGGCACCACGGCAATGGTCGCCAGCATCACCGGCCATAAACGAGTAATGCGGCGGATCAGATATCGGCCATATCCAAAGGACCCGGTGCGGTCCACCATGTTCAGTACCGAACGTGTGGCAAGAAAACCGGTGATAACGAAAAACATCGTCACGCCAATGAATCCGCCCTGCAATAGCGACGGGCGGGTGTGGAATGCTATGACTCCAAGAATCGCCAGAGCGCGCAGTCCATCGATACCCCTGAAATGGGCAGGCACAGACGATCGAGATGGTGCAGGTTTCAAGGTTATGCTCACAGTATTCTAAGTGTACTCTCAGGAATCGTTAGGTATACTGCCCGGATTACGCATATCTCAGGTAGTGACCTATGCCGTTATGACTTATGACTTCCGGCAACCCGCACCGAAACCGCCGGAATGGTGACATAATCAGAACCATGATTCTTCATCTGCATCTGGTCCGTCACGGACAGACCTATTTCAACCGATACAACCGTCTGCAGGGATGGTCGAATTCGCCGCTGACCGAGTCGGGCGTCGCCGATGCCGTCAAGGCCGGTGAGCGACTGAAAGGATTGACGTTCGCCGCCGCCTACTGTTCGGACACCACGCGTGCCCAGCAGACGGCCGAGAAAATTCTCGACATCAACGAAGCCGCGGGTAACCCGCGCCCCGCACTCGTGACGGACATGCACTTCCGCGAGCAGTTCTACGGCTACTACGAGGGACTTGACATGGCCATGGCCTGGTACGCCGCGGGAGCGCCCCACGGCGTCAAAACCTACAACCAAATCGTCGAGAAGTTCGGGTTGGGGGCCTCGCGTGATTTTCTCAAGGAAGCCGATCCCTTCCACGACGCGGAATCCGATGAGGAATATTGGACGCGCGTCGAAGGTGCGTTCCGTCTTATCGCCGACAACCCGAATCTCAAGGACGGCGACGATGTGCTGCAGATTTCGCATGGCAACACACTGCTTAGCCTCGGTCACCGGTTCGGCGGCCCTGACCTCGATCTGAACGAACGCCCGGCCAATGGTTCGGTAACCGTGATCGACTTCGACACCGACAAGCCGTTCGGCGAAGCCGTGACCATCGTTTCGTACGGCAAGTAGCAAATAGCAAGCAATACATATCGAATAGCACGTACGGTCCACGGCGGCACGCCGCAAACGAAAGCGTCAGCAGGACAGCCTTTCGCCTATAGCCGCATACGCCCACGCGCACGGTTTTCGCCCTGCGCATGCAATGGTATGCCAAGAAATAGGGAAGGAGTGCTACCCTTAGGCGAGTAAGTGTGACCGCAAGGAGGAAACAATGGGAGTCGGAGAGATCGCTGGCCTGATCGCGGCCATCGCGTTCGCAGTATTGGCCGGTTTCATGATCTATCCGCTGATCAGGCTGGGCAAGATGTTTGATCAGATATCGCAGACGGTCCGGGAGTCCGGTGAACACGCCATCCCCGCGCTGGACGAAGGCGTGACCACCGTCAAGCAGGTCAACAAGTCGCTCGAAGACGTGAACAAGATTTCCGCCGCGGCTTCCACCACCGCCAACAACGTTGGTGCGTTGACCGATCTGTATGGCTCCTTCCTCGGTAAGCCCATCATCAAGATCGCTTCCACCTTCTACGCGCTGAAAACCACGGGTCAGTCCTTCCTTGCGAAGAACGCCGCGAAAACCACCGTCAACGACACCGCCGAGAAGGGGGAGTGATGTTCAAACGCATCTTCTGGGTCGGCGTCGGCGTGGCCATCGGAATCGTTGCCGTCACCAAGGCACAGGCCTATGTCAAGGCCAATACGCCTGATGCGGCACGCCAGTTCCTGCTTGGCCCCGATCAGGACAATGTGCCGATGAAAACACTCGAAGGGTTGGTCAACGAGTTCAATGCCACCCGTCGAGCCCGCGAGGCTGAGCTCAACCGTCAGTACATCGAGCGCGCCAACTGACACGCGCATGCCGCCTTGCCATCTAGTCACTGAATCAGCTAGAACAAACTAATCCTCATAATCCAGTCTTTTCCACCAATACCAGGCGCAACTGCGCCCATTACCCAAACAAGGAGTTCATCCGCTCATGCGCACTGCGGACATCGCAAAGCGATACCTCGATTA
>NZ_CAUERC010000028.1:0-20889 GCF_959020155.1 uncultured Bifidobacterium sp.
TGGCCATCGCCGAGAAGTGCTACAAGTCCACCAACAAGATCAACGCCATCATCGCTGGTAAGCAGCCTGCTGCCACCTGGCTGACCCTGGACGAGGCTCGTGCCGAGCTCGAGAAGGGTGCCGCCGCTTGGGATTGGGCTTCCACCGCCAAGAACAACGATGAGGCCGAGGTCGTGCTTGCCGCCGCCGGCGATGTCCCGACTCAGGAGATCATGGCTGCTTCCGACAAGCTGAAGGAACTGGGCGTCAAGTTCAAGGTTGTGAACGTTGCCGACCTGCTCTCCCTGCAGTCCGCCAAGGAGAACGACGAGGCTCTGACCGACGAGGAGTTCGCCGACATCTTCACCGCCGACAAGCCGGTGCTGTTCGCGTACCACTCCTACGCTCACGACGTGCGTGGCCTGATCTACGACCGTCCGAACCACGACAACTTCAACGTCCACGGCTACGAGGAGGAGGGCTCCACCACCACCCCGTACGACATGGTTCGTGTCAACCGCATCGACCGCTACGAGCTGACCGCTGAGGCTCTGCGCATGATCGACGCCGACAAGTACGCCGACAAGATCGACGAGCTCGAGAAGTTCCGTGATGAGGCCTTCCAGTTCGCCGTCGACAACGGCTACGACCACCCGGACTACACCGACTGGGTGTACTCCGGCGTGAACACCGACAAGAAGGGTGCCGTCACCGCTACCGCCGCTACCGCTGGCGACAACGAGTGATAACACCTCCACGGTGTTGTTAGTTCGCTAACACCAAAGGGCTCGGGATTCGTCCCGAGCCCTTTGCTTATTCATAAGCCCTGTCACGGCGGGGCAGAACAAAGCGAACTGTTGTGATGTTTTAATCGCGTAGCACCCCGAAATGCAGTAGGGCGTTGAGTACGCCGTCGTGGTCCACGTCATCGGTGATGTAATCGGCGGCGGCCTTGGGCTCGGCGGTCGCATTGCCCATCGCGACCCCGATGCCGGCGTAGGCGAGCATATCCGTGTCATTGCCGCCATCGCCGAAGGCCATGGTCTGCTCGCGCGTGATGCCGTAATGCGCCATGAACCGCTGGATGCCGCGCGGCTTGCCGCCATCGGCCGGAATCAGATCCGTGAAATCCGGATGCCAACGCACCCCGCGCACATTGCTGCACAGTCCCACCAGTTCGGCCTCCAGCTCGGGCCCGACAAAGGGACTGATCTGGAAGGTCTCATGATCCAGCGCGCGGGTGCGCGGGTCCTCGAAATACCGGGTCGGTGCGGTTTTGCCCAGTTTGCTCCACGTGGCGCGAAGCAGATCATTGGACTGGTTGAAGTACACGTAATCCTTCTCGCCGAAATTGCACACCACATCGGGGTGACGGTCCAGCCAGTCGAGAATCACCTCAATATCAGCAGTATCCAAGGCCTGCGAGGCAAAGAAGCCGGTGTCATCAAAACAATACTGCCCATTGAACGCCACCACGCCATCGAACGTCACCGGCATGGTATCCAGCACCACGTGCATCTGTGAAGGCGCGCGGCCCGTGCAAATCAGCACCTTGACGCCTGCGGCCTGCAGCCGGTGAATCGCCTCGATTGTGGAATCCGGCACCGTATGGGTCGTGAAACTGGTGAGCGTGCCATCGATATCGAAGAATACGGCTCGGATATCGGCATTGGCAGTATCGGTAGTCATAGCTTCCATTGTCAAAGCCCCTCTCGACGTGCTTTCCGGCGTGTTCGGCACGCCTATAGCGGGTTATCAAACGCACGAATCCCGGACATTGCATGCGCGCCATAAAAGACACCTATATGGCAATCGGCCATTTTCCGTCACTTTCGCGGTTCAAGCGCGTTATGGTGTTACCCGACATCAATTTTGGAGAGAGGAAATCCAATGACAGCAGCAACCCAGCCGGCAACCCCGGCCGCTCCTAACAATAACGAGCCGGTGCGTGTGAACCACACCGCCCGCAACGTCATCATCACCATCGTGGTCGTGGCGATTATCGCCGTGGCCGCGTTCTTCGGCTACCGCGCGTTTGCCGGTGCCAACGAGTCGTCCGCCAAGGGCAGCAAGGGCAACCCGGTCAAGATCGGCGTGGTCGGCGCTACCAACCCCGAATGGGTCAAGTTCAAGCAGGACGCCGAGAAGGCCGGCATCTACGTCGACATCGTCGACTTCCAGGACTACACCTCCGAAAACCCGGCCCTTGACTCCGGCGAGCTGGACCTCAACGAATTCCAGCACCTGCTCTACTTGGCCAACTACAACGTGAGCAACAAGAAGGACCTGCAGCCCATCGGCGGCACCGCCATCTACCCGCTCGGCGTGTACTCCACCAAGGTCAAGGACATCAAGGACCTGAAGCAGGGCGACACCGTCACCATTCCGAACGACGAAACCAACCAGGCCCGCGCTATCGGCGTGCTCAAGGCCGCCGGTCTCGTGACGCTCAAGGGCGACTGGACCGCCTTCTCCACCCCGGCCTACATCGACGAAGCCAAGAGCAAGGTCAAGGTCACCCCGCTCAAGGCCGAACAGGTGGCCACCACCCTGAAGGACCCGACCATCGCCGCTGGTGTGATCAACAACGACTACGTGGCCGATGCCGGTCTCGACCCGAAGGACGCCATCTACCAGGATGACGCCGAATCCGAAGAGGCTCGCCCCTACATCAACGTGTGGGTGGCCCGCAAGGCGGACGTGAACAACGAGACCTACAAGAAGCTCGTTTCCATCTACCAGCAGAAGGATGTGCTCGACGCCCTGCAGGAGAACTCCGGCGGTACCGCGGTGTTCGCCGACAAGTTCAGCGCCAGCGAGCTGCAAGGCTTCCTGTCCGACATTGAGAAGGATGCCAAGGCCCAGCAGTGAGCCGCGGCTGATACGAGCGCACGACTAGCCTGTCCATAGCCATTACCACCAAGCGGAGCGAGTACCCGAGCCAACAATCGGGATTCGCTCCGCTTCCGTGACCGGACACCAACAACCAGCATCAGGGAGCACTATGAGCGACCCCATCATCACCTTCGACCATGTCGTGAAGGAATTCAAAACACGCGGACGCGGCGCGAACATCGCACGAGCCGTGGATGACGTCAGCCTGACCATCGATCGCGGTGACATCTTCGGCATCATCGGCTATTCCGGTGCAGGCAAATCCACACTGGTCCGGCTTATCAACGCGCTCGAACGACCCACCTCCGGCACTGTGACCGTGCTTGGCACTGATATCACCTCTCTGAGTGAGACCAAGCTGCGGCCCATCCGCCAGAAAATCGGCATGATTTTCCAGCAGTTCAACCTGTTCTCCACCAAAACCGTGGCCCAGAACATCGCCTACCCACTGCAACTCGATCACTGGCGCAAGGACTATCAGGATCGTCGTGTCAACGAACTCCTTGAATTCGTGGGCCTCAGTGAGCACGCAAACAAATACCCTTCGCAGCTGTCCGGCGGCCAGAAGCAGCGCGTCGGCATCGCCCGCGCACTGGCCACTAATCCGGAGATTCTGCTCGCCGACGAAGCCACCAGCGCGCTCGACCCGGAAACCACCACCGAAGTGCTGGCCTTGCTCAAGCGTGTGAACGAGGAATTCGGCATCACCATTGTGCTTATCACCCATCAGATGAACGTGGTCCAGCAGATTGCCGGCCGCGTGGCCGTAATGAGCGCCGGACGCGTGGTCGAATCCGGCGACGTATACGATGTGTTCGCTGCACCCCAGCAGCCGGTGACCAAGCGATTCATTGCCACCGCATTGTCTGGCCTGCCCGAGGAAGACCGGGTCGAGCGATTGCATCACGAATGGTCGGGCCGCATTGTCACCGTGCTTATCCGCCAAAAGGACGTTTCCGGCACCCAAGGCCATGAACTCAAGGCATCCGGACAGAATATCTCCGAACTCATCGCCAAATACGGCGTCGAATCCAGCCTGCTCTACGGCGGCATCGACACGGTCAAGGGGACCGCCATCGGTGCCATCACCTACGAATTCAACGGGCCCGGCTGGCATGTGGACGAATTCCTGCGCGAGCTCGCCGCCAATAGCGACGTCATCGACTTCGGCACCGCCGCAAAGCCTGTGGCCTACGCCGACGCAGTCGCCGGACATGCCTCCTACGCCGAAGACCGCGCCCATGACCCACTGGCGGCCGATACTGCCACCGCGCCCGCCGCGTCCGCCGCCGCACATGAAGGAGCCAACGCATGATCATCCTCGCCAACCCGCGTAGCGACTGGAACGTGCTGCGTCCACTACTGTTCGAATCCATTGGCCAGACCCTGACCATGGTGCTCGTCACCCTCGTCATCGGCGGATTCCTCGGCCTGATCCTCGGCGTGGTGCTCTATGGCACCCGCCCCGGCAACCTGTTCGAGAACGCGGTCGTCTACCGCATCCTTGACATCATCGTCAACATCGTGCGCCCGATTCCGTTCATCATCTTCCTGGCAGCCATGCAGCCGCTCACCATCGTCGTGGTCGGCACGTCCATCGGCACCGTGGCCGCCATCTTCCCGATGGTGGTGATGTGCACCTTCGCCACCTCGCGTCTGGTCGAACAGAATCTCGTGCCGGTCGACCCGGGAGTAATCGAGGCCGCGCGTTCGATGGGTGCCGGCAAGCTCACCATCATCCGCACCGTGCTCATCCCCGAAGCCCTGGCACCGCTGATCCTGGCCTACGCCTTCCTGTTCATTGGCGTGCTCGACATGTCTGCTATGGCCGGCTACATCGGCGGTGGCGGTCTCGGTAACTTCGCCATCGCCTACGGCTACCAGAAGTTCGACCAGACCGTCACCTGGACGGCCGTGATCATCATGATCGTACTGGTCCAGGTGGTGCAGGGCATCGCCAACGCCATCGCCAAACGACTGCTCAAACGCCAGCAATAACAAGGCATACTGACCCCATAGATCGCGGCCCTCGCCAATATGGAGCGAGGGCCGCAATATATTCTTGCGCTACTAGAATCGGGAACCATGAGTGAACATATCGACATCGACCACGAACTCATCACCATCCGCCACTACCTGCACGCCCATCCGGAGCGTAGTTTCCGTGAATTCGGCACCAGCATCTATCTGACCGACCAGCTCAAGGCGCACGGCATCGAGATCCTGCACAACCCGCTGGAGACTGGTGTTGTGGGGCTCATTCAGGGCGAGGCCGGTCCCGGGCCGCGTATCGGGCTGCGCGCTGACATCGACGGCCTGCCCATCGTGGAAGACTCCGGACTGGAGTTCAGCTCCGTCAATGAAGGCGTGATGCACGGCTGCGGCCACGACCTGCACATGACCGGTCTGCTCGGTGCCGCCTTCTGGCTCGCCGAGCACCGTGACAAGTTCGCCGGCTCGATCAAGATTCTGTTCCAGCCGAGTGAGGAGACCGGCCAAGGCGCTCGCGCCATGATCGACGCCGGACTCGTGGATGACGTCGAAGCCATTATCGGCACGCACAACAACCCCAACTATGCGCCCGGCCAGCTGGCCATCGGCGTTGAGCCGATGATGGCCGGCTGCGTGAAATTCCGCGTGACCCTCCACGCCCAAGGCACCCACGCCGGTTACCCGTACAAGGGCACCGGGCCCATCGAAGCGCTCGCCAGTATTATTCTGAGCCTGCAGACCATCGTGAGCCGCAACGTCACGCCCTTCCACCCGCTGGTGCTGTCCGTTACCGAAGTGCACGGCGGCCATGTGTGGAACGTGGTGCCCGCCGAAGCCGGATTCCAAGGGACTGTGCGCTATTTCCACAAGTCGGATGGCAATCTGGTCGGCCGCCGATTCAAGGAAGTGGTGGAACACACCGCCGAGGCATACGGCATCAGCGCCGACGTGGTCTGGGATGACTTTCAAGACCCGCTGGTCTCCGATCCAGGTCTCGCCAAGGCCGTGGCGGCGGATGTCAACGACTACGCGCAGCTCGAACCGATACGTCAGTCGATGGCGGGGGAGGACTTCTGCGAATTCGCCAAGGTGACGTTGCCGGTGTTCGCGTTCGTCGGGTCAAACGGCCAGGAAGGTTGCGCCGACTGGCATAGCCCGCATTTCGTGGGTCTCGACGAATCCATTCCCACCTTCGTCAACTTCTACGTCAACACCGCTCTGCGCGTGCTCAACGAGCTGAAGTAAATCCTTTTCTGGCTCGCCTCCGGAGGCTGAGGCGTTAGGCAGACAGCCCAGTGGGCTGTCTGTAGCCGAAGGTGAGGCGACAGCCGAACCAGATATGCGCGGGCCTCGCCCGTCCATAAGTGCAGGACGAGCTATCAGCGAAGCTGACTGAGGGGAGTGGCATTCGTTCATTAGGTCGATTCATCGTCCATTAGGTCGGTGAACGGCGATACTGGTTGTTGGAATCGCGCCATTGCAACGACTGATATCGCATTGCAGTGACCTAATGAACGCAAAAACGACCTAATGAATGACGCCAAGCCGGAAGAACAGGCAATCCGACGTCATACGCGGCTACACTAAGAATCTATGACACAGCTTCGCTTCGCACTCGCCCAGATCGACACCTGCGTCGGCGCGCTTGACGCCAACGCCGCCAAGGTGCTCGACTACTCCCGTAAAGCCGCCGCAGGAAACGCCCAAGTGGTTGTTTTCCCGGAAATGACCCTCACCGGATACCCCATCGAGGATCTGGCCCTGCGCCGCACCTTCCGCCAAGCCGCATGGGACAAGGCCAACGAACTCGCCACCCAGCTCAACGACGACGGCCTCGGCGATCTGTTCGTGGTGGTCGGCACCGTGGGCACCGACCGCAAGACCTCCAAGCCGCGCAACCGACTGGTGGTCTTGCACCAAGGCGTGGTCTGGGCTGGCTACGACAAGCACTTCCTGCCCAACTACGGCGTGTTCGACGAATTCCGCATCTTCTCCGCCGGCGACCGCTCCGTGACCCTCGACGTGGACGGCGCCACCATTGGCGTGGCCATCTGCGAGGACATCTGGCAGGACGGCGGCCCGGTGGCCGACCTGGCCACCAAGAACATCGACCTGCTGCTCACCATCAACGGCTCGCCGTATGAGGAAGGCAAGACCAACACCCGTTTCGAGCTCGCCCAGCGTCGTGCCGCCGAGGTTAACGCCCCGGTCATCTACCTGAATCAGGTCGGCGGTCAAGACGACCTCGTCTTCGACGGCGGCAGCTTCGTGGTCGACGCCGACGGCACGCTTATCGAACGCAGCCCGATGTTCATGGAAAACCTGACGTTCTGGGACTTCGATTCCGCCGCCGAACATCAGGCCAAGGCCGAGATCGTTCCGGAACTCGACCCGGACGAAGAGGTATACACCGCCTGCGTGCTCGGCCTCAAGGACTACATGGCCAAGAACCACTTCACCGGCGTGACGCTGGGCCTCTCAGGAGGCATCGACTCCGCACTGGTAGCCGCCATGGCGGCCGACGCATGCGGCGGCGAGAACGTCTGGGGCATCTCCATGCCCTCCATGTACTCCTCCGACGGTTCCAAAGACGACGCCGCCGATTTGGCCTCCAACATTGGCGCCCATTACGAGGTCCAGCCCATTGAGCCATTGTTCAACGCCTACCAACAGCAACTTGACCTTGATGGCGTCTCCGCCGAGAACCTGCAGGCCCGCATCCGCGGTGTGATCGTGATGGCCAGCTCCAATTCGCGCGGTCTGCTCGCCGTGGCCACCGGCAACAAGTCAGAGCTCGCCTGCGGCTACTCGACCATCTACGGCGATGCGGTAGGCGGCTACGCACCCATCAAGGACCTGCTCAAGACCCGTGTCTGGGAGATCAGCCGTTGGCGTAACAAGGCCGCGGCCGCAGGCGTCGGCATCGGCGGTCTCAAGATCGTGGGCAACGAGGACGGCAACGCCGGCATCCCGTTGAAGGACGGCGTGATGATTCCGGTCTCCTCCATCGAGAAGGCACCCTCGGCCGAGTTGCGCCCCGGGCAGAAGGACTCCGACTCCCTGCCCGAATACGCGCTGCTCGACAAGGTGCTCGCCGCATACATCGAGCACGCGCACGGCCGCGCCGACCTGTTAGCCGACGGCTTCGACCAGGTCACCGTAGACACCGTGATGCGATTGGTGGACCGCGCCGAATGGAAGCGCCGCCAATACCCGCTGGGACCGAAGGTCACGGCCCTCGCGTTCGGCCGCGACCGCCGACTGCCCGTCACCAACGCATTCAGGGAATAAACATATATTGCTCCCGCCAGCGGGAGCAAGTAATACCGTTGAGGAGGTACCAATGACAGACGATAACAAGAAGCAGTGGTATTTCAACACCGTCAAGAAGCAGGCCGAGTTGGGCATGGTCTCACCGATCGAACAGCGCATGGGTCCGTACAAGACCAAGGAAGACGCCGAACATGCGTGGGACATCGTGGTGGACCGCAATGCCAGATGGGAGGAGGAGAACCGGCGCTGGAAGAACTACGGCGTGAAACCCGCACAGGCTCGCCCCGAGGATTGACGGTCGAAAACTGACGGATACGGTTCTGCTGTCAATCTCAAGACCGAACCGCTCATACGAACATCACAGTATGAGCGGTTTCCCATATCTGGAGACGTGCAATAGTCCCATCAATATCTAGAAGCCATTGGAATGGTAGCGTTCACAGAAACAATGTGAGATAGCTCACTCCCAATTTCAGCTTTTCTCAAGCAAGTGCCAACTACACTGTTGAACCAAGGGTTCCGTGAAGATGCGAAACCTACAACCCCATTTAAGGAGTGACATGACCGCAGTGGAAAATGCAGCTGTCTCCCAGGAGGAGCTCGACGCCAAGGCGTGGGCCGGCTTCACCGAGGGCAACTGGCAGAAGGATATTGACGTCCGCGACTTCATCCAGAAGAACTACACCCCGTACGAGGGCGACGAGACATTCCTGGCTCCTGCCACCGAGAAGACCAAGCACCTGTGGAAGTACCTCGACGACAACTACCTGGCCGTGGAGCGCAAGCAGCGCGTCTACGACGTGGACACCCATACCCCGGCCGACGTCGACGCCTTCCCGGCCGGCTACATCGACTCCCCGGAAGTCGATAACGTGGTCGTTGGCCTCCAGACCGACGTTCCCTGCAAGCGCGCGATGATGCCGAACGGTGGCTGGCGCATGGTCGAGCAGGCCATCAAGGAAGCCGGCAAGGAACCGGATCCGGAGATCAAGAAGATCTTCACCAAGTACCGCAAGACCCACAACGACGGCGTCTTCGGCGTGTACACCAAGCAGATCAAGGTCGCCCGCCACAACAAGATCCTCACCGGTCTGCCGGACGCCTACGGCCGTGGCCGCATCATCGGCGACTACCGCCGCGTCGCCCTGTACGGCGTGAACAAGCTCATCGCCTTCAAGAAGCGCGACAAGGACTCCGTGCCGTACCGCAACGACTTCACCGAGCCGGAGATCGAGCACTGGATCCGCTTCCGTGAGGAGCACGACGAGCAGATCAAGGCTCTGAAGAAGCTCATCAACCTCGGCAACGAGTACGGCCTCGACCTGTCCCGCCCGGCCCAGACCGCGCAGGAAGCCGTGCAGTGGACCTACATGGGCTACCTGGCCTCCATCAAGTCCCAGGACGGCGCCGCCATGTCCTTCGGCCGCAACTCCGCCTTCCTCGACTGCTACATCGAGCGCGACCTCCAGGCCGGCAAGATCACCGAGACCGACGCCCAGGAGCTCATCGACAACATCGTCATGAAGCTGCGCATCGTGCGCTTCCTGCGTACCAAGGACTACGATTCGATCTTCTCCGGCGACCCGTACTGGGCGACCTGGTCCGACGCCGGCTTCGGCGATGACGGCCGTTCGATGGTCACCAAGACCTCGTTCCGTCTGCTCAACACCCTGACCCTCGAGCACCTCGGACCTGGCCCGGAGCCGAACATCACCATCTTCTGGGATCCGAAGCTGCCGGAAGCCTACAAGCGCTTCTGCGCCAGAATCTCCATCGACACCTCGGCCATCCAGTACGAGTCCGATAAGGAAATCCGCTCCCACTGGGGCGACGACGCCGCCATCGCATGCTGCGTCTCCCCGATGCGCGTGGGCAAGCAGATGCAGTTCTTCGCCGCTCGCGTGAACTCCGCCAAGGCCCTGCTGTACGCCATCAACGGCGGCCGCGACGAGATGACCGGCATGCAGGTCATCGACAAGGGCGTGATCGAGCCGATTACCCCGGAGGCCGACGGCACCCTCGATTACGAGAAGGTCAAGAACAACTACGAGAAGGCCCTCGAATGGCTGTCCGAGACCTACGTCATGGCCCTGAACATCATCCACTACATGCACGATAAGTACGCGTACGAGTCCATCGAGATGGCCCTGCACGACAAGGAAGTGTACCGCACCCTCGGCTGCGGCATGTCCGGTCTGTCCATCGCCGCCGACTCCCTCGCCGCCGTCAAGTACGCCAAGGTCTACCCGATCTACAACAAGGACGCGAAGACCCTGGAAGGCCACGAGTACGAGTACGTTGAGGGCGCCGACGACGACCTGATCGTCGGCTACCGCACCGAGGGCGAGTTCCCGGTCTACGGCAACGACGACGACCGCGCCGACGACATCGCCAAGTGGGTCGTCTCCACGGTCATGGGCCAGGTCAAGAGGCTCCCGGTCTACCGCGGCGCCGTCCCGACCCAGTCCATCCTGACGATCACCTCCAACGTCGAGTACGGCAAGAACACCGGTTCCTTCCCGTCCGGCCACGCCAAGGGCACCCCGTACGCTCCGGGCGCCAACCCGGAGAACGGCATGGACTCCCACGGCATGCTGCCGTCCATGTTCTCCGTCGGCAAGATCGACTACAACGACGCTCTTGACGGCATCTCGCTGACCAACACCATCACCCCTGATGGCCTGGGCCGCGACGAGGACGAGCGCATCGGCAACCTGGTCGGCATCCTGGACGCCGGCAACGGCCACGGCCTCTACCACGCGAACATCAACGTTCTGCGCAAGGAGACCATGGAGGACGCCGTCGAGCACCCCGAAAAGTACCCGCACCTGACCGTGCGTGTCTCCGGCTACGCGGTGAACTTCGTCAAGCTCACCAAGGAGCAGCAGCTCGACGTCATCTCCCGTACCTTCCACCAGGGTGCCGTCGTCGACTGATGACCAACCCCGCGAACCGCGGCAATGACTAACTGAAGGGGTGGGGCACGGCTCCACCCCTTCCTTATTTCCCACAGACTTTCGCATCATTTGGAACAGGAGGACAACGATGCCCGCAACACCCACGTTCCGCACCACGACCAGGCATATGCTCAAGGAATCGAAGACCTATGCCTCGCAGACTTTGATGGGTGGCCTTTCCGGCTTTGAATCCCCAATCGGACTCGACCGACGTGACCGCCTTTCCGCCCTGAAATCCGGTGATATCGGCTTCGTCCACTCTTGGGACATCAACACCTCCGTGGATGGACCGGGCACCCGCATGACCGTGTTCATGTCCGGCTGCCCGCTGCGCTGCCAGTACTGCCAGAACCCGGACACTTGGAAGATGCGCGACGGCAAGCCCGTCTACCTTGACGCCATGATCAAGAAGGTCGATCGTTACAAGGACCTGTTCAAGGCCACGCATGGCGGTATCACCTTCTCCGGCGGCGAATCCATGATGCAGCCCGCCTTCGTCTCGCGTGTGTTCCATGCCGCCAAGGAGATGGGCGTGCACACCTGCCTCGATACGTCCGGCTTCCTCAACACGAATTACACCGACGAGATGCTCGAGGACATCGACCTGTGTCTGCTCGACGTCAAATCCGGCGACGAGGAGACCTATCACAAGGTCACCGGCGGCACCTTGCAGCCCACCATCGATTTTGGCCAGCGACTGGCCAAGGCCGGCAAGAAGATCTGGGTGCGATTTGTGCTCGTGCCGGGCCTGACCGACTCCGAAGAGAACGTCGAAAACGTGGCGAAGATCTGCGAGTCCTTCGGTGATGCCGTCGAACACATCGACGTGCTGGGATTCCACCAGCTTGGCCGCCCGAAGTGGCACGAACTGCGCATCCCATACCCGCTGGAGAACCAGAAGGGACCCAACGCCGCCACCCGCGAACGGGTGACCAACCAGTTCAAGGACCACGGCTTCACCGTGTATTAAATTGCAGGGCCGAACCGCGCGTAAATACCACGATTCGGCCCGTTCGCCCATACCCTAGAGATATGGCCGACATCTACGCATTTCCTACGGGAGAGTCCAACGACGGACGCCCCGTGCGCCCTCAGGGTGTGCCGGATGAAGTATGGGCAGCCGTCGAATCCGTCAGCACCATGAAGCGCATCCATGACGTGCGCTATCGGGAGATTCCCGTGCCTTCCACCTTGGCCGATTATGGTATCGGCGTGGAATTCGAAGCGGGAGAGCGTGCCCTCGGCGATGCCTTTTCCGCCGGTCTTGGCAGCGATGCCGAATCACGAATCGCCACAGGCTGGATCATGATGCTTTATGCTCATGAGCTGCGCATTGACTGGGATTCCAACTGGCGTTGCGTGGCGTTCGCGCGACTGCCGCTGGAAACCGCCGAAAACGATTCTCTGACCCCCGGCATGTACTGGGATGACATGTGCGACTATTTCGACGGCATCGAGCCGGATTCGGTATCCGGCACAGTCACCGTGACCCAAAACACGGCTTTTGGCTCGATGGCCGGCTCCACCAGCGCCGGGTGTGAGATTCGCGTCTCATGGACCCCGCTTGACGGGACCGGGCCGGACGGTACTATGGACGCCGGCGCACAAGTCCGCTCGTGGGCCGCATTCATCAGATCCACCATCCGTTTTGAGGAGGATGACGCCAGTTGAGTGACGTCCGTGACACCGAACCCCGACTGCTGAAAGAGCCTCGCGGGGGAGTACCCGATGTCACTTCGACGCTGGACGGCTATCATCGTGTCTGCGATGCGATGGCCGAGGCGACGGGCTCGCTGGCCGCCGACGCCGAACGGGCGTCCGGCTTCCGCTATGGACACGAGGATTGGCTGATTCAGTTCAAACGTGAGGGTGCAGGCATCGCCTTGCTTGATCCCGTCGCCCTGACCCGGGCCGGAGCTGATTGGAATGAATTCAATGACGCCGTGGGCGACGCCACGTGGATTCTGCATGATTCTCTGATGGACTTGCCCGGATTCGCCGAAATCGGGCTCAAACCCAAAGCCCTGTTCGACACGGAAATAGCGGCGCGATTGCTCGGCCTGCACCGCTTTGGTCTGGCCGCCGTCACCGAACACTACCTCGGCATCACGCTAGCCAAAGAGCATTCCGCCGCCGATTGGTCCTACCGTCCGCTGCCGCGCGACTGGCGCAACTATGCGGCGCTCGACGTGGAGGTGCTTATCGAACTTGAAACCATGATGCGTCGTGACCTGAAAGCCGCAGGCAAGGACGAGTGGGCCGCTGAAGAGTTTTCTCACGCTTTGGTTGCGGGCCTTGCCCCGCGCAAACCGCATCCGATTCCTTGGCTGCGTATCTCGCGCATCACCCAGCTGAGTCGTGATCCAAGGGGCTTGGCCATCGCCAAATCCCTATGGGAGGAGCGCGACCGACTCGCCCGGCAATACGATATTGCGCCCAGCCTGTTATTGGCCGATTCATCAATCATCGAGGCGGCGACCAACAAGCCGCACAATGCTGCCCAATTCCGCGCGCTCCGATCCCTGAACGAGCGTGTGCGCATCCATACCGGCACCGAGCAGGACAAAATGTTCGAGCGGTACGCGCCGATTCAGCGTGCGGTCAAACCGAAGGTCTGGAAGCAGGCCATCGATCGAGCCATAGCCCTGAAGCCCACCCAATGGCCTACCATGCCCGCCCCCGAACAGGACGAAAACGGTGTGGTGAACGCGCCCCGATCCATGCGGCTGTGGCAACAGCGCCATCCGGAGCGTTATGACCGTCTGCAACGGGTGCGGCGTGTGATCAACCGCATCGCCGAAGACACCCGCACGCCGGCCGAGATGATCATCAAGCCACAGATCCTACGCAACCTGTGCTGGGTGGAAGACCCGGTGGAAGTGGACGTCGAGACGTTCCTGATCGAGCAGGGCGCAAGGAACTGGCAAGTGAAACTCATTGCACCGTCCGTAAGTGGCGTTATCATGTAGAGGTTGCCTTACGGCAGAACTGTAAGAAATAACGACTTTTGAGGAGTCATTAGCGTGAAGATCAGCGTTCGTAACCTCGAGCCCACCAAGGTGAAGCTCACCGTCACTGTTGAACCGGAAGAGCTCAACCCGTATCTGGATGCGGCCCGTAAGGAAATCGCCAAGCAGGTGAACGTTCCCGGCTTCCGTAAGGGCCACGTTCCCGGCAAGATCATCGACCAGCGCATCGGTTTCGCCGCCGTCGCCGGTGAGGCCGTGAACGACGCGGTCCCGGAGCTGTACTCCAAGGCCCTGGATGAGAAGAAGATTCGTCCGATGGCTCAGCCGGAGTTCGACGTGCAGGATGTTCCGCAGTCCGCCAACGACGAGACCAAGCTGAAGTTCACCGCCACCGTCGAGCGTCGTCCTGACATCGAACTGCCGGAAATCGACGGTCTTGAGATCGCCATCTCCAAGCCGGAAGTCAAGGATGAGGACGTCGACAAGCGCCTCGAGACCCTGCGTCAGCGCTTCGGCACCTTGGTCGGCGTGGACCGCCCGGCCGCCAAGGGCGACTTCGCCAACATCGACCTGACTGCTGAGATTGACGGCGAGACCGTCGACTCCCAGGAAGGCGTGAGCTACGAGCTCGGCTCCAACACCATGCTCGACGGTCTGGACGAGGCCCTTGACGGCCTGTCCGCCGGCGAGGAGACCACCTTCGAAGGCACGCTGGAAGCCGGCGAGCACGAGGGCCAGAAGGCCACCGTGAAGGTCAAGGTCAACTCCGTCAAGGCTGAGGAACTGCCGGAGCTGAACGATGAGTTCGCTTCCGAAGCTTCCGAGTTCGACACTCTGGACGAGCTCAAGGCTGACATCCGCAAGGCTGCCGCTCAGGACGCCGAAGGTCGTCAGGCCACCGAGGCTCGCGATGCCTTCATCGCCAAGCTGCAGGAAGGCCTCGAGATCCCGGTGCCGAAGGGCGTCAAGGCCAACATGGTCGAAGAGCAGCTCAAGGGCATGACCCCGGACCCGGAGAAGGCCACCAAGGAGCAGAAGGCTCAGGCCGAGGAGACCGTGGAGAAGGATCTGCGCGATCAGATGGTGCTCGACGCTCTGGCCGAGAAGCTGGACGTTCAGGTGTCCCAGTCCGACGTGTTCAACTTCCTCGCTTCCATCGCCCAGCAGTACGGCATGGATCCGAACAACTTCATCCAGGCCATCATCAAGAATGGCCAGCTTGGCTCCGCTGTGCAGGAAGTCGGCCGTTCCAAGGGCCTGCTCGCCGGCATGCGCGCCGTCAAGTTCACCGCTGATGGCGAGGTTGTGGACCTCTCCGCCTTCCTGGGCGAGGCCGCTGAGGATGAAGAGTCCGAGTCCGTCGAGGCCGCTTCCGCTGCTGCCGCCGTGGCCGACGAACTGTCCGCCAAGGATGACGCCAAGGATGCTGAGTGAGCATAGCCTCATCGCGTTAGCGTGATTGTTTGAGCCCGGAATCGTGTTTCATGGTTCCGGGCTCTTCCTATTCTGGCAAAAGGACTGTTTCTTTGGCTCCCCTCTTTGAGGGGAGCTGTCGAGCGTGGCGAGACTGAGGGGAGTTCCCAAGGCATACTCGTTGCATAGGGTGCGGAGGTTGACATGCAGCCAACGGTTACTATCAAACGCCTTGGTTGGCTCGCTGCGGCGACCATTGTGCTCGGCGTGCTCATCGGTGTGGGAGCAGGTCTGCTGACCCTGTTGCTCTACGGCGTTGAACATGTGCTGCTCGGCTACATCGAAGGCCCAGAATTGCCTGGTCCATTCGGCGTGCCCGCTGCACGCCGTGCGATATCGGTGACCGTGGGACTCAGCATCGCAGGCATTATCTGGTATCTGATGCGACACAAAACGACTGCGGTGCCCTCAGTCAAGAAGGCCGTGGCGGGAAAGCGAATGCCTTTCTGGCAAACCATTGCGCATGTGGTATTGCAGATTTTCATCGTCGGCTCCGGTGCCTCGATCGGCCGAGAAGTCGCCCCACGCGAACTCGGCGCCATGCTCGCGCAACGTTTCTGCGACCTGTTCCATATCGAGGGCGTTGACGGCATCGACCGGCGCATGGTGGTGGCAGTGGCTGCCGGTGCTGGTCTAGGAGGCGTCTATGACGCGCCACTGGCCGGCATGTTCTTCGCCGTCGAAATCCTGTTGGTAGATGTGACAATCGAAAAAGTTGCGTTTGGACTGGGCATGTCTGCCATTGCCGCATTCGTGGCGGTTGCGATCAAAGGGCATCACCTGTTCTACGACATTACCGCCATGCAACCGGAATCCACGCCAACGTTAATGGTGTTCGCTCTGATCTGCGGTGCGGCATGTGGAGTGGGCGGCGCATTGTTCCGAAAAGGTTCGCAATGGGCGGAAGCGCACAAGCCAACCGGTAAGGCTATTCTGTGGCAGATGCCGCTGGCTGGTCTCATCACCGGTTTGGTGGCGACTGTTGTGCCGCAGGTGATGGGCAACGGCCGTGCCGCGGCGCAACTTGGATTCAGCACATTCATTCCTGAAACCGCCGGCACTGCTGGTGCCATGCAGTCGGCATCTTCAGCGGCCGCCTCTCCATGGAACTTGCTGACGGGCGGCGGTAATGTATCCGATTCGGCCTCTGGCGGGGGAGCGGGCTCTGGAATGGCATCGTTCTGGGCCATGCTTCAGGGTGGGAGCGGCCCTTCTGGATCCGTGATGAACGCCGGTTTCCCGCTGTCCCAGTCCAATATCTGGATGTTGCTGGGTGTGTTGGCACTCACCTTTGTTGCCAAAGCGCTGGTGACGCTGATGACCATTCGCTCCGGTGCGTCGGGCGGTGTGCTGCAGCCCGGCATCGCATTAGGTTCCACGCTGGGTGCGATGCTCGGCCTCGTATGGATACTGATGTTTCCGACCGATTCGGTAACCGCGTGTGCCTTGATCGGTGCGGCTTCGTTGCTTTCGGCCTCACAACAGGCACCGCTTATGGCCATGTGCTTGGTGATGGAGCTCTCTGAAGCGCCGATTACCTTCTTTGTGCCGGTCGGCATGGCCGTGGCCACGTCGTCACTGATATCAAAGTGGTTGCTGAGTCGTAAGTAAATACATATATTCTGGCTCCCCTCTCTGAGGGGAGCTGCCCCGGTCGAAACTCCCCTCAGCCGCCTATGGCGACAGCTCCCCTCAGAGAGGGGAGCCGAGGTAAAGAAAGCTATGTCAGAAAATACAGAAATTCGCTCGGCACTTGAATTGCTTGCCGCTGAGCCGCTCACTGAGCAGATTGACTACTATCGAAAGCCATTCATGGTGTTATGGGCCGCCATTCAGGAGGCAGCCAGCGATGTGGCCGAAGACTACGACTTACCTGCGGATATGGCCCAATTATGGGTGGCCGAACAGATGCGCCAAGTCGCCGATTCACTGGTCGATCGGCTCGCGGAAAAAGCCGTGGCCCATGGTGCCAGCAAGTCCAACGTAGCGCGAGCCGCCGGTGCCAGCCCCGCCAATGCCGCCCGTCGCTTCCCGCGTCTGGGCGACGATGCCGCCTCCCAGACCCGCCTCCTCATTGACGACGTCCTCGACACCCTCGAATAAACCGAAATCCCTACGCTGCCCGCCAAAAAGCACGCGAAAAGCCGCCTTCAGTCGCTTCAAGGCGGTAGTCTGAACAATGTTCGAGTAATTAGAAGGAGAATCAAGGTGAGCAATACCTTTGCGACCTTGCCGGTCATGGCGGGCGATGACGTCCCGGCCGGCCCCGTCGACCCGATTTTCAACCGTCTGCTCAAAGACCGCATCATCTGGATGGGTGAAGAGGTCAAGGACGATATGGCCAACCGCATCTGCGCTCAGCTGCTGATGCTGGCCGCCGAAGACCCGAAGAAGGACATCTGGCTGTACATCAACTCGCCGGGCGGCTCCATCACCGCCGGCATGGCCATCTACGACACCATGCAGCTCATCGAGCCTGACGTGGCGACCGTGGGCCTGGGCATGTGTGCTTCCATGGGCCAGTTCCTGCTGAGCTCCGGTACCAAGGGCAAGCGTTACCTGACCTCGCACGCCCGTGTGCTCATGCACCAGCCTTCCGGCGGCATCGGCGGCACCGCCACTGACGTGCGCATCAACGCCGAGCTCATCATGGACATGAAGAAGACCATGAGCGAGCTGACCGCTGAGCAGACCGGCCACACCCTCGAGGAAATCTACCGCGACAACGAATACGACCACTGGTTCACCGCCCAGGAAGCCCTCGACTATGGCTTCGTGGACAAGCTCGTGACCACGCCGGACACCATCGGCAACAACCAGCAGGGGGAGTGAGACTCATGGCAAGTGAAGAAGCAAAGTTCGCCGCCCGTGCCGACCGCTTGGCCGGCCGTCAGGGCGTAGCCGGTTTCATGCCGGCCTCCGCCCGCGCAGCCCAGCCCGCGCCGACCAACCGTTACATCATGCCGCAGTTCGTGGAGAAGACCCCGTATGGCATGAAGACCCAGGACGCCTACTCCCGCCTGTTCGAGGATCGCATCATCTTCCTCGGCGTGCAGGTGGACGACGCCTCCGCCGACGACGTGATGGCCCAGCTGCTGGTCCTCGAATCCCAAGATCCGAACCGTGACGTGATGATGTACATCAACTCACCCGGCGGTTCGATGACGGCCATGACCGCCATCTACGACACCATGCAGTACATCAAGCCCGACGTGCAGACCGTGTGCCTCGGCCAGGCCGCCTCCGCCGCCGCCATTCTGCTGGCCTCCGGCACCAAGGGCAAGCGCCTGATGCTGCCGAACGCCCGTGTGCTCATCCACCAGCCGGCCATCGACCAAGGCTTCGGCAAGGCCACGGAGATCGAGATTCAGGCCAAGGAAATGCTGCGTATGCGCGAATGGCTGGAGGAGACCCTCGCCAAGCACACCGGCCAGGACGTCGAGAAGATTCGCCGCGACATCGAAGTGGACACTTTCCTGACCGCTCCTGAAGCCAAGGAATACGGCATCGTGGACGAGGTGTTGGAACACCGCCAGTAAAACTTCCGGACATTGCAATACCCTCGGTCGGCAACGACCGGGGGTATTGTATTTCAAGGATGACAATGATAATGCGCAGCGTGGCGGTTCGACGGTGCGGCGTAGTCGGCAAAGGAGAATCATGGGACGTGTGGTGAGCTACAACGAGGACGTACCCCGTTGCACGTTCTGCGGCAAAACCGAACATCAGGTACGAAAACTGGTGGCCGGTCCCAATGCCTCCATCTGCGATGAATGCATCGCCCTGTGCGTGGACATCATCTCCGAGGAGCGTGTCAAAGATGCCGAGGTCAATTCGCTGAGCCTGCCCAAGCCCGCTCAGATCTTCGATTATCTCAACCGCTACGTCATCGGTCAGGAGAACGCCAAGCGCGCATTGTCCGTAGCCGTATACAACCATTACAAGCGCGTCAATATGGAGCTTCAGGAGTCCGCTGAGCAGCTTGACGGGAATAACGGGCACAGTGGACAGACCGGCAAACAAGCCAAGCAATCCGTTCCCACCCAGACGCGTGCTACCCGCCGCAGCAATGACCCCTTGGCTGACGTCGAGGTCGCCAAGTCAAACATTCTGTTGCTCGGCCCCACCGGCGTGGGCAAAACCTATCTTGCGCAGGCGTTGGCCCGCGTAATGAACGTGCCGTTCGTCATCACCGACGCCACCACCCTGACCGAAGCCGGCTATGTAGGCGACGATGTGGAAACCGTGCTCCAACGTCTCCTCCAAGCTGCGGATGGCGACGTAAGCCGAGCCCAGCACGGCATCATCTACATTGACGAAATCGATAAGATCGCCCGCAAATCCGGTGAGAACACCTCCATCACCCGTGACGTGTCCGGTGAGGGCGTTCAGCAGGCGTTGCTGAAGATCTTGGAAGGAACCATCGCCTCCGTGCCGTTGGAAGGCACGCGCAAGCATAAGGAGCAGGACGTTGCGCAGATGGACACACGCGGCATCCTATTCATCTGCGGCGGTGCGTTCGTGGGGCTGACGGACATTGTTCGCAAGCGATTAGGCCGTCGAGAGACCGGCTTCGGCGCGAATTGGCACGACGCCGACATGAAAGACGAGGAATTGCTCGAACAGGTCAATGCCGATGATCTGGCCGAGTTCGGACTGTTGCCTGAGTTCATCGGACGTTTGCCGGTCACCAGTGTGCTGAAGGAACTTACCGTAGACGATCTGACGGCGATTCTCACCCAGCCAGCCAACGCGCTGATCAAGCAGTACCGTAAACTGTTCGCCGTCGACGGCGTCGATCTGCAATTCACAGAACAGGCCATTCGGGCGATTGCTGATATCGCTATCAAGCAGGGGACCGGCGCACGCGGTTTGCGTTCGATTATCGAACGTACGTTGCAGGACACGATGTTCCAGTTGCCGAGTTTGGATGATGTGAGGCAGGTGATTGTGGACAAGGCGTCCGTAGAGGGTTCCAGCACGCCCAAACTCCTGCGCGAAGCCGTGGATGTGCCGCAGGGACGTCTCAAAGTTGCGCAGTCGGTTTTGCTTGACCGAGTCCGTACACACGAGGCGTGAGGCCAGTAAATACGCCGTTGCGGTAGTGGTCGGGATGGTGCGACTCGCCGCAACACGCCGAGTTGCATTCAGCTGAACGGCGTGTATTATATATCGAGTTGTCTGAAAGACAACATGCGCCAGTAGCCCAGCGGATTAGAGCAGCTGACTACGGATCAGCAGGTCGCAGGTTCGAATCCTGTCTGGCGCACTCCCGAACCACGGGGACAACAGTGGTATGCGCCAGTAGCCCAGCGGATTAGAGCAGCTGACTACGGATCAGCAGGTCGCAG
>NZ_CAUERC010000029.1:0-20645 GCF_959020155.1 uncultured Bifidobacterium sp.
GCGCTCGCCGATGTGATCTTCGGCCAGGTCAGCCCGTCCGGCAAGCTCGCCCAGTCGATTCCGCTGGACATCAGCGATGACCCGAGCACGCTGAACTGGCCGGGCGAGGAAGGCCACGTCGACTACGGCGAGGGCGTGTTCGTCGGCTATCGCTACTACGACACCTACGGCAAGGTTGTGGACTACCCGTTCGGCTACGGCCTGAGCTACGCCACATTCGAGATCGATGACGTCGCCGCCGCCAAGACCGGCGCGAACACCGCCACCGTGACCGCCACCGTGACCAACACCTCCGATGTGGATGCCGCCGAAACCGTGCAGGTGTACGTGGCTCCGGGCAAGGCCGACGTGGCCCGCCCGAAGCACGAGCTCAAGGGCTTCACCAAGGTGTTCCTCAAGGCCGGCGAATCCAAGACCGTGACCATCGACCTCGACGAGCGCGCGTTCGCCTACTGGTCCGAAAAATACAACGACTGGCACGTGGAGGCCGGCGAATATGCCATCGAAGTGGGCGTGAGCTCCCGCGACATTGCCGACACCGTTGCCGTGGCCCTCGATGGCGACGGCAAGACCCAGCCGCTCACCGAATGGTCCACCTACGGCGAGTGGGAGGCCGATCCGTTCGGCGCCAAGATCGTGGCCGCCGTGGCCGCCGCCGGCGAGGCCGGCGAGCTGACGAAGCTGCCCGACAACGCCATGATGCGCATGTTCCTCAACCCCATGCCGATCAACTCGCTGCCCACCCTGCTGGGCGAAGGCGGCAAGAAGATCGCCCAGTTCATGGTTGACGAGTACGCCAAGCTCGCGAAGTAAGGGCTGAAGCGAGGCAATCGCACGGCGTAATACAGCTGGCTTCCCTCTCCTGAGGGGAGCCAGCTTTGTTTAGGCTCAACAGTTGTTTGGAGATACTACAACACGCCGATTGTTGTATGTGCAACTGTTGTATATAGGTCTCTTTATCATGAATTGTTGCGTATACAACAATGTGGGGTGAAGGTACAAACGCACACGGCCCCCGCATGGTACGGAGGACAATGGATCAGCATATTCTCAGCATCGAAATGCGTGCGGTAACCAAAGCCGTCGACCGCTATTTGGGCGAGAGCATGCCGCAAACCGCTAGGGAAACCACCGGCGGCAACGCGCATATCATCATGTTCCTGGCGCGCAACCGCGGTCGTGAGATCTACCAGCACACCATCGAACAGAAATTCTGCATCACCCGGTCCACCGCCTCGCGTGTGCTGGCCCTGATGGAGAAGAAGGGCCTGATCGCCCGTGAATCGGTGGAGCATGACGCGCGCTGCAAGCGCATCGTCCTGACCGACAAGGCGGACGCGATCGTCGCCGATCTCAAGGCGAACGGCGATCGGGTCGAACGGTTGCTGGTCGGCGGCTTCTCCGATGGCGAGAAGGCCGCTCTGCGCGACTACGTCGCACGCATGCGTGCGAACATCGAGCGCGCACAACGCGAATTTGAACATCAAACACTCCCTCAGTCACCTGTGGTGATGGCTCCCGATCAAGACGGAGCAGAGGTTGCTAACACGAAGGAGGAGAACGAATGAGCGATACCGCAGAGGCAATCGCGCAGGCGCGCAAAGCCGTCGAACCGGACAAGCCCAAACATGTACTGCGCACGTTGGGCCAGTCGATTCGTGAATACAAGAAAGCCAGCATCCTGGCTCCGGTGTTCGTGACGGTCGAAGGCATCCTGGAGATCCTGATCCCGACCATCATGGCTTCGCTGATCGATGAGGGTATCACCGGTGGCAGCATGCCGGCCACCGTCAAGTTCGGCGTGATTCTGCTGGTGTGCTCGATGGTTTCGCTGGGTGCCGGCTTCCTGTCCGGAAAGTACGCGGCCGTGGCCGGCGCGGGCTTCGCCAAGAACCTGCGCAAGGACCAGTTCGAGAAGGTGCAGGGCTTCAGCTTCACCAATATTGACCGGTTCTCCACCGGTTCGATCGTGACCCGACTGACCACCGACGTGACGAACCTGCAGAACGCCTACATGATGATCATTCGTCTGGGCGTGCGTGCCCCGATTATGGTGGTCGTATCCTGGCTGTTCTCGTTCCGTATCTCCCCGTCGATCTCCCTGGTGTTCCTGGCCTGCATCCCGATTCTGGCCATCGGCCTGTGCGGTCTGGCCGTGCTCGTGCATCCGGTGTTCGAGCGCGTGTTTCACACCTACGATGCGTTGAACAACGTGGTCGACGAGAACCTGCAGGGCATCCGCGTGGTCAAGTCCTATAACCGCGAATCCTTCGAGGTCTCCAAGTTCGGCCGCATCTCCCAGCGCATCTTCAAGGACTTCACCAAGGCTGAGCGCATCATGAGCTTCAACAGCCCGCTGATGATGATCTGCATCTACGGTTCGATGATCCTCATCGCATGGATGGGCGCGCAGCAGATCGTCGCCTCCGGCAACAACCCCGCCGTGGGCCTGACCACCGGCGACCTGACCGCACTGGTCACCTACGCCATGCAGATCCTTATGGCCATGATGATGCTGTCCATGATCTTCGTCATGGTGATTATTTCTCAGGCTTCTGCCGAGCGTATCTGCCAGGTGCTGCAGGAGGAAAGCACGGTGCAGAACCCGGCACAGCCGGTGACTGACATGGCCGACGGCTCCATCGAATTCGACCATGTCACCTTCCGCTACTCCGACAGTTCCGAAAAGCCCGTGCTTGACGACATCAACCTGAAGATCCGCTCCGGCATGACCGTCGGCATCGTCGGCGGTACTGGTTCGGCAAAGTCGTCTCTGGTACAGCTCGTGCCGCGACTGTACGACGTGAGCTCCGGTTCGCTGAAGGTCGGCGGCGTGGATGTACGCGACTACGATCTCGAGGCGCTGCGCGATCAGGTGGCCATGGTGTTGCAGAAGAACGTGCTGTTCTCCGGCACTATTGCCGAAAACCTCAGGTGGGGCAACCCGAACGCCACCGATGAAGAGATTCGCCATGCCGCGCAGCTCGCGCAGGCCGATGGATTCGTTCAGGAATTCCCCGATAAGTACGACACGTACATCGAGCAGGGCGGTACCAATGTGTCCGGCGGACAGCGCCAGCGCCTGTGCATCGCCCGTGCGCTGCTGAAGAAGCCGAAGATTCTGATTCTCGACGATTCGACCAGCGCCGTCGATACCAAGACGGACAAGCTGATCCGTTCCGCGTTCCACAACGAGATTCCGGACACCACGAAGATCATCATCGCCCAGCGCGTGGCCTCCGTGCAGGAATCCGACATGATTCTGGTGATGGATTCCGGCCGCATCATGGCATCCGGCACTCATGACGAGCTGCTCGCCACCTGCGATGAATACCGTTCCATCTACGAATCCCAGACCAAGAACCAGGCTAAGCCCGAAGAACTGGCCGCTGCCGAACAGGTTGCTGAGTCATCTACCGCTGAGCCGTCCGAAACCGTGACGGTGACAGTGACCATGCCCACGGCCGATACCAGCGCAGCTGATACCAATGCAGCCGATACCAAGGAAGGAGAGGCACGATGAGCAACGACCAGAGTTTCAAGAATCGCAAGCCTGACATGGGCAAAGCCGACCCCGGAACCATCAAGCGCATCTTCAGCTACATCTTCCAGTACAAGTGGCGTGTCATCGCCATCGTGGTGTGCATCTTGGTCGGTGCCGCCGCGCAGGCCGGTTCCGCGCTGTTCCTCCAGTCGCTCATCGACACGTACATCCTGCCGATGGTAGGGGAGTCGAACTCCGACTGGGCCCCGCTGCTGCGGGCCATCAGCCTGATGGCGTGCCTGTATGTGGCCGGCATCGTGGCGTCCTGGCTGTGGCAGTGGCTGATCGTCACCGTCGAGCAGGGCACGCTCAAGAAGATTCGTGACGACATGTTCGCCCACCAGCAGAAGCTGCCGATCCGCTACTTCGACAGCCACGAGCACGGCGACATCATGAGCCACTACACCAACGACACCGATACGCTGCGCCAGGCCATCTCGCAGTCGTTCCCGCAGATGTTCTCCTCGATTATCTCCGCGGTCGCGGCGCTGCTGTCCATGCTGTGGCTGTCCATTCCATTCACCGCGTTCGTAATCGTGTTCACCGTTCTGCTCTACTTCATCGTGCGCAAGATCGTGAGCCGCTCCGGCCGCTACTTTGTCAAGCAGCAGCAGTGGATCGGCGACGTGAACGCCTTCGTGGAGGAATCCGTCAACGGCCAGAAGGTCATCAAGGTCTTCAACCATGAAGACGCCACCCAGAATACCTTCGACGAGAAGAACGAGGAACTCTTCGAGGCGTCCGCCGAAGCGAACACCTGGGGCAACGTCACCATGCCGGTCGTCGGCAACATGGGCTACCTGCTCTACATCCTGCTTGCCATCGTCGGCGCCGCCGTCTCGCTGGCCGGCGTCAACGACATCGGTCTGACCGGCGTCAAGCCGCTCACCCTCGGCACGCTCGTCTCCCTGCTGACCCTATCCCGCTCGTTCATCAACCCGATTGGTCAGGTCTCTCAGCAGCTGACCATGGTGATGATGGCGCTCGCCGGTGCCTCCCGTATCTTCAAGCTGATGGACGAACCCATCGAGGAAGACAAGGGCACCGTGACGCTCGTGAACGTGGAACTTGGCGAGGATGGCCGCACCATGACCGAAGTCGACCACGAGACCGGCCACTGGGCATGGAAGCGCGAGGTCGGCGACGACGGTACGAGGTCTCTGAAGGCCGCAGAAAAGCTCAAGGGCTCGGCCCGCGAGGTGGCGATGAAGGCCAAGGAGCAGGCGATCACCTCGCCCGACGGCCGACTGACCCTGCTGCGCGGCGACGTGCGTTTCACCAACGTGACTTTCGGCTACAACCCGGACAAGCCGGTGCTGCACGACATCACCTGGTTCGCCAAGCCCGGCCAGAAGATCGCGCTCGTCGGCGCCACCGGTGCCGGCAAGACCACCGTGACCAACCTCATCAACCGGTTCTACGACATCCAGCACGGCCAGATCCTGTACGACGGCATCTCCGTGGCCGGCATCAAGAAGCCTGACCTGCGCAGGTCTTTGGGCATCGTGCTGCAGGACGTGAACCTGTTCACCGGCACCGTGATGGACAACATCCGTTACGGCCGCCTGAACGCCACCGATGAGGAATGCATCGAGGCCGCGCGTCTGGTCAATGCGGACAGCTTCATCCGTATGCTGCCCGAGGGATACAACACGGTGCTGGAAGGCGACGGTTCCGGCCTGTCCCAGGGCCAGCGCCAGCTGATCTCCATCGCTCGCGCGGCGGTGGCCGATCCGCCCGCGCTGATCCTTGACGAGGCCACGTCCTCCATCGATACCCGTACCGAGGAGGTCGTGCAGGCCGGCATGGATAACCTGATGAAGGGCCGTACGGTCTTCGTCATCGCCCACCGCCTGTCCACCGTGCGCAATTCCGATGTGATCATGGTGCTCGACCACGGCAACATCATCGAGCGTGGTTCGCATGACGAGCTGATCGCGCAAAAGGGCGAGTACTACCAGCTGTACACCGGCGCGGTGGAACTGGAGTAGTGCTTTTTGGCTCCCCTCAGAGAGGGGAGCTGTCAGCGAAGCTGACTGAGGGGAGCCGCAGACTAGATGCGGTTCCCCTTAATTGTCTGCGGTGGAAACTGCCTTAAGACAGATACCCGTGCCGCTACTGTTCGCTGTGATGGACGTAGGCGTCCAGCGAGAGCCGGTCGATAAGCGAGGGTATGACGCCTTTGCGGGTGATTGAGTACCCGGCGGCATAGGTGGCGATTTCGACCGCCTGCCGCACGGTGTATCCGTACATCAGATACGAGGCGAGCGCGCTGATGAACGCGTCGCCGGCTCCGGTGCTGTCTACGGGGGTGAAGTCAGCGGCCGGATAGTGGCACTCGACATTCTGGCCGCGCAGGTAGCAGCCGTGTTCTCCTTGGGTGACGATGACGCAGCCCGCGCCGCGTTCGAGAAGATGCGCGGCCTTATCCTCCATTGTTTTTCCCTCAGTTTCGATGATCGCCAGTTCGTGCTCGTTCGGCACGAGAATGTCGGCATTGGCGACGATGGAGTCGGGCAGATAGTCGCATGACGAGGGCTTGATAATGGTTTTGGCATGGTGCCGTCGGGCGGTGATCGCGGTGACTTTGGCTGATTCCAACGGTATTTCGGTCTGTATCAGGCAGTATCCGGCATTGTCGAACAGGCGTTCGTTGGAGGTGATGTCATCCGGGGTGAGCGACGCGTTGGCTCCGGAGAGAATCGCGATGACCGATTCGCCGTTGGGGGCGAGGAATATGAACGATGAGCCGGTGTCCTCTCCGGCGCAGCGTCGCACACCGGCCGTATTGACCCCATGCTGTTCCATCGCCTTGAAGATGTAATCGGACCCATTGTCGACGCCGACATTGCCGATAAGGGTAACGCGGTGCCCGAGCTTGGCTGCGCCGATCGCCTGATTGACCCCTTTGCCCCCGGGGTATCGCGCCGCCGATTTGGTGGATACCGTACCCCCGATATGAGGTAGCCGCGGCACTGACAGATAGTGGTCAATATTGATGCTGCCGACGACCAACACATGTTTGATGGCGGAAGTGGGCGGGGCTGCGATGGTGCTGGTGTTGTCGAGATGAAAATCCTGTACGAACGAGGGATGCTGCTCTTTGTCGTGCTCTATCTGCGCAATGAGCTTCTCGCAGAGGTAGGCGCCGAAGTCGGAGTTGCGGATGGTGTAGGTAGATATTTCCGTGTTGCCGGGATAGGCCAGCGCTTCGGCGGTGTCGTTTTTGATGGAGACAAGTGAAGCATCCTCTGGAAGCCGGTAATGCAGGGGGCTGATCATCTGCGTGAACTCGAGTGCTCGCCGGTAATGCGAGGAGACAAATCCGGTGATGTCCCGGCTTCCGATTTTGCCGGGCAGCGAGTCGTTGAGGTCGTAGTAGACCAGATCGTCGCTATAAGGCAGCTGATGATCGAACAGGCAGGAGCGAAAGCCTTCGAGAAAATCCTGCGTGCGGCGTCCCTTGGTCATTAGGCAGGCGATGTGTTGGTGCCCCCGTTCGATGAGCTCGCTGGTCAGTTTGTAGGCCGCTTCTTTATAAGGCAGTAGCAGTGACTGGTCGCCGCCGTTGGGTCCTATGGTCAGCAGTGGGGTGCTTTCGGGGAATTGCGAGGCATAGGCGAGGCTGTCCGGAGTGGCCGGTTCCCAGATGACGCCGTCGACGTTGCGGCCGCATATCGCTGCGATGTTTTTGAGCTCGCGTTCCGGATCGGAATAGCTGTTGTAGGCATCGGTTGCGTATCCGGCGTTCTGGGCGGCCTGGATGATGCCGTCCAGCGTGCTATCGAAGGAGATGGGGGAGCGCAGCAGCACTCCGATGGTGTAGCTACGCGTGCGCTGTGAGGCGGAGGCATATGGCTTGTAATGATATTCCTTGACGATCGTCAGGACCTTCTTGCGGGTTTCCTCGCTGATGCTGGAATCCTTGCCGTTGACGATTTTGGAGACCGTCGAGGTGGAGACGCCCGCGATGCGTGCGATGTCCCTGATGTTCATGTCTCCCCTCCTGCCTGTTTTCCTCTGTATCAGTGTACAAGGGCGTAGCGTTCTGTTCCTTGCTACGTCGCCATTGTGGGCCGTTCGGTCCGGGTTGCTTGACCCTCGACCCGCCGTGTTGACACTGACGTTGGCGTCCTATAATCTTATCTCAAGAAAACATTTTAGGAAAATGATTTCCTAAGATTCCGCAAGACAAACAATGTAGATTGCACACTGCGGAAAACCGAGGGTTGGAAAATAAAGGAGGGCCAGCATGGCAAGGAAGCTGTCGTTCTGGGAAGGGATCAAGGCACAATTCTCCACAAAGTGCCTGGTGCTGATTCCGATCGCGGTTGGAATCAATCTCATTGGCGGAACTCTGTGCTCCGCACTCAAGCTGCCGCTGTTCCTCGACATGATCGGCACCATCGTCGTCGCATGCCTGTCTGGACCATGGGTCGCGGCCCTGACCGGCCTGCTGACCAATCTTTTCCTGGCACTGGTAGCCAACCCGGTCTATCTTCCCTATGCGGCGGTGTCGGTATTGTGCGGTTTGGTCGTCGGCTATATGGTCAAGGCCGGACTGTTCCACAAGAAGTGGGGCGTCGTGGTCATCTGGCTGGTGTGCACGTTCGTCAATGCGATCTCCGCATCGCTGATCACCACATTCGTATACGGCGGTGCCACCGGCGTCAACGGTACATCGGTGCTGACGGCAACGCTGGTCGTGGCCATGAAAGACATTCTCGCCTCGGTGATCTCCTCGTCGCTGATCGAGAACCTCCTCGACAAGGGCATCACTGTCGCCATCGCGTGGGTGATCGTGCAGAAGATTCCCCGTCGCTTTCTCAGCCAGTATGCGGCCGACTCCATGGGCGGCTCGGACAATGATGCGCTGAGTGATGATGACGAAGAAGAAGACGAGTAAGACATGTCGTCGCATATGCCGGTCATCAATGACACCGTAATTGGGAAGCTGAATCCGATCACCAAGATAGCGGCCGTGTTCGCCTTGGGTCTGTCCGCATTGGCATGGCCTGACTTCACGCTTGGTCTGATACTCGTGGTGTTGCTGCTTGTGGTCTCGTTCTTGGCTCATATACAGCGTGATTTCGCCAAGATAATGTTCGGTTTCGGCATCCCCGTCACTGTGATGCTCATGTTCATCCAAGGGCTGTACAGTCCCAAGAACCGTACCGCATTACTGGATTTTGGCTTCGCTCAACTGGGGCTCGAAGGCGTGCTGTATGCGGCCAAAGTGGTGGTGAGCCTGCTGGTGTTTCTTGGCAGCTTCTACATCATGAACAAAACCACCTATGTCGGTGCTATGGTATCCGCGCTCACTTCGGTGGGGCTCAGCGCCAAGGTCGGATACCTGGTGCTCGCCAGCCTGAATGTCGTGCCGCAGATGCAACGACGTATGGCGGTGATTCAGGAGGCGCAATCCGCTCGCGGACTCGATGCATCGGGTGGGGTCATCGCCCGCATCAAGGCGTATATCCCGTTGCTTGGTCCGGTTGTCATGTCATCGCTGACCGACGCCCAGGAGCGGGGTATGACCCTGGAGACTCGCGGCTTCGGCATTACTGGAGTGAAGCAGACCAGTTATGTCAAGGTCAGCTGGAATGCCGCCGACAAGGTACTCAATTGGATCTTCGTCCTGTTTCTGATCGCCGTGGTCGCCGTTTCCGTATGCATCCGCATCGGTGTGATTCCGTTGCCGGTCTCGTGGGGAGGCAAGTGAATGAGTCCGATAGTAGAGGTCAAGGATTTCTCCTTCAAGTACCGCGACACCAAGCGTCGGGCCGTCAAACACGTGGACTTCCAGGTCGAGGAAGGCAGCTTCTTCACCATCATCGGCGCGAATGGGGCAGGCAAATCCACGTTATGCAATGCGCTCGTCGGCCTGATCCCGCACTATTTCGTGGGGCCGGGGGCTGGACACATCCTAATTGACGGGACCGATGTCGCCGATTCGACCATCGCCGAACTGTCGAAGACCATCGGCCTGGTGTTTCAGAACCCGTTCAACCAGCTGTCCTACACCGCCGGGACCGTCGCCGAAGAGCTGGCCTACGGATTAGGCAACCACGGTGTGCCCAGAGCGCAGATGATCGACCGCGTCGAAGCTGTGGCGAAATTGATGCGCATCGACCACATTCTAGACAAGAACCCGCTGGAACTGTCGGGTGGACAGGTGCAGCGTGTGGCTTTCGGATCCACTTTCATCATGGAACCGCGCATTCTGGTGCTTGACGAGTGCACCACGCAGCTCGACCCGATGGGCAGCGAGGAGATTTTCGACATCGTCAAACAGCTCAATGCGGACGGCGTCACCGTCATCATGGTCGACCATGACATGGAGCGAGTGGCACGATACGCGGATACCGTCATGGTGCTCGAGCGAGGCGAAGTCGTGGCCCTTGGCTCTCCGATGGAGGTGTTCTCCGATCCGGCGATCGAAGAGCATGGCGTGGAAGTGCCCGATTACGTGAAGATCACCCGTGCGCTCGGTGGCCCGATTGCCATTACCGAGGAGCCGGCCATCCGCATGGCCAAGGAGGCGCTCTCATGAAAATCGAGTTGCAGGCACTGGAGCACGCCTATCCCGGAGGGGACAAGGCCCTTGACGGAGTGGACTTGACACTTGACGGCAACGAGCCGGTGGCGATCATAGGGCAGAACGGTGCAGGGAAGACCACGCTGGTCAAGCATTTCAACGGCATTCTGCACCCCACCGGAGGCAAAGTGCTGATTGATGGCATTGACGTCAATGAGCGCAGCACCGCCGAATGGTCTCGCAGCGTGGGCTATGTCTTTCAGAATCCCGACGATCAGCTGTTTCTGGAAAGCGTCCGCAAGGAATTCGAATTCGGTCCGCGCCAGATCGGCATGAGCGATCAGGACATCGCGCATCGCGTGGACAGCATCGCCGAGCTGGTAGGCCTCACCAAAAAGCTCGACGTGCACCCATTCGACCTGACGCCCACCGAGAAGAAATTCTGCACAATCGGTGCCGTCATCATGATGGACCCATCCGTGGTGATTTTCGACGAGCCAACGTGCGGTCAGGATGCGTCGGGCAACGCCCGCCTTGCACGCATCATCGAACGTCTGAAAGCACAAGGCAGACTCTGCATCACGATTTCGCACGACATGAAATTCGTCACCGCGAACTTCTCCCGTGTCATCGTGATGTACCACGGCCGCGTGCTGCTCGATGGCCAGGCCCGCGAGGTGTTTGCCCAGACCGACACACTTCGGCGTTCCTTCGTGACGCCGCCGCCCGTCACCCGAGTGGCTCAGGGTGCAGGCCTCAAGGAGACGGTATTCTCCGTCCCCGCGTTCATCAACGCCATTGCTCAGGAAAGGAACCATCGTGGCTGATGTCATTGCTCAAATCTATGGAATAAGGAATGTCGAGGACGCTCGCATGGTAATCGACATGGGCGGCGAACATATCGGCGTCTCCTACGGCAAAATCAAGCGGACGCCCGGTCAGCTCGATTGCGAACGGGCCAGGGAAATCTTCGAAGGCGTGCAACCACAAGCCGTGCGCATAGGCCTGACCGTCGCCGAAGACATCGACGAAATCAGCGAGAACCTGCGCGAAGCCATGCCCGACGTGTTGCACCTGTCCGGCGACATCGAAGGCATCAGTCCGGCCGAAGTGGCGGAACTTAAGAGCCGGTTCCCCGAACTGAAGATCATGCAGGCCATCCCGGTGCTAGCCGGAGTGCCTCTCGACGAACAGAAGGTCATGCAGTATGTGAAGGACTATGAGCCGGTTTCCGACTTCTTCCTCATCGACACCAAAGCACCTGCTGCCGGAGACATCGGAGCGACCGGCCTGACCCATGACCGGGCCATCGACCGGGCCATCATCGAGGCCACCGACGTGCCGTGCATCATCGCCGGCGGTCTGGACGCCTCCAATGTGGCCGAGGCGATTTATGCCACGCACCCGTATGGCGTCGACTCGTTCTCCCTGACCAATTACGACGATGATCGCGCCGATACGGATCGGTGCAAGGACCCGGCCAAGGTCGAGGCTTTTATCAAGGCGGCCAAAGATGCCTAAGGTCGTTGTCGTCGGCGATGCCAATGTGGATATCATCGTGCCCTATCCGCGTTTTCTCAACGAGGAGCGCACGCAGGTCGAATATCCGCAGATCGGCATCGAGGGAGGAGGAACCTCGGCGAACACGGCCGTGGCGTTGGCGAAGCTCGGCCTGGATGTATCGTTCGTGGGCACCGTGGGAGATGATCAGTACGGGCGTTTCGTTATGCAGGACTTCAAGGATGCGGGCGTGGACGTGACCGGGCTGGTTGCGGATTCGACCCTGAGCACGGTCGGCGTATTCGCTTTCGTGGACGACCACGGAGAGAGGTACCTGTGGGGATGGCCTCGCGAACGGCAATCGTTCAAGGTGCTCGACGAAAACCTTGTGCCGATGCACATGATTCGTGAGGCGGATTGGGTCCACTCCTCGGGCATGTGCCTGACCTACGACACCAGCGCTAGGGAGACGATCATCCGCATCTTCGAACAGGCCCACGATGCCGGAGTCCCTACATCTTTCGACCTGAACCTGCGTGTGGACGACGGCGTGCTCGACCCCGATTTCGCGGCTGCACTCGAACGCATTATTCCGAATGTCGATTATCTGCTGGGATCAGGGCCGGACGAGTTCGCCTATTTAGGCGACGACGACATGATGGGCAACGCCACGGCCTATGCGGTGGACGGCCGGACCGTCATCGTCCGGGACGGCGCCCGAGGATCGATCGGTCTTACGCAAGACGGCCTGACGGAAAGCCCGGCGTTCCGGGTGAACGTCGAAGACACCATCGGAGCGGGGGACGTCTATAACGCCGGTTTCATCGCTGCCAGACTCGCCGGAGCCTCCCTCGCCGAATCATTGCGAGAGGGCAATGCCGTCTCCGCATACAAAGTGGCCCGTCGCGGGGCACGTTCCTCGCCGGACGCTGCACAGCTGCACGAGTTCCTCGCCGGGCAAACCGGCTGAACGCCATGCCCGAATAACGACCAATCCAAAGAACACAACCAACGGAGGTATCCCTATGGAAAACAAGAAGAAGGTCATCCTTGACTGCGATCCCGGACACGATGACGCGTTCGGCATCATGCTCGCCGTGCAGCACCTCGACGTGCTGGGTATCACGACCATTGGCGGCAACTGCACACTGGAGAACGTGACCCGCAATGCCATCAAGGTGCTTGAGGTCCTTGGCGTGGCGGACCGCATCGGCGTATATCCGGGGCACAGCTGCCCGATGGTCGCACCGCTGGTCACCGCACCGCAGTTCCACGGCGAGACTGGTCTGGACGGTCCCGTGCTGCCGGAGCCGACGCACGCCGCACAGAACAAGCATGCGGTCGACTTCATCGTCGACACCGTAATGAGCACGGATGAC
The DNA here is from genome assembly GCF_959020155.1 of uncultured Bifidobacterium sp. Taxonomy (GTDB): domain Bacteria; phylum Actinomycetota; class Actinomycetes; order Actinomycetales; family Bifidobacteriaceae; genus Bifidobacterium. Next base: position 12,962 of record NZ_CAUERC010000029.1, read on the forward strand.
GTGACGCTGATCGCCACCGGTCCGCTGACCAACATCGCCTCCGCCATCAACCGTGAGCCGCGCATCGTGGAACGGGTCAAGGAGCTGTGCATCATGGGCGGGTCCGTCACCTACGGCAACTGGACCCCTGCCGCCGAATTCAACATCTTCGTCGACCCCGAGGCGGCATCGCGCGTGTTCAACTCCGGTATGCACGTCAAGATGACTGGCATCAACCTGACCCGTCAATGCGAGCTGACCGCCAAGCACGTAGCCAAGTTCCGTGAGATCGGCACCAAGGCCGCGAACCTGGCCGCCGATCTGACCGATTTCTTCATCGGCGCATGCGAGGAGGAGTCCGAGCTGACGGGCGCCACCATGCACGACGCATGCGCGGTGGCATGGGTTATCGACCCGTCGCTGATCACTGCGGTCCCGATGCATATCGATATCGAGCTGCACGGCGCACTTACCCGCGGTATGACCGTGTGCGACTACCGTCATCTGCGCGGTACCGTGCCTGCCGTGGATCTTGAACGCACGCCGACGATGGGCTATCGCGGCGAAGAGCCGAATGCGGAAGCCGCGCTGGAACTCGACTTCCCCGGATTCGTCGACCTACTGAACAGCACCCTCGAAAACTACGACTGAGTCTTGCCCCTGAACAACCCCCTCCACCGCCGGCCGGCGACTCCAACCCCTTCTGGCCGGCCGGCGGTATCTCGCCTCCAATCATCGACCACCGCCATGCGAATGAACGAAAGGAGAAATCCAATGGAGTACCGATGCCTGTTATGGGATTTCGATGGCACCCTTGCCGACACTGGCAGCGACGTGTGGAATTCCCTGACGTACGCCGCGCGTCGTGCGGGCGGGGCGATCGATGACCTGTACATGCGCGATGACGCCAATCTGGCCGATCCGATGGATGAGATCATGCGGCACGTGATCCCCTATCCCGGGGAGGCGTATCTGGAGACATTTGATGAGGATGTACGCGTACACTACCGCACGCTCAATGATTTTTCGCGCACCAGACTCTATCCGGGCATTCAGAGCATGCTGAATGAGCTGAAGGGACATAGCGTACGCAATATCATCGTCACCAACAAGCCGGAGGGCGCATTGAGGCGCATACTCGGCAGCAAAGGCTGGGCGAACCTGTTCGACGATTGGATCTGCCCCGATTCCATACCCGGCCGTGAGGCGACGAAGGTCGAAATGATAGCCGAAATCGTTCGACGGCATGGCATCGCGCCGAGACAATGCCTCTATGTGGGAGACACCTTCAGCGACATCGAAGCTGCACGGACCAACGGCATCTCCTGCATAGCGGTCACATACGGGGATGGCGACGAAATCGCGTTGCTCAGCAGAAACCCCGCATATGTGGCGCACGACATCGCGGAACTCAACGACATCATGACGGACACCGTCATACACGCAAGGAGCATGATATGAGGGATTTCACCATATGCATCGGAACCACCTTCGTTTTCGGGCGCGACGCCGAAACCAAAGTGGGAGACGAACTGGGCGCAAAGGGCGTTTCCCGCGTGCTCATCCATCATGATGGCGGAGCATATCTGGAAACCAGCGGCTTGCTAGATGCCGTGCGCCGCAGCCTTGGACGGGCCGGCATTTCCTATACGGAGCTTGGCGGCGTGAAGCCGAATCCCCGACTGACGCTGGTGCGTGAAGGCATCGCCATCGCCAAAGCCCGCAATGTCGACGCCGTTGTGGCCATCGGCGGAGGCAGCGTCATCGATTCGGCCAAGGCAATCGCGCTGGGAGCCGCCGGAGAGCGTGACGTATGGGATTATTTCACCGGCAAAGTGCCGGTAGATCGCACCCTTCCCGTCGCGGTGGTACTGACGTGCCCGGCATCGGGCAGCGAATCCAGCCAGGTCGCCGTCATCAACAATGAGCATGAGCATTCCAAGCTCACGCTGAGCGAACCAGTACTCCGGCCGGCATTCGCGTTCATGAACCCCGAACTCAGCGTCACGGTGCCGGCGTTCCCCACTGCCTGCGGCATTGTGGACATGTTCTCCCACATCTGCGAACGGTATTTCAGCGCCGACAACGAGATCGGCGTAATCGACCGTATGGCCGAAGGCGCATTGCGCACCTTGGTCGATGTCGGCCCGAAATCGTTGGCCGACCTTGCCGATTACGACTTGCGAGCGCAAATCATGTGGATCTCCACCATCGCGCAGAACAACACCCTCGGCGTGGGTCGTGAACAGGACTGGTCCACCCACCTGATTGCCAACGAGCTGAGCGCGCTATACGACACCCCTCACGGGGCCACCCTGTCAATCATCATGGGATCTTGGATGCGCGTGGCCAGCGAGAAGGCCCCGTTCCGTTTCGCGCGATACGCCACTGAGGTATTCGGCATCAGGCCCGGCTCGATGAACGAAACCGAACTGGCCCGGCGTGGCATCGCCGCAACGGAATCGTTCTTCCGCTCGCTAGGCATGCCTGTTTCCTTCAAGGACTTCGATCTGCCGGGCGACGGCATCGAACGCATGTTGGACAACATCGATTTCTACGGGCCGGACGCCACCATCGGGTCCATTGCCCGCCTTGATCGCGACGATTGCCGTCGCATCTACGAACTGGCTGTCACCGGTCCCGTCATGGGAAAGGAGTCCTGATGCGCATACTGAATTTCGGCTCGCTGAACATCGACTATGTGTACGGGGTGGATCATTTTGCGGCCAAAGGCCAGACCATCACCTCGCATGCGCTCGACGTGTTCCCCGGAGGCAAGGGACTGAATCAATCGATCGCATTGGCTCGTGCCGGCGCCGATGTGCACCATGCCGGCCAGGTAGGACGGGACGGCATGTTCCTGCGCGACCTGCTCGAATCCTGCGCGGTGGGCGTGACCTCGGTGGTAGTGCGCGATGATGTGCGCAGCGGCAACGCCATCATCCAAAACGATGCCAGCGGCGACAACTGCATTGTGCTGTACCCCGGCGCGAACCGTGCCATCGACCGTGATTTCGTCGATCAGGTGCTTGACGGGTATGGGAAGGGCGATTGGCTGCTGCTGCAGAACGAAATCAGCGAACTGCCCTATATCGTGTCCCGCGCCAAGGCCCGCGGCATGTTCATCGTGCTCAATCCCTCGCCGGCTGACTCGCGGCTCGACGAAGTCGATCTTGATGCCATCGGCTGTTTTGTACTCAATGAGGGCGAGGCGGCGATGCTCACAGGGGCCGAAGAAGATGGGGAGACACTGATCCGTGCGATGCGTGCGCGTTTCTCCCAGGCGGATATAGCCCTCACCCTCGGCGAGTGCGGTTCGATGTATTTGCGTGGGGACCACGTCGTCACGCAGTCCGCTTATCTCGTCGACACGGTCGACACCACGGCGGCCGGCGACACCTTCACTGGTTATCTCCTTGCCGACCTGATGTCCGGCGAACCCATCGCCCATGCACTTGATTTCGCCGCGAAGGCCTCGGCCCTCGCGGTATCCAGAAGAGGCGCGGCGCCGTCGATTCCCATGCGAGAGGAGGTAGCTGTTTTTACTCCTTGCGCTCGCGCATAAGGCATTCCACCAAACTCAAACCAATAGAAAGGAATCACCATGGCAGAAACCGCTGTCAAGGAGAAGGCGAACGGTATCCCGGTGCCTGAGGAGGGCACCGAAGAGTTTGCCCGTATGAACAAGATGGCAAAGATCGCCATTCCGATCGTACTGATCATCTTCACCATGGGCGTGCTGCAGCAGCAGGCTTTCGGCATGATCTATGTGAACATCGGCGACCAGCTCGGCCAGGCCAACCTCGCCCCGTTGATCACCTCGATTCCGGGCATCGTGCTCGGCATCGTGTGCGTGATCTACGGTTCTCTCGGTGACTTCGTGTCCCTGAAGAAGATGATGATTCTCGGCACGATCGTGTTCGTGCTCGGTTCGATCCTCGGCTGCTTCGGCGACCTGAGCATCTGGATCGTCATCGCCGCCCGTACCGTGCAGTCCGCAGGCTGGCAGGTCTCCGGCTCCATCTTCCTGGTGCTCGTCTCCAAGTACATCGAGAAGAAGAAGCGAGTCATCTGGTACGGCGTGTTCGTCGCCGTGTTCCGTATCGCCGCGGCTCTGGGCGTCTTCCTTGCCGGCTACATGACCCTTGTCGATTGGCGCATCCTCTTCGGTATCGGCATCATCGCGGTGTTCTTCATCCCGATCCTGGCCAAGAACCTGCCTGACGAGCATGCCAAGGGCGCGCGCGTCGACGTGATCGGCTTCACGCTCATTGGCCTGTTCGCCGGCTCGGTGACCATGTTCTTCACCGACATGACCATCTTCTGGGGTATCGCGGTGCTGGTCACCGGCGTGGCCTTCGTGGTCTACATCAACAAGGCCGCGGATCCGTTCATCACCCCGGAGATGCTCACCAACCCGGCCTTCGCGATGACCATGATCGTCATCTTTGTCGGCTACTTCTTCAGCTACACCCTGAACGCCGGCTGCAACGCCATCGGCCTGAACGTGTACGGCATCGACTCCTCCCAGGTCTCCAACCTGCTGGTGTGGTCGATCATCCTCGCCGCCATCATGGGCTTCGCCGCTGGCCCGATCATCCAGAAGATCGGCCGCAAGGCCTCCATCATTCTGGCGCTCGCCTGCATGGGCGGTGGCCTGATCGCCGTTGCGTTCCTGATTCCGATGGGCCAGATCTGGGCTCTTGCCGTGGCGCCGTGCATCTACTACTTCGGCACCTCGTTCTTCTACCAGCCGATTGTGGATACCGCAACGCTGACCGTGGAGGCCGAGGAATCCGGACGTGCATTGGGCTTCAACGATCTGATGCAGGCCATCACCGGTTCGGTCGGTGTCGCGATCTTCGGCCAGCTCATGGCCAATGGCGCGATGAGCGGCGGCTCACTGTTCGGCACCGAATCCGGTCCGGCCTCGACCTATGCCAACGTCTTCATGGTCGGCGGCATCATCGTCCTGGGTGCGATGGTTATCTTCATCTGCTCGATGAAGATGATCTACAGCCGCTCCCGCGTCGCCGAAGACGAGAGCTGACATCAGGTCATATCGTCTGCTGATGTGACATTGATATCGCAAAGCCCGTGACCGGTGTATTCCGGTTGCGGGCTTTGCGCGTTACGCTAAGTAGTAAAGTAATTTACTGAAGTACTACGTAATGTTTGCATTGAGGGGATGATGTCATGGTCACGATGAAGGAAATCGCACAGAAATCAGGCTTCTCGCAGGCCACGGTATCCCGGCTGCTCAATGGGGACCCGACATTGTCCGTCAAAGAGGAGACGCGACGTCGCATCATCGAGGTCAGCGAGCAGCTTGGCTACGCTATCGGATCACGCCGTATCGCATTGCCACGCCGTGTGGCCGTACTCGACAACGCCACCCGCGAGGAAGAACTGGCGGACGCCTATTTCGATAAACTACGGTCCGTGCTCGGCGACAATGCCAGAGCCCAGCACATGGAACTCACGTCGTTTTCCCATATCGACGATCTGATTGCCGACGCCGGTGATTTCGACGGCTTCATCTCCATCGGACCGTCCGTACTCTCTTCGGATAGACTGTTGAAGCTCCATCTGGTATTGCCCTATGGCGTATTCATCGACATCAATCCTGCGCCCAGCCTGTTCGATTCGGTACAACCGGATTTAAGCCAAACCATTTTGGACGCATTGGATATGTTGGTGTCCTCGGGCAAACGACGCATCGGCTATATCGGCGGTACTGGCTTCACGATGGGTTTGCACGAATATCCGGAAGACGGCCGATTAACCGCATTCCGCAATTGGACCGAGCGTTTGGGGCTGGATGCGGAAGGCCTGATTTACGCGCAAGGCGCGTTCACTGTGGACACCGGGCGCACTCTAGGGGAGGAAGCGGTTAACGATCATCGAGATGACATGCCGGATGCGTTCATCGTGGCTGCGGACTCGATTGCAGTCGGCGTACTGCAGGCGTTTACCGCTGCGGGAGTGCTGGTGCCTCGCGATACCAGTGTGATCAGTATCAATAACCAGGCCATCGCCCAGTACACTTCGCCGACATTGACCAGTTACGATATCGACCAGAATGAGCTGGCCGATACTGCGATTACGATGCTTGCCGAGGCCATCTCCAGTCGGCGCACGCTGCACCACCACACCTTCATCTCCACCACCCTAGTGGTGCGTGACAGTTTCGTACCAGCACGATAAAGAAGCTCCCTCTGTGCGATAAAGAAGCTCCCTCGTCAGAGGGAGCTTCTTTATCGCTGTTAGAACAGTTCCAGATTCACGTCGAGCGTGTAGGCGCGATCGGCGGGCAGCTGGTACTGCTCATGGACGGGCGCGCCCCATGAATCGTCTCCGCCCACGCCCATTTGCGCGGCCAACAGGCGCAGGAACGTGTGACGGACCGGCGGCAACTCGTTCTGGTGGGTCGCCTCTTCCAGCATGAGCGAGCTGTACGGCAACAGGCTCGCCGCGAAATGTTCGCTGCCGGCCTGGCTGATACGCATGCCGTGTCCTTGGGCGTCAAGCACTTCGGCCCAACGCAAGTCTTCATGGTTGCCGGTCTCCTGCGGCACCAGATACGGTGCATTGTCTTCGGCCGCGGTGCGCTCGAAAATGCCGAGCTTGCCGCCGTGCAGACGGTCGTGATAGGTTTCCTCGGGGCCAAGGCCGTGGAAGCGCAGGTTCTCGTACTGCTTGGGAAGTGTCCATTCCAATCCGAATGCCGGCAGCGTCGGCGCATCGGTGGCACCGGCATATCGGGCGGTCAGATGTACACGTCCGCTGGCGGCATCCACCTCATAGCGCACGGCAACTTGGCAACTTGGGTTTCGCCCGGTTCGGCCAACGTATGACGAATGCCGCCAACGGGCACCAACCTCGTTGACGGCATTCGTCTTTCCAGGACACCGCAATCGCGGATGCATGCCGTTTACGCGTTGAATACGTATTGGTCAAGGCGGCGCATGGCCTCCTTGACGCGGCTCAAGGGCAATGCGAGATTGACGCGGATGCTGTAGGGGGCCTGGAACATGTCGCCGTCCTGCCATGCGACGCCCACATCCCAGCCGCGTTTCTCCAACTCAGGCAGGCTCAGGCCGTGGCGTTCGCACCACTGCTCGCAGTCGAGCAGCAGCATGTAGGTGCCTTCCGGTTTGGCCAGACTTACGCCTTGGAAATGCCCGGTGATGTAGTCGTAGGCGTAATCGACGTTGCCGGTGAGCACCGCCTTCAATTCGTCGAGCCACTCATGGCCTTCGGGCCGGTAGGCGCCGATCAGCGCGTGCATGGAAAGCACGTTCATGTCGTTGTAGTGGCATTTCGAGCTTTTGGCCACGATACGGTCCCGGAGCGTGGGATTGTAGATGATGTGGTAGCTTCCCACCAGTCCGGCGAGATTGAAGGTCTTGCTGGGCGCGTAGAACGCCACGGTCCTGTTGCGTGCGTCCTCGCTGACCGATTGGGTGGGGATGTGCTGGTGGTTCCCCAGAGTCAAATCGGACCAAATCTCGTCGGAAATGACCACGCAATCGTTGGCCTTGTACACTTCCATGGCCTTCTCGATTTCCCAACGTTCCCACACGCGCCCGCAAGGATTGTGAGGGCTGCAGAACACGGCCACGTGGATGTGATGCTCCTTGAGCTTCCTGTCCATATCCTCGTAATCCATGCGCCATACGCCGCGCTCGTCCAGCGTGAGCGG
>NZ_CAUERC010000030.1:0-18740 GCF_959020155.1 uncultured Bifidobacterium sp.
CAGCCGCGCAACTGATCGGCAAGGTGAAGAATGCGACGCCCGGTATGGTGATCGCGACCATGGCGCACGGTATCGAAGCTGCCATCGAAGCCGCTGTGAGCACCGAAACCGACGCCACCGACATCATGGGCGAAACCCACTAACGTACAGACAGCGATGCCCCCGCCGACAACTTCTGTCAGCGGGGGCATCGCTATGCGTTGAACGTTACAGTTCGCGCAACTGGGCGGCGATCTGGATGGACTCGACGCTGGCCTCGGCCTTGTTGCGCGTCTCCTGCCATTCGGTGGCGGGCACGGAGTCGAGCACAATGCCGGCACCGGCCTGCACGCTCGCCTCATGGTCGCGCAGGAACGCGGTGCGGATGGCGATGGCCATGTCCATGTTGCCGGAGAAATCGAAGTAGCCGACGGTGCCGCCGTAGATGCCGCGGTCGGCCGGTTCCAACTCGTCGATGATTTCGACTGCGCGCGGCTTAGGCGCGCCAGACAGCGTGCCGGCCGGGAACGCGGACTTGAACACATCGAATGCGGTCAGCGAGGGGTCGACCTTGCCGGTGACCGTCGAGCAGATGTGCATGATGTGGCTGAAACGCTTGATGTCCATGAGCTGCACGACTTCCACGGACTGCGGCACGCACACCTTACTCAGGTCGTTGCGAGACAGGTCGACGAGCATGATGTGCTCGCTGCATTCCTTCGGATCGGCAAGCAGCTCCTTGGCGAATTTCTCGTCTTCCTCAGGGGTGGCGCCGCGAGGGCGGGATCCAGCAATCGGGAAGGTCATCGCGTGGCCGTTGTCCACCTTGATGAGGGTTTCCGGGCTGGAGCCGATCACGTTGAAGTCGCGGCCCTGAGCGTCGGTCAACGCCATGAAATACATGTACGGGCTCGGGTTCAGCGTGCGCAACACACGGTACACGTCGAACGGGTCAGCAGGCGAATCGATGTCGAGGCGCTGGGAGATGACCACCTGGAACACGTCGCCGTCGACGATGTACTGCTTGGCTCGTTCGACGGCCTGCTCGTAGTGGCTCTTCTCGGTGCGGAAGCGCAGCTCGGGTTGGGCGACCGTTTCGTCCAGGATGTTGACGCGGGACTCGTCCGGAGCCGGGGTGGCGGCATCGCGCTGCATCTGGTCGAGTCGAGCGACGGCCTCGTTGTAGGCAGCGTCGGCGCGAGTGGATTTATCATCCACATTCACCGCATTGGCGATGAGCCATACCGAACCGGATACGTGGTCGACCACGGCGATATCGGTGGCCAGGGCAAGCACGGTCTCAGGCTGGCCGGTCTCGTCCGGAGCTTCGGCGCGCAGGGTCGGTTCCCAGTGGCGGATGGCATCCCAGCCGACCGTGCCGACCAGACCGCTGGTCAGGTTCGGCAGGCCTTCCACATGCGGGGCCTTCAGAGTCTTCAACGTGGCGTGAGCGACTTCGACTACATCACCGGTGACGGGCACGCCGACCGGGACCTTGCCCAGCCAGTCGGCCTGACCGTTGTTGGAGCGCAGCTGGGCCATCGAGTTGACGCCGATAAAACTGTAACGGCTCCACGTGCCGCCGTATTCCGCCGATTCGAGGATGAAGGTGCCGGATCGGCCGCCGGCGAGACGCTCGTAGAAGCCGACCGGGGTGAGCGAGTCGGCGAGCAGACGGCGCACAATCGGAATCACACGGTATCCGGCGTCGGCCAGTTCGTGGAACTGTTCGCGACTGGGCCAGGTGGCGCCCCACTTCAGGTGTTTGACGCTGCATTCGCTCATATTCGCTCCTTTGCTTACAACTCGATGTCTTGTTTCATAGTACGCGGTCGCTCGGCTTCCCCCAGTCAGGAAAGCCCGTTCTACTGCTCGGCCGGGCGATGGCCTTCGACCACGGGCAGGGGGCCGCCTTCGAGGAAGCAGCTGCGCTTGCCGGTGTGGCAGGCGGCACCGACTTGGTCGACTTCGACGAGCAGTGCGTCGCCGTCGCAATCCAGGGACACGCCCTTGACGTATTGCACATGGCCGGAGGTATCACCCTTGCGCCAGTATTCCTGACGGGACCGGGACCAGAAGGTCACGCGGCCGGTGGTCAGCGTACGGCGTAATGCCTCGTCGTTCATGTAGCCGACCATCAGCACCTCGCGTGTGTCGTACTGCTGGATGACGGCGGCGACCAGCCCCTTGGCATCACGCTTCAGGCGTGCGGCAATACGGGGATCGAGTTCAGTGGAATTGTCGTATGTAGTGTCTGTCATACCTATCTTCTTTTTGTGGACCACCCTCAGTCAGCTTCGCTGACAGCTCCCGGATTATGTGCGACGTGCGCATAGCGCATTGCCACGAACAATTCACTGGATTGTTCGCCCAGCGGGAGCAAGGTGTATTCGTTTAGCGAACGGTGTAGCCGTGCTTCTTGAGTTCCGCCTTGACATCGGCGATAGTCAGGATGCCGTAATGGAACACGGATGCAGCCAGCACCGCGTCGGCACCTGCTTCGATGGCGGGCGGGAAGTCCTCGACCTTGCCGGCACCGCCGGAGGCGATGATCGGAATCTTGACTTCCTTGCGCACGGCGCGAATCATCTCGAGGTCAAAGCCTTCCTTGGTGCCGTCGGCGTCCATCGAGTTAAGCAGAATCTCGCCGGCGCCAAGCTGCTCGGCGCGCTTGACCCACCAGATGGCATCAATACCGGTGGATTTGCGGCCACCCATCGTGGTGACCTCAAAACCGGACTGCGTATGCTGCTCACCCTTTTCGCGGCGGGCATCCACGGAGAGCACCAGCACCTGGTTGCCGAAACGATCGGCCACACGGCTGATAAGCGACGGGTCGTTGATGGCCGCCGTGTTGACACCGACCTTGTCTGCACCGCAGCGCAGCAGCGAGTCGACGTCCTCGGGCGTGCGTACGCCGCCGCCCACAGTCATTGGGATGAACACCTGTTCGGCGGTGCGGGAGACCACGTCAATCATCGTGTTGCGGTGGGAGCTGGATGCGGTCACATCCAGGAAGGTGATCTCGTCGGCTCCCTGACGGTAGTATTCGGCCGCCAGCTCCACCGGGTCACCCGCGTCCTTGAGGTTCTCGAAATGCACACCCTTCACCACGCGACCGGCGTCAACGTCCAGGCACGGGATGACTCGTACCGCCAACGACATGCTTCACTCCCCTGTTCGGCTTTGCATTACAGTCCTTCAGACTACCTACCGCCCGTTACATGCGCCGCACCTGTTTCTGGAATATGAGAATCATCATATTGAGCACCGGTATGGCAGCCGCTCGGCGTGAGAGAATGGCTCGTGGAAGTTGTCCGCCGAATCAAGGAGATTGGCATGGCTGTCGAAAACAGCAAGGTACTGATCATCGTCAACAACTGGGGTATCGAGGAGACCGAGCTGACGCGCCCGCTGCGCGATCTCAAGGCCGCCGGCGCCAAGGTGACGCTTGCCGCCACTACCTTGGACCCGTGTGAGACGGTGCAGCACGACCGCTACGAAGGTGAAACGCTGACCCCGGACGCGCGCCTGTCCGACGTGCAGGCTGCCGACTACGACCTGCTGGTGGTGCCCGGCGGCACCTGCAATGTGGATCGTATCCGCGTCAATGAGGATGCGATCACGCTGGCGCAGGAGTTCGCGCACGAAGGTAAGCCGATCGCCGCGATCTGCCATGGCGCGTGGCTGCTGGTCAACGCGGGTCTGGTGGCTGGCAAGACCGCCGCGCCCTGCCGCTATATCGCCGCTGATATCGAGAACGCGGGCGGCCATTACGTCGACGAGCAGCTGCACGTGGACGACGCCAACGGCTTCAAGCTCATCACGTCCCGCAAGCCCGACGATCTGGACTACTTCGTGGGCGCAATCAAGGATGCGCTGAAGTAGCTACCGCTCCTTGGCAGCGAGCTGGCCGCAGGCGCCGTCAATATCCTGACCGCGGGTGTCACGCAGTGTGGCGGTGATGCCCGCGCGGTGCAGGATCTCCAGGAACCGCTGTTCGTCTTCCGGCTTGGAGGCGGTCCACTTCGAGCCCTCGATGGGGTTGAGCGGAATCGGGTTGACGTGGGCCCAGTTGTCGCCGTAATGGTTAAGCCTCTTGGCCAGCAACTGCGCATGCTCGGCCTGGTCGTTGATGCCGCGCATCAACGCGTATTCGATACTGACGCGGCGCTTGGAGGCCAGCCAATAATCGTGCGCGGCATCCAACACCTGCTTGGTATTGAAACGCTTGTTCATCGGCACCAGCTCGTCACGCAGTTCGTCGCTGGGGGCATGCAGGGAAACGGCCAGACGCACGGGAATGCCTTCGGCAGTGAGCTTCTTGATGCCGGGGACCACGCCCACCGTGGATACGGTGATGTTGCGCGCGGAAATGCCGAAGCCTTCGGGAGGCATGGCGGAAATCTGTCGTACGGCGGACAGCACGGAGTTGTAGTTGCCCATCGGCTCGCCCATGCCCATGAACACGATGTTGCTCAGGCGGCCCTCTCCCCCGGCCACTTCGCCGTCGCGCATCATCTTGGCGGCCACACGCACCTGTTCGATTATTTCACCGGTGGACATGTTACGGGTCAGGCCAAGCTTGCCGGTGGCGCAGAACGGGCAGTCCATGCCGCAGCCGACCTGCGAGGAGATGCACAGCGTGGTGCGGGTCGGGTATCGCATAAGCACCGATTCGATGAGGGAGCCGTCGAACAGCTTCCACAAGGTCTTGATGGTGGTGCCTTCGTCCGCCACTTGGCGGGTCACCTCGGTGATGAGCTGCGGGAAAAACGCGGCGGCGGCCTCGCTGCGCTTGGCTGCCGGAAAATCAGTGAATTCGGCGGCATTCACATCGAAATGGCCAAAGTAATGGTTGGCGAGCTGCTTGACTCGGAACTTCGGCAATCCGAGTTCGGCCGCTTTCTCGACGCGCTGCTCGGGCGTCATATCCACAAAGTGCAGCGGCGGCTTACCACGGCGGGCATGGTCCTTGGATAGCACGTCACGGAAGGCACCTGATGTGCCGCCGGGAGTAATGCCGGTTTCCGGAGTGTCAGGATGCTGTGTGGTCATGATGGGTTCGCTTCGCTCTCAATATCAGAAAATAGTCAAACATGCAATAGTAATATCAGAATCCACCATACGGCGTGCCGCATACGAATCAGATGGCCCATGTCTTAGCCCATAGCGAACGCATATTGAACGATGATTTCCCCATATATGGCATGTGGCACCGTGCGATATACACACGATGCCACATTGTTCATGCACGAGACATGCGAATCACAGTCCTGTGATCCACAGCAAGGCGCAGGTGAACGGTGCACTCATCAAAATGGAATCCACACGATCCATCACACCGCCGTGCCCCTTGAGCAGATGGCCCATGTCTTTGATACCGATATCGCGCTTGAGCATGGAAGCACACAAATCACCGAACGTGCCCACGGCACCGATGAGAATACCCGCCACGATCGGCACCCACCAACGAGTGGCCCATTTCGAGGCATCATACGTGCATGCGAATACGGCAAATGCGCCAGCCATGGCGAAGAGCATCGAGCCGACAAGGCCCTCAACGGACTTCTTCGGCGAGATGCGCGGGCTGAGCTTGTGTTTGCCGAGCCAGGCACCGGCAAACAAACCGCCCGTATCGGATAGGGCGGGTAGGAACACCAGCATGATGGCGTGTGCAATCGGATGCCCATTAAAAGTCAGTGAGATGATGACGCAGCTGGCCAACAACGGAATATACAACACGGTAAGCACGGACACAGCCACATGGCTGAGCCGGGAATGATGCTGTTCCCCGCCCTCATGATTAAACGAGGATTCGAGGCGCGCGCTGGCATCCGTGTTGGACAGTTTGCCGGCAACCGCCAGAGATAGGCGGTTGCCGACGCTGATTTTTGCGCTGGCCGCGATGGCGACCAGAATAATCGACACGATGATACTCAGCGACATCGTGATGAGATGGTACGGGGAATAGTAGGTGGCAATGAGGGTGAAGGACGAGCACAGCCACAGCATAAACACCGGGAGGTGCAGGCCTACGGTGGCGAAGTCCACCCTGAGCTCCCACAGCGCCAGAATCATGAACACGACTACCAGCAGCACGAAGAGGTCGACGCTGAGCAGCAGGCACGCGACAATAAGGATGACCAGTGCCGCGCCTGTGGCGATGGCCTGCGGCATGTTGCGGCCGGTCTTCTTGTTGATCTGGTCGAGCGTCTCCTCGGCCTCTTCATGGGGTTGTTCGTTGCGTTCCATAATTCTCCGGACCTGGTCTGAATCAGACCTCCATGATCTCCTTCTGCTTGGTCTCCAGCAGAGTATCGATCTCGTCGGTAACGGACTTGGTGACCTTGTCAAGATCCTTCAGCAGGCGATCGCCTTCGTCCTCACCCATCTCGCCGTCCTTGACGGCCTTGTCGATGGTTTCCTTGGTCTTACGGCGAATGTTGCGCACGGCGACCTTGCCATCCTCGGCCTTGCCCTTGGCGAGCTTGACGTATTCCTTACGACGATCCTCGGTGAGTTCCGGCATGGTCAGACGGATGACGTTGCCATCACGGTTCGGGCTGATGCCGAGATCGGAGTTGCGCAGGGCCTTTTCGACGGCACCGGCCTGGGAAGCGTCAAACGGGGTGACGGACAGGGTGCGCGGTTCGGGAACGCCGATGGAGGCGACGGCCTTAATCGGGGTGGGGGCACCATAGTAGTCAACGGTGATGCCGTTGAGCAGGGCCGGGTTTGCGCGACCGGTGCGGATGCCGGAGAAGTTTTCCTTGGTGTTTTCCACGGTCTTGGCCATCTGTTCCTTGGCCTGGTCGATAAGAGACATATTCACTCCTTGTGTGTTGGTGTTCGTCAGTGTTGTTCGTCTATGAACGCTTGATTCGATTGTGGGCGTTTGCGGCTTACTCGGCCACGCGCGATTCGGCGGTGGAGACCAGCGTGCCGATTTCATCGCCGACGAGGGCGCGGGTCACGTTGCCCGGCTCTTCGAGGCCGAAGACGCGGATGCGCTTCTTGTTGTCGCGGGCCATGGACAGTGCGGAGGCGTCCATGACGGCCAGATTGTCCACGAGGGCGCGATTGTAGCTCAGGGTTTCAAAACGCTTGGCGTTCTCGTCCTTGCGCGGGTCGGCGGTGTAGACGCCGTCGACGCCGTTCTTACCCATAAGTACCTCGTCGCAGTGGATTTCGAGGGAACGCTGGATGGAAACCGTGTCGGTGGAGAAGTACGGCATGCCGGCACCGGCGCCGAAAATTACCACGCGACCCTTTTCAAGGTGACGGATGGCCTTGAGCGGAATATACGGCTCGGCGACCTGTCCCATGGTGATGGCGGTCTGCACGCGGGTGGCCTGCCCCTCCTGCTCCAGAAAGTCCTGTAGAGCGAGGCAGTTCATCACCGTGCCGAGCATACCCATGTAGTCGCCACGGGAACGATCGATACCGGCCTGCTGCAGTTCGGCACCGCGGAAGAAGTTGCCGCCGCCGACCACGATGGCCACCTGCACACCCTGTTGTACGGCCGGAACGATCTCCTCGGCAATGCGACGAATCACCTGGGTATCGATGCCGACCTTGCCACCACCGAATGCTTCGCCGGACAGCTTGAGCAGAACTCTGCGCGGATTGTCGCTATCAGTCATATTGTGCCTTTCTCAAAACCGAAAGTGCGAAATTATCCGTAGACAAGCGTATCGGTTTACGACGACACCCCCTAGCAACGACACCCTTGGAATAGCGAAACGCCATCCGATTATTGAATAACCGGATGGCGTTTCGTTGAAATTACGCTAAGCGCGTGGAGTAAGCCTTAGGCTCACTCCTCTTCGCCCTTGCCGACCTCGACACGAGCGAATGCGGTGGCGTTGCCACCGACTTCCTTGAACAGGTCGCCGACGGTCTTGGACGGGTCCTTGACGAACGGCTGCTCAAGCAGCACGACTTCCTTGAAGAAAGCGTTGAGACGGCCTTCGACGATCTTCGGAACGATCTTCTCCGGCTTGCCCTCGGCCAGGGACTTCTCGGTGGCCACGCGACGCTCGGACTCGACCACATCGGCCGGAACGTCCTCGCGGGTCAGCCACTTGGCGCCCATGGCGGAGATCTGCAGAGCAGCTTCGTGAGCCACGGCGGCGCCGGCCTTGTCGGTGGCGATCATGGCGACGATGCTCGGCGGCATCTCGGCGGACTTCTTGTGAGCGTAGACTTCGACGTGCTCGCCGGAGATCTTGGCGAACTGGCCGACCTTGACGTGCTCACCGAACAGGGCGGCGGCCTCTTCGACAGCCAGCTTGACGGTGGTGTCGCCAGCCTTGGCCTCGAGCAGCTCGTCAGCGGAGTTGGCGTCGGCGTCCACGGCGTAGCCGAGAACTTCCTCGGTGAACTCGACGAACTTCGGGGTCTTGGCCACGAAGTCGGTCTCGGAGTTCAGCTCGACGGCGTAGCCGGTCTCGCCATTGGCGGTCTCGACGACCTTGGAGGCGATGGTGCCTTCCTGAGCCTTGCGGCCTTCACGCTTGCCGGCTGCGGCGATACCCTTGGCGCGGATGATTTCCTTGGCGCGGGCGACGTCGCCTTCGGCTTCGGTCAGAGCCTTCTTGACGTCGAGCATGCCGGCGCCGGTGTCTTCACGAACCTGCTTGATCAGTGCGGCGGTAATTGCTGCCATTGATTATTCTCCTTGAGAAATTTTGCTTACCCGTGAACGATGGGAAGCGCTTATTCAGGCACTTCCCATCGTAGAGCATCACTCGGCCTTGGGGGCCTCGGCGGTTTCGCCCTCGGCGGCAGCCGGAGCGGCGGCTTCAGCGGAAGCCTCGGCAGGAGCCTCGTTGGTCAGGAGTTCCTTCTCCCAAGCGGCCATCGGCTGCTCGGCGGCTTCGCCCTCGGCCTTGTTGGCGCCGGAGCGCTCCAGCAGACCTTCGGCGACGGCGTCAGCCATCAGGCTGGTCAGCAGTTCGATGCCGCGGATGGCGTCATCGTTGGCCGGGATCGGGTACTCAACGGTGTCCGGGTCGGCGTTGGTGTCGACGATGGCGACAACCGGGATACCCAGCTTGTGAGCTTCCTCAACAGCCAGGGCTTCCTTGGTGATGTCGACGACGAACATCGCGGACGGGGTGCGGTTCATGTTGCGGATACCGCCCAGCTGCTTGTTGAGCTTGTCCTTCTCGCGCTCGAGCAGGAGGAGCTCCTTCTTGGTCAGGCCGGAGCCGTGCACGTCGGTGAAGTCCATTTCCTCAAGTTCCTTGAGGCGGTTGACGCGCTTGGAGACGGTCTGGAAGTTGGTCAGCATGCCGCCGAGCCAACGCTCGGAGACGTAGGGCATGTTCACGCGGGTGGCCTGGTTGGCGATAGCTTCCTGAGCCTGCTTCTTGGTGCCGACGAAGAGCACGGTGCCGTTGTGGGCCACGGTGGTCTTGATGAAGTCGTACGCCTTGTCGATCATGTCGAGCGACTTGAACAGGTTGATGATGTGGATGCCGTTGCGCTGGGTGAGGATGAACTGCTTCATCTTCGGGTTCCAACGACGGGTCTGGTGGCCGAAGTGCAGGCCAGCCTTCAGCATATCGCTCATAGTGATCTGAGCCATGGTATTACTACCTTTCATTGTCGGTTCTTGCCTGGCCATGCGCACCTGCGTGCAGCTGCTCCCCCGGTTTCACGAGTTGTGCAGCCGACCGACACAAGCCGTCGCGAGCATGACGCGAATTTGTTGTGTGCCGGTTGACAATATTGGGTGGCTCTGGACACCAGCGACTGCGTCCGTTGCCGGGTGGCACACGAGTTTCGAGAATAGCACGGAGCCGGTACTAAAAAAAACAGGCTCCCCTCTCTGAGGGGAGCTGTCGCCGTAGGCGACTGAGGGGAGTCACGGGCGGTACCGGCAGAACCACCCTCAGTCTCACTACGTTCGACGGCTCCAGCCAGTGGGAGCCGAGTATGGACTACTTCGCCTGACGATTGCGCATGTAGCGCAGGGCTTCGCGGCGTTCTTCCTTTTCCAGGCGATCCAAATACACGTGGCCGTCGAGGTGGTCGCATTCGTGCTGAAGCATACGGCCCATCAGCCCGGAGCCCTCGAGCACGACCTCGTTGCCGTCCAAGTCGATGCCACGCACGCGAGCGTAGTCGGCACGACGGGTCTTGTACCACAAGCCGGGCACGGACAGACAGCCTTCATCGCCATACTGCTCGCCGGACTTCTCCTCGAGTACGGGGTTCAGAACGTAGCCGACCTTGCCGTCGATGTTGTAGGAGAAGGCCCTCAGGCTCACGCCGATCTGGTTGGCGGACAGGCCCGCTCGGCCCGGATCGTCCACGGTTTCCAACAGGTCGTCAACCAGGCGGCGCACGGCCGGGGTGATTTCCTTGATCTCATCGCAGGGGGTGCGCAGGACTGGGTCGGGCACGACCCTGATCTCACGGATGGCCACTTCTCGTTACTCCTCATTCTTCTCGTCAGCCGGCTGGTCCGGCTTGCTGCCGGTGTCAGCGGCATTGTCGGCGGAATCGCCGGTCTCGCCCTCTTCGGGTTCGGCCTTCGACTTCTTGATCTTCTCCGACACGCTAGCAATCGAATCAGACACGCTGGTTTTCATCTGTTCCGAGGCCTGTTTGACCTGTTCGGACGCCTGCTTGACCGATTCGGAGGATTTCTTGACGGTCTCCAGCGTGCTGTCGATGATCTTGGCAGTGGCGGGCAGCGGCTTGTTGGATGGCTTGGGCGCGTACAGATCCTCTTCGATGACGGTGGCGTAGCGCTGCAATACCTTGGGACGCACCACTTTCATGCTCGGGGTGAGTGTGCCGTGCTCCTGACTGAATTCCTCATCCAGCACCGCGAATTTGCGCACGGACTCAGCGCGGGAGACATTGGCGTTGGCCTGGTCGATGTACTGCTGGATAAAGGCGCGCACCGCGTCGTTGTCGCTGGCCTCGGCGAGTGTCATGTCGGCATTGAGGCCCTGACCTTCCAGCCAGGAATGCAGCATTTCGGGGTCGAGCTCGATAAGTGCGGACACGAACGGCTTGCCGTCGCCGACTACTACTGCATGAGCCACGATCGGGCAGGTGTCGATGGCATCCTCCATCGGGGCGGGGCTGATGTTCTTGCCGCCGGCGGTGATGATGATGTCCTTCTTGCGTCCGGTAATGAAGGTGAAGCCGCGGTCGTCGATACGACCCAGATCGCCGGTTTTGATCCAGCCGTCGGCAGTCATCGTCTGTGCAGTGAGTTCGGGCTGCTTGTAGTAGCCAAGGAACACGTTCGGGCCGGTCAGCTCAATTTCATCGTCTTCGCCAAGACGCACGCCCATGCCAGGCCCAGGCTTGCCGACCGAACCGACCTCGTTGTCGTCCTCCCAATTGACGAGCATCGGAGCGGCGGTTTCGGTCATGCCATAACCCTGGATGAAGGTGATGTCATTCATGCCGTTGAAAAAGTGGGCCAAATCCACGTTGAGCGGCGCACCACCGCAGGCCAGCCACTTGAGGTTCGGTCCGAGAGCGGAACGAATGGATTTGCCCACCGTGGCCATGTAGAACGAATGGCGCATGCGCTCGATGAACGAATGGCCGCGACCGGCCTGCTCATCCTTGCTCCACTTGACGAAGTGCTTGACCGACTGGGCGAAGATATGCCCCTGGATGCCGGCACCAGCCTTCTGCGAGGCCGCGTTATACACCTTCTCGAACACACGTGGCACGCCCAGCAGGTAGGTGGGCTTGAAACTGCGGATATCGGCGAGCAGTCGCTTGGCGTCGGGAATGTATCCGACCACGCCGCAGCCACCGATGCACACGTACTGGATGTAGCGGGCGAAGCAGTGCGCCAGCGGCAGGAACAGCAGCAGACGGTTGTCGTCGTACAGCATGCCACGCAGAATCTCGTAGCCGTTAAGCACGATGTGCGTGTAATTGCGGTTGGAGAGCATCGCGCCCTTGGGCTTGCCGGTGGAACCGGAGGTGTAGACCACGGTGAGCAGATCATCGGCTTTGATACGAGCGATAGCCGCATCCAACGTCTCATCGGATACGCCATGCCCGAAGTCAGCGACAGCGTCAAGGCCATCGGCCTTGAAATTGAACACGTATTTCATGCCCGGATGATTGACACGGATCTGCTCAAGCGTCTGTGCGCGCTGGAAGTCGCCGGCAAAGGCGATGGCGGGATCGACTTCCTCGACGATGCCCGCGGTCTGACGGGCGGAATCGGTCTCATAGACGGGCACAACCACAGCGCCGATTGCCGCGCAAGCGAAATCAGCCACACCCCACTCATAGCAGGTAGGCGAGTAAATCAGCACCATGGTGCCGGCTTTGACGCCAAGTCCCAACAGGCCCTTGGCCACCTCGCGTACGCGGGACAGCATTTCAGTAGCTGTGGCGCTGCGCCATTGGTGGGTGTTGTCATCCTGCCATTCCGCGATGATGTCATCCGGCGTGCGAGCTGCTCGTTTGGACAGCAGCGAGTAGACGGTGTCGTCATCGGTGGTGACATATCTGGGTTCTTCTACATGTTCACGCATGGTCACTACTATAGGCGAACCAGCCTATGACACGGCAGAACCGTCTTCCGCTACCAGCGTAGGAATCGGTGTGCGGGCGGGGCCGTCTGGTCAGCCCAAATCGGCATAGATGCACATCCATCGAGAACCGATGTACTTCAGTTTGAGGTTGACTCGCAGATTTTCCTGGCCGATGGTCATGAATACCGCCATTTCCAGCGTGTCCTTGCCGGTGATCATGCCGTCGATCAATGTGGGGACAGTGGGCAGATAGCAGAATTTCGCTTTGAGCTCCGGATGAGTGACCATGTGGGTGCCGAGCAGGTATTGCATGGTTTGCAGCCGGTCCAGGCATGGTTTTGTCATGGCTCTGTTGAGATGTGCGACGCTGAGTTTGCCACGTATCGCGTCCGCCGATGTGCAGGCGATGCGGCATGCAGCCATGGCCATGGAATGACATTCCTTCGCATTCAGCCCGCCTATGAATGTGGGTTGGATGTGATACCGCACCGGGCGATCCGACAGCTCCACAACGATGAATCCGTCATAACTCGGCAACGGCCCGTACTGATATGTGCCGTGGAAAAATCCCGAATACTCCATGATGACCCCCTTCAAGCCCCCTTGCAACTCACCATCATCGGCGAGCGTCTGTACTACAACATCACGAAAGGCGCGCCAAGTCAAACTACTTGAGCGCGCCTTCGGGCAAGTTAAGCCTCCTGCATGGAGGGCAAACCCCCCATTTTCAGGGGGCAATCGGGATTATCGTGCGGAATACGGGTTGACCACCATGCCGCAACGCTGGAAGTTCTTCACGTCGACGTAGCCGGTGGAGGCCATCGCGCGCTTGAGGGCGCCGATGAAGTTGGTCTTGCCGTCCGCCTGGTGGCTCGGTCCGAACAGCACCTGTTCGAGCGGGCCGACCGTGCCGACCGTGGTGCGGTAGCCACGCGGCAGCGTCTGGTGGCGGGCTTCGGAACCCCAGTGGGTGCCCTTGCCGGGGGCCTCGGTGGCGCGGGCCAGCGGCGCGCCGAGCATGACCGCGTCGGCGCCGAGGGCCAGGGCCTTGACGAAGCTGCCGGAGTCGCCCATGCCGCCGTCGGCGATGACCTGCACGTAGCGGCCGCCGGATTCGTCCATGTAGTCGCGGCGGGCCTCGGCCACGTCGGCGATGGCGGTGGCCATCGGGGCCTGCACGCCGATGGTCTGGCGGGTGGCGGAGACCGCGCCGCCGCCGAAGCCGACGAGCACGCCGGCCGCGCCGGTGCGCATCAGGTGCAGGGCAGCGGTGTAGTTGGATGCGCCGCCGACGATGACAGGCACGTCAAGGTCGTAGATGAACTTCTTGAGGTTCAGCGGTTCCTGGCCGGAGGAGACGTGCTCGGCGGAGACCACAGTGCCGCGGATCACGAACAGGTCCACGCCCGCGTCCACCACGGTGGAGTAGAACTGCTGGGTGCGCTGCGGGGAGAGCGCGCCGGCCACGGTGACACCGGCGGCGCGAATCTCGTGCAGACGTTGCGTGATGAGCTCCGGCTTGACCGGCTCGGCATAGATCTGCTGGATACGCTCGGTGGCCTGATCGGCCGGCAGTCCGGCGATTTCGTCCAACAGCGGGGTCGGATCCTCGTAACGGGTCCACAGACCTTCCAGATCGAGCACGCCGAGCGCACCCATCTTGCCCATGGCGATGGCGGTGGCCGGGCTGGTCACCGAATCCATGGGGGCGCCGATCACCGGCACATCGAACTCATAGGCGTCGATCTGCCAAGAGGTGGAGACGTCCTCGGGGTCGCGGGTGCGACGGGAGGGGACGATTGCCACATCGTCGAGTGCGTAGCCGAGACGGCCTTTTTTGCCCAAACCGATTTCAATTTCCTGAGACATGGTTTCCAGCCTATTGCCCGGGTGGGACGCCAACAAGGCCGTTTCCCACGGACCGGACGATTGCTTCAAGTCGTTACAAACATGCGCTATGACTAAATCATCTTCACACCATCTATCAGGAGGAAGCATGGCCAAAATCAAGGTCGAAGGCACTGTCGTCGAACTCGACGGCGACGAGATGACCCGCGTGATCTGGAAGGACATCAAGGATCGTCTGATCCTGCCGTACCTCGACGTGAACCTCGACTACTACGATCTGGGCATCGAGCACCGCGACGAGACCGATGACCAGGTGACCATCGACGCCGCCCACGCCATCCAGAAGCACCATGTCGGTGTCAAGTGCGCCACCATCACCCCCGATGAGGCCCGAGTCAAGGAATTCGGTCTCAAGAAGATGTGGAAGTCCCCCAACGGCACCATCCGCAACATCCTGGGCGGCACGATCTTCCGCGAGCCGATTGTGATGAGCAACGTGCCTCGTCTGGTGCCCGGCTGGACCAAGCCGATCGTCGTAGCCCGTCACGCATTCGGCGACCAGTACAAGGCCACCGATTTCAAGGTTCCGGGAGCCGGCCAGCTGACCGTCACCTTCACTCCGGACGATGGCTCCGAGCCGATTCAGCACGTGGTCTACAACTACGGCGAAGACGGCGGCGTGGCCCAGGTGCAGTACAACGTCAACGATTCGATCCGCGGTTTCGCTCGCGCCTGCTTCAACTACGGCCTGATGCGTCATTACCCGGTGTACTTGTCCACCAAGAACACGATTTTGAAGGCCTACGACGGCCAGTTCAAGGACATCTTTGCCGAGGTGTTCGAGACCGAATACAAGGACAGGTACGCCGAGGCCGGCCTGACTTACGAGCACCGCCTGATCGACGACATGGTGGCCAGCTCCCTGAAGTGGCACGGCGGTTACATCTGGGCCTGCAAGAACTACGATGGCGATGTGCAGTCCGACTCCGTGGCCCAGGGCTTCGGTTCGCTGGGCCTCATGACCTCCGTGCTCATGACCCCGGACAGCCAGACCGTCGAGGCCGAAGCGGCGCACGGCACCGTGACCCGTCACTACCGCCGCTGGCAGAAGGGCGAGAAGACCTCCACCAACCCAATCGCATCCATCTTCGCGTGGACCGGCGGCCTTAAGCACCGCGCCGATCTGGACGGCACGCCCGAAGTCCGTCACTTCGCCAAGACGCTGGAGAAGGTCATCGTCGACACCGTTGAAGGCGGTCAGATGACCAAGGATCTGGCCATGCTCATCGGCCCGGACGAACCGTGGCTCGACACCGACGGCTTCATGAACGCGCTGGACGAGAACCTGGCCAAGGCTCTGGCCGAGTAAATCATCGAACACATCGTGCGGACCTACATGGGTCATGTCATGTCGCAAACTGTCATGATTGTCGTGCTTCATCTGGAATGTTCCTCAGCACGATAATCATGACAGTTGTTCGATGCACGCACGTAATACCTCTAATTGTTCCCGGATATGTGGCGATTTGTCCACTGGTCCGGGACTTTTTCGTATACGGCCTACTAGAATCGTGATTCAGCTTGTTTTCACGCCCGCTTGAGGAGGTTTCGCCGCTTATGGTGTTCGCACGCCGCTCAACCACCCTGCTCGCCGCCATTATCGCATCCTGCGCGATGGTGCTGTCACTGACCGCGTGCACCTCAGACAATAAGACCGTTGTAGATGGTCAAACCACGGTGACGTCCAATTCTGCCGGCGGCGTGGCCGTGTTCACACCTTCGGACGGCATTACGCTGAACCAGCAGACGCCACTGAACAAATGGGCGAAGCTGGTGCCTGACCTAGCCAAGGCTCTGGCCGACGCCGGTTTCAAGAAAGGCGATATCGATCATACGACGTCCGACTCGTTGGCCAAGCAAAGCCGCGCCATCCAAGACTTTGTGGTCGATCATCTTTCGAATAACACCACGGACGATTCCGGCATTGCCATCGCGCCCGACAACATGACATTGCTCGTGGCTCCAGTAGTCGAGGCCGACGCTTCCACTCGCCAATACGGCGATTACATCAGCCAGAACCTGAGCACCAACGATGCCACGGATGGGGAAGCTACTTCTGACGGTGAATCTTCCGAAGACGACTCGTCCAAAGACGATTCGTCCAACACTGAGAGCGACAGCACTGCATCGGACGAGCAGGCGCAGGCCGTGGACCGGCTGGTCTCATCGCTCAAGCTGGCCAAGGAATCCGGCATGCATGTGGTATTGCTCGGCAACAGTATCGAGGGATATAAGCCGGACGCCTTCGTCAAGTTCTCGGACGCCCAGACCATCGGCAAGCTACAGGCGGAAAAGATGGTGTCCAAACTCAAGTTGGATAAGGCCAGTAAAGACAACCCCAAATACATTGAGGTGCTGCTGCCATACACCGCCGTGGACGAAAAAGGCAACGCCAACGATTCCACGTTCGCCCAAGAGGCGTTCCGTGGTATCTGGCAGGTACTGGGCTCCTACTATCAGAAGGGCGTTGTGGAAAGCCCTTCAGGCACCTTGGACGGCAAATCCACGGAAAACGATTGGCAAGCCGTGGCCTACGATGCCGCTAAGGAAGGCTCCACTGCGAAAGTGCTTGACAAGCGTCTGGCAAAAACCGACGGACAGTCCACACTCACCCGTATTGACGGCATCATCACGATGAACGACTACATCGCCTCCGAGGTCGTCAAGGAATTGGACGATCTGGGATACACCGGCTCTGCCGCCGATATCAATCCGCAGATCACCATCTCGGGCATTGTCGGCAATATCACCGGCAAGAAGGATCTCAGCCGCGACGCCGTGCCGGACCCGATCAAATCCCCTGAAAACGACAACGCAAACGACTCATCCAGTTCCGATGACGATGCGGACGAGGACACCTCCGCTTCCGACAAGGACCGTGACTCGCAGTGGCCTCTAGTAACCGGATACGGCGCGTATGTCTCGAACATCCCATCCATCGTCAATGGCAAGCAATGGATGACCGGCATGGAAGACAGACAGACCATCGCCACGGATATCGCTCAGGCCTGCGCCAAGCTCAACAAGGACGAAGCGCTGAATTCCATGCCTTCAATCAGGAACTCCGAGGTAGGCGGCGTGAAGAAGATCCCGACCATCAGCGAACCGTTGCTGGCTGTCAGCGCCAGCAATCTCAAGTCCGCGCTGATCGACCCCGGATATATTTCCTTGGCCGATGCCGGTCTGTGATTCATACTCGTCACGCCGCTAGCCGCCTGCGATGTCTCTTCCGTACGGCCCTGTTCCGGCCGACAATCACCGTTAAATCATGACGGTTTCAGTACGATTTTTCGACTCCCCGCATATTGCTGTGGATCAAGATAATCGGCCGTTCCTCGCTTGAGGCCCCAATGCAGGCAACGGTCTTCGCAATGGTCCGAGCTGCCTTCAACGATGCCTACGGGCTGTCTGCGGGAGATCGTATCCCCCACTGAGAGCTCGGTAACGGCCGGTTCGAATGTCGACGTGACACCTCCACGATGCCGTACACTCACCACATCTTTGCCAGCTACTTTGCCAGCAAAACTCACGGTCCCTGCCTGCGGTGACAGAATTACGGTACCTTGCTCCGCAACAAGATCCACTCCACGATGACCTGGTGCCCACGGGTTGATCGGCCGCTCGAACTGTTGTTCGACCTGTGGATCGTCGACCGGCCAGTCGAATCGGGATTCGCACTGATTGCCATTGCGCCACGCCAAATCAGACATATCGGTGAAATCCTCCACCGTGTATGCCGCATCTCCGGTCACCGCAGTATCCGCATGCGCAACATGCTGAGGCGTGGATGCCAGCCCTACTCCCAAGGCAAGCAGCAGGCCGATAACGGCGGCCAACGCGATTATGGCATCCATACGCCGTTGCCGTTCCTGAGCCCGCTGACGCGCCTGCTGACGCCGCCGGCTGGCACGTCGGGCTTCGTCGCGACGCCAATCAAACAACAGTGGTGCATTCATGAGATTCCTCCCCATAGTGTGAGTGTGATGTGATTCCGGCTTCTTTGCCGGTGATACCCACCTTGAGGGGTCCGAAACAGGATGTCCAGCCAAAACGACCTATGTGGTTCTAGCTTCCGAAGTTATCCACAATGAAATTTCGCGTGACAGTATCGCCGCATCGTCATCATGTTGTATGAGTGGGTATTCGATGAGTCCGATTCTGCGGAATTCAGCGCGACATGCCCTACACGCATGTAATTTGCTTTTTCGTGGCAGGCATGTAAGATATGTGACTTGTGCGCGAGAGAAATCTCAAACACAGCAGACATTCCTGCGTAGCTCAGTTGGCAGAGCATCCGACTGTTAATCGGACGGTCGCTGG
>NZ_CAUERC010000031.1:0-17296 GCF_959020155.1 uncultured Bifidobacterium sp.
TGATATCAGTATATTCGAAACTTTCGTAAAGTCAATTTGACGATAAAGAATGGTATGTATAGATAAAAAGGTTGGAATTTCAACGATTTTGATAGTAAAAAAGCCGATATAAATTTCGTTTGACCGTCAAACTAAGGCTCTTTATGATAAAGGTATCGAAAACATAAAGCGAGTTTTCGGTAAAGTTGAAGAAGGCTGATGGGGTAGGTGAAACGGCGAAGTTTCACTGAAAACATCATTAATTACCAGCTGTTAGATATGTAACTGGCTGATATACCTTTCGAAACTTTCGTAAATCGCGGATCGGTTTCATGCTGGTCAAGAACAATAAGGAGACGATAATGAAGTTCAAGTCCGTGGCCGCCGCACTTCTGGCGGCGGTAACCTGTGTCAGCATGGCCGCTTGCGGGAGCGGCGGCGACACGAACGCCGATGGCAAGGTGGAAATCACCATGTGGCACAACTCCACCACTGGCGACGGCAAGGCATACTGGGAATCCGCCGCCAAGGCGTTCGAGAAGGAAAACCCGAACGTTACCATCAAGATCGAAGCCATTCAGAACGAGGATATGGACGGCAAGCTGCAGACCGCTCTGCAGGACCCGAATTCCGCCCCCGATATCTTTATGGCGCGTGGTGGCCAGAAGCTACGTGATGTGGTCGAAGCTGGGCAAGCCATGGACCTGACCGACAAGATCTCCGACACCGTCAAGAACCAGATGGCCACTGCTGAAGCCACCGGCACCATCGATGGCAAGATCTACAGCGTGCAGCAGTCAGTGCTTCCCGGCGGCATCTGGTATTCCAAGGATCTGTTCGAGAAGGCCGGTATTACTGAAACTCCGAAGACCTGGGATGAGTTCAAGACCGTGGTGCAGAAGCTGAAGGACGCCGGCATCACGCCGATTGCCGTAGGCGGTAAGGACGCCTGGCCGGCCGCCCACTGGTGGTACTGGTTCGCACTGCGCGAATGCTCTGCTGACACCTTCGACAAGGCCCAGTCCGATAAGGACTTCAGCGATAAGTGCTGGACCCGTACCGGTGATGATGTGCAGGCGCTGCTCGACCTCGATGCCTTCAACGATGGCTTCCTGACCACTCCGGCCCAGCAGGGCGCAAGCTCCTCCGCCGGCCTGCTCGCCAACCACATGGCAGCTATGGAACTCATGGGCGGCTGGGAGCCCGGCGTGATCAAGGACCTGACTCCGGACAAGAAGGACATGGCCGACCTCGGCTACTTCGCATTCCCGACCATGGACGGTGGCGAAGGCGATCCAACTGCCATCATGGGTGGTTCCGATGGCATGGCCGTGGGCGAGTGGGCGCCTGAAGAGGCTGTGGACTTCCTCAACTTCGTCTCCGAGAAGGAATGGCAGGAGAAGTACGCTGAGGCGTTCTCCACCATCCCGGCCAACAAGGAAGCCCAGGATGTGGTGACCAACGAGGCTCTGAAGCAGGTGCTGACCGTCTACAACGACGCATCCTCCGTGTCCATGTGGCTCGACACCGTGTTCGGTCAGAACATCGGCAACGCACTCAACGAAGGCGTGGTCAACATGATGGCCGGTCAAGGTTCCGCCCAAGACATCGTCAAGGGTGTTGAAACCGCTGCGGCCAAGGGCTGATTCGCTCTGACCCGACCGTAATTCCCGGGCTGCGGCGAATGCTTGCACAGCAACAACCGCGGCCCAATTTGTTTTCTTAGGAAGGCCTCAACAATGTCAGTTTCAGCAGGCGCGAGGGTACAGCGCCGCACGTCGGGCTTAAGCGACAAGGCTCGCAAACGTATCGAAATCACCATCCTTTCGCTTCCTGCCCTGATCATGTTCCTCGGATTCGTCATCCTGCCGGTGTTCATGGCCGGCTACTACGGATTCTTCAAGTGGAAGGGCTATGGCAAGCCCACCGTCAACGGCCAGTTCATCGGTTTTGAAAACTACAAGGTCATTCTGACCGACCCGAACTTCCAGCAGGCATTGGGACACACGCTATTCGTGGTCGTCGCTTCGCTCGTCATCCAGGGGCCGCTGGCCATCCTCTTCGCCCTGCTGCTCAACCAGAAATTCAAGGGCCGCGCACTGATTCGTACCCTGATTTTCGTGCCGTACGTCGTTTCCGAAGTCATCGTTGGCACCGGCTGGAGTCTCATCCTCCAGACCACAGGCGCATTGAACGCGCTACTCAAGAAAATAGGACTTGGCGGGGCGGACTGGATCTCCGATCCGAAAATCGCCATCTGGACATTGATGTTCATCATTTCGTGGAAGTACATCGGCTTCGCCGTCATCCTGATGATTGCCGGCATGCAGTCGATTCCCGAAGACCTCTATGAAGCCGCGAAGGTGGATGGTGCTGGATTCTGGCGTCAGCAGTGGAGCATCACCCTGCCACTGCTCGGCCCCACCATTCGTATCTGGGCATTCATGTCGATTATCGGTTCTCTTCAGCTGTTCGACTTGGTCTACATCATCTGGGGCCAGTACGTGTCGTCTACCGCAGGAACGTCCACCATGGCAACCTACATGGTGCGCGAAGGTCGACTCGCCAACAACTATGGTTACGGTTCCGCCGTGGCCGTGGTGATCTTCATCATCTCGCTGGTCATTGCCTTGACCTACCAGCGGTTCGTACTTAACCGAGATCTCGAAGGTGCGCTCACCGACGAGAAGGATGCCAAGCGTCGTGCCAAGCGTGCGGCGAAGGAAGCGGCCAAGCTTGCCAAGGCCAATGGCAATGCCGCAGCAGTTGCAAATGAGGTGGTTTCACAATGACGACCGCAGTCTCCCCGTCCGTGGGCAAGGGCAAGAACAAGACCTATGATCCGTATGCATTGAGAAAATCCGCAAAGACCCCGTGGGGCAACCCGGTCGTCTACTTCTTCTCACTGCTGCTTGTGGCGCTGTGCGTTGGCCCGGTGCTGTACATCATTATCGGCGGCTTCCGCACCAATGCGCAGATTACGAGGGACCCGGCCGGCTGGCCCGATCCATGGAACTTTGAGAATTACAAGACGGTGTTCACTTCGAACATCTTCTGGCCGGAACTCGTCAACTCCCTGATCGTCTCCATTGGCACAATGGTGGGCATCGTGGTGCTGGCCTTGATGGTGAGCTTCGTCATTGCCCGATACGAGTTCAAATTCAACAAACTGCTGTACTCGCTGTTCGCCGCCGGCATGATGTTCCCCATCACCGTGGCCATCACCCCGTTGTATCTGCTGCTGCGCAATCTGCACCTGATCAACTCGCATCTGGGCATTATTCTGCCCCAGATAGCATTCGGCCTGCCACAGGCCATCATCATCCTGGTGCCATTCCTCAAGTCCATTCCTAAAGAACTGGAAGAAGCGGCAGAGCTGGACGGCTGTTCTCGCATCGGCTTCTTCGGCCGTATGGTGCTGCCGTTGAGCTGGCCCGGCGTGGCCACCGTCGGCATCCTGAGCTTCGTGAGCAGCTGGAACGCCTACATGCTGCCGCTGTTCCTGCTCAACGATTCCAGCAAGTACACCTTGCCGCTCGGCGTGCAGATGTTCAGCTCCCAGCATTCGGTCGATACCGCTCAGGTACTGGCCTTCACCTCGCTGTCGATGATCCCCGCGCTGATCTGCTTCACCATTTTCCAGAAGAAGATCGTTGGCGGCCTGACCGGTGCTGTCAAGGGCTAGTCGCAGCAACCATAAACGTGCCGTGGAAAGGTACATGGCTCTTTGGGCCGATTCCTTTCAACCTCTTCCTTTCCTCCTTCCCACGGCACCCATTCTTTTCAATGAGGAGAAAACCATGAAGATCTCCAATCCCGTACTCCCCGGATTCAACGCAGATCCCTCGATGATTCGCGTCGGCGACACCTACTACATCGCCAATTCCACATTTGACTGGTGGCCGGGAGTCCGTTTGCACGAATCCCGCGACATGGTTCACTGGAATCTGCTGCCCGGGCCCTTAAACCGCGTTTCCCAGTTGGACATGAAGGGCAACCCGTCTGGCGGCGGCATCTGGGCGCCTGACCTGTCCTACGCGGACGGCAAATTCTGGCTCATCTACACGGATGTGAAGATCGTCAACGGCGCGTTCAAGGATTGCGCGAACTATCTGGTCACTGCCGAGGACATCCGCGGCCCGTGGAGCGAGCCAATCCGTGTCAATGGCGTGGGCTTCGACGCCAGCCTGTTCCATGATACCGATGGACGCAAGTATCTGGTGCAGCAAACCTGGGACTTCCGTGAATATCATCATCCGTTCGACGGCATCACCTTGACTGAATTCGATGTCAAGACCATGCAATTGAAGCCGGAAACAGCCCGCACCATCTGGCGCGGCACCGATGTGAAATTAGTCGAAGGGCCGCACCTCTACACCATCAATGGCTGGTACTACCTGTTTTGTGCGGAAGGCGGCACCCAATACGAGCATCAGGAGTCCGTGGCCCGTTCGCGAACCTTGGATGAGCTTTCGTTCGAAAGCATGCCGAGCAATCCGTTCATCTCCAACTTCGATACCCCCGGCACCTACCTGCAAAAGCAGGGGCATGGAGCACTCGTGGATACGCCCGGCGGCGAATGGTATTACGCTTCACTGTGCGGCAGGCCCTGGCGGCACGAGAACGAGCCGGCTCATGGCGTGCGCGGCTGGTGCACGCTCGGCCGAGAGACTTCGATTCAGAAGGTCGAGTGGGATGGCGATGGCTGGCCGTATGTGGTCGGCGGCCATGGGGGAGAGCGTTATGTCGAAGCCCCGGCCGACGCCATCGCAACTGAGGCCCCTACGGATCATAGCCAGCATGACGAGTTCGAATCGAGCGAACTCGACCTCAACTGGAACACCCTGCGTGTGCCATTCACCGAGACCATGGGCCGCGTGGGCGGCGGCTCGCTGACCTTGCGTGGTCAAGGGTCGCTGGCAAACCTGTTTGAACTGTCGCTGGTAGGACGCCGTTGGCAGGCGTTCGATTTCAACGCCGAAACCAAGGTGACGTTCGAGCCGAGCAACTACATGCAGATGGCCGGCCTGACCAACTTCTACAACCACCTATGCTGGTCGTGGGTGTTCGTCACTTGGGACGAGAAGCGCAACAAACGTGTAATTGAAGTGGCTCAGAACGACTTCGACACGTACACGTCGTTCCTCAAAGACACAGCCATCGCCATTCCTGATGACATCGAATCCGTATGGTTGCGAACCAAAGTGCGTACTCGTACCTACACCTACGAGTATTCGTTCGATGGCAAGACATGGCATGAGATTCCGGTGACGCTGGACGCCGCCGTGCTCTCCGATGATCATGTGGCCCAACGTTATGGCGGATTCTTTACCGGCGCGTTCGTCGGGTTGGTGGCCGTGGACCTTTCCGGATACGGCAAAGAAGCCATTTTCAGCCATTTCGATTACATGGAAATATGATGACGCCAGGCGGCTTTCCTGATAATCAGGGAAAGTCGCCTGACTATTCGGCACTGGGGAATGAAAGGCGACACTTGTGGCAAGCGACAATGAACATTGCGGCGACCGTGGCCGCGAATGTACCATAACCGTCTCCAACCCGGTGTTGCGTGGCATGTACCCGGACCCGTCCTGGATATGGGATACGACGCGCGAGGAAATCGTGCTGGTCAACTCCTCGTTTGAATTGGTGCCGGGGTTGCCCATTCATACGACCCGTGATCTTGTGACGTGGACGCACACGGCGAATGCGGTGGATGAGGCGATGTCTCATCGACTGCTCATTGATGGCGTCGAGGATTCCGGCGGCCTGTACGCGCCGACCATTCGCCGTATCGGCGGGCGATATGTGATCGTATGCACCGTGGCCCGCGTGAATGAGGTGAAGGCGCTCGCTGCGGGATGCTCGCAGAAGGATATTGATAACTGCCGTGACGCCCAAGGCAATTTCGTCATCGAGGCCGATGAGTTGACCGGACCATGGCGCGGCCCGTACTGGGTGGCCGGGGCCGAAGGCATTGATCCGGACATCTTTGAAGACGGCGATGGCACAGTGTGGTGGACGCAAACGCGCCCGGCATTACACCCGCAGTGGGATGGTCAAACCGAAATCTGGACGCAGCCCATCGCCCCAGGCACGTGGACGTTGCAAGACCATAAAACCGTGATTTGGCGCGGCTATGGCATGGATGCGGTATGGGCTGAAGGGCCGCATTTGTACCGGGTGGGCGATTACCTCTACCTGATGACCGCCGAGGGCGGCACCAGCTTCGAGCACAGTGAGATGATAATGCGCACGCACGCACCGCGCGGATTCGCGGCGGCGCTCGCCGGTTTTGAGAAGAACCTTGCTGCGCAAGATATCTGGATTGAGCCGGCGCGTGACGGTGAACGAAGCGTGGTGGGCCGCGATGACCGGCTGTTTGAGGCTTGCAAACGCAATCCGATCCTCACACACCGTCATTTGGGAGCGGGGGAGCCAGTCCAATGCGTTGGGCACGCCGATCTGCTGCTGCATCCGACCGTCGGCTGGCTGCTCGCGTGTCTTGGCGTACGCGAGACTCCGGGCGAGGAACCCGGAGAAACGTTCAGCTACTGTGGCCGGGAAACGTTCGTGGCACCGGTCGTATGGCAGCACAATCCGGTCTCGTGGAAGCTGGACGGTGGGGAGCCGAATAAGCGTATCGATATCGTCGATCCCGGTTGGCCTGTCGTGGCTCCGGGGCTTGGCCGGCTTCCCGAGAAGTTGGTCGTGGACGTTGACGAGGATGGATTGCCATGTGCAGTGAGGGGTGTGGACTCTGCGAGGTGTGATTGCGCTGCTGGTGATAATGCCGCATGCTCTGCTGAGCTCATCCAGCTCGACGATACCCGCCTAGTCGGCGTTCGAGGCCGTGACGATTACCGGTTCCTGCGCGTCGACGGGCAGGAATATGCCGCGTTCACCCGGCCCGAATACACGATGATGACGCATCAGGATTCCACCCATGTTGTCATGGTCATGGCGGAAGCGGAATCCGGCCAATTGACGGCCGAAATCACCGATAGGGGAGATAAGCGGTGCATTGCGCTTGGAGCGCTTGGGGCCAACGAATGGTTCGGATTGCGCTTGCATGGCAATCGTTTGGAATTCCTTGCCGGGCAGCCTGCACCTGACAGCATTGATGAGGGAACAATGCCTGATATTGCACTAATTGCGCATGCGGACGTTACTTATGCTCGTATCATGGCAGATTGTGATGCGCGATTCCTCAGTACCGAATGGGCCGGCGGATTCGTGGGTTGCCTGATCGGCGTAAAACGGCGGTAATGGTCTCAGCCCGCTCTACAATATTGTACAATCATATTGTTTAATCGTTAAACAAATGCAAGGGGGCAATCGATGGCGCACGATCTCGAACAACTCAAGCAAGATCACCCGGATGTGGCGAAACTGTTCGCCGATGACTGGTTGCAGTACCGTAAGTCGGAGATTTTGCCGGAACTTACGCGCGAGGCGCAGTCCACGTGCGACCGCATCAATCGCATCTACTTTGAAGACACCGCCGAAGCTGAGCGACTGTTCCGCGAACTCGTGCCCGAGGCCGGCGAGGGCGTGGACTTCCGCCCGCCAATCCGGCTTGATTACGGGCTGGGCCTGAAAATCGGAGACCGTACGTTCATCAACATGGACCTGCTGATTGTGGGCGGCGGCCCGATCTCCATCGGCTCCGATTGCCTGATCGGCCCGCGCGTGAGCATCTATACGCCAAACCACGCCATCGCCCGCAAGCCTCGACTGGAAGGCTGGCAGCACAACGCCGACGTGACCATCGGCAACAATGTGTGGCTGGGCGGCAATGTGGTGATCTGCCCCGGCGTCACCATCGGAGACAACTCGATTATCGGTGCGGGCGCAGTCGTCACCCACGACATTCCCGCCGATTCCATCGCTGTGGGCAATCCGTGCCATGTGATTGCCGAAGTCCCGGATGACTGGACTCCTGAAGAGCGGGCCGCTGCCGAGGGTCGGTAGGTTTGCTGCTCTGGCCAACTGTCACGGCGAAACCGGGATACAGGAGAGAAAGGAACAATGCAATGACGCAATATCATGTTTCCGCGCAGGCGGCGAAGACGAACGGCGCCGGCAGCGCGGCCGACCCGTTTCTGACCATCGGCCAAGCGGCGGCCATCGCCCGAGCCGGCGATGAGGTGGTTGTGCATGCCGGCACCTATCGGGAATCTGTCGACCCCCGATTCGGCGGAGAGAGCGCCACGAACCGCATCGTCTACCGCGCGGCCGCGGGCGAACCGCGCCCGGTAATCACCGGCTCCGAACGTATCGACACATGGCAGCCCGAAGGCGATGGCGTGTGGAAAGCCGTAATCCCGAACGCATTCTTCAACGGATACAACCCGTACGTGGAAACCGTATTCGGCGATTGGACCGTATACCCGGACCCAAAGGTCGAGGTACGCCACCTGGGCGATGTGTATCTGAATGGCAAATCCTTCTACGAAGTCGCCTCGCTGGACAAGGTGCGCAACCCACAGCGTTGGGATACCGGCCGTGACGCCGCCACCGATTCCATCGTGCCGCTGATTGATCCGGATGCCACCGTGAACGTGTGGTGCTGTGCGGTCGATGATGAGGCCACAACCATTTGGGCCAATTTCCATGAAGCCGACCCGAATGCGGAACTTACCGAAATCAACGTGCGCGAGACCTGTTTCTACCCGAGCCGCCCGTTCGTCAATTACATTACGGTCTCCGGCTTTGAAATGGCGCAGGCGGCCTGCCCTTACACGCCGCCGACTGCCGATCAGGTCGGGCTGGTGGGCCCGCATTGGTCCCGCGGGTGGGTTATCGAAAACAATCGCATTCATGACGCGAAATGTTCGGCGATCTCGCTGGGCAAGGAGATTTCCACCGGCGACAACGAATCGACGCGCACCCATCGTAAGTCCGGGTACCAATACCAAAAAGAGGCCGTCTACAAGGCGCTGCATGCCGGCTGGGAGAAAGGCGTAGTCGGCGGGCACGTGGTGCGCGGCAACGTAATCTACGACTGCGGCCAGAATGGTGTGGTTGGTCATATGGGCTGCGCCTTCTCGCTGATTGAAGGCAACCACATATACCGCATCGGCTCCAAGCGCGAGTTCTTCGGCTGGGAAGTGGCCGCCATTAAAATGCACGCAGCCGTCGACACGGTGGTGCGCGGCAACCGGGTGCATGATTCGGTGCTGGGTATGTGGCTCGACTGGCAGGCGCAGGGCACCGTGGTGGATTCGAACGTGTTCTACCGCAACACGCGAGATGTGATGACCGAGGTGACCCACGGGCCGATTACGTTTATGAACAACGTGTTTGCCTCCGAGTTCAGTTTCGACGATTATGCGCAAGGCGCGGCGTTCGTCAACAATCTGTTCGCCGGTCGCATTCGTCACACCGCCGTCTTGGACCGATCCACGCCATACCATTTCCCGCACGTCACCGATGTGGCCGGCGAGGCATTCGTCTACGGTGGCGATGATCGGTACGTCAACAACCTGTTCTTGGCTGTGGACGATTCCGCCAAACCGTTGTGTACCGCGGATGCCGCCGGTGCGGCCGGTATGGCGGAAGCTGGAACCGCGTTCTTTGACGGCTATCCGCGCTCGCTTGAGGAGTATGAACAGCTGATTGAAGAGGCTGGCCTTGGCGATGAGGAGTTGTATCGCAGCGTGAAGCAGCCGGTATTGCTGGCTTCGAACGCCTATGTTTCGGGCGCGAAGGCCGCTTCCGGCGAAGCCGAGGCCGTGGTGAGTGGTGACGGCTCTTCGTTGGCATTGCGCGAAACCGATGATGAGCTATGGATGACCGTTTCGTTGCCCGAATCGATTCGGTCGGCAACTGGACCGGTGATCTCCACTGCTGATCTTGGCCAACCGCGTATTGTCGAGGAGTATTTCGAGAATCCTGACGGTTCGCCGATTGTTGTGGACCGGGATATCACCGGTGCTGCGCGCGGCGCATGCTCGGCTCGAGGCCCATTGGCGGCGTATGGCGATGGGGAAGTGCTCATCTGGTCGAAGTGACGGGATCGCGGTTTCGACTGTTGCCTCTGCCTCGGCCTTTGTGTGGCACTGAGTGGGGCTGGGCTGCCAGTATTTGGCAGGCCGGCCCCTTTTCGATTTGCATTGGTAACAAATATGATATATGGTTAAATCATTAAACTAAATACTGTAAGTCCATGCATACCTACGCAACGTCAATGGAGATACTGCTATGCGCGCACATCATGTTCTGCTGCTGTCGCTCTGCCTGTTGGCCGCAGCCTACGCCGTACTGCTATTCGTTTCACCAGCCGCTGCGCCGATTGGCGTCACGCTAACCGTTGTTGGTCTGGTGCTGGTCTCGACGCGCTATGCGTGGCGCGCCAAATTCCTGGCTCTATTCAACGAAGCATGATTTGATGAATCTTCTTCCTCTCTTCTCCTTTTAAGCCCGGCCGCTCGCCGGGCTTTTTCTTTTGACCGAGGTCGAAGTGGGGAAGGGTGTGCTATGGGCACTTTCGTGTCGGGGGTGCCGTGTTCTCGACAACGGCCTACCGACTTGGGGTGTATTTCGACAATATGATTCGGCGATGTGCCTCAGCGGATATGTGCGGCCAATGAAAAAGCGGGATACCGATGTCGATATCCCGCTTTCAGCAAATAGGTAAGGCCAGAGCTTACTTCTTCCTGGCTTTCTTGGCGCGCTTGGGGGTGGGAGCCATTTTCTTGGGTTCGAAGAACGGCCACTTGTGCAAAGCCCAGGCGTGCAGTGCGGGGATCTTGGCAACGGCGAAGCCGATGACCAGACCGATCACCATGGCCCAGGTCTCCAGATCATGGCCTGCGACCAGCAAGCCGATGAACACTATGGCAACGATGAAGCTCACCATCTGCGAGGCCTTTGACTGCTTGGCGGTCACCAGGTCGGCCTTCATGGGAACAAGCCCCAGAAACAGGCCGCAAGGTATGCAGATGACGGCCAATATCGCGCTGAGGGTTATTGACAATGTGGTTGCATCCATGATGTTCCTTTAGTGCTGTGGGTTGTGGTTTTCTTTGGCGTCTGCGGTGTCGGTGTCTGCGGTGTCGGCAACGTCGTCGTGTTCGTTTTCTTCGGCTTGTTCGGCTTCGGCCTCGGCGTCCGTGCTGTCGGTTTCGTCGTCATCAGCCGCGTCATCCTTGCCGGGCTGGCGCCACCACAGGATTAGCGCGTTGGCCGCGCAGTAGATGGCCGCGATGCCAATGCATACCAGAAAAATGATGTTCGAAGTGCTGATGATCGTGCCGTCGTTCATCGACTCTTTGACAGACTGCCATATCCACATCACGCAGGCGACGGCGGTCAGGGCGTACAGCATCATACGGGAGCGGTCGTTCATAGGATCATCTCCAGACTTGTTCAAACGACTTGATTATAGCCGTATTTGTGGATTGCGTGGGAAACGAAAAATGCCGCCATGTGTGCTTCAGCGAGGAGCGCGGTATAACAGCGGCTCTTCGCGATGCTCGCCATGGCGGCATTCATCAGGAATCGTTATTCAGTTGTTATCTCATGGATTTGCTGGCAGCGTATCAGCCGCGGGCCTTGGCGTACGCCTCGTACACGGCTTCGGTGGGCTCGCCGGTCTCCACGCCCTCGATGGTGAGCTGCCAGGTCGGCGGTTCGGCCTCGCCGGACAGCACCCAGGCGGCCTGACGGGCGGCGCCGATGGCCACGTATTCGTCGGTGGCCGGACGGGTCACGTCCATGCCGAGGATTGAGGGGGCCAGCGTGCGGATGGCCACGGACTTCGCGCCGCCACCAATGAGCAGGATGCGGTTGATCTCGGCGCCCAGCGAGCGAATCAGCTCGAGGCAGTCGCGCTGGGAACACAGCAGGCCTTCGACGAACGCACGGGCCAGATTCTCCTTGGTGGTGTTGTGTAGGGTCAGGCCAGTCAGCGAGGCGGTGGCGTCCGGACGGTTCGGCGTACGCTCGCCGTCGAAGTACGGCACCAGGGTGATGCCGCCGGCACCCGGCTCGGCCTTGAACGCCAGTTCGGCCAGTTCGTCGTAGTCCACGCCTAGGGCGGCGCGACCGGCGTCCAGAATGCGCGAACCGTTGATTGTGCAGGCGAGCGGCAGATAGTGGCCGGTGCAGTCGGCAAAGCCGGAAATGGCGCCGGTCAGGTCGTACACCGGGTTTTCAGCGATGGCCGCGGCCACGCCGGAAGTGCCGAGCGATACGGACACATCGCCCACGGCCATGCCGAGGCCCAGCGAGGCCATGGCATTGTCTCCGCCGCCGGGGCCGATGATGCAGCCGCCTTCAACGTCCTTGCCGGCAATGGCGGGGTCGGCCTTGACGGCGGCTGCCTCACGCGGGCCCAGCACGGTGGGCAGCACAATGGCGTCGGCGTGGGCCTTGGCGGCTTCCTCGCCCTCGGCAGGGGCCAGCACCATGGCGATGAGATCGCGGCGGTACTCGTCATGCGCGGCATCGTAGTAAATGGTGCCGGAAGCGTCGGAACGGTCGGTGAACAGGGCTTCGAGATGAGCGTCCTCGCCCTCGGCCACCGGGCCATAGCCGGCGATACGCCAGCTCAGCCAATCGTGCGGCAGACAGACGGCGGCAATCTTCTTGGCGTTCTCAGGCTCGTTCTCGGCCACCCACGCCACCTTGGTCAGCGTGTAGGAGGCGACGGGGGAGGATCCGACGGCCTTGACCCAGCGTTGCTTGCCGCGGGCGGTCACGTCGTCCGGTTCGTCGCCCTCGGCCGGAGCTGCACCGAGCTTGTCGATCAAGGCGGCGGCCTGCGGGGCGGAACTGGTGTCATTCCAGAGCATCGCATCGCGAATCACGTTGCCCTGCTTGTCGAGAATGACCATGCCATGCTGCTGGCCGCCAACCGCGAGGGCCGCGACATCGTCAAGTCCGCCGGCCTGCTCGGCGGCCTTGGTGAAGGCCTCCCACCAGAATTCCGGGTTGACCGAGGTGCCATCCGGGTGCTTGGCCTGCCCGAACCGAACCTGTTCGCCGGTGGCGGCGTCCGTGATGCGGACCTTCGTTGATTGGGTTGACGTATCTACGCCGGCAACCAGTACTCTCGTCATGCATTCCTCCTCGATGAGGGTCGCGCTCAAAAGTTTCGGCGCGCCATAGCCAATAAGTTAGACGATTAAACTATACTGTATCTCAACGTTCGATTGCAAACGGAAACACGCGAAGGTGCGGTCCGATTCAATCGTTTGACGCACAATATCATGGTGTGATAGACGGATGTGAGCGCCTGTGCGGCGCTCGAGACTAAGGGTGCGAGGAGGTAGGGGCCAATGGCAAATCTACGCAGGATCAATCAGGAGGATCTGCGCAACCATAACCTGTCGGTGACGCTCGACACCTTGTTGCGTACGCAGAAACCGATGAGTCGTGCCGATCTGGCCAAGGAGACGGGCCTGACCAAGGCCACGCTCTCGCTGCTGGCCTCGATGCTCATTGAAAGTGGCGTGGTGCAGGAAGGCGAGCCGGTCGTTTCCACCACATATGGGCGGCCCAGCACGCCGCTGGAGATTCATGGCGGGTCCATCGCCGGCATCGGCCTGCAGATCAACACCGATGGCTACGGTTGCCTGGCACTCGATCTGAACGGCGACACTCTCGGCCAGGAGTGGGTGAGTGAGGATATGACCGGCACTGATCCGTACGAGATCTTCGCCAAGCTCGATGCGATGACTTTCCCGTTGGAAAGCCGGCTCAAACGACGCGGCTGCAAGGTGGTGGGAGCCGGGTTTGCGCTGCCGGGCATCGTCACCGACGACATGTGGCTGTTGGTGGCCCGCAATCTGGGTTGGGAAAACGTCAACCTCACCCGGTTCAACGTGGTGCGCCGGCTGGATGTGGTGGCCGGCAATGAGGCGAAGATGGCCGCCATCGCTCAGATTCCGGGGTATGCCACCGAACGTGCGCCCTTCCTGAATGTGGTGGACCGCACGGACTCCTTTATTTACCTGTCTACCGATATCGGCATCGGCGGCGCGGTGGTGCGCGACGGCGAAGTGGTGATGGGCTCGCACGGATTCGCCGGCGAGATCGGCCATCTGTCCGTGGCGATGGATGGGCCGTTGTGCAGCTGCGGGCGTCACGGGTGTCTTGAGGCGTTTGCGGGCCGTCGCGCTTTGGTCGAGGCTGCCGGCATTGCCGAGGATGGGGATGCCACCAGCAGCGAGGCCATCGATATGTTCCTCCAGCGTTGGCGAGCCGGGGATTCGGATGTGGCCAAAGTGGTCGATCAGGCCGCCGATGCGCTGGTTTCCGCCATCGCTTCCGCCGTGAATCTGGTGGATGTCGATACGGTGCTGTTGGGCGGACTGTGGACGCACTTCGGCGACGAGCTGGCCACCGTGCTTGAAGGCCGGCTGCGTTCGGAAATTCTGGGATACCCGAATGTGAAGATTCGCGTGTTTGTGCCGCCGGTGGCGCTGCATCCCTCGCTATATGGCGCGGCCGAAATGGGCTTGCGACGGTTCATCGAGAACCCGTTGGGGTACATGGGGGAGAAGTAGCGCCGGGAGATGCTGCTTGTTGCTGGCGGGTGCATGGTATGGGTGCATGGCGCGCGTGCCGGCATTAGCGGGCTCGTGCTACACTTTGGCAAGTTGGCTGTTTTACGCAGCGAACGTGGGGCCGTAGCTCAGTCGGTTAGAGCATGCGACTCATAATCGCCCGGTCCAGGGTTCAAGCCCCTGCGGCCCCACTCTTTTGCGTCGTCTCCTGCGGCGGCGCAGCGCGTCTTCACGTCCAGATAGGCGCGTACAATCCCTTAGGTTCCGGTTCACGTCTTGCCATAGGGGCATGACGACCCGGGTCCCCCGAATCCATAGGAGACGTAAAATGCAGCAGGGTATCCATCCTGATTATCACCCCGTTGAGGTGACGTGCTCGTGCGGCAACACCTTCGTGACCCGCACCGCTGGCAAGGAAGATCACATGTTCGTTGACGTGTGCTCTCAGTGCCACCCGTTCTACACCGGCAAGCAGAAGATTCTTGACACCGGTGGCCGCGTTGCTCGCTTCGAGAAGCGCTACGGCAAGAAGAGCAAGTAGCATACTTCACGCCAGTCCGATTCGATTTGGCATGCTCCGGCATACCCGATTGAGGACTGGCGTTTTTTGTATTCTTTGACAAGTTTTGTTGCAGCATTGACCTGCGCAATCGAATAATCGAACAGAACAGCACCATACAGAAGAAAGTGTGTTATGGCAGACGAACAGTTCCCGGCGGCGGCAACCGCGCTTGAGGAGTACCAGTCCATCGAAGAACAGATGGCAAGCCCCGAAGTCGTGTCCAACCCGGACAAGCTGCGCAAGCTGGGTCGTCGTCACGCCGAACTGGGTGCCATCGTGGGTGCCTACAAAGCCTGGTTGCAGGTGAAGGACGATCTGGCAGCCGCTCAGGAGATGGCCGGCGAGGACGCCGACTTCGCCGAGGAAGCCAAGCGTCTTGAAGACGAACTGCCCGGTGTCGAGGAGAAGCTGCGCACCGCGCTGATCCCGCGTGACCCGGATGATGCGCGCGACACCATCATGGAGATCAAGGCCGGCACCGGCGGCGAGGAAGCCGCACTGTTCGCCGGCGACCTGCTGCGCATGTACACCCGTTACGCCGAGAAGCGTGGCTGGAGCGTGAACGTGCAGTCCGAGAACACCACCGAGCTCGGCGGCGTCAAGGACGTGCAGATCGCCATCCGCGCCAAGGGAACGCCCGCTCCCGAAGACGGCGTGTGGGCTTCGATGAAGTACGAGGGCGGCGTACACCGTGTGCAGCGCATCCCCGTCACCGAATCGCAGGGCCGTATCCAGACTTCCGCTGCCGGCGTCATCGTGTTCCCCGAGGCCGACGAGGATGACGACGAGATCGAGATCGATCCGAAAGACCTGAAAATCGACATCTTCATGAGCTCCGGCCCCGGCGGCCAGTCCGTGAACACCACGTATTCCGCCGTGCGCATGACCCACCTGCCAACCGGAATCACGGTGAACATGCAGGATGAGAAGTCGCAGATTCAGAACCGTGCCGCCGCGTTGCGCGTACTGAAGTCCCGCCTGCTGGCCATGAAGCATGAGCAGGAGGCCGCCGAGGCCGCCGACATGCGTCACTCGCAGGTACGTTCGCTTGATCGCTCCGAGCGAATCCGCACATACAACTTCCCGGAAAACCGTATCGTCGACCATCGCACGAATTACAAGGCTTACAACCTTGACGCCGTGCTCGACGGCGACCTGCAGGCCGTCATCGATTCCGACATCCAAGCCGACGAGGCCGACCGTCTGGCCAACCAGCAGTGATAGCCGACCTGATTCGTCAAGCCGCCGCGCAGTTGCGCGAAGCCGGC
Source organism: uncultured Bifidobacterium sp. (assembly GCF_959020155.1). Classification (GTDB taxonomy): domain Bacteria; phylum Actinomycetota; class Actinomycetes; order Actinomycetales; family Bifidobacteriaceae; genus Bifidobacterium. Next base: position 16,326 of record NZ_CAUERC010000031.1, read on the forward strand.
ATCGAGACGCCCGAACATGATGCCAAACTGTTGCTGGCCGAGGCCGTGGACGCCGAGCTACGCGATATCGACAAGGCCATGCTGATGGGGGAGGGCCTCGATTCGCTGGCCCCCGCCGGCGGGGGCTGTCGCGCAGCGACTGGGGGTGGTCAGGCCGACCCCGTCACCAATATCCTTGCCGCCTTCCACGCCATGCTTTCCCGACGCGCCAAACGCGAGCCGCTCCAATACATCACCGGCCACACGCCTTTCCGCTACCTCGACCTGCAGGTGGGCCCCGGCGTCTTTATCCCGCGCCCGGAAACCGAAACCGTAGTCCAGGCCGGTCTTGACTGGCTGACCCGGCACAGCATGATCCACCCGCGCATGGTCGACCTGTGCGCCGGTTCCGGTGCCATCGGCCTGTCGATAGTCAGCGAAGTGCCCGGCAGCCAAGTATGGGCCGTCGAATTATCCCCGCGTACCGCCGAATGGACCCGGCGCAATCTGGCGGTAACTGCGAAACGATACCCCTCCATCGCCTCCAATTACCAACTGGAAGTCGCCGACGCCACGTCACTGGCCACGCTGGCGCAACTCGACGGCACCATCGACATCGTCATCACCAACCCGCCCTACGTGCCACAAACCGACATCCCCGAACAACCAGAAGTACGCGACTGGGACCCGGAACTGGCGCTATACGGCGGTTCGGCAGACGGCACGCTCATCCCTGAACGCATTATTGAGCGCGCCTGGCGCCTGCTCAAGCCCGGCGGCGTATTGGTTATGGAGCATGATCTCACCCAAGGCGAGCGATTAGTGGCCTATGCCAAGGCCACAGGTTTCGCCACCGCCTCCACCGGCAAAGATTGGACCGGCCGAGACCGCTATCTCTTCGCCGAGAAGTAGCCACAGGCGCGGGGCCGCCGCTGCTACTGCGCGTAATACTGTAGCGCGGAAGCATCCTTATCCGTAATCTCGCGAATCGG
>NZ_CAUERC010000032.1:0-16754 GCF_959020155.1 uncultured Bifidobacterium sp.
ATCAAAACAAGCCGACCCGAAACCAGCCGTTGCACTTACAAGTTGAATCCGGGAACACGCTGAAAGAACAACACTGAAAATAATGGCAAGAAATGGCGGAATTCCGCACTTGTCGAATTATTGTCCATTGACCAAACCAGTTCCATCGCCCGAAATCTCAACGATAAAACCGTTTCCGGAGTCATCTGACGTTCTCCGAGAAACTCGTCTCTCATCCGCTTACTTCGCGCGTAGCGCAATCAATATGCGAGATGCCTAATTCCATTCGTGCTTCATCAGCCGAACGCGAACTGGTTCACCAGATGGTGTATTCAACGGTTTCAGTCTCCTGAAGAGGACTAAGATACCTCGACAGTTGGGGTGATCATCATAAGAGAATGAGGTAGATAATGGCAAATGGCAAGGCTATGACGGTCGGCGAGATGGCGTCCCTGTTTCTCGACCCCGCCACTCCCGTTCGTATCGACGCTTTCGACGGCTCGCATTTCGGCCCGGCAGACGCGGATTTGAAGGTCAAAATCGCCACGCCGAACTGCATGTACCAGCTGCTCGCGCACCCGAATGAAATCGGCATCGTGCGCTCATACATTCTGGGCGATTTCGACGTGGACGGCATTGACTACGCCGACCCGTATCCGGCGATGCGCAAGCTGGTGTCGCTGTCCAAATACGTTCGCCCACTCACTCCCACATCAATTGCCCGCGTATCTGCCGGCATCCTGAGCCATGGCTTCAAGAAGCCGCCGGTGCCCGCTACCGAGGGCCCGAGCAAGTTCGCCCGTATCAAGCGTGGCCTGATGCCGCACACCGAAAAGGCCGATTCGGAAACCGTCAGCTTCCACTACGACATGTCCAACGAGTTCTACGCCGACTTCCTCGGCCCCTCCATGACGTACACTTGCGCGGTATTCGACAACGAACACATGAGCCTTGAAGACGCACAGGCCAACAAACTGCGCCTGATTCTCGACAAACTGGACTTGCAGCCCGGCCAGCGCTTACTGGACATCGGCTGCGGCTGGGGTTCGATGGTCATCACCGCCGCCCGTCGCGGCATCAAGGCGCTCGGCGTCACCCTTTCCAAGGAACAGGCCGCGTACGCCAACGAATGGATCGCCCGTGAAGGGCTGCAGGATCTGGCCGAAGTGCGTGTGCAGGACTACCGCGAGGTGCCTGAGCACGACTTCGACGGTATCTGCTCGATCGGCATGATGGAGCACGTAGGCGTCAAGAACTACCAGAGCTACTTCGAAGAGATGTTCCGCCTTCTGAAGCCGATGGGCCGACTGCTGAACCACCAGATCACCATCAGCCATGACAAGCCTCACGGCAAGCCCGGTACCGACGAATTCCTCGACCGTTACATCTTCCCGGACGGTGATCTCGGCGCGCCCGGCTTCATCGAATCGTGCATCCATGACGCCGGCTTCAACGTGGTGCATCAGGAGAACCTGCGCCAGCACTATGCACTCACCCTGCATCACTGGAACCAGAACCTCTCCGAGCATTGGGACGACGCGGTCAAGCAGGTCGGCTTTGAACGCGCCAAGGTATGGGGTATGTACATGGCCGCCTGCGCTCTGAACTTCGAGCTCGACGGCATCCAGATCCACCAGTTCCTGGCCGTCAAGCCGGATCGTGTGGGCCACCCGGACGGCAAGTGGTACCCCCTGCGCCAATGGTGGCAGGCCTGATTCCTTTTTGTGGGACGGCACGCGGTTTTTACCATTGTTCATCTGCCGTCCCACAGAAGTGTGGGATAGCAGATACATCAATCGTTTGACGTATCTGCTATCCCGCATGACATAAGCCGAGAACCGCAGAATAGAGCCGTTCTTTGCCCTCAGCTCTGAGGGCGTTCTTCGAACGCTGTGGGACGGCACGTCGAAAATCGGCAAAATCACGTGCCGTCCCACACGATTCCCTTCGCACGCGCATTTCGCAGGTGCTTTTTCTGCAATACTGACTCTATGAGCGCCACAGCCCCAGAAACGGCTGGGGCGGACGATCGCACCGACCATGACACGCGCGGATAAGACCCACGTTTCTTTATTTAACCCTAACCCGATGTTCGCATTGGTGCTGTTGGCGTGCGTAGTTGCGGCGAGGAAGACAGTTGTTGGCGAACGCGAGCCTTTGCATTGACCGGCCAGCCCGCCATTTTGGCCTATAACCCCCGCCGGAGTAGGTACGCGACGGATATGCAAAAGCCCCGCACAAGGCGGGGCTTCATTATGGTGGCTCCGAACGGCGTCGATCCGTTGACCTAGCGATTTTCAGTCGCTCGCTCTACCAACTGAGCTACAGAGCCATGAACAGTCAAAAACCCGGATAATCCGGGCTTCATAACCATTCCAGCGACCCCGGCCGGACTTGAACCGGTGACCTCCGCCGTGACAGGGCGGCGCTCTAACCAACTGAGCTACGGGGCCATTGTTCTCACTTGCGTGAGGCAACAGATGTATATATTACTGAAATTCGCCAGTCATGCAAACTTCGGCGTGTTCCGCATAATTTCAAGGTTTTTGCTATCACCAGCACGCGAACACGTCTGTCACAAACATCCACAAAACGACGAAGGGCGCGACCGGAACCCCGGCCACGCCCTTATGGACGGAAACGCTTCGCGGCATCCACCGCAAAGTGACCGTCAATCTCAGTCAGCCTGCTTCCAGGTGTCGACGTCGATGTGGTGTTCGGGGTTGGCCTGCCAGGCATCCCACGCGGACTTGACGATGTCTTCCACGTCGTACTTGGCATGCCAGCCCATCTCCTCGTTGATGCGCTTCGGGGAGCCGATCAGGTGCGGCGGGTCGCCGGCGCGGCGGGCCATGACAGCCTCGGTGAACGGCAGACCGGTGACCTTCTTGACTTCGTCGACGATCTGGCGCACGGAGGTGCCTTCGCCGGTGCCGACGTTGAAGGCGTCGTACTTGCGCTCGTCACGGTCGAGGTACTTGAGGGCGGCGATGTGGGCGTCGGCCAAGTCGGAGACGTGGATGTAGTCGCGCACGCAGGTGCCGTCCGGAGTCGGGTAGTCGTCGCCGAAGATGGCGGGAGCCTTGCCCTGCTTGAGGCGATTGAACAGCATCGGGATGAGGTTCAGGATGGCCGGATCCTCAAGCTCCACCGGACCGCAGCCGGCCACGTTGAAGTAGCGCAGCGCGCAGAAGCGGATGCCGAACGGCTGCTCGCAGGCGCGTGCCATCCACTCGCCGAACAGCTTGGTCTGGCCGTAGGGGTTGATCGGCAGCATCGGGACGACGTCCTCAGGCACCACATCGACCGGCGGCACACCATAGGTGGCGGCGGAAGAGGAGAAGACGAGCTTCTTGGCGTTCTTGGACTGGGTCATGCCGGTGAGCACGTTGAGCATGCCGTTGATGTTCTGCTGGTAGTACCACAGCGGCTTCTCCACGGATTCGCCGACCTGCTTGCGAGCGGCAAAGTGGATCACGGAGTCGACGCCTTCGGCATCGAGGATTTCGGCCAAACGCTCACCGGCGCCCGGGGCGGCGATATCCATGCCGTACAGGCGGGAGCCTTCGATGCGAGTGGGCTTGCCGTAGCTCAGATCGTCGACGACAACGACCTTTTCGCCGGCCTGATGGAGTGCGTGAACGACATGAGCGCCGATGTAGCCGCAGCCGCCGGTGACGAGAACTGTCATAGTTGACCTTTCCTTGTGCGGGTTGCAAGTGTCGGCCGTGGGGAGTTCAGCGGCTGTTCACTTTTGGTCCGCTTTGTTACCTTTTGAAACAATTTGAGTATATCACACGAACATAATCGCACAAAACGGTGGTGTCGTCCGGCAATATCTGCATTCATTAGGTCGATTTGGCGTTCATTAGGTAGGTCGGCCCGGAGCCGGCCCGCACGGACACCGGGTAAACGGCTTGATATGGTGGTTGGTATCGCACACCACCTACCTAATGAACGCCAAATCGACCTAATGAATGAACAGCGGTGCGGCGCACAAGGAAAATCCGAGGAATATATGACCAATCCCGAATCCACAGCAATCGATCCCGTCGCCGCGATGGGCACAGACCACACCGAGGCACCGGCGCACCCCCTGCACAAGGTGCTCTCCTTCGTACGCCGCTCCGGACGTTTGGACGATCGCCTGCAGCGCGCATGGGACAACTATGCCGGCACATATCTGTTGGATATTGCGGCCGGCAACCTGTTGGACGTGCGCGAAGGCGTCACGCTCGACCGCGCGTTCGTGGAGTCCGCATGGGGCAACGATAATCCGCTCATTGTGGAAATCGGCACCGGGCAGGGAGAAAACGTGGTGGCAGCAGCCGCAGCCCACCCGGAGACGAACTTCCTTGCTCTAGAGGTCTATGACCCCGGCGTGGCCCACACGCTGCTGCTCGCCGGCAAGCAGGGGCTGACCAACATTCGCGTGGCCCAGGTCAATGCGCCCGAGCTGTTCAAGGTGACCGCGGCCGGCACCGTGGCCGAGGTATGGACCTTCTTCCCCGACCCTTGGCCCAAGAAGAAGCACCACAAGCGCCGCATCGTGCAGAAGGCCATGGCCGGCGACATCCATCGCGCGCTGGCCACAGACGGCGTCTGGCGTATCGCCACCGACATCGAGGACTATGCCCTGCACGTGCACGAGGTGATGGACGGCCTCGATGGCTGGAAGAACCTGGGCAGCGTAACCGTCAGCCTGCCGCTGGAGCACGTGGGCAAGGGCAATGCCGACATGGCCGCCGACATGCCGCACGCCGACTTCACCGAATCCGAGCGATTCGAGGGCCGCGTGCTCACCAACTTCGAGAAGAAGGGCCTGGCCGCCGGCCGCGTGATCCACGACTTCACCTATCAGGCCGTTACCCTGAACTGATTGCGACACGCCGAAATGCCGTCGATTTGCATAACCGAACAACCTCCCGTAAAGTAATTCGAGTTGTTCGCCCCCATCGTCTAACGGTTAGGACACCAGACTTTCAATCTGACAACGAGAGTTCGACTCTCTCTGGGGGTACTTCACTAAAGACCTCGGTCATAGCGACCGAGGTCTTTTCGTATTCGCGGGACCAGGTCTGAAAGCATTCGGCCCGCTTGATATGTGCTCATGGTTTCATCTCAGCACGTGTTCGCGCCCGCCACAAGGACTATCCCACCGTAGACGATGTGACATCCTCCACACTGTGACTTCGCGCACAGGGTCCCGACGCCACCCTCACCCCGTTTATCGACACCATGCGTGTATAACCGCATATGGCATCATCGGCGAACATCGGCCGGCAGACCAGTTGTACAAGGAGAACATCATCCACATGGCAGACACCGCCAACGCCAACACCAACGCCTGGCTGCCGGCGCTCAAAGCGGCGTTTCCGCTGACCATACCGATTTGCCTGGGGTTCCTGTTTCTCGGCGCCTCGTATGGCATTCTCATGGGCACCAAAGGCTTCTCCTTCGTATGGCCGATGTGTATGAGCGCGTTCATCTTCGCCGGTTCAATGGAATTCGTCACGGTGAATCTGCTGCTCTCCGCGTTCAACCCACTCGCCGGCTTTCTGCTGGCCCTGATGGTCAACGCCCGTCACCTGTTTTATGGACTATCCATGCTCGGCAAATTCAAAGGGCTCGGCTGGAAGCGCCCATACCTGATTTTCGGTATGTGCGACGAGACTTTTGCCATCAACTCCACCGCGAAAATCCCCGCCGGCATCGACCGTGGCTGGTTCTACTTCTGGGTTACGCTGTGCAATCAGCTGTATTGGGTGACCGGCGCCACACTGGGCGGGCTGATCGGCGCGCATCTGCCGTTCAATACCGACGGTCTTGATTTCGTACTGACCGCGCTGTTTCTGGTGATTTTCCTCGATCAGTGGCTCGACGGCAAGCATCGCGAGCGACTGTCCGCCGTCATCGGTGTGCTGACATCACTGGCCTGCCTGCTGATATTCGGGGCCAATGATTTCATGATTCCCTCGATGATCGCCATGCTGATACTGTTCGTCGCGTTGCGCCCGCATCTGGACGTGTTGCGGCCAGCCGCCGACGCCCCGGAAGCCACGGCAAACCATGCCATGAGCCACGCAGCGGACCAGCAGAAGGAAGGACAGACGCGATGACGATGACCATCTGGCAAGGCGCAATCACTATCGTGACGGTGGTGCTGGGCACGATGTGCACCCGTTTTCTGCCGTTTCTGGTGTTTCCCGAGTCCAAGCAGCCGCCGCGCATCATCGAGTATTTCGGCCAGGTCCTGCCCTATGCGATGACCGGTCTACTGGTGGTATACGCACTGCGCAACACCCCGATTCTGACCGGTTCACACGGCCTTCCGGAACTCATCGCCTGCACCGTCATCGTGCTGCTGCACGTATGGAAACGCAATATGCTGCTTTCAATCGCCGGCGGCACAATTGTATATATGTTGCTGGTGCAACTGGTGTTCTGAGGCACCCGACTCGTTAGTCTCTCCCTCCGCTTCGCTATGCTCAGCACCTCCCTTACAGAGGGAGGTAATCTTCTGTACCTTCCTCTGACGAGGGAGGCGGCACCGCGAAGCGGTGACGGAGGTAGAGACCCGCAGTCGTAAGACTGCGAAACACACAGCATCGGCCACAGGCCGATTCCTACAGCTGCTTCGCCACCCAATCGACGATGTACGGGGCGACTTCCTCAATCTGGTCGATGGCGACCTCGAACTCGTGCTTGCCGCCGTACCACGGGTCCACCAGATCGATCTGATCTTCGCGGCCGGGCTTCGGCTTGGGCAGATTCGGGTCGAAGCTGCGGTACATGTGCACTTCGGCGCGCTTGCCGGCCGGCAGCATGCGCAGCAGGGCGCGCATGTGGGAGGCGGTCATCGGCAGGAACAGGTCGGTACGGTCGATTTCCTCACGCGAGATGCGGTGTGCGAAGTGGTCACGCGGAATCTCATCACCATAGCCACGTTCGCGTAGCACGCGCACGGCACGCGGGTCGATCGGGTGGCTCCACTCCTCGTCGGACACACCGCTGGATTCCACGTTCACCTGGTCGCCAAGACCGCGCTCATTAAAGAAGTGACGCAGAATGATCTCACCCATAGGCGAACGGCAGATATTGCCGGTGCAGACGGTCATTACGGTGTAGGGCTGGGTATTGCTCATAGCTTTGAATCAATCCTCAATCGGGCTTCACCGGGCCGCACACGGCCCGACTGTATTGTTGGGGTCGAATGAATATGAATCCGGCTCATGCCGCTATAAAGGGCATAAGCCGGATTCGCATGCTTACTTGGTTTTGGCCAAGATACGGAAACGATAGGAATCGATGCCGGACTCCTCCTTGGCGGGCGTATGCCACTCGCCCACTTCGGCTTCCCGCCACATCCCGGCCTCGACCAGCGACGCCATATCGGGCGCGTAGCTGTCGGCATCCACGGTGGCGGCCAGATCAGTCACATAGGCTTTGTCCGCGAACGGCAAAGCCTCGGCGAACAACTGGGCGCCGCCGATGATCCAAATCTCCGAACGGTCCAGACCGTCGTCCGGAATCGCCTCCTGACGGGCCATATCGAGCGCGTCGTCAAGACTGGTGACCACAGTGGCCCCCGGCGCACGGTACATCGGATCGTGGGAAACGACGATGTTGTCGCGGTTGGGCAGCGGCCGGTACTTGCCCCCCAGCGATTCCCAGGTCTTACGACCCATAATCACCGGATGGGAGACGGTCAGCTCCTTGAAATGCTTCATATCCTCGGCACAGTGCCAAGGCATGCCACCATTGAGGCCGATGGCACCGGCGCGACCTTCCTTGTCACGGGCTTCGGCCCAGATAAGATTCACCGAGAAGGTCTTGGGATAATCGTCACCCCAGTCTTCTTCAGTGGCAGACAGCCCGGCAGATCCGGGCTCGGGTTCGTGATAGCCGCTACGGCTACTGTCATGCTCCATTTCGCTTACTCCTCCTGGATTGCGGAACTGGGCCTTAGTGTAGTGGACAGCGAAGACTCGGGGGCCGTCACCTTCACAGTCTTCACTGTCCACGAAATGGTAATCAGCATCAGACCGCAACAGGTGCCTTAATAGTGGGGTGATGCTGGTAGCCGACGACCTTGAAGTCCTCATACTGGTAGTCGAACAGGGAATCGGCCTTACGGATCTCGATGGTCGGGTACGGGTAGGGCTTGCGGCCCAGCTGCTCAAGGAACTGGTCGACGTGGTTGTCATAAACATGGCAGTCGCCGCCGGTCCAGACGAATTCGCCCGGCTTGAGCCCGGTCTGCTGCGCCATCATCATGGTGAGCAGCGAGTAGGAGGCGATGTTGAACGGCACGCCGAGGAACATGTCGCAGGAACGCTGGTACAGCTGGCAGCTTAGCTTGTCGTCGGCCACGTAGAACTGGAAGAGCGCGTGGCAGGGCGGCAACGCCATCTTCTCCACCTCGGCCGGATTCCACGCGGAGACGATCATGCGGCGCGAATCCGGATGATGCTTGATGAGGTCGAGCACATTGGAGATCTGGTCGATGGTGCGATTCGGGTCCTCGGGGGTCGGCGCGGGCCAGGAACGCCACTGCACGCCATAGACCGGGCCCAGATCGCCGTTCTCGTCCGCCCACTCATCCCAAATATGCACGTTGTGCTCCAGCAGCCAGTTGATGTTGGAGGAACCCTTCAAAAACCACAGCAGCTCATAGGCCAGGCCTTTGAAGAACACGGTCTTGGTGGTCAGCAACGGGAAGTACTTCGACAGGTCAAAGCGCATCTGCTGGCCGAACAGGGAAATCGTGCCGGTGCCGGTGCGATCGGACTTCAGCGTGCCTTCGGTCAGGATCTTGCGCACCAGGTCCTCATAGGGCATCGGAATGTCCGTTTCGGGACGTGCGGGGATACGGGAGCGAATATCTGCGAGTTGTTCTTCGGTCAAAGCCATGTGCACCAGTGTAGCTTAGGGGCATAATAGAGAAGTCCACTGATGCGGGAGAGCGGCCAGGTGCCGCGCTCCCCCGCTGGCATGGCGATGGGCCAGATCGCCGGCGGCTGAAAATAAAGGAGCAGCTATGGGTAAGCGACTGTGGGTTGAGCGTAACAAGGACGGTTCGTGGGATGCGTTCAGCGACGATGGCGCACACATTAAGTTCGGCAAGGATCGTGGCCAGTTCACGCCGGGCGATCTGATGAAGGTCGCGCTGGCCGGTTGCGCCGCGCTGTCCAGCCAGTTCGCCATCGAACATACGCTGGGTGAGGGCAAGGGTGCCAAGATTGTGGTGGATGGCACGTACGACCCTGAGAACGACGCCTACACCGGTTTCGAGGAGCAGGTGGTGATTGATGCTTCCGACGCCGGTCTGTCCGAGGAGGATGCCGACAAGCTCAAGGAGCGCGTCACCCGCCATATCGACAAGGGTTGCACGGTCAAGCACACCTACGTGCAGGAGACCCCGGTGCGCATGAACGTCACCGTCAAGCACTGAGACGGGATATAAATTGAAGAGGCTCCCTGGCGGGAGCCTCTTTCCGTATATTCGGACTTTACTGGCGATCGGGATCGATGGTCTTTTCGATCTGCTGGGCGACTTCGGGCTCGGCTGCGGACACCGGAATCTCCTCGACGCCGGCAATCTCCTCCAGCGACTTGGTAGGCACTTCGGCGGGCGAGCTCGGCACGGTGTCGAGACGCGATTCCGCGGCCTCAACATACTTGCGTGGCACCACGTACACCGGGCCGACCGCATGCTGCAGCAGGCCCTGGCTGGTGGAGCCCAGCAGCAAGCCAGTGAAGCCGCCGCGACCACGGGAGCCGACAACAACCACATCGTGATCGTAGCTGGCCTTGGTCAGGGCGCTCACGGCCGGGCCGGAAACGATCTGCTTGTTGATCTTCAGATCAGGATGCGATTCCTGCAACGGCTTGATGCGCACCTCAAGATCGTCCTTGTAGGACTCCATGACGGCGTCCTCGCCGTCCACACCCTTCAGGTTCGGCACAGCGGAAATCACGTCCAGTTCCGCACCCCAGCACGTGGCGAAGTCGGCGGCAATGTCCAGCGCCTTCAGACCCCACTTGGATTCGTCGGAGCCGACGGCCACCTTGGTGATCGTGTTGTTCAGGTGCATCAGGTTACCGTCATCATCGGTGTACGGCACCACCACAATCGGGCAGTAAGCATATGCCGGCAGCGATGAGGACGTAGTGCCCAGCAGGCGCTCGGCCAGACCGCCCTTGCCACGGTTGCCAATGACGATCAGATTGTAGTTACGAGACAATTCGACGAACACCGATGCCGGATCTCCGGTAACAATCAGTGTGGCGGCTTCGACGCCCTGCTCGTCTGCGATGGCCTTGGCCTTGGACAGAATCTCCTGAGCATCGGAATGCGCGGCGTTATCGTCCCCCATCGCCGTGTAAGTGGCATCGAACGAAACGGCGGCATAGCTCGGCAGGGAATATGCGCAGACAATCTGCAGCGTCAGCCCCGCGTGCTTTGCATAATTCGCGGCCCACCATGTTGCCTTGTAACTGGCATGCGACCCGTCAACGCCGACGAGAATAGCCTTGTCGTTAATCATGACGACCTCCTTGAAGTTATTGCGGCACGAATACCGCGTATCTCAACAATACCCCGCGACACTCGGTTTGGCCGGTATCCTCCGCTCAAAAAGAAATCCGCGTATACGAAAAAGGCACACCCCAAAGGACGTGCCTTAATACGAATTCGCTTACCGCATAATTCTTGTCACATCACGCGGCGAATGGAATATCCAGCTCCACCGAATACGGAAACGTCGCTTACTGCCGTTCCCTGCACCGGGTTCATAGCATTCATCACCTGTCCGTTACCGATGTAAATGGCCGCATGAGTACCATTCGCAAGAATGTCACCCGGCTTGGCATCCGCCAAGCTTGCGACCGGAGTACCCACGGTGGCTTGAGCACCAGAGGTACGAGGCAGGGAGATGCCAAACTGGGAGAAGACGTACTGCACAAAACCGGAGCAATCCCATCCTGCCGGAGTGTTGCCGCCGGCAACATACGGATAGCCTTGGAACTTCAGTGAGAAGCTAGCAAGCTCAGCGCCAGTGCCAGTGCCAGTCATTTTACCCAAGTCAACCTGTGGAATCGACGCACGCTGTTCAGAGCGGCTGGCTGCCGCAGCAGCAGCGGACTGGGCTGCAGCAGCTTCATCAGCGGCTTTCTGAGCCGCCGCCGCTGCAGCAGCTTCCTTCTCGCCCTGAGACTCGGTCTGTGGCACATCAAGAGTCTCGATGCCACCCCATTTAGAGTTCTCATCAACCGAGGTGGAGGTGGATTCGGCGAACAAATTCTTCTTCACCGAACTCGCCTTCGGGAAAGAACGTGAGGACACCACAGCACTCGTCTGCGCGGAATCGGCAGAGGCAAACGGGGCTACGCACGCAAACATGGCACCCGTGGCGATAATCGCCACTGATGTGGAAATAATAGTCTTAACGCTCATCATCAACGCCATACACTAGCACACATGGGTCGATTTCATAACAGGAATAGCATTTCGAAGATGATGTCGCGGGTGCATCATTCGGCAGGAGAACGCAACAGGCCTCGGATACCGATCGGCATCCGAGGCCTGCAATAAATCAATCAATAAGACTGCATCACGGGATACGCACCACGATGGTGAGCTTTTCGGTCATGGCACTAGCGAGAGCCACGCTATAGCCATTCCATCCACCATGGACCGCCTGACCGTTGCCGACATACAACGCCACATGATCGTAGTGTGCACCACCGTTCCATCCACCGGTGTTGGCATAAATCAGAATATCGCCCGGCTGCAGGGATCCGTCTGTGACTACGTGGCCACCAGGAACATTGACGTACTCTTCAGGCCAACCGTGGAAGTTAATGCCACGGGCCGCCAACGCTTGACTGACCAATGCGGTGCAGTCCATGCTCTGTCCGATCAAAGAATACGCACGGTCGATAGAGGCACCGGCACCAGCGGAAACCGAACCACTGGCATCGGAATAAGTAACAGAAGAGCGAGACTCATTACGGCTCGCGGCGTTGGCCTGCTCCTGGGTCGCCTGAGCCTCGACCTCCGCCTGCTTCTCGGCCTCCTCTTCGGCAGCCTTCTTGGCCGCTGCGGCATCCTTTTCCGCCGGAGATTCCGTCTGCGGCACATCGAGGTTCTCAATGCCGCCCCAATCAGCATTGTCCTCAACGCTCGTGGCAGTGGCTTCAGTCGTCAGATCTTTGCGCACCTGGGTGTACGAGGGGAAGGACTTGGTGGAAGTCACAGTAACACCCTCAGCTGCAGTTGCTGTAGGAACAAACATAAACAAGCAGGCACAGGAGACAATCGCGGCAACAATGGAAGAAGCTACAGTTTTGGTCTTCATAGAACCATCACCCTACACGGTGCGCATTAACTCGTACAGGATGGAAGAAATAAAACACCCCGGAGCTATTGGGATATATCGGCGTGTCGGCACAGGTCAGTTCGGACTAATACGCGGCCGCAACACTTGAAATGTCATTTCGCGCGAACGATTGCCGATAGGGCGACGTCACATCCGAACAGTAATCACCGAATGTAAGCCAATGAAATGAATCAGTAGTGAACGTACTGGAACTTACCGGCTTCGGCGGCGCTGAACGTACGGGTCGAAATCACACCCAATCCCTTGGCATTGGATTCGGAGATCTCAATGGAGCCGTCGGCATTGATCTTTTCCAGAACGGCAACATGGCCGTACGCGCCATCGGCATCGGCCTGGCCAGGAGCGAACACCACAGCATCACCGACATGGCGAGGAGTGTTGTCCACCCAATAGCCCAGAGCGGAAGCTGACGCCGCCCACGCGCCACCATTGCCGAAGTTGCCGCTGGAAGGCAGGCCCAGTTCGGCACGACGCTGGTACGCGTACCACGTGCACTGACCCCACGGATAGTTGTTGGAGTTGGTGCCAACGGCATGGTTCGGGTTGAAGCCAGCCGGCACCGCATCGCCATCGGCATCCACGAGAGCCGACACCACAGGATTGTTCGCATTATTGCGATTCATCAGCTTGGCGTCCAAGGTGCTGTCTGAATTGCTCAGCCCCCAGCCGCCTTCATTGGTGGACTGTGCGGTAACGGAGGATGAACTCAAATCAGTACGCGCTTCGGAACGAGAAGCCGCAGTCACATCGCTGATGCGCTTAATCTGCGTGGTCGTCGTGGCCGGATCAGCCACGAACGAGTTCGTGGCGTCTTCATTGTTGGAAAACGCGAGAGCACCTGCGGCCGTGCCGACCAGAGCGGCCAGTGAGGCCGAGGCAAGAATATGGCTACGGCGTTCAGCGGCACGAGCGGCCTCACGAATGGAACGGCGGGTCTGGGGAGCGATTTCGTTGATCTTCTCGGCAATGGCCGGATCAAGCCCCAAAACAACGGCGTCGCTACCAGCGGATTGCACCGCACGCACAGCACGAACGGAATGAGAACCCTTGCCGGAGGCAAACAATGCCTTCGCTAAGCTGAACTTCTGGCGCGAGACCGTGGTCGCTTTATGCGAAGCATGCTTCATACTACGTTAACTCCTTGGATGGGTTCGGCGGGGTCATTTCGATGACCTCGTATGACCGTCACAATTGAGTACTGTACAACGAACAGAGGTCAATCCTCAATGTGATCCCCCACCATCCGGGTGTGTCAAACGATTTACGTAACCGTGCGGCCGGGTGAAAAAACTGCCTTGTTTCCGCCCGTTCACGAACCTCACTATCCGGTTATCGGAAGAATCACTAACTCATGTCATTCCGACACACCGTAACCATGATGTGCTGCGTACATTCTGCACTGCATTCCGCATTGCCACCACTGCCGCCCGGCACCCCGGAATTCCGCAGTAACCCCGCAGTAATCCCGCACACCGAGCATTATCCGCGATATTCCCCAACACTGGTCTACCCTTGAAACCATGACTATCACACTGAGTATTCCCGAGTCGCTGAAGCCCGAAGATGGTCGCTTCGGCTCCGGCCCCAGCAAAATCCGCCCCGAACAGATCGCCGCGCTCGACGCCGGCGCCACCACCCTGCTTGGCACATCACATCGCCAGGCACCAGTCAAGCAACTGGTCGCTTCGATTCGTGAAGGTCTGCGCGAGTTCTTCCACCTGCCTGAAGGGTATGAGGTGGCGCTTGGCAACGGTGGCGCCAGCGCGTTCTGGGAGATTGCCTGCGCTTCGCTGATCACCCGTCGCGCCGCATTCGGCACGTATGGCTCGTTCAGTGCCAAGTTCGCCGCGTCCGCCGCGAACGCACCCTTCCTTGAAGACCCGGTGCTGTTCCCCGGCGAGCCGGGCACTTACCGTCTGCCTGAGCTCACCGAGGGCGTGGACACATATTGCTGGGCTCACAACGAGACCTCCACTGGTGTGGCCGCCCCGATTCGCCGCGTGGCCGGAAGTCGTGAAGCTGGTGCCTTGACCGTCATCGACGGCACCAGCGCAGCCGGCGCTTTGCCTGTGGACATCAGCCAGACCGACGTCTACTACTTCTCACCGCAGAAGGCCTTCGGTGCCGATGGCGGTCTGTGGGTCGCCATCCTCTCCCCCGAAGCTATCGATCGTGCGGCAGGCGTCGAATCAAGCGCTCATCTGGAAGGCGCACATCGCTGGGTGCCGCCGTTCCTCTCGCTGACCACGGCACTGAACAACTCCCGCAAGGATCAGACCCTGAATACGCCCGCCGTGGCCACCCTGATCATGATGGAAAACCAGATTCGCTGGCTCAACAACAACGGCGGCCTCGCCTGGGCCACCACACGTTGCGCCAAGTCCGCATCCATCCTGTACTCGTGGGCCGAGCGCTCCGAATACGCCGCTCCGTTCGTCGTCGATGCGGACGCACGCTCGAACGCCGTGGTCACCATTGATCTGGACGAGCGAGTCCAGGCCTCTCAGGTACTGTCCATCCTGCGCGAGAACGGCATTGTGGACGCCGCCGGCTACCGCAAGCTGGGCCGCAACCAGCTGCGCGTTGGCGTGTTCCCCTCGGTGGAACCGGCTGATGTCATGGCCTTCACCAAGTGCGTCGACTACGTGGTCGAGCACCTGTGATGGCATATATGCCCCGCATTGCCGACCATATATGCCATGCACATTGATCGGTCTCAACTGATGCCGATTGAATAAATCGTAGGGAGGGATGTTTGACGCCCCTCCCTACTCTTACTACAGTGCATGAGTATGAAGTTCGCGCCTCTCATTGACCCTGCCGTCCGCAAACCCGCACCCAAGCCCGTACGGGTGGATCTGCGTAAGGTGTTTGCCATCGGTACCGGTCTATGGATTGTGGCGTTGATTGTCGTGCTGATTCTGCTGGCCGTGGGCTACAGCGTAATGCCGTTGGTGATTATGTGCGTGGCCGGCGTCATTATTGGCTTGCTACTGCTGGTCTGGGAATACTTCGACCGCTGGGACTACCGCCGCCTCGGACAGTAACGCAACACAAGCTCCCTCTGATGACGGGAGCTGTCAGCGTAGCTGATTGAGGGAGAGACCGCGGCCGCAGGTCGCTCATCAAACAGCATTGGTGGCATGCAAGGCATGCCACCAATTCCTTACCTCACTGCGCCAACGGCAACGTAAGGCTGAACGTACTGCCTTGCCCGGGCGCGCTCCATACGGTCACATCGCCATGATGGGTCAGCGCCACATGCTTGACGATGGCCAAGCCTAGGCCCACGCCATCCGCCGTGCGATTGCTCTGTTCCACGCCCCGGTAGAACCGCTCGAAGATGCGCGCCTGGTCCTTCTTAGCGATGCCCGTGCCTTGGTCAATCACGCGAATCACCGCGCGGTCGCCATCCTTGTCTTTGGATGCGGACACGCTGACCACGCCATTTTCCTTGGAATAGCCGATGGCGTTTTCGATGAGCTTGGTCACGGCGCTGTCGATCTGGTCCGCCTCACCATTGATGACTAGATCATCGTCGCCCTTGATGTTCAGCTGCACGCCAGCCTCGGCTGCCTGCGGCTCCAGTCGCGCCGCCGTGGCCCTGAGCTGTTCCATAACGTTCAGTCGGTTGGCGGAAGACGGCGTAATCGGCTCCTGCGCGCGTATGAGCAGCAGCAAATCAGACACCATGTGGTTGAGCTTGCTGCAGCTGGAACGCACCCGGCGAGCGTCGGCAGCCACCTGCTGTTCGTCCAGATTGCCGGACTCCAGCGAATCGGCGAGTTTGGCCAGAGCCTCAGTGGGGCCCAACAATTGCTCGGACACATTGGTAATAAACGAGTCACGCACTTGAGCGAAACGAATCACATCACTGACATCGGTAATCAACACGATGACGAACTGCTCGTTGATACGCCCTACAGTCACCTTCAGCCAGTTGGGGCGGTGGACGGACTGCGTGGCGACGTGATCGCCCTTGTTCTGGTCTGCGACGTACCGCTCCGGAGTATCGGTGGTCAAGTCGAACTGGCGCTTGCCACCGGACTTGCGCGCCTCGTGAATGGCATCCAGCACATGCTGCTGGGCAATGGCGTCATCTGACACCACACCCAGGCGGTAGGCGGCGGGATTGCAGCGGACCACCTCGTCGTGCTCGTCGACCACCACGGACGCACCTGGCAGCACGGACAGCAGCGTGGCGGTGTCGTCGGACAGATCGTCATTGTCGTCATCATCGGCCAGCGGCGATTCCATGGACACTCGATGTGTCGCAAATCCCACGATGAGCGTGATGATTCCTACCACAAATAAAACAGCCGTGACAATAAGAGCAATCGCGGCGACGAGCGGCATCTGTGTCATGCCCCC
>NZ_CAUERC010000033.1:0-16447 GCF_959020155.1 uncultured Bifidobacterium sp.
TACGGACGAGCTGTTCAATAGTAGGCAACTTGAATTCTCCGATTCAGTGGTTTCTCTTGCTTTTGTGTGACCGCCGCACTGCACCCACACTTTTCAGCACACTCGCTTGGTATCCGCCTGTTGGCGGCACCCGACGAATCGGAAAAGATAGCCCAGTCCACCGGCCCGATGGCCTTCGCCCCTCCCGTCGGCGCATTACTGCGTGCGATCAGCGGTTTGAAGGATATCCCAGCATGCTCGCCTGTTACATAAGGCGTGCTGTTGGCACACACGAATATCTATATTACGATTCCTCCGGACAACGACGCGCCGAGCCACAACTCACTGGTTTGGGGACCTCCTGCGCCCCCGTACTTTTCCTCTCCTCCCAACGCAATATTCCAATGCGTCGCAAAACACACACCCAACTATTCTCCCAACGCAATATTCCCGGGAATGCGTCGCAAAAAGGGAACGCCACACAGCAGGTGCCCCCGCGGAGACTATGTCACACGGGGGCACCGCCAAGGAGGTTACATTATGTTTCTTTTCACCACATCCGCTTCTGTGTTATCTGTTTCCAGCACATCCTCGTGCTCTTCCATATCCGATGGGAACCTCTAGCGACCCGGCCTCTTTGCCGTATTACCTTGCCGCTTTCTGCATTACCAATTATAGCAAAACCGCCCTCGCGAAACGCCCGATACCTCAATCGGGAGTAAGCGGGAGCGGCTATGTTATGCGAGGTAGGAAAGGTGGATGACCGACTGACTGGAGTCGTGCCTTACCCGACCTTTCTCACCATTTCAGGATTTCAGGCAGCGACCTTGGCGGCCTTATCGGCGTCGAACGGGTGGGCCGCTGAAACGGTGCTCTTGGCAGAGCCCTTCTCGCCATTGTCGGAATCCCAGTGGATCTCGTGCTTGTCATCGTGGTTGCGCCACCAGCTGGACAGGATGGAGCCGGAGATGTTGTGCCACACGGAGAAGAAGGTGGACGGCACGGCAGCGAGTGGGTTGGTTGCGAAGGAGGTCAGGGCCAGGGTTGCGCCCAGAGCGGAGTCCTGCATGCCGACTTCGAAGGTGATGGCCTTCTGCTGTGCGTAGCGGAAGCCCTTCGGGTAGATCTTGTACATCAGCTTGGAGAAGCCGAAGCCCAGCGAGTAGCCGCACAGGTTGTGCAGGATGACCACCGGGATGGCCACCAGGGAGCTGGCCACGAACAGCTTCGGACCGTTGGCGGCAACGACCACGCCGATGATAAGCAGAATAGCCACCTGAGAAACGATAGGCAGGGCGACCGTAACCTTCTCGATCTTCTTGCCGAAGATCATGTGGCAGATCACACCGAGGGCGATCGGGAAGAGCACCACCTTGACGGCGTTGAGGAACAGGGACTGAGTCGGCACGGACACGTACTGAGAAGCGAGCAGCTGCATCAGCAAACCAACCGCTTGATTCCATCGCGACACACCGATGAGCACACATCCGCAAAGTTGTGTATAGTATTCACCTGTTGCGCGAATTCAGCTTGCTGAATGCGGCACTATGGTGGCCATAGCTCAGTTGGTAGAGCATCTGATTGTGGTTCAGAAGGTCGCGCGTTCGAGCCGCGTTGGCCACCCCAGTAAAACCCTTCCGTTCGCGGAAGGGTTTTGTTTTTTCTCCCTGAATTCCCCGCTCCTGGGTTATAGGCCAAATAGGCATGCCGGGAACCACCGCGTTGTACACTCAGGGCATATCCAATTCACCGAACATAAGGACAAAAGGTCCGTCATGCTGTCTTTTGAGAACGATTACTCCCGCGCCGCCCATCCCGCGGTGCTTGAAGCCGTGGCTGAAGCCAACAACCATCTGTATTCGGGCTACGGGTCCGACGAACTGAGCGATCAGGCCAAGGCCAAGATCCGCGAGGCCTGCGGCCAGCCGGACGCGGATGTGTGGTTCCTCGTCGGCGGCACGCAGACCAACCAGGTCGTCATCGACACCATCACCCCGGCGTATGCAGGCGTGGTCGCGGTCGCCTCCGGCCATCCGAACGTGCACGAGGCCGGCGCCATCGAGTTCTCCGGGCACAAGGTGCTCACGATTCCCCAGCACAACGGCAAAATGGACCCGACCGAACTGGACGAGTTCTGCAAGACCTTCTATGCGGACGGCAACTACGAGCACATGGTGTTCCCGGGCTCCGTGTACGTCTCGCAAAGCACCGAATATGGCACCATCTACTCCAAGGCCGAGTTGCAGGCCATCGCCGATGTGGCGCACAAGTACGACATGCCGCTGTTCGTGGATGGCGCGCGACTCGGCTACGCGCTGACCGCCACCGGTTCAGACATGACGCTCGCGGATCTGGCGACCATCGCCGACGTGTTCTACATCGGCGGCACCAAGGTGGGTGCCCTGTTCGGCGAGGCCGTGGTGTTTACCAAGCACAACACGCCGAAGCACTTCTTGACCCTCATCAAGCAGCACGGTGCCTTGCTGGCCAAGGGCTTTGTGCTGGGCGCGCAGTTTGACGCTTTGTTCACTGACAACCTGTATTTCAAGATCGCCCGCAACGCCAATGAGGCGGCCGATCGTATTCGCGAGGCCCTGCGCGCCAAGGGCTACACGCTCACTTTCGAAGCGCCCACCAACCAGATTTTCGTGACGATGGATCAGCCGACTATCGACCGTCTGGAGCGCGAGGTCAAGCTCGGCTTTACCGAGAAGGCCGACGACACGCATACCGTGATGCGCATCTGCACCAGCTGGGCCACCACGCATGAAGAGGTCGATCAGCTTATTGAGTTGTTGTAAAACCCTTCGCTAATCTCTCCCTCCGTCATCGCTTCGCGATGCCACCTCCCTCATCAGAGGGAGGTTTTTTCGTAGCTCCCTCTGATGAGGGAGCTGGCCGCCGCAGGCGGACTGAGGGAAAGACCTCTCCGCAAACGAGAAGGCTCCTACTCCCCTATCGCCTTGCGTTCCATATCCACGAACTTGTGGACCGAGGCTTCCACGGAATAATGCGCCTTGGTGTATTCGGCGTATTTTTCGCCCCATTCGGCGCGCTCGGCCTGATGTGCAATCCACCAATCGATGCGTCGGGCCAGCAGGGCCGCGTCCCGCACGGGGAACAACGACTCGTCGATCAGCGCGAACTGGCTGGCCGCCGACAGTTCGGACGCGGCGATCACCGGCACCAATCCGCACGCCATCGCCTCGATCACGCTCACCGATTCGATGTCGGCAATCGAACAATGCACGAACAAATCGCCCGAACGCAACAAATCGGGCATATCGGCGTGCTTGTGGAATCCGATATCGGCCTTGCGCGCCAGCAAACGCCCGGCGCGGAACTTGAGATACTGCTTGAGCGGCCCAGTACCGGCGATCACCAGCTGAATATCGCCGGCGTGCCGGGACATCGACACCGCCTTGATCAGCGTAATCTGATCTTTCTCGCTAGCCAGTCGGCCGGAAGCGATGACGCGGAACGGCACGGGAGCCGAGGCATCCGGATCGGCCGGCTTCTTCGGCGAATACACCGGTGAATAACCATTGGAAATCACGTGCAACTTGGCTTTATACCCGTGCGCGCGCAACAGGCTCGCGGTCATTTCGGTGGGCACATGGATGTGGTCAATGTGCTTGTACAGCCAGTGCTTGAACAGCCAGTACAGGAAGCTGGAAATACCGGGAATGCGACGTAGAGGGCCGGCCGAATACAGCACGTTCTCCGGCTGCAGGTGGAATCCGGCAGTCACGGGAATGCCCATTTGGTGGGCGACTTTAGCGGCACGACGGCCGAATTTGAACGGCATATAGATATGCACCACATCCACGCCTTGAAAGGCGGTGCGGAACAACGTGTCGCTGGGTTCGGCGAATTGCATGAGCTGCTTGGCGGCCACCCACGAGACGAGCGGCACCCTATTCACGCGCGCCGGATATTCGGGCGCCCCTATACCGACAAGCCTCACATGATGGCCTTGCCGCTCCAATTCTGCAGCCCATTGCAAGGCCGAATTGGAGGTGCCGTTGCCCTGATTGCCCACCGTATCGACCACAAGAGCGATAGTCAGCGGACGATCAATGCTCTCTTCAATCCCGTTTTCGCGCATTGCCTCATCCTAAACCACCGCGCTGCAATGGCGTCGGCCGCGCTGCCTGAACGCGTATGAAATGGTATGGGCTGCCGCATTTTGCCCAATATTGAATCACGCGCTCCGCAGCGCACGCCGCCGAATTCGAGCCCCGCATAGGCGAAATCATCGCGGCATGGCAGAATGTGGGTATGACTGAGAACGCCGTAAATACTGCCGTGACTTCCACCTCCTCTCCCGCAATTCCCGCCGAGACTTCCGCCGTCTCCCCCGCAACTCGCGCAGCCAACCGCCCGCTGGGCACACCGCTGGGCAAGCACCCCACCCGCGTGCTGTTTTTGGGCGCTGGTGAGCTGGGCAAGGAAGTGGCCATCGAGCTCATGCGACTGGGCGCGTGGGTGTGCGCCGCTGACTCGTATGCCGGCGCTCCGGCCCAGCAGGTGGCGCATGAATATCGCGCGTTGGATATGGCGAATGCCGCCGAATTGCAGGCATTGTTCGATGAAATCAAGCCGGACATCATCGTGCCCGAGGTAGAGGCCATCGCCACCGATGTGCTGGCCGGTACTGCGGCCGCGGGCGCCCAGGTGGTGCCGAGCGCCGAAATCGCCGCGATTTGCATGGACCGCGAGCGCCTGCGCGTACTGGCCCACGAAGAATTGGGCTTGCCGACTACACCGTATCGTTTTGCCGGCTCGCTGGAAGAGCTGCGCGCCGGAGCTTCGGAAGTCGGCTATCCGTGCGTGGTCAAGCCGGTGATGAGCTCGTCTGGTCACGGCCAGTCGGTGGTGCGTTCCGCCGACGCCATCGATGCCGCTTGGACCGAAGCGCAGGAGGGCCGCCGCGCCGCCGATGAGGGCGATGTGTCGCGCGTGATCGTTGAGGCGCTTGCTCCGCTGGAGCGTGAGCTGACGGTACTGACTGTTTCTTCGTCCGCCGGTATTGTGACGTGCGCGCCGATCGGCCAACGTCAGGAGTCCGGCGATTACCGCGAGTCCTGGCAGCCGGCTACCGAACCCGATGGTGAGGCCGAGCGGGCGCGCGACATCGCACGTACCGCCGTTGAAGGCTTGGTGGCCAAGGCTCAGGCGGCCGGCGAAACCGGTTGGGGCGTATTCGGCGTGGAACTGTTCGTGCTCACCGACGGCTCGATTCTGTTCAACGAGGTCTCCCCCCGTCCGCACGATACCGGTATGGTGACAATGGCCTCCCAGCGTCTGAGCGAGTTCGCGCTGCACGCCCGCGCGATTCTCGGCCTGCCGATCACCCCCGAGCATGTGTCGCTCACGATTCCGGCCGGCTCGGTGGCGGCAAGCCATGCGATTGTGGTGGCCGGCGACGGTGAGGTCGAGTTCACCGATGTGGCCGCTGCTCTGGCCGAACCCGGCACGGACCTGCGCATTTTTGCCAAGCCCGAAGTGCATGGCCACCGCCGCATGGCCGTGGCACTGGCCGTCGGCGAGTCCGAAGCCGACGCCCGTGCCAAGGCCGGCCTCGTGGCCGATGCGTTGACGATTACCGTGGAGTAGTCCACGGCCTGATCAGCTCAGCATGGCCTCAATATTATTGCCGTCCGGGTCGTGGATGATCGATCATGACGAACCTCCTTGTACCATTTCGTCACTCCCATTATCGTGTGTATATGGCCGAAGAGTCATGTTTCGTCTATTGACGAACATCTGAGTATTCACACGCGCTTCTGCAGATACCTTCATGCCGGAAGGCTACACGACCGGAGACGAGCTGATCGTACTGGCCAATGACGGCCGCCTCCGCCATCCCAACAGCGTATGGCCGTTCGATGCAGCGACGTATGATGCGCCGGCCGCATCGTAGCGTCATGCTGAGTGTTGTTGTAGCCCTCGATTGGTACCCTTTTACCGTTAGTTCACCCAGAAATTCCACTCCTGAAAGGTGAGTCATGGAGAAGCTGGAAAAGCTCTACGAGGGCAAGGCCAAGCAACTGTACGCAACCGACGATCCCGAGGTTCTGTGGGTCGAATACAAGAACACCGCCACCGCTGGCGATGGTGAAAAGAAGGAAGACTTCACCGGCAAGGGCCGTCTGAACAACCTCATCACCACCATCATCTTCGACCTGCTCAAGAAGCGCGGCATCGACAGCCACCTTATCAAGCGAGTGGACGACACCGGCCAGCTGGTGCGCAAGGTGAACATGTTCCCGTTGGAGATCGTGCTGCGCAACGTGGCCGCCGGCCACTTCTGCTCCCGTCTGGGCGTGGAGGAAGGCCTGCCGCTCAAGGAGCCGGTACTTGAGTACTTCCTGAAGAACGATGATCTGCACGATCCGTTCGTCAACGACGATGACCTGGTGGCCCTCGGCGTATGCACTCGCGAGGATCTCGCCGAGATCGCCCCGCTGGCCCGCAAGATTAACGAGGCCCTGATCGAGATCTTCGCCAAGATCGACGTCAAGCTGGTCGACTTCAAGATCGAAATGGGCCGCGCCACCGACGGCACGCTGCTGTTGGCCGACGAGATCACCCCGGATTCCTGCCGTCTGTGGGACCAGAAGGACCACTCCGGCAAGGTCGAGCACCTTGACAAGGACCTGTTCCGCCGTGGTCTCGGCAGCATCATCCCGGCCTACGAAGAGATCGAGGAGCGCCTCGCCGAACTCGCCAAGTCCGAAGGCATCGAAGTCGCCGAGTAATGCATTATCTGGCTCCCCTCTCGAGGGGAGCCAATTGTCTTTAATTTCAAGAAAGGATTTCCATGGTTTTTCGCGTGTACGTGGAAAAGAAGCCCGGCTTTGATGTCGAAGCCCAGCAGCTTGCGGGCGAACTGCGCACGATCCTCGGACTGACCGGCCTCAAGGCCCTGCGCATCGTGAACCGCTATGACGTCGAAGGCATCTCCCAGGAGCTGTTCGACCAGACCGTGCCCACCGTGTTCAGCGAGCCTCAGGTGGACAATGTGGCCTACGACCTGCCCGACTTCGCCGGCGCCAAGGTCTTCGCCACCGAGTTCCTGCCCGGCCAGTTCGACCAGCGCGCCGACTCCGCCGCCGAATGCATCCAGCTCATCTCCCAGGGCGAGCGCCCGACCGTCCGCTCCGCCAAGCTGTACGCGCTGGAAGGCGACCTGACCGACGCCGACGTGGACACCATCAAGCATTACGTGATCAACCCGGTCGAGGCCCGCGAGGCCAGCCTGGAGACCAAGGAAACCCTGAAGACCCAGGTGCCGGTGCCCGGCAAGGTCGAGACCATCGCCGGTTTCAACGAGATGGACGCCGAAGCCGGCCAGAAGTTCATCGACGAGCGCGGTCTGGCCATGGATCTGGCCGACCTCGAATTCTGCCAGAAGTACTTCAGCGAGGAGAGCCGCGAGCCCACCATCACCGAAATCAAGGTGATCGACACCTACTGGTCCGACCACTGCCGTCACACCACGTTCGGCACCGAGCTGGACGAAGTGACCATCGATGACGCCACCGTCAAGGCCGCCTTCGAGCGTTACCTGGCGATGCGCCACGAGCTCGGCCGTGACGCCAAGCCCGTCTGCCTCATGGACATGGGCACCATCGGCGCCAAGTGGCTCAAGAAGAACGGTGTCCTGACCGGCCTTGACGAGTCCGAGGAAATCAACGCCTGCACCGTCAAGGTCAAGGTTGACGTGAACGGCCACGACGAGGACTGGCTGTTCCTGTTCAAGAACGAGACCCACAACCACCCCACCGAAATCGAACCGTTCGGTGGCGCGGCCACCTGCATCGGCGGCTGCATCCGCGATCCTCTGTCCGGCCGCTCCTACGTGTATCAGGCGATGCGCGTCACCGGCGCCGCGGACCCGACCGTGCCGGTCTCCGAGACGCTGGAAGGCAAGCTCCCCCAGCGCAAGCTCGTGACCACCGCCGCCGCCGGCTACAGCTCCTACGGCAACCAGATCGGTCTGGCCACCGGTCAGGTCGACGAGATCTACCACCCCGGCTACGTGGCCAAGCGCATGGAGGTGGGTGCGGTCGTGGCCGCCACCCCGGCCGACCATGTGCGCCGCGAAACCCCGGCCCCTGGCGACAAAATCATCCTGCTGGGCGGCCGCACCGGCCGTGACGGCATCGGCGGCGCCACCGGTTCGTCCAAGGCGCATAACGTGGAATCGCTCGAACTCGACGGCGCCGAAGTGCAGAAGGGTAACGCTCCGGTGGAGCGCAAGCTGCAGCGTCTGTTCCGCCGCGGCGATGCCTGCCGTCTGATCAAGCGCTGCAACGACTTCGGCGCGGGTGGCGTGTCCGTGGCGGTCGGCGAGTTGGCCGACGGCCTGTTCGTGGACCTCAACACCGTGCCCAAGAAATACGAGGGCCTGGACGGCACCGAGCTGGCCATCTCCGAATCCCAGGAGCGCATGGCCGTGGACGTGGCCGCCGAGGACGTGGACGAGTTCCTGGCCTACGCCCGCGAAGAGAACCTCGAAGCCACGGTGATTGCCACCGTGACCGAGGACCCGCGCATGGTGATGACCTGGAACGGCGACAAGATCGTGAATCTGTCCCGTGAGTTCCTGGCCTCCAACGGCGCTTCCAAGCACCAGACCGTGCATGTCGAGGAACAGCAGTCCTACGAGACCCCGTGGGGCGAGGGCACGCTGGCCGAACGCATGAACAAGCTGGTCACCGACATCAACGTGGCCTCCAACAAGGGCCTTTCGGAGCGCTTCGACTCCACCATCGGCGCGGGCACCGTGCTCATGCCGTTCGGCGGCAAGCGTCAGCTCACCCCGAACATGGCCATGGTCGCCAAGCTGCCGGTGTTCGGCGAGACCACCACCGCTTCGGCGATGGCGTGGGGCTTCAACCCGTACATCATGTCCAAGAACCAGTTCACCGGCGCCTACCTGTCCGTGGTCGAGTCGCTGGCCAAGCTGGTCGCGGCCGGCTTCGAGCATGAGAAGGCCTACCTGAGCTTCCAGGAGTACTTCGAGAAGCTGCGCGACGAGCCGGAACGCTGGGGCAAGCCGGCGGCCGCCGTACTCGGCGCGCTGATGGCCCAGGTGGACCTGGGCGCCGGCGCCATCGGCGGCAAGGACTCCATGTCCGGTTCGTTCGAGGATCTCGACGTGCCGCCGACGCTGATCTCCTTCGCCGTGGCCGTGGGCAACATGAAGCGCGCCACCTCCCCTGAATTCAAGGACGCCGATCACCGTATCGTACGCATCGCGCCGCGCTACCTGGCCGACGGTCTGACCCCGGACAAGGATGCGCTGCTTGAGGTGTTCTCCGTGATCGAGGAGCTCACCGACTTCCACGATGCCCTGGCCGTCTCTACGCCGGGCTATGGCGCCACCGCCGAAGCCCTGTTCAAGATGACGCTCGGCAACCGCATCGGCGTGACCCTGAACAACAGCATCGCCGTGGACGACCTGTTCACCCCGGCATACGGTTCGTTCATCGTCGAGCTGGCGGACGATGCCAAGCTTCCGGCCGTCTCCAATTTGGTCGAGATCGGCGAAATCGGCACCACCACCTCCGAGTACGTGTTCAAGGCCGCCGGCGAGACGCTGGACCTGGACGCTGTGCAGGAAGCTTGGGAGTCCGGCATCGAATCCGTGTTCCCGTACCGTTCCAAGGGCGAGGACAAGGGCGCGACCGTCGAGACCATCGACTTCCACGCGCCGAAGAAGACCGTGTACGTCGGCTCTTCCGTGGCCAAGCCGCATGTGGTGATCCCGGTGTTCCCGGGCAACAACTGCGAGTACGATTCCGCCGCCGCCTTCGAGCGTGCCGGCGCCGATGTGACCACACTGATCGTCAACAACCTGACGCCGGCCGCCGTCGCCGAATCCACGCAGGCGTTGGTCGACGAGATCAACAAGAGCCAGATCGTGATGATCCCAGGCGGCTTCTCCGGCGGCGACGAGCCGGACGGTTCCGCCAAGTTCATCACCGCGTTCTTCCGTGCGCCGGCCGTCACCGAGGCCGTGCGTGACCTGCTGAAGAACCGCGATGGTCTGATGCTCGGCATCTGCAACGGCTTCCAGGCGCTCGTCAAGCTGGGTCTGGTGCCGTACGGCGACATCGTGCCGATGACCGACGCCTGCCCGACGCTGACCTTCAACACCATCGGCCGCCACCAGAGCCGACTGGTCCGCACGCGCGTGGCCTCCGACCTCTCCCCGTGGCTGTCCAAGACTTCGGTCGGCGACATTCACACCGTGGCCATCTCCCACGGCGAGGGCCGCTTCGTGGCCTCCGACGAGGTGCTCGCCCAGCTCAGGGCCAACGGCCAGATCGCCACGCAGTACGTGGACGAGACCGGCACCCCCGGCATGGACCTGGATGTGAACCCGAACGGCTCGCTGCTCGCCATCGAGGGCATCACCAGCCCGGACGGCCGCGTGTTTGGCAAGATGGGTCACTCGGAGCGTTCCGGCAACGGCCTGTACGTCAACGTGCCCGGCAACAAGTACCAGCCGATCTTCGAGGCCGGCGTGGAATACTTCGCCGCCTGATAATCGGCGCGTATCGCGTCTGATACGGCACACAGGGAAGGAACTCTCGGGTTCCTTCCCTTTTTGTTCATGCCGGTCATGGGCTAAGGTTGGGGTGTTCGCACTACCGAATCCGCCGCTGAAAGGACCTGTCGTCATGCCGATCAACGAGGCATTGTTCGCCGCGATGAAGGCCGCCAGCTACATCAAGCCCAACGCGGGCAAGTCGTACAAATTGCAGCGCGTGGCGGAAGAGCTTATCGCCAAGCAGGCACCCGACAATCCGAAATGCCGTGTCGAGGACGCCTTCGCGCCTATGGCGGATGGATATGCCGTACCATTGCGAGTGTTCACGCCGCTGGTCGCCTATGGAGCGCCCCTGCCCGAAGCCCTGGAGGAATCTTCCGCCAATGGCACGCCCGTGGCCTCGGCAATATCCGCGATTCTGCCCGCCGTATTACCCAAAGTCCTACCCAAAATACTCATCAAGGAAAGCACGTCGAGCGGCAACGCCGACGGTATTTCCGGCAATGCCAACACGGAACTTCCCTCAGTCACGCCGCGTGGCACGATCCTGTTTTTCCACGGTGGCGGTTGGACCACAGGCGGCATCAACCTGTACACGCAGGCTTGCGCGCATATGGCCGTACGTCTGCAACGCCGTGTGATCTCAGTCGAGTACCGGCTGGCTCCTGAATACCGCTTCCCTACTGCTGTTGAGGATTGCTATGAGGTAGCCCGGCAGCTGTTTGCTGGGGAATTGCCGATTTCCGGGGTGGGTGGCGGTACTGTTGCCGCCGTTGACCACCCCCAGTCGGCTTCGCCGACAGCCCCCGCCGGCGGGGGCGATATATCTGAGACAATCCCAGCACCGGATCCCGACAGCATCGTGCTGTTTGGCGACAGCGCGGGCGGCAATCTTGCGGCCGCCGTCTCGCTCATGGCCCGCGACCGCGGCGAGTTCATGCCGCGCACGCAGATGCTGCTTTACCCGGTAGTCGGCAACGATTACAATCCCGAGACCAGCCCGTTCGAATCGGTGCGGACCAACGGCACCGACTACATCCTCACCGCACAGGACATGGCCGACTACATCGACATGTACCGTTCGTCCGTGGCCGATCTGACCAATCCGTATTTCGCGCCGCTCACCGCGCACGACCTGAGCAATCAGCCGCGCACGCTGGTGTTGTCCGCCGAATACTGCCCGCTCAGAGACGAGGACGAAGCGTACGCCCGTCGCCTGCAATTGGTGAACGACAACGTCTCCTGTTACCGAATTCACGATGGCATCCACGGCTACCTGCTCAATACGTCGGCCGTGGGACTGGTGGCCACCACCTACCGAATCATCGAGCATTTCCTCGACGGCACACCGCTGGAACCAGCTCCCGGCACCGGCACCACCGCCAACGCACCGGAGGGAGGCGACGCGTGGCAAGACGTACTTGGTACCGACTAGACAACATCGGCAAGTTCTACTCCTCCCAGGCTGGCCGCTCCTCGCAGACCGTGTTCCGCTATTCGGCCGAGCTGGCGGACGGCATCGATCCGGACATCCTGCAGCACGCGCTCGACCATGCCATCGCCCAGTTCCCGAGCTTCAACGTGCACCTGCTCAACGGCATGTTCTGGCATTACCTCGAACAGTCAGACGGCCGGCCGCTGGTGGAGCCGGAACATCTGCCGATATGCTCGCGACTGCATTACGGGCCCAAAAGCATGCTGTTCCGCGTAAGCTATTTCCGCAATCGTGTCAATCTCGAGGTCTCGCACATCATTTCGGACGGTCGCGGCGCCATCAACCTGTTCAAGTCGCTGCTGCACGCCTACATCGCCGAGCGATACGACGTGCCGGGCGTGCCTTCGGATTACGACGGTTCGGATAGCGACAAAGCCGAAAACAGCTTCGACAAATACTACGAGAAAGACAAGGCCGGCGCTGCGCCAGGCACGAAGATCTACCGGCTGGCCGGCCCCATCGACCGGGCCGCGCCTACGTTCATGGAATACCACGTCAGCGCCAGCAAGGTGCTTGGTGCAGCGCATCAGTGCGGAGTGAGTCTCACCTCCTACCTCATCGCCGCGATACTGTGCGCGATTCGCGACGTCATGCCCTCGCGCGCCCGCAATCGCGCGATTCGCGTGGATATTCCGGTCGACTTGCGCGCCTTCTTCAGGTCGGAGACCGTGCGCAACTTCTACGGCATGACTTACGTGGCGTACACGCCGGCCGAAATCGAAGCCGATGAGGACTCCGCGAAAACTTCCGCAACAAGCCCAGACGCAGCCGGCGACGGCCAGCAGTCCGCCGCCCGCACCGCGCACGGCAACGGTATGGGTGGATTGCTGACCGATGAGCCGTTGGCCGACATCGCCCGCCATGTGCAGGAGCAGCTCGGCCATGCCACCAGTCGCGAGCGCGTCGAATCGCATATGAACCGCATGATTGCGCTGGAAAAGAATCCGGTGCTGCGTCTTGCGCCCTCCCCTGCCAAGGACTGGGTGCTGGAGCTGGCCCGGTTCATCGCCGACCGCGAGACCACGACCACCGTCTCGAACCTTGGCCGAGTCACCTTGGACGAACGACTCGCGCGCCATGTACGTTCGGTGAGCTTCCTCACCACACCGGCCAGCCTGAATTTCACGGTCTGCTCGTTCGGCGACGACCTGAGCATCGGCATCTCCACCATCTACCATGATCTGAACGTCATCAAGAACCTGTGTCGGATTCTCGCCGCGCAGGGCATCAGCGGCCGTATGAACATCGCTGGCGTGCATGTGGAGAAAGGAGCGTCGGCATGAAGCATTGCGATGCCTGCACCGTCGATTTCACCGGCGATATGGCCCGTTGCCCGCTCTGCCAGAACGAATTGCGCGGCGAGGCCTCCCCCGCCGCATTCCCCGCGCAGCAGATCTATCTGCGTCCGAGGCGTTTGGCGGTGGAAATCATCACGTTTGTAACCGGCGCGATTTTGCTGCTGCATGGCTTCTTCAGCTATCTGTTTTCGTGGCCGATACCGATTGCCAGTGCATCGGCGGCCGCGCTGATCATCAGCGTGCTGTTCATCAATAGTGCGATTCTGCACGTGCCGCGGCCGCTTCGCCTCATGTTTCGATATTTCTATATCATGCTGGCGATTGCGCTGGTCTGGTTTGTGGCGACGATGAATCATGTCGTCACCATGTTCGTCATACCGATCACGTGTCTGGTTTCGCTGGTCTTTGACGTGGTGCTGCTTATCGTGCTGCGGGCCAAGGCCATTGACGAGTACGCCAAGTATCTGGCGTTCGACATCGTCGCTGGTCTGATGCCTCTGACGTTCATTCCGCTCGGCTGGGCTCCGTGGGATGTACTGGTGATGGTCAGCGGGCTGGTCTCCCTGCTGGTGCTGCTCGGCCTGCTCGTCTTCGCCCGCCGTCAGCTCTTCTCGGAATTCGGCAAACAGTTCTCGGCCTGATTGCCTCGTGCGCTCAATCGCCCGACTTAGGATGGAAACCATGAGCGAACATGTGGAGCATGGGTTTGGGCCGGTGTGGGATGGCGAGTCCCGGGTTTTGATTTTGGGATCGATGCCGAGTCCGAAATCCCGAGCGGCGGCGTACAGCCGAGGCGAGCATCCGCGAGAGCGGCAGCAGGTAGAGGAAGGTCGCGGCGGCCAGGCTGAGTGTGGGCGCGTTGATGGTGGCAAGCGGCACGGCACCGGCGATCGACCAAGGAATCAGCGGAGCGATCACCACGGCACTGTCTTCCAAATCGATAGCTTGTGCGGAGCGTTCGGATTCGTCGTCGCCGTACAGCCCACCGCACAACTGGTGAGTGAGCATGATGGTGAGGGTTTGGTTGCAGGCGAGCGCCGCCGCGCAAGTCGCGGTAATCATGGTGGCACCACATGCGCCGATGCGATGACCGAGCATCTCGATGACCTGCTGCAGCCGAGCAAGCATCCGCGTCTCGGCAAAAATGCCGGCGTAGGCGGAGGAGATACAGACAGTGGCCATCACAGTGAGCATGGAGAGGATGCCGCCGCCGTCCAGGAGTGCGGCCACCTGCGGATTTTGCGCATGGTAACCGAAAATAAGCAGCCGCAACAGTTCTGCCCATTCCATGTGCTGCACGCCCACGCATACCGCGACCGAGGCGGCAATGCTGGCGAGCATAAGCAGCCGAACATCCACACGCAGCAACGCCAACACGATGACCAGTAATGCTGGAACTAGGGTAAGCCAATGCAAATCGAAGGCCGATGAGAACAATCCGCCGATATCGGTTATGCTGCTTGCGTTGGTTGAAACAGCCGCTCTAGCCGAGCCAGCCGAGCCAGCCGTAGCAGCCGCACTAGCCGCACCAAATCCGGAACCACCGCTCGCGCACAGCCACTCCACCACCGCAGCCGCAACGTATACCACACAACTCAGCACAAACGGCACCGCACCCGTGCGCAGCATGCGGGCAATAGTATTGAACAGGTTCGTATGCGTAAGCTGTTTGACCAGCAAGGCACTGGTGGAAACCGGCGAACAACGATCGCCCACATAGACGCCCGCAAGAATCGCGCCACCGAGCATCACCGGGTTCGCCTGCATCGACAATCCCAACGACATGCAGATGGTGCCCATAGTCGCCGCACTGGCGAACGACGACCCGACCAGCACCGACATCGCCGAGCACAGTAGAAACGACAGCGGAATCACCGTGGCGGCGTGAATCACCGCGGTCGAATGGGCCACGATGAAGGCGATGGTCCCGCTGGCCCGCCACAGCGAGGTCAGTACGCCGATGAGCACGAAGGCCACCACCACGGTCCCCGCGGACCGTACGCTGCCGGCCGCACGGCTCGCCATCGCGCGCAACGAGCACCGGCGAACCAGCCCATACCCCATGAACAGCAGCACACCAACGAACAGCGCGGGAATAATCGACCAGCCGAGGGCGACGCCGGCAAACAGCACCGCACAGAACAGCAACATCGTGCCCGCTTCCAGCATGCGATCCTCTCCTCTTCCGGCTACAGCCTCATCTCAGATTCCATCTCATGACCCGCAGTCGCAAACATCAACGCTATTCGCACGAGCCATGACCTAAGATAACAGGAGAAATACAGACTAAACTGATATCTATTACAGGTTTAATACTGTGGCATTGATTCGCGCCACGACACGTCATACACACACCACGCAAACGCCATACACACGGGAGTATCGCCATGAACTTTCTCAGCATCGAATACTTCGCCGCCGTGGCCTCGGAACATAGCTTCAGCAAGGCGGCGAAACGGTTGGGGATCACGCAGCAGACGCTGAGTGCGAACATCGCCGCCCTGGAGCGGGAGCTCGGATGCACGCTTTTCGTACGCCATGTGCCGCTCGAATTGACCTATGCCGGCACGGTGTTCGCGCGATATGCGCAGCGATTCCGCCGCGATCGCGATGCACTTGGCCAAGAAATGCGCGACATCGCCGGCGATCGGGCCGGCGTGCTGCGCGTGGGTGTTGCTTACACGCGTAGCCGGGCGATCATGCCGCCGATTGTGAAGGCGATGCAACGTGACTGCCCGAATATCATCGTTGAACTCATTGAGGGCCGCAACGATCAGATTCAACAATGGCTGGCGAACGGCGATCTTGATCTGGCGGTGGCGGACTTCGCCGGGAAACCGGCCGGCATCGAACTTATGGATTTCTATAACGAGCGCATGGTGCTGGTCCTCGCACAATCACTGTGGATGGATTTGGCCGCTACCGGTGGCGCGGCGAATGGCCAAGTCGATGCCGTCAGAACCGCGCCGGACGAGCGCGCCATTGCCGCAGGTGACCTTTCCTCACTGGAGCATTGCCCGTTTCTCCTAGGCAGCCCACAAGATATTGACGGACGCATTGCCGATCTGCTGTTCCGCCGTGCCGGTTTTGAGCCGAAAGTCACAGCCC
>NZ_CAUERC010000034.1:0-14954 GCF_959020155.1 uncultured Bifidobacterium sp.
TAAACCCGAAAAAAATACATGACTAAACACGAAACACCGACTTGACGAAATACAGCGATGCGCCGCGCGGCGCGCGGGCGTCTGCGGCGATATACAGCGTCACCACCACGGCCAAGGCCAACGGGCTCAATCCCAGGCTTTACGTCGAGTGGCTGCTGACCGAGATGCCCAACGCCGGCGAGCTCACCGATGAGGTTGTGGACTCGTTCCTGCCGTGGTCGGATAGGGTGCCTGAGTCCTGCAAGCTCGACCCAGCCGCTGCCGAGAAGGCCAAAGAGATGCCTGACGACTTCATAATTAACATCGACCCCGATGCGTTCGACGACGAGATGGCGAACAACGCCGAGGAGGGCCTGTAGCGACATAGCGGCCTAAGGCATACCGCAACGCAAAGATGGAAACGTCCAGGACTTTTCCATCCGTATGCCGGAATGGTCCTGGACGTTTCCTGCTACGCGGTCATTTTGACGCTTACGCTCTAATGCCTCCACCGCTTGTCGCGGGCGGGGTAGACGATCCAGGCGGATGCGTAGCTTGCGATAAGGCAGACAATGACGCAGACGATGCTTGTCTGGAACCCGAATGAGTCATTGATAACGCCCCAGATTACGCTTGCGAAGCCAATGCCGATGTCATTGGCGAGCAGGAACAGGGCGTTTGCGGCGCCCCAGCGCTCTGGCGGGGTGTTCTTTACCGCTACGCTTTGATTAAGTGGCAGGCTTATGCCAGTGGCGAGACCATAGAAGATTCCGGACGCCAGGAAGACAGGTTCCCCGTACGGTGCGGCAAGTAGCATAAGGCAGCAGAGGATGCCGCACGCGACGGCTCCGGTCATTGTTTTGATTGCAGGTACGGTGTCCATGAAATGCTTTGAAATCATGCGAATGATAATCATGCTTACCGCGCTGATGGTGTAGAAGAGACCGGCGTGGGTATAGCCGAGAGTAGTACCGTACAGACCGGCAAAGAAGACGCCAAAGCCAAAAGTGGGGCACATGATCATCTGTGGGATGGCGCCAGGCAATGCGCGCGGCTCGAAGATGTTGAATGAGTCACGCAGGGTTCTCTTGGACACCTGGTCGCCTTCAGGATACTTTTCACTGTTAATTGTTTCGGATGTAGTTACTGTGGTGGGGCTGGGTGCCTGCCCGTCTTTTGAGTCGAGTTCGAGCCGGGTTTCCATTTTGATTCGGTATGCGCTGGAGCTTGG
This sequence comes from uncultured Bifidobacterium sp., assembly GCF_959020155.1. GTDB lineage: Bacteria > Actinomycetota > Actinomycetes > Actinomycetales > Bifidobacteriaceae > Bifidobacterium. Next base: position 1,211 of record NZ_CAUERC010000034.1, read on the forward strand.
CAGAGTTTGCCATTTACTTTCATAGCGTGCGTTGAGGGCGATTACAAGCCCTGCAAACCCAACCAGGGCAAGGCCGACATAGAGGTTCGTTGAGGGATCGGTTCCTACTAGGTAAAGTGCGAAGGCTGGGCCGATGCTCATGGCGATAGCCTGTCCGAGGCCGTGGTATCCAATGCCTTCGCCGAGCCGTTCTTGCGGTAAGACGCTTGCTGCGGCGGTCGAGGCTGCTGTTGTTGCTGCGCCAAAGCCCACGCCTTGCAGCAAACGGCTGATTGTGAAGAGGGGATGCCTTGAACGACAGCGGACAGTGCTGTTCCTGCTATGAGGATAGCGATGCCGGCGATGATAACGAGTGAGCACTTGCCGTTGTCGATAACAGGGCCGACGAACAGTCGTGCTAACGCGGCGGCAATGGAGAAGACGAGTGCAAGTACGCCGGCAAGGCTCGCACCGTAACCTTGGCCTGCCAGGAAGACGCTGGTTCCACTGTTGAGTCCTTGGCCCATGACGAAGCAACAGAAGGTCAGCGCGATGATAAGCACGAAAATAAGCGACCACAGCTTCGGATGGTCGTCCTTACCGATATTTGGCATGAGAACCCTCCTTTGATTCCAATACCCGTATTCTACGTCTGCAAAAAGTGAGATGTAAGCGCCAAAATGACCGCGTCTTAACAACCCGCTGGGCTTGAGGCAGAATCATCGCATCGACTTATCCTGGAAACTGCCTGACGAAGGCGACAGGATGCTTATCGGCAAGGCGGCAAATCTTAACGAGAGCCAAATCCAAGAGCTTGCAAATCTTCAGCGAGGCGTTGCAGCAATATATCAGAACGAATGGATCGAACCTGTCCTCTGTCACATCGAACCGCATGAACGCGGCCTAGAGTACTCGCCGACACAGAGCAAGCACAGCGCGAAGGACAAGGTTTCTTCTGAAGAGCTTCGCTATCTCAACTCTTGTGTGCTTAATCCGTTCAAGCTCGATGAGCCAAGGGAATACAACTTCTGCGACTGTGTGCACAAGATGGACATACCTGACTCCATGAAGGCACGCTTGATTGAGATGGCAGGGACTCCTCTGTCCTCGAGGAAGCCACTGTTTGAATGGTGTGCTTATAGGTATTTCAATATTGGACGCATCCTCGACGACGCCAGGGATTTATCTGCCGACAGCCTCAAAGAGAGGCTTTGCTCCCATCTGCTTTCAAGCTGGAAATTCGAAGATGACTCCTCACCCGAAAGCTGGGGACCAATCCAATACCTGTTCATTCAGTCGATGTTTAACGCTCATCTCAACGAGCTGAGAAAGAGGGGTACCGGCATCGAGACAACGGAAAAGGCCTCAGCACTCGCCGAAGTATCAGCGGTCTTATCTCAAACAAGGCCGGTGATCTAAATGGCGTTTGAAAATATAGAGCAATTAATGCCGGATACGACCGAAACGAGATTGGCCTTCGAGGAGGCGCAACGCACCGTTGCTGATTGTGCAGATGCCGCATGGCGGGATATTTCTTCCGGCGATGTCCTAACCGCGAGCATTTCAACAGTTCAAGAAGCCGCAGATGACGCCTGGAAAGCATGCGAGCCAACACTCAACGCTGCAGGCGAAACTGTCCGCGATGGCGCAAGGAACGGAGCTTATCTTGGCGGCAGGTTCGCACTTGGAGTTGCCGACGTTGGAGAAAACGCATATGTCGGTGTTGAATCGAATATTGAACTACTGGCCGAAGACGAAGAAGCAGCGGTGAAAACCGCGCAAACACACGCTGTTGACGATGCAGCCAACGCCTGGGGCGACTTCATGGAAGCCGATGAGCAGATACGGGAAATCGGAGACTATGTCGAAACTGGAGGCGAAATCGCCACTGAAGTTGCGCTTGGTGCCGTAGCCGTCACCGCTTCTGCCCCTGCAGCACTCGCTGCTGGGGCTGTACTCGTTCTTGACGAAATGGGAAAGAGCTTGGAAGCCGGCGCTGAAGACGGTGAGATATCTCAGGAGGATATCGTCGGAGAAGTCGTTGCGGGAACTGTTACGGCAGCAACGCTTCTTGCCGGACGAGGTCTAAATAACTTTCTTGCCTCAAAGGCAGCAGAATCGGGCGCAAGCTCACGAATTCTGGATGATGCCGGAAAGGCAATTTACGAAGGCGACCGACTGCTTCCCAATAACGAGTTTGCGATCGACGGCGTGAAGTGTGCAACCGACGATCTCGGGCAGCTTTACCGCGTTGGCGACGACCTCGTTCCGAACATGAGCTATGAGATCAATGGGTATAATTACGTTACCGATGCAATGGGTAGGGTCGAATCGGCCGAAGGCTTCTTACAACTAAAGACCCACGAAGGTCGTTTGACCATCAAGGACACTATCCAGTCAATCGGAAAAGGGTTTGAAGAGCTTTTTGATCAAAGAGGCCATCTGATTGCCGACCGATTCAATGGATCAAATGGCCTTGAGAATATTGTCGCCATGGGCGGCGAGGTTAACCAAAAGCCTATGCAGCAATCGAGCAAAAATGCGCCGATGCTTTGGCTGATGGCGCTGAAGTGTTTTTCAAGGTTGAGCCACTTTATGAGGGCGGGTCATTCAGGCCTAGCTCGTTTGCTATCACGGACATTATTGACGGCGAAGAGACGGTTACGTTTCTTCTTAACACTGCAAAGGAAATGTAATGAGTGAAAAGAAGATGCTACAAGGGATAGCTTCAATTCTTGAGGAAACCCTCCCCGAAGACTGGAGCAAGGTCGTGTTTTACGCCGAGTACGCCGAGGGTGCGTTCTCTATTGAGTATTACGTTGCTGGCAGCGGAAAAGACGACTTCGTTAAATGCTTTGACCAAAAAGGCGTTTCGAGGGCATCCTTGATGAAAAACTTTATGGCTATCAACAAGTTCATTGAACCTGAAAGGGCCGCGCTTAAGCCCGAAAAGAGATGGGGATCGATGACGCTTATTCTCCATTCCAACGGCAAGTTCAAAGTTGATTACGACTACTCCGACATGACAGAAAACGTTTACGCCCGAAAGAAGGCCTGGAAAAAGAAATATCTCGCCTAGCAACGAACGGTCTGGGAAATCACCGCAAAGCCACCCGTGCATACTCTTCGAGCGCACGCGTCGTCGGCAACGTTTCGACCAGCGCGTTTTTGGGAGCCATGCAAACCCCTGTTCAACATTCCTCGGGAGTGATTGCTCTCTATGACGAATGGGATTCTCCATCGGGGAATCCCATTTTTTGTTGCCGACGACGTCCGGTATAATTTTTCCGTTTACGACGTCGTTCGGAAAGGGATGCCGACCTCTATGCGCCAGGGATTCGACAACGAAAAATACATCGAGCTGCAAGCCGCCAACATCAGAAAGCGCATCGCGCAATTCGGCGGCAAACTCTATCTGGAATTCGGAGGCAAGCTCTTCGACGACTACCACGCCTCGCGCGTGCTGCCCGGCTTTGAGCCGGACACCAAGTTCCGCATGTTGGAAAGTCTGGTGGACGATGTGGAAATCGTCATCGCCATCAACGCCAACCATATCGAAAAAGGCAAGACCCGCGGCGACCTCGGTATCCCCTACGACGAGGACGTACTGCGACTCATCGACGTGTTCCGTTCCCGCGGCTTCCTCGTCGGCTCCGTAGTGCTCACCCAATACGCCAATCAGCCCGCCGCCGACGCCTACCGCCACCGCCTCGAGCAACTCGGCGTCACCTGCCGCCTGCACTACCCGATCGCCGGATACCCGCACGACATCGAACGCATCGTTTCAGACGACGGATACGGCAAGAACGAGTACATCGAGACCACCCGGCCGCTCGTCGTGGTCACCGCGCCCGGCCCGGGCTCCGGCAAACTCGCCACGTGCCTGTCTCAGCTGTACCACGAGCACCAGCGCGGCATCGACGCCGGCTATGCCAAATACGAGACGTTCCCCATCTGGAATCTTCCGCTCAACCATCCGGTCAACATCGCGTACGAGGCTGCCACCGTCGACCTCGACGATGCCAATATCATCGACCCCTTCCATCTGGAGGCGTACGGCGAGACCACCGTCAACTACAACCGCGACGTCGAAGCATTCCCCGTGCTCAAGGCCATGATGGAGCGCATCATGGGCGAAAGCCCCTATCAGAGCCCCACCGATATGGGCGTCAACATGGCCGGATACGCCATTGTGGACGACGATGCCTGCCGCGATGCCGCGCGTCTGGAAATCGTGCGCCGCTACTTCGCCGCCGCCGTGCACTTGAAGCGCACCGGCACTGGCGAGGAACAGGTGGAGCGGCTGCGCTCCATCATGAACCGGGCCGGCGTGACCCCCGATCTTTCTCCCGCCCGCGCCGTGGCTCTTGAGAAGGAGGCCGCCACCGGTGCCCCGGCTGGCGCCATGGTGCTGCCCGATGGCCATGTGGTCACCGGCAAAACCGGCGACCTGTTGGGCGCGGCCAGCGCGCTGCTGATGCACGCGCTCAAGGCCGTCACCGGTGTTGACGAAACCATTCCGGTAATCGACGATGCCGCCATCGAACCCATCTGTCGGCTGAAAACCGAGCATCTCAACAGCGTGAACCGACGCTTGCACTCGGATGAGACGCTGATTGCATTGTCAATCACCAGCGCCACCAGTCCTGTGGCCGCTCGCGTCATCGACGGGCTCAAACAGTTGCGGGGCTGCGACGCCTTCTTCTCCGTTATCATCTCATCCACGGACGAGGCGCTGTATCGCAAACTCGGCATCAACGTGTGCTGCGAACCGAAGTACGAACGGGTGAGTCTGTATCACCGGTAAGCGCCACCGATAAGCGCGGTATGCCGCGAATCGTCAAGCCGGTAATCATGCAGCATGCGGCCTGACGATTCGCTGCTGTCGCGTTGTCTCTCCCCTCGGCCATGCTGGGCTTGTTTTCCGTTTGTTGGAGAGAACGGGGAATGCCATCAGCACTACGGAAAGAGAAGGATTATCCGTGAAGCGGTTCGTGGGTTTAGACGGTATTAAAGGACTAGCGCTGATAGCCATTGTGCTGTACCACTGCATGCAGCAACGGCTGCCAGGCGGATTCTACGGAGTCGACGTGTTCTTCACCGTCTCTGGATTCCTGATTGCCGTCAGTTTGATTCGTTCTCTGGCGAAAACCGGATCGCTGAATCTCGTGCGATATATTCCCAAGCGTGCAGTACGTCTCTATCCGGCGCTGTTTCTGCTGATTCCGGTCATCGTCTCCGTCGGCTGGCTGTTCGATCACGACATTCTAGTTTCCATCCGCGACCAAGTCATCACCGTGCTGCTGGGCTGCTACAACTGGTACGCCATTGCCGGAGGCCAAAGCTATTTCGACCAAATGAACCCGCAGGTGTTTCGCCATCTGTGGTTCATTGGCGTGCTCATGCAGTTCTACGTCATCGTGCCGTTCATCGTCTGGCTGATGTGGAAGCTCCGCCAGACGAAACTGTCTTCACTCATCCCACTGGGACTCGCGGCGTTCAGCAGTATCGCCATGTGGGTGATGTATGTGCCCAAAGGCGACCCCACCCGCGTCTACTTCGGCACCGATACCCACAGCATGGGCCTGATGCTGGGTGTGGCTCTCGCCTGGTGGGTCACCGCTCCTCAGTTGGGCCACGCTCGCCAGAGGGCTGTGCCGATGCCCCGCACCATTAGCTCGAGCGCTTCGGCAGCCGCACATCGGGCTCCGTTACCTCAGATTCCCGTGGAGCATCGCATCTGGAATGCGGCGGCACCGGTATTGGCGTTCCTCAGCCTGATTGCCTTGGTCACCATGGCGGTTATCGGCAAACAGGATGCATTCGCCTTCCGCGGTGGCATCATATTGTCCAGCTTGTTGTCCGTGCTGCTGATTGCCGGTACCATCTCCGACGATTCCTGGATGCAAAGCCTCATGGTGTTCAAGCCATTGGCCTCCCTCGGCAAGTATTCGTACGGCATCTACCTGTGGCACTGGCCGTTGTGGATTCTTTCCAGCGCCCTTGCCCCGAAGATCTTCAAGGCAGTAGGGCCTTGGCCTCTCATCATGACCGCGTTGCTCACCGCCATTGCGGTGATGATTTCCTGGCTGATGGTGGAGAAACCGGCGGCAACGCACTCGGCGGTATCCGTCGTGGTGCCCCTTCGCACGAACAAGAAGAATCATGTGGCCCGGGTTATTGCCGTTGACGTTATCCTGGTGCTGTCGTTGGCCGGCTGCGTGCAGGGCATTGCTCATGCACCTGCGAAAACCGCCATGCAGATCCAGCTGGAGCAACAGGCCGCACAACTGGAACGTATGCAGAAAACCGAACACGTGCTGCTGCGCCATGCCGTGCCGGCACCGCCCAAGCCCAAGCATGAGATGCCCACCGGCGATCAGATTACCGCCATAGGCGATTCGGTGATGCTGGCCTCATCACAGGGCCTTTCGGAAGTCTTCCCCGGCATTCAGACCGACGCGAGCGTTTCCCGCTCCATCATGGTCGCCCCCGAACTCATCGGCAACGCTCTGTCCGCCGGCAGTCTGCGGCAGTGGGTGTTGATCGGCCTTGGCACCAATTCGGCAATCACCCCTGATCAGTTGGACCAGATTCGTAATATGATCGGCCCCGACCGCGTGCTGGTACTGGTCAATGCCCACGGAGACCGTACGTGGATTCCACCTACCAACCAGGTGCTTGCCGACTATGCGGCCGCACATCCGGACAATGTGGTGCTGGTGGATTGGGATGCCACAGCCAACGCGAACGCGCAGGTGCTCGGCTCCGACGGCATCCACCCGAGCATGGATAGCGATATCTATGCAAAGGCGGTCAGACAGGCCATCGAACAATGGATCGCAAGCGGCAGGTGAACGGCAGGCAACGCTGAGTTGTCCAACCGGTCGTGAAGAACGGCTATGCTGAAGACTGCATCAACGAGACCACACGTTGGGAGACATGGTGAGCGCAATCCTTGAAGGGAAGCCCGATAAGAATCTTATTCTCGTTACGGGAAGGATTCATCCGAAGTTGGCTGAGGATGTCGCCGAGCAGCTCGGCATCGACGTCCTTGAAACCACCGCATACGATTTCGCCAACGGCGAGATGTACGTGCGCTACACTGAATCGGTGCGTGGCGCCGATGTGTTCGTGCTGCAAAGCCACTACAAGCCCATCAACAAGGCGATCATGGAGCAGCTCATCATGATCGACGCATTGAAGCGCGCCTCGGCCCGTTCCATTACTGCGGTCTGCCCGTTGCTCGGCTACTCCCGTCAGGACAAGAAGCACCGCGGCCGCGAGCCCATCTCCTGCCGTCTGGTGTTCGACCTGCTGAAGACCGCCGGTGCCGACCGCATCATGTCGGTCGATCTGCATGCCGCGCAGTCCCAAGGCTTCTTCGACGGCCCGGTCGATCATCTGGTGGCCATGCCAGTGCTGGTCGACTACATCCGTGATCGTTTCCAGGGCCATCTCGACAACGTCGCCGTCGTCTCCCCCGACGCCGGCCGCATTCGCGTGGCCGAGCAGTGGGCGCAGCGTCTCGGCGGCGGTCCGCTCGCTTTCGTGCACAAGACGCGCGACATCACCCGCCCGAACCAGGCGGTCGCCAACCGTGTGGTCGGCGACGTCGCCGGCAAGGACTGCGTGCTTGTCGATGACCTGATCGACACCGCCGGTACCATCGCGGGCGCATGCCACGTGCTGCAGGACGCGGGAGCCAAGTCGGTGACCGTGGTCGCCACGCATGGCGTGCTCTCCGGCCCGGCCGTCGAGCGACTCAAGAACTGCGGTGCGCGCGAGGTCGTGCTGACCGACACCGTGCCGATTCCCGAGGAAAAGCGCTGGGATGGCTTGACCGTCCTGTCGATCGCCCCGCTGCTGGCCAGCGCCATCCGCGCCGTATTCGAGGACGGCTCGGTCGCCGAACTGTTCGACACCTACCCCGAGCACCACGGTCAAGGCTTCCTGTTCGCCTGATCACGTGCGTGTTTGTTCGTGGAAAGCACACGATGCGAGACGCGACATGGCGTAGCCTTTCGGTAAATACCGACAGTATGGTATAAATGAACACTTGTGGGCCGAAAGCCCACGACTCCCCCATGGTGTAATGGCAGCACACGGGTCTTTGGAACCCTTTGTCTTGGTTCGAGTCCAGGTGGGGGAACGGCTGACGGCCGCTCGACATCCGGGCGGCCGTCTATTGTTTTGAGGTGTTTCCACCCTCAATAGACATTCCGATCGAAGGGAATACGTCAGTTATGGCATTATCCGCAGCCATCGTCCTCGCCGCCGGCGAGGGTACCCGCATGCGTTCCAACAAGCCGAAGGTGCTGCATGCTTTTGCAGGCAAGACCTTCCTGAACAGGGTCATGGATTCGGTGGCCGCCCTGAATCCCGACACGTTGGCCGTGGTCGTGCACTTCCAGGCCGAGCGCGTCGCCGAAGCCGCCCGCTCCTATGACGAGCAGGTCACCATTGTGAACCAGGACGACATTCCCGGTACCGGCCGCGCCGTGCAGTGCGCAATGGCGCAGCTCACCGAGGCTGGCAAGGTCGATGGCCCGGTGCTGATCGCCGCCTCCGACATGCCGCTGCTCGACAGCGAGACGCTGCACCGTCTGGTCGAATTCCACACCGCCTCCGGCAACGGCGCCACTGTGCTCACCACCATCCTCGATGACCCGACCGGCTACGGCCGCATCATCCGCGATCGCGAAGGCAACGTGCTGCGCATCGTCGAGCAGAAAGACGCCAACCGCAGCGAACTCGCCGTGCAGGAAGTGAACACCTCAGTCTACGTGTTCGAGGCTTCCGTGCTTACCGAGGCAATCGCCGGACTGAAGTCGAACAACGCGCAGGGTGAGTTCTATCTGACCGACGCGCTGGAAACCGCCAAGGCCGCTGGCAAGGTCGGCGCGTTCGCCGCTCCGGATCCGCTCACCGTCGAAGGCGTGAACGACCGCGTGCAGCTGGCCGCGCTGTCCAAGACCTACAACCGCCGCGTCTGCGAGCGCTGGATGCGCGACGGCGTGACCATTCTTGACCCGGAAACCACCTGGATCGAGGACGATGTCCAAATCGGCCGCGACGCCACCATCCTGCCCGGCTCCTTCCTGCAAGGCCACACGGTGGTCGGCGAGGACGCCATCGTCGGCCCGTACACCACCCTGATCGACGCAACCGTGGACGAAGGTGCCGTGGTCGAGCGTTCCCGCGTACAGGAATCGCACATCGGCGCACGCACGAACATCGGCCCGTGGACCTACCTGCGCCCGGGCAACGAGTTCGGCGAGGATGCCAAGGCCGGCGCGTTCGTCGAAATGAAGAAGGCGCACATCGGCAACGGCACCAAGGTGCCGCACCTGAGCTACGTGGGCGACGCCCAGCTTGGCGACCACACCAACATCGGCGGCGGCACCATTACCGCCAACTATGACGGCGTGCACAAGAACCGCACCACCATCGGCTCCGGCTGCCACGTGGGTGCCGGCAACCTGTTCGTGGCCCCGGTTGAAGTGGGCGACAACGTGACCACCGGCGCCGGTTCCGTGGTGCGCCACGCCGTGCCGAGCGACACGATGGTCTACTCCGAGAATACGCAACACAACGTCGAGGGCTGGAAGCCCGCCTGGGAGCGCTGAACCATGCCCGCACTTCAGGATTCCATCAACGCCGTCCGCGTGGCCGCCGAGGCCGCGGACCGTATCAAAGCCACCGACATCGTGGCCTTCGACGTAGCCGACCTGCTCGGCATCACCGACATCATGATGATCGCCGGCGCCTCCAACGAGCGTCAGGTACTGGCCGTGGCCGAGGAAATCGAAAAGGACCTGTTCCTTAAGTGCTCCGGCCGTCAGCCGCGCTCTCGCGAGGGCCTGACCGAGGGCCAGTGGGTGCTGCTTGACTACGGTGATTTCGTGATTCATGTCATGCACGAGGAATCGCGCGAATTCTACGGGCTCGAACGACTCTGGCGCGACTGCCCGGCCATCGATCTTGAACTCGCACACCCGGAAACGGCGGAGCATGCGGAAGATGCTGCCGTCACCACCGCGTAACGTGCGAATCACATAACGCTGATATTCGCTGATATTCGCGTGTCGGGCTGCCTGTTGCCAAACATCATTGACGGCATCAGGCAGCCCTCCCCTTTTTCCTGTTTCCTCACTGGAACCGAAAGGATCGTCACTATGACCAATCATGTTCGTTCCGTTTTCCTTATCCGTCATGGACGCACCTCCTACAACGCCGCTCACAAGCTCCAAGGCCAGGTCGACATTCCGCTGGACGCCGTGGGTGAATGGCAGGTCAAGCAGACCGCCGCGGCCTTGAAAAGGCTGTACGTCGATCGTCGGCAGGAAATCAACCACCGGTTCATTGTCTGCTCCGATTTGAAGCGTGCGCACGCCACCGCGCAAGCTTTCGCCGACGTATTGGGTGGAATCGAGCCCGTCGATGATCGTCGCGTCCGTGAACGCAGCTTCGGTGATTGGGATGGCCATGCCGTGGCCGAACTGGCCGAACGCTACCCCGAGGACTTCCGTTCCTGGATGGAGTCTCGGGGCGGCGAGCTGAAGTATGGTGCCGAGCCCAAGGAAGCTGTGGGCAAGCGCGGCGTAGAGGCTCTTGAGGACTGGTCCACGCGTGCCGGAGACGACACGGACCTGTTCGTGTTCTCGCACGGCGCATGGATTGCGCAGACATTGCAGACCCTGTTGGGCATTTCTGCAATCGATCCGACCTTTTCCACGGTGGTTTCATTGCGTAATGCGCACTGGGTGCGCTTGGTGCCGATGGACAATCCCGATGGCACTGTGCGCTGGCGTCTGCTGGACTACAATCACGGTCCGGCCATCGCCGACACCGACGAGTGGGAACGCGAACGCTGATCGTGTCACGGCTCCCCTGCTGAGCCAACAGGTTCAGTGTATTCGAAAAACCGTTCAAGCAGTAATTGAATAACCCAATGCCTGAATAATGGCGGAAACAAGCCAAAAAGTGTCGCCAAATCCCACTTTTGCCATTTGGCGACACGCCGGCTTTTGCCAGAATCGACATCTCGTCGTAATGTATACGAGGTCCAAACAACGGGCCAACAATTGAAAACGGGGCTATAGCGCAGCTGGTAGCGCATCTCCATGGCATGGAGAGGGTCGGGGGTTCGAATCCCCCTAGCTCCACGACGAAGCCATCAAATCAGGCGATATGGTGGTTTCTCCGCTGGTTCATGGCGGGTCTTGCGACTCCCATGAATCGGATAGCTTCACTCGGGGCTATAGCGCAGCTGGTAGCGCATCTCCATGGCATGGAGAGGGTCGGGGGTTCGAATCCCCCTAGCTCCACAATCAAGGCCGGTGCTTCATGCACCGGCCTTTCTCGTTTTCTGGCCTATCGGCCGACTTTTGCGCAACATTCCCCGGAAAGCGTCGCCAAGGGGACGCTCTTCCGATTGGCGCGACACCGGCGTGAGCGATAACAGTAATCGCCACTACAATGAGGTGTGGTCCCTATCGTGTTGATTATCAAAGGAGACAAAAACATCGTGACCGTCACCCGTGTATATATCGCCAGCCCTGAAGGCGCCAATGGCCGCAACGTCGTCGCTTACGGCATGCTCAACGCATTGACTTCCAAGTACAAGACCATGGTGTTCCGCCCTGCTGTGTCCAACCATGACGAATTCACCCCGATCCTGCTCGCCGCCTCCAATGCCGGACTCGGCGTGGCCCTGTCCACCGGCCTCGATGTGCACAAGGTGCGCGAGGATAAGGACACCGCCCGTGGCGATATCGTCGGCGCGTTCAACGATGCCATGGACGTTTCCCGCGCGGACGCCGCCCTGATCGTGGGCACCGACAAGTCCCACGTCAACGATCCGACCAGCTATGAATTCGACGCGAATGTCGCCGCTGATCTGAAGGCCGGCGTGTTCCTAGCCGTGTGCACCATCGACCGTTGGCCGCACGAGCTCGACGAGACCGTCAAGCTGTCCATCGAGGGCATGGAGGCCGCTGGCAACAAGGTGCTCGGCATCTTCGTGACCGGATGCGAGCCGCGCCACGCTTTCTCCGTTAAGGAGACCCTCGCCAAGTACGGCCTGCCGGTCTGGACTCTGCCGCAGGTGCCGTTCACCGATGAATCCACCAAGGATCTGGCGCTGGAGACCTTCCGTAAGAACGCTCCCACCGATGAAGTGCTCGCCGCGCTCGATGTGGACGTCACCGCGCCCATCACCCCGTACGCCTTCCAGTTCGGCCTGCTCGGCAAGGCCAAGAGCAACAAGAAGACCATCGTGCTGCCCGAAGGCGAGGAGGACCGCATCATCAAGGCGGCCGACTACCTGCTTGAGCGCGAGATCGTGAACCTCATCATCGTGGGCAACAAGGACGCCATTCTGGCTCGCGGCAAGGAACTGGGCCTGAACTACTTGGAGCGCGCCCGCTTCCAGGCTATGGACGACGAGAACGTGTTGAAGCCCATGGTCGCCAAGCTGTGCGAGTTGCGTGCCAAGAAGGGCATGACCGAGGAGCAGGCCCGCAAGCAGCTGGCCGACGCCAGCTACTTCGGCACCATGCTCGTGGTGCTCGGCTACGCCGACGGCCTGGTCTCCGGCTCCGTGAACTCCACCGCCAACACCGTGCGCCCGGCCCTGCAGGTCATCAAGACCAAGCCCGGCCAGAAGCTGGTCTCCGGCGCATTTCTCATGTGCTTCAAGGACCATGTGGCCGTGTTCTCCGACTGCGCCATCAACCTCAACCCGGATGCCGAGCAGCTTTCCGAAATCGCGTTGCAGTCCGCCGAGACCGCACGTGCCTTCGGCATCGACCCGAAGGTCGGTATGCTCTCCTACTCCACCCTCGGCTCCGGCAAGGGACCGGACGTGGACATGGTCGAGGAAGCCACCAAGCTGCTCAAGGAGAAGGCTCCGGATCTGCCGGTGGTCGGTTCCATCCAGTTCGACGCCGCCTGGTCCCCCACCGTAGCCGCCACCAAGGCCAAGGGCAACGATGTGGCTGGACACGTCAACGTGTTCGTCTTCCCGGACCTGTGCGCCGGCAACATCGGCTACAAAGCTGTGCAGCGCTCCTCCGGCGCCTTGGCCATCGGCCCGGTGCTGCAGGGTCTCAACAAGCCGGTAAACGACCTGTCCCGTGGTGCTCTGGTGCGGGACATCATCAACACCATCGCCCTCACCGCCATCGAAGCGCAGTGAGCCCGGCTTGGCTCCCGGTGGCTCCCGCCAGCGGGAGCCACCGTAATGCCTTTTTTGTAGCAAGCAACGAGTAATCTAATCAACGGTAACCCGTGTCTCACGGGAACATTCAATCACAATGGAGGATGCCCATAATGGCGAAAACCGTCCTTGTCATCAATTCCGGCTCCAGCTCGATCAAGTACCAGCTGGTTGATCTCGAATCCGGCGAAGGCCTCGCTTCCGGCCTCGTCGAGAAGATCGGTGAGCCGGTCGACGGCCACTACAAGCACGAGTACAACGGCGAAAAGCACGAGCTTGAAGAGCCGATTCACGACCACGAGCAGGGTCTGAAGCGCGTGCTCGGCTTCTTCGAGGAGTACGGCCCGAACCTGTCTGAGGCTGGCATTGTCGCCGTCGGCCACCGTGTGGTGCAGGGTGGCTCCATCTTCCCGAAGCCGGCCCTCGTGACCAACAAGACCATCAACCAGGTCAAGGATCTGGCTGTGCTCGCCCCGCTGCACAACGGACCGGAGGCCAAGGGCGCCGAAGTCATGCGCTCCCTGCTGCCGGACGTTCCGCAGA
>NZ_CAUERC010000035.1:0-13746 GCF_959020155.1 uncultured Bifidobacterium sp.
CAGGTCAATCCGTGAAAATCCGCGATTCCGGACACACTTTTTGACCCTTAACCCGCATCGCAATCCATCAGGATGGAGTCGCATTCGATACCTGATTCACGTAATGTCGAAAGTATTTCCAGTCCATCCGCATCCATATCACCCCAATACACGATACGCATGTCACGCAGTGCAGGAACCGCAGGTACAGCATCGCTTACAGCGCGACCAGAACCCCATATGCAGATGCCCTGCGCAATCGGCGGCATAGTCTGATACGTGTCTTTGTTCTCAACGATGACAGCATATTTAATGCCGGATAACGCTTCGCCTTCCCACGGACACCATATGATGCGTTCGAGCTCAGCATCGTCGCGGACCGGATCGAGATAACGGAACCGCAGTTCGGTCGGCCGTTTTGACAGACCCAACGTTTCGACACCGAGCAGTCGGCAAATGGCCTTACGACGATTGGTTTTTGACTCATTCAGCCATTTGCCGCTGAATCCTGTCAATGGAATCTGTCGCGGCGTCATACCGGTCACGTCATGATGCCTGAAATATCGAACTGCGCTGACAAGCAGATCGAAGTCGTCAGGCTGTTCATGGCCTGTCATGCGAGCGGCCGATTCGATTGTTTCCGGAGCAACGTCACAAGCAGCAACCAGACATGCTATGCGGCGGCGCGCTTCGCGACATTCCGCCGCCAGCGTACGACCAACCACACGCATGGCTATTGATTCGTCAGGAACGACGACTTTGGAGATCAGCTCGACAGAGGTGCCTATGGTGCGATGCTTGGTTATGATTTCGCAACCATTCTTGCTTGCCCATTGCCGTATCTCATTGTTGTTGTCATGCACCGCAATCGCATTGGTTTCCAAAAATGCTTGGTCCGGCAATCCCACCGGCACGGGAAATGGCCATGCCGGTTCGATGTCGTACATATGTGAACGCATATGTTTCTTCACGCATGTGGTGATCGCAGCGATGTCTTTCATGCCGGCCACAGTTCCCATCACCTGCTTTCGAACATCGTCGAGTCGAACCGAATCGTCTTAATACCGGCGACGCCAGGACTGCTCATTCGGCAACCCCGTCATCCTTCAATATATCCGACGATGATTCATCGTCCATGTCATTCTGATGCAGCACGGCCTCGCGCAGGGAGGTGAGGCCGGTGTCGGGGTCCTTGTAGGTCACGTAGGCCTTGGTGGAGACCTCGAGGATTTCGCCGGTCTTGCTTTCCGGGGCGGAGACGATGACCTGGAATCCGAGGCGCGGCAGCACCGTGAGGGCGCGCTGCGTGTAACGGCCGTCGGCCTTGATGAGCGCCTCGTCGAGGAACAGCGTGGTGTACGAGGGCTCGCTGGTCAGGCCGCCGCCGAGCAGGTAGATGAGCGCCGCGCCGTATACGAATGAGGTAAGCTCCTGCAAGGCGCCGCCCGAACGGCCGCCGGTGGAGGTGATGCGTTCATCCGGGCCGTCGGCATGATGCACGATGGCGTAGAAGGACGAGCGGCAACGCGGGTCGAGGTTGCGGGCGCCGTAGCTTTTCACGCCGTTCGCGTCCTTGACCTGCGCGAGTTCGGCGCGCAGCAGCCCGACCATCGGCGCGCAGGCCGCGAAAGCCTTGCGCGAGGCGTCGGAATCGTTGACGTCGGCGGATTTCCAATCGTTCAGGGTGCCGATGACGCGGATGAGCTGCGCCCAGAAGGTGCGCTCGGGACGGCGCACGTCCGCGTGCAGGGACAGGCTGCCGTGCTTGGGACCGAACTGCTGGCCTTTGAGCATGGCGTTGATGCGGTCAAGCTGGTCGTGGATGTCGCTGGCATCCGTGTCGATGGCGCGTTTGATGGTCAGGAAGCTCCTGAGCAGCTGTTCGAGGCAGCGCCGGTATTCGGCGTCGGTGGCGGCGACCGCGGCCAGCTGGGTGAGGCTGGCGAGTTCGTCGAGATAGTACCGGTAGTCCTCCACGCTGGCGGTCAGCGAATCATCGTCGGCCGCGTAGAGCGCGATGTAGGTGCTCATTTTCGATTCGACGCCGGTGCGTGCGGCATCGGCCTGGCCGTTCAGCAGGTTGATGCGGGAGGCCATGTCCTTGCCGATGCCGGCGATGGTGCGTTCGGGGAAGCTCTCCCCCGGTGCCTGCGTTCCTGCCGCGCCCGCGCCGATGATCATGTGCGCGCGCATGGCGGCGTCCGCCAGTCCGGCGAATCGGTTGTCGTAGGATTCGGCGAGCGCCGCCGTGACTTCGTCCGGCAGCGGGCCGGACGCGGCGTCATCGTCATTGTCGGCGGTGGCACCGGCGGCGTCCGTCGTGCCGGTGTCGGCATGGTCGCGCAGCCAGATGAGCGCCGCTTCGACGGCGCTGCCGGCGCGGGCCGCGGCCTGGTCGGATTCGATGCGCTGGCGTTCCACACGGTCGAGTTCGGCGTTCAGTTCGTCGCGCTGTTTGGCGAGTTCGGCGAGCTTGGGATCGTTTTTGATGGATGCGATGGCGTCCTGCGTGTCCGTGATGGTCCGTTGCGCGCCGGCGATGTCGATGCGCTCCCAGGACGTGTAGGCGAGCTGGTTGGCCAGTTCGAGTTCGCGGTGGAGGTTATCGGACTGTGTTTTGGCGGCCGTGTAGTCGGTGTCGGCTTGGCTGAGCGCGTTGCGGGCGGCGTCGACCTGCGCTGCGAGCGCGTTGAGGTAGGTTTCGTTGACGAATCCGATGACCTGGGCGCGGTCTTTGGTGCCGTGCTGGCCGCGTGCGCCGGATTTGATCTGACCGTCGGCCTGCACCTGACGGTTGGTGCGGTCGGTGTCGTCGATGGCGGTGACGCATAGGGCGTCGAATCGTTCGTCCTGGGTCTGCGAGCGCAGCCAGTCGGCGAAGGGCGAGTCGTCGCGGTAGCGCAGTTTGCCGGACAGCCAGTCGCCGTCCTGTTCTCCGGTGAGTATGTTCGCGTGCGCGCCGGTGTCGTCGTAGTGGCGTGCGGTGTCCACGAACTGCCAGGTGCGTCGGGGCATGGTGCGCGGGTCGATGGTGCTGACTTTGGCGGCGAAGCCCTGTTCGTGGCGCTTGTCGACGAGGATGGTCTGGGCGATGGGCGCGTAGGCGACGTTCATGGCGAGACGCCAGTCTTCCTCGTGTTCGTTCACGTCCATGAGTTCGGCCACGTACGGCAGTTCGGCGGGGGTGAGTCCGGTGGCGCGGCAGAGCATGGCGCGGGTTTCGTCCATCTGCTGGGAGATGCGGGTGCGCTGGGAGCGTTGCCGGTCGAAGTCGCGTTGCAGTCGTTCGAGGTCGCCGCGTGCGCCGGCCCGCGCGTTGATGGCGGCGGTGAGGGCTTCCTCGCATTCGCCGTCTCGTTTGTTGTATTCGCGTTTGAAGTTCACGGCGTTGATGCGGCGTTCGTTCCAGGCCTGTTCGTCGCCGGGCAGCGTCTCGCCGATGGATGCGAACGTTTGTTTGATTCGTGTTCGGTTGGCTTGCACGTCTTCGAGGGTGCGGCGGGCCTGGTCGAGTTCGAGTTCGAGTCGGGTCAGGTCGCCGCCGTCCAGACCCTGCATCTGGCCTCGGATCATGTCGAGACGGGTGCGCAGGTCTTCGGTTCGGCGGCGCAGCAGCTTGGCTTCCGCCTCGCTGTTCTGTTGTTCGGCGCGATCGGCGGGCAGTTGGACGGCGACTTCGCCGCGCATGCGGGCCAATGCCCAGTCGCGCAGCACGGCCGGCACCGTGCCGTCGACGGCCGGCTTGACCGGTTCGAAGGCGCGGGCCTTGCCGCGTGCGGCGGCGTATTCGCCGTAGGCCTGTTGGATGCCGCGCAGCGTGTCCATGCGGCGGGTCTTCTCGTCCATGGCGTGGAAGTTCTCGTCGTAACGTTCGTAGTCCTCGACCGTGGTGCGGGCCAGGTCCAGGGCTTCGGGCACGCCGAGCACGCCTTGTTTGAAGATGTCGTCGAGCCGGGAGGGCGCGTCGGCGGACTGGATCTTGTGCAGCAGTCGGCAGGCGGCCTCGCTCAGGCCCATTGCGCTCCAGATGTGTGTGTGGAACGCTTCGGCGCTGGGGAATGTGAGGCAGTCGGGGTAGGTGGCTTTGAGCTGGGCCGGCGTGAACGGGGCGTCACGGTATTGGTCCATGCGCCTGGGGTCCACGGGCTTGCCCCAGACCACGTACTGTCGGCGCACGTCGCCGCGGCCGTCGCCGGGCATCAGGTAGAGGAATTTGGCGCAGGAGAGCACCTGGCCGGTGGTCTGGTTGCGATAGGTGTCCACGATGGCGCCCCACACGGGTTGCGGTGCGCCGTTCTCGTCGCGGCCGCGCAGGTAGAGCGGCTCGTCGCCGGTTTCGGTGCTGCCCACGCCGACCATGCCGCGCAGGTAGGTGTAGTCGCTGCGTTCGGAGCGGCCGGAGTTCGAGGCCTTGTTGAACGGCGTGCCGGTTGGGTACAGCAGGGAGATCTGCGCGTCGACCAGCGTGGATTTGCCGGATTCGCTGGCGCCGGCGAGCAGGGTCACCGGCAGCTTGTGGTCCGTGGAGGGGCGGAATTCGTGGTAGCCCTCATAGGAGCCCCAGTTGATGAGTCGGCGGGATTCCAGCATCCACCGGTCCGCGATCATCTGCACGTCTGTCGCCTGCATCATTCGGCTCCCTTCTCGTCGTCATCGTCATCTTCCGTGTCGCCGTCGCCGTGTTCCGCGACGTCGAGCCAGGTGTCGGCCAGTTCGCGGTCGAGCACCACGGGCACGAGCGGCGTGATCTGGTACATGGCTTCGTCGTCCAGGCGCACCAAATACCCGTAGGTGATCATCGCGGAGACGATGGCGCCGATCTGCTTTGCCACGCCTTCCTCGTCGTTGCGGGCGGCCAGATAGCCGGCGCCGGTGGCGAGCGCGGCGCGGATCTCCTCAAAGCTGACGAGCCAGTCGGCGGGGTCGGCGTGCACGTTCTCGTATTCGAGGACGCGGATGCGCAGGAAGGCGAGCAGCGCGGCCTCCTCGCGTTTGAGGCTGACACGGGTTTTGAGCGAGCGCAGGGTCACGTCGTCGCCGGCCACGGGCGTGGCGTACATGATGCGGTAGCGTTCGTTGATCACCAAGTCGAGCAGGTCGTTGTTCAGGGAGCGTACGACGGCGTCGCGGTTGTCGAGCACGGTGTCGTAGGTGGGCCCGCTGATATAGCGGTCGCGTTTGAGGGCGATGGCGGCCATGCGTGCCTCGGCCGGCATGTCGCCGGTGTCGCCTTCGAACAGGGCGTACGGGTTGGCGTTGTCCATATGCTCCTCGTGTTCCTCGTGTTCCTCGGCCACGGTCATCCTTCCTCCACAATGATGCTCAGCTCGTCCATGTCGGCCAGCACCGGTCTAGTGATCCAGTTCCGGGGCTCGCCGTCGATCGATACGCAATGCCAGGTCGCGGTATCGCCGCGCTGCGCCGGGGCCGGCTCGGTGGCGATGTCGCTGTCGACCCCGACGCCGACGCCGTCAGTGGACGGCTCGTCGGCGATGGCGTTGCCGCTTACGGCTCCCAGCCCGCCCAGGAAGCCGACGATCTCGCTTTCGCGGCGTTCGCTTTCGGGCAGCCGGTTGAAGCTGGCGGCGATGTCCACGAGGGTTGCGCCGGGCCTGTCATCGGACCTGTCAACGGTCACCGGGTTGCGCCGGATGAGGCTGACCATGCGCAGGAGTCGGGGGCCGCCGCTGTTGACCATGTCCCGCAGATCGGCCACCGGAGTCGACTGCGGGGCTTCGGCGGCGAGGTCGCTCAGGCCGGGTGCGGTGGCGCGGGTCATGGATTTGGCCGGGCGCATCGGCAATGGCGCGAACAGCGCGTCCGAGGTGGCCGTGTCGTACGGGCGCGAGGCGTCTCCCATATGGGTTTTCGCATCCGCGTTGAGGCGCGCGTACAGTCGGTTCAAGCGGGTGAGCATCGTGCGGTAGCGAGTGTCGGTTTGCTGGCGCACGAGCCGGCTGATCGCCTCGTCGGAGACGCGCATCTGGCGGCGCACGGCTTCGATGCCGTCGTAGATGCGGGCCAGTTCGTCGCGGATCTGGCCGAGCAGCACGCCGGATTCGCCGGCCAGATACGGGGTTTTGGCGATGGCGCGCAGGGCTTCGTCGATTTGCTGGCGGCCCTCGTCGGTGATGATCACCTGGAAGGCGTCCTCGAAGCGGCGGCCGCTGTCTGATTCGCTGAACGAGCGGCGGTATTCATCGTGGTAGCGGGTCAGGTTCTCGTCCACGCTGATGTCGCCGGCCTGCATGCGCCGGCGCAAGGCGTCGCCGTTGTCCCGCTCGTCGAGCACGAGTTCGCGCAGGTCGATGGGCACGCCGCGCAGCGTGTTGTGGATCACGGCGATCACGTCCTCCACCTGGGCTTCGCTCAGCGTGGCATGCTGCTTGCCCTGTTGGATGCGTTTGATCTCGTGCTTGCGTTCCTTGATTTCACGGTTGAGGAGTTTGATGCGCTCGCCGGGGTCGGCGGTCAGCTGCATGCGCGCGTGCTCGATTTCCATGATGATGCTGTTGGCCTGCGCGCCGGACAGGGCGCGTGATTCGTCTTCGAGCCTGCTCAGCGCCTCGATGGCGCGGTGGGCGCGGGCCGTCAAACGGTAGAGGAATCGGTGTGAGGCCGCATCATGCGAGTTGGCGAGCCAGGCGTAGTCGCCTTCGCCTTCACGGGTCAGGTCGGCGAGGATCTGATGAGCGGCCTCGGCGAAGGTCTGGTCCTCGCGCGGCGCATATTCGCCGGCGTCGGCCAGAGCGTTCAGACTTTGCGCGAACCGCTCCTCCACGGTCTCGCGCGGCAGCTCGCCGGTGAGCGGGTCGAACGTGGAACGCAGCAGCGACACGTACAGCATCGCGTTCTGGCGCAACAGCAACCGCAGGACGCCCGTCTCATACACCGGTCGCAGCCGTTCCAGCTCCCGCATCACATCGGCCACAGCATGCCTCCCTCTGTCGTGACCGCACCATACTAGCCGATAGCCGCGAACCACACCCCGCCCGCGCCACGTCCTTCGCCCCCCACAGGGAGGGGCGCCAAGCCATGCTAAAAATCACAGACAGACTATTGCCTTTGCGGGAAATCATCGTTAGATTGGCGAGAGGAATATTGTCAATGCATACGAAACGGAAAACATCGTGACCGCACCGAACACGCCCGCCGAAACCTCTGACCAGCTCAACAAGCCCGCCAAATCCGGCAAACTGGAGGTCTCCGACCTCATCACCATCGGCGTGTTTGCGGCCCTGTACTTCGTGATGGTGTGCATCGCCACACTGGTGAGCACCCTGTTCACCGGCGGCTTCGGCTCCATCTTCCTGCCCGCCATCACGGCCCTCATCTCCGGCTGCGTGTACATGCTGCTGGCCGCACGCCTCGGCAAATTCGGCGGCATCACCGTCATGGGCGTGATCATCGGACTGTTCCTGTTCATCTCCGGGCATTTCGTGCTTTCGTTCATCGCCAGCATCGTGTTCCCGGTGGCGGCCGACCTCATCGCGCGCGCCGGCAAGTATAAGAGCAAGGCGCTACTGCTCGTCAGCTACGTGGTGTTCTCCTACGGCCTGACCGGCCCGATCCTGCCCCTGTGGTTCATGAAGGACGCCTACGTGGCGAGCCTGCAGGCGCGCGGCAAGGACGCAGCCTACATCGACGGCGTATTCGCCAACATCAACACCGGCACGTTCTTCATCTCGATGATCGCGATTCTGGTGTGCGCGGTTCTCGGCGGCTGGTTCGGCCAGCGCATGATGAAGAAGCACTTCATCAAGGCCGGTATCGCCTGATGAATCCTGCCCGCCGGACGCTCGATCCGCGCGCGAAACTCTACCTTCTGCTGGTGGCGAACCTCATGCTGTTCTTCCATGTAGGACTCGCCACGCAAATCGTCATGGTCGTGCTGTTCCTGCTACCCCTGCTGGCGGCCGCCCGATGGCGAACCGCGTTGAACTTCGGCGTGACCTATGCAGTACTCACCGCGCTGGGAATGCTCGACCCCGATGCCCTGGGACTGCCGTGGCTGCATGTGGTCTCCGCGCTGGCCGTGGGCGTCACGATGATGCTGCCCTGTTTCATCACCGGCGCGTATACGTTCACCACCACGTCCGCGAGCGCGTTCATCTGCGCGATGCGGCGTATGCGCGTGCCTGAGGCCGTGGTGATTCCCTGTGTGGTGGTCATCCGCTTCTTCCCGACCATCGCCGAGGATTACCGGCAGATTCGCAATGCGATGGCGTTGCGCGGCATCGCCTCCGGCGGCTGGGGGCTGGTTCGTCACCCGGCCCAATCGTTGGAATACATTCTGATTCCGCTGCTGATGAACGCCACCAATGTGGCACAGGACCTGTCGGTGGCGGCACTGACCAAGGGGCTCGGGCGTGAGGGCGAGCACACCTCGCGCACGCTGATCCGTATGACCGTGGTCGACTGGCTGGTCATGATTGTGGTCACTTTGCCGCTCGCGCTCGATATCGCGGGGGTGATCTGATGGGTGGAAACCAATCGCAGCCGAATGCAACTGCCATTATTGGGACCGGCAAGGGTGGCCCACTCGACACGTCTGCGGGAACCATCGCCTCCCGTGGCATCTCCTTTACCTATGACCATGCCGCAGAGCCGGCATTGCGCGACATCACGTTGACCGTGCCCGCAGGCGAGTGCATCGTGCTGTGCGGGGCGAGCGGCTGCGGCAAAACCAGCTATACGCGCGTTGCCAACGGGCTCATCCCCTCATTCTTCCATGGTGCGTTCGCCGGCAACCAGACCACGTGCGGGCTGGATGTGGAGACCGTGCCGATCGACCGGCTCACCCCGCTGGTCGGCAGCGTGTTCCAAAACCCGAAAACCCAGTATTTCAACGCGAACGTCACCGACGAGCTCGCCTTCCCGGCCGAAAACATAGGGCTGCCGGCCGAGGACATCAATCGTCGTATCACGGCCGTGGCTGAGCGCTTTGGCATTGGGCATCTGCTGCATCGCAGCATCTTCCACCTGTCAGGCGGCCAAAAGCAGCGCATCGCCGTGGCGGCGGCCACCATGCTGGGGCCCAGGCTCGTGGTATTGGATGAGCCGACCAGCAATCTCGACGCGAACGCCATCGCGGACATGCGCGCCATGATCGAGCAGATGAAGGACGAAGGGCTCACCATCGTAATCGCCGAACACCGACTCGCATGGCTCAACGGCGTGGCCGACCGGTACGTGGTATTCGACGGCGGGCATATCGTGCAGGATTACGAGGCCGATGAATTCCTGTCCCTCTCCCCCGGCTGCGTGGCCGCCATGGGATTGCGGGCATTGGACCTGCAACCGTATCGACGCCGGATTGCGGCGCTGGCTTCAAGCCCGGCCGCGGATGAGTGCACTTCAGTATTGCTCGGCACCCATAACCTCACCATCGGATACAAAGGCAAGGACGGCTTCACCCGCGCCATCCCGGACCTGCGGTTCCGTGCCGGCGAAATCACCGGGCTCATGGGCAACAACGGCTGCGGCAAGACCACGCTCGTGCGCACGTTGACCGGACTCATCAAGCCTGTTTCGGGCCGCATCGAGCTCAACGGCGTGCCCGCGAAACCGCGCGACCTGACCCGCGCCGGATTCCTGGTCATGCAAGATGTCAACTACCAACTGTTCTCCGACAGCGTGCGCGAGGAACTGCTCATCGGACTCGACGAGACGGATGCCGGCATCACCGCTCAAGCCAATCAGGTCATGGCCGATCTTGACCTTGCAGCGTTCGTCGAACGGCATCCGATGAGCCTGTCCGGCGGGCAGAAGCAGCGGGTTGCCATCGGCTCGGCATTGATGTGCGGCAAGGACCTCATCATCTTTGACGAGCCCACCAGCGGACTCGACCGCTACCACATGGAGCAGGTCGGCGAACTGCTGCGGCAACTGGCGAGCCAAGGCAAGGCGATTCTCGTGGTCACCCACGATGAGGAGCTCGCCGCCGGCTGGTGCGACCGCATTGTCAATCTTGGCGCCGACGATTCCGGGAACAACGGCTCGCATGCCAGTAACCCAGATGCCAGCAGCCCCAACCCTAATGCCTCTACCAATTTCGCCACCGCATCCACCCATGAAAGGAACGCGCAATGACCGCCAGCAACACCACGGATTCCACGGCCTTCGACATCACCGACTGGCTCGGTGAATGGGAAAGCTTCGAGCATTACATTGATTCGGATGACGCCGCCATCCAGCAGACCTGGGAAGCCGCCGAGCAGGCGGTGCTCGCCAACCCGAAGATGGCCCCGATGGCCGCGCGCGGCATCAGGACGTTCTGGTCGATGGCTTGCTCCACCACCAGCCCGGAGAACATCATCCATATCGGCTACTGGCGTGTGAACGAGCCGGCCGCCGAATCCGGCTCCACGGACGATGCCGCGCTCGCCATCGAATGGTTCGCCGAGGACGACACCAGCCTCGACACCTACGAATACACCATCGACCATGTCATCGAGCACGGTCTCGAAGGCTCCCCCACCTTCGTGTTCCACACCACCGATCCGGCCGCCGAAGACAGCCCGTTCCGCTGGCTACTTGCCATCAATCCGCTGCCTTCGCGCAAGGCGTTCGCCGAGGGCGGGCTGCTCAGCCACCTGCATTTCCAGTACGCCAACGATCTGCACACGCTCGTCGCCACGGATGAGGCCACCGGCGTCGAGACCTTGCGCAATCCGCGTTGGTACGCCACCATGTGCGCCAACGAGGGAACCGTCGAGGACCGTTGCGCCATCATCCGCGCGTTGCACCACTTGCAGTAGACCTGGCAACATACGGCAGTGACGGCTCCCCACTAGTGAAACTAGCATCGCTTCAGTAGCCGTGCGAGTGCAGATACTCGTCATCGAAGCCGAAAAAATGGCCGATCTCGTGCAACACGGTTTTGCGGATCCGTTGGCGCAGCTCGGCCTGCGTTGAGCATACGCGTTCATGCGGCCCCTTGAACAGGGTGATGACGTCCGGCATCACGCCGCTGTAGCCCGTAGTTCGCTTCGTGACGGGTATGCCCTCATACAGTCCGAGCAGCTCACCGCACGGATTGCTCATTGTAGCCAGTTCGCGCTCATTGGGTTCGTCCGCAACGACGATGCCGACATTCTCCAGCACCCGCGCAAACCGTTCAGGCAAATCATCCAACACCTGTTCAATGGCCCGTTCAAACTCATCATCACTGATGTGCATTCGCTCTCCACACGCGAAATGCCTTGACACCAAGTATGTACCAAGGCGCTGAAATCTCAGACTAGCAGGCTCAGCTGTTGCGGTTGATCTCGATGTCGGTGACGGTGAGGTTGGCCTCGTTGATCAGGTTGAAGAGGATGACTTCGGCCAGCGGGCCGGGCTGCATGAAGGTGTGCTGCTTGGCCTCGGAGACGTAGTCGCGACTGTCACGGTAGAAAGCGGTATCAATGCCGCCCGGATAGACGGCGACCACCTTGACACTGGTGCCCTTGTATGCGGCCTGCAGGCTCTTGGTGTAGCCTTTCTCACCCCACTTGGTGGCGCAGTACACGCTTTCGTTCGCGTTGCCGCGTGTGGCGGCGGTGCTCATAATCTGGGCGATTTTCACGTTCTGCTCGCCGCAGGCCTTGAGGGTTTCCACCGTCCACAGAATCATGCCTTTGAGTCCCTTGAGACATTTGTCGACGTCGGCGGCCTCGTAGGCGGTGGGCACCTTGAACGAAGGCTGGCCGGCGTTGTTGATGAGCAAATCGATGTGGCCGAGCGTGGCGATATCCGCCACGGATTCCTTCACGAACGCTTCGTCGGTGATGTCGCCGACGTAGGCGCGGTAGGAGTCATCGGGCCACTGCGCGGTCAGTTCGGCCTGACGTTCGGCATTGAAGTCGACACCGGCCACCAGCCAGCCGTTGGCGATGAGCTGGCTGGCGAGCTCGTAGCCCAAGCCCAGCGCGCTGCCGGTGACGATGGCGATTTTCTTACCTGTTGTGGTTGGCATGGCAGACCTCTCCTACTACTATTCTTCGGCTACGAGTTTACTACTATTCTTCAGCTACGAGTTCGAGATACGAATCATTCCAGAGGTCTTCGTCGCCGTCGGGCATGAGGAGCACGCGCTCGGGGTTGAGCGCCTCGACGGCGCCCTCATCGTGGGTGACGAGCACGATGGCGCCCTCATACTTGGCAATGGCCTTCAGAATCTCCTCACGGGAAGCGGGGTCGAGGTTGTTGGTGGGCTCGTCGAGCAGCAGCACGTTGGCTCGCGAGGTGACCAGCGTGGCCAGAGCCAGACGGGTCTTCTCACCGCCGGAAAGCACGTGAGCCGGTTTCATCGCGTCGTCACCGGAGAACAGGAACGAGCCGAGAATCGAACGGGCCTGCGTGTTATCGAGCTCGGGCGCCACATGCTGCAGGTTCTCCAACACGGTGGCGTTCAGATCCAAGGTGTCGTGCTCCTGCGCGAAGTAGCCGATCTTGCAGCCGTGACCGTATTCCACGGAACCGGTGTCCGGCTCCTCGATGTGGGCCAGCAGGCGCAGCGTGGTGGTCTTGCCGGCACCGTTGTAGCCGAGGATCACCACACGCGAGCCCTTGTCGATGGCCAGGTTCACGCCGGCGAACACGATGTTGGAACCGTAGGCCTTGGAAATATCCTTGGCCATGATCGGCGTGCGGCCGCAGGGCGCGGGCTCGGGGAAACGGATGTCCGCCACCTTCTCGGCCTTCTGCGCCTCGGAGGTGTTTTCCAGCAGCTTTTCGGCACGGCGCATCATGTTCTGCGCCGCCACGGCCTTGGTGGCCTTGGCGTGCAGTCGAATGCCTTGCTTCATGAGACGGTCGGCCTTCTTCTCGGCCACTTCGCGTTCGCGGCGGCGGCGCTCCTCGTCCACCACGCGCTGGTGCAGGTAGGCCTTCCAGCCAAGCGAATACATGTCGATCTGGCCGAGCTGCGCGTCCAGATGCCAGACCTTGTTCACCACTTCGTCCAGCAGTTCGGTGGAGTGGGAGATGACCAGGAAGCCGCCCTCGTACTTCTTCAAGTAGCCGCGCAGCCATTCGATGGAATCGGCATCCAAGTGGTTGGTCGGCTCGTCGAGGATCAGGGTGTCGGCATTGGAGAACAGGATGCGCGCCAGCTCGATGCGGCGGCGCTGGCCACCGGAGAGCGTGCCGAGCTGCTGCTCCATGACCTCCTGCGGCAGGCCGAGCGAGGCGGCCATGGAAATCGCCTCGGACTGGGCCGCGTAGCCGCCAGCCTTGTCGAAGTCCTGCATGGCCTTGTCGTACCGGGTCATGGCCTTGCTCATCACGTCCGGATCCGGGTCGGTCATATCCTTTTCGGCCTTGCGGATGCGGTTGATGATGGTGGCGATGTCGCGCGCGCTCATCATGCGGTCGAGCGCGGTCTGTGTGGGATCGGAGGCATGCGTGTCCTGCGGCAGGTAGCCGAGCTTGCCGGAGACGCGCACCTTGCCGGCGGTGGGCAGCATGTCGCCGGTGATCACGCGGGTCAGCGTGGTCTTGCCGGCGCCGTTGCGGCCCACCAGACCGATCTTGTCTCCCTTGGCCACATGGAAGTTGGTGGGGTGAAGCAGCGTGCGCGCGCCGATCTGAATTTCAAGTCCCTGCACCTCAATAGCCATGAATAACCTACTTGCCTGTTACGAATACTGTCTCTTACCAAAGTCCGACTGTCCATCATAGCGAACACCATGCCGACCGGGCTCAGCCGACGCTCATGCGTCCATACGCAGCCGCGCAACTGATCGGCAAGGTGAAGAATGCGACGCCCGGTATGGTGATCGC
>NZ_CAUERC010000036.1:0-12485 GCF_959020155.1 uncultured Bifidobacterium sp.
ATGCGCCAGTAGCCCAGCGGATTAGAGCAGCTGACTACGGATCAGCAGGTCGCAGGTTCGAATCCTGTCTGGCGCACAGTAAGCCTCGAAAGCGAAATGCTTCCGAGGCTTTTCCAATTGTATTGGCCCGTTTGAGTCGGTTGAGTCGGCCACACAGGGTTGGGCTAAGGTTGCCCTTCGCGACTCAGCCCGGAGCGGAACGTCCTGAGATATTCCGTACTATTACATACGGTTCATCCAAGAGAGTGCAGCAAGGAGACGCGATGGCCACGACCGCCGGCGCGAAGAAGGGACTTTGGTCCACCATCAGGCGAATCGCCGCCTCAGACCGTATTTCCGGACTCATCATGCTTGGCTTCGCGCTCACCGGCCTGGTGCTCGCGAATCTGCCCGCCACCGCGCATGCGTTCGAGACCGTAGCGGAAACGCATCTGTTCATCCCCTACACCAATCTCGACCTGCCTATTGGCCACTGGGCCCAGGATGGTCTGCTTACCATCTTCTTCCTGACCGTGGGCCTCGAACTGAAGCAGGAACTCACCACCGGCTCGCTTGCCAATCCGAAAGCGGCCGCCGTGCCGATGCTGTGCGCGGTGGGCGGCATGATCGCCCCGCCCATCCTGTTCCTGGCCGTCACGGCATTGTTCTCTCAGATCGGGCCTGGTGAACCCGGCACGCTGATTCTGACCACCACCGGCAGCAGCATCCCGTTCTCGGAGATGTCGCACGGCTGGGCAGTGCCCACCGCCACGGATATCGCGTTCTCGCTGGCCGTGCTCGCCCTGTTCGCCAAGGCCCTGCCCGGTTCGATCCGCGCGTTCCTGATGACGCTTGCCACCGTCGACGACCTGCTGGCCATTATTCTGATCGCCGTATTCTTCTCCTCGATTAACGCCTGGTATTGGTTCATCGGCATCGCCGTATGCGCCGCCATCTGGGCATACCTCGTACGACTGAAAAAAGTGCCGTGGATCGCGGTTGGCATCGTCGGTATCCTCGCTTGGATCATGATGTTCGAGGCAGGCGTGCACCCCACACTGGCCGGCGTGCTGGTTGGCCTGCTGACCCCCTCTCGTGAAATGCACGGCGAACTCTCGCCGCGTGCCGAACGCTATGCCAACAAGCTCCAGCCATTCTCCGCACTGCTGGCCCTGCCCATCTTCGCCTTGTTCGCCACCGGCGTACACTTCGAGTCGATGAGCCCGCTATTGTTGGCCTCGCCGCTGGTCATCGCACTGATTGTGGCTTTGGTGGTCGGCAAACCTCTGGGTATCATCACCACCGCATGGCTGTCCACGCATGTGGGCGGGCTCAAGATGGCCAAGGGGCTGCGTGTGCGCGACATGATTCCCGCTGCCGTCGCCTGCGGCATTGGCTTCACTGTGTCCTTCCTCATCGCTTCGCTGGCGTACAAGAACGCGGAACTTTCCGCTGAGGCGCGCTTCGGCGTGCTGGTGGCCTCCCTGATCGCCGCCGCGATTTCCGGTGTGCTGCTGAGCCGTCAGTCCAAGCGATTCGAGAAGACCGCAGCCGCAGCAGCGGCTGATGCGGAGGATGACGAATCGATTGATGGTGATGGCATCGGGCAGCCAAGCCACACCACAGAGCCCACCACGCCCACGGAACACCCCGGCACCCTCGCCGACGGCACCGCCAGTGTGGAAATCGACTTCCGCCACTGATGGCTTAGACGGTCCCTACTCCATTGTTGGCCTTGTTTCGTGAAAACCGTACGCTGAGACGCGCTCAGTGTACGTTCTTCACGAGATGAGGCCTTATTTCGCGGAAAACGTACGCTCAGTGTCACTCACCGTACGTTCTTCACGAAGTCAAGGATGATTTCGCGGAAAACGTACGCAGAGCTTCAGGCGCTAGAATGCGAAGAGTCGATAGCGCCGTACAGGAGGACATTGGATGGCAAAGAAGCAGAAGAAATCCAAGAAGAACGACGGCAAAAAGGCCGCTGAAGCAAAGAATCTAGCCGAGGCCGCATCCAAGTCCGCAGTCGTGGACGATATGGAACCATTGGAAGCCACAGCCGCGAATGATGCGGCGGCGTTGGAGGCTGAGACGGCAACTGAGGCTGCGGCCACACCGGTGAACCCGGTCGATCTGGAGGATGCCTCGCCGCTGGGCGATACCTATCATCGCGGCCCGGTGATTCTACGCGGCCAGATGATTCCCTCGGACAACACCACCGCCAACCTGCTGAAACCCGATCAGGACACCGACTGGCTGCACATGGACCCATGGCGTGTGCTGCGCATCCAATCGGAATTCGTGGACGGTTTCGGGGCGCTCGCCGAGCTCGGACCTGCGGTCTCTATTTTCGGCTCCGCACGCACCCAGCGCACCGAATCGATCTACAAGGCAGCACGGCGCATGGGTAGCCAGATAGCCAAGCGCAACATCGCCGTCATCACCGGCGGTGGTCCCGGCATCATGGAAGCCGCGAATAGGGGAGCGGCACTGGCCGGCGGCAAATCGGTGGGACTTGGCATCGAATTGCCGCACGAGCAGGGGTTGAACCAGTGGGTGAACCTCGGCATGAGCTTCCGGTACTTCTTTGTGCGGAAAACCATGTTCATCAAGTATTCCTCCGGCGTGATCGTATGCCCGGGCGGCTTCGGCACACTGGATGAGATGTTCGAATTATTGACCTTGGTCCAGACCCACAAGGTGGCGAATATTCCGGTGGTGCTCTACGGCAAGGAATACTGGCAGGGGCTCTTTGACTGGCTCAACGGTCCGGTGGCCGAGCATGGCATGATCTCGACGATCGACCCGAAACTGGTCACCGTAACCGATGACGCCGACGAAGCCGTGGACGTGGCCGTCAGCGCAATTGTGAGGTAAGCGAGATAGAGTGGCTCCCCTCTCCGAGGGGAGCCAAGGACAGAGTTACTTTTTGTAGGCGATGAGCAGGCCGGTGCCGTCAGGGGTGAGCGTGGACTCGAAACCTTCGTCATCTTCGACGGTGGTGAGCAGCTCACGCATGGCGATGGCCTTGTCGCTGCGGTCGGCCGGATTGATCACGCCGCCCTGACCGTCCTCCAACGCCAGCACATCGGTGAACACGATCACGCCGTGCACGCGCAGCAGACGGGAGGCCTGGGCGAACGTGGCGGCATAGTTCTCGGCGTCGCCCGCCACCACGATCAGATCGTAATCATTGGCGTTGAGGCGCGGCAGAAACACGCTGGCCGGGGCGTTCACCGCACGCAACGTGGTGTCGGTCTCGTCCTGCAGCTCGGCGAACGCCTTGCGAATCAGCGCGATGCCCTGGGCGGTGGAATCGACCGCAGTCAGCAGGCCCTTGTTATCCAGTGCATGGGCGAGCTGCAAGGTCTCCACCAGCGAGCCGGTGCCCACGGCAATCACCGAAGCGGCGCCGGTGATGCGCACCAGCATGCCCAGCAGACGGGCCTGCGCCGCCGAACCCTGCAACTGGCCGGACTCGTCGGCGGCCGTACGGGTGTCGGTCAACGCATCGGATTCACGTTCGCGCGCGTGTTCCTCGGTGAATTCCCATGCCTTGGCGAGGTTGGTGTACTGCGTTCTGTCCATAATTCGTTCTTTCATGTCTTCTCTCGTGCGGGCACCCGGCGGATGCATCGACGCATGTGCTTAGGCGATCGCCGCAGCCAGCCGCGGCGCGGCTTAGCGCTCGCGGACCTTAGCCACGATCTGCCACATCTCCTCGCCCACATCGATGCCGCGCGGGCAGTGGCGGGAGCAGGCGCGCACGGACTGGCAGGCGGCCACGCCGTCGGCGGTGTCGATGGCATCCATACGCTCCATGGCCTTGGTGTCGCGCGAATCGTTGACGAAACGGGAGGCCCAAATCAGCGCGGCCGGGCCGATGAAGGCGTCGCCGCCGGCGTACACCGGGCAGGCGCCTTCGCACACGCCGCAGGCGATGCAGTTGCTCAGCAGCTCGTATTTGGCGAGTTGTTCGGGGTTCTGCAGGTATTCGAACACGTCCACCTTGCCTTCGGCGGTGGTGGCGAGCACGCCGTCCGCCTGAAGATACGGGGTGAGCTTCCTGATCTGGTTGAGCATAGGGTCGATGTCGGCGATGAGGTCGCGCTGCGGCGGGAAGCCGGGCAGGGACGCCAGTTCGATGACTCCCAGCGAACCGTTTGCGGCTGAGTTCTGGGCGGCCGCCGCGTTTGCGACGTTTTCCGCGGAATCGTCGGATTCCTCAGCCTCGGTGCCGGTGTGTCGGAACCCTTCGTCATCGACTTCGGGCATGGCGCCGGGTTGCTTGGCCCAATCGCGGATGGTGGCTGTGCACAGCAGGGTGGGGGTGCCGTTGATGGCCACGGCGTCCGAACCGCACATGCCATGACCGCACGAATAACGGAAGGCCAGCGTCGGGTCGACGGTGCGTTTGATGGTCAGCAGACAATCCAACACAGTATCCGAAGGGCGCGCGGGAATCGTGTACTCCTGCACCCACTGCTTGCCGCGCGGACGACGGCGCGCCGCCGAATCCGAGCCGCCGCCGAACGGGGAGCCTTTCTTGGCAAACGGGCTGCCACCGCGTGCACGTTCGGCACGCTCGGGTCGCGGCGTGAAACGATGCACTTGCAGGGTAACCGTCGTGTTGCTCGCCTCAGCCATGTTCTGCCTCCATGAAACAGTGGGATGTCAAGTCCAATATTAGCCAACCTATTGTGCCACAAGCCCTAGGCGGCTTGGGTATTACCACCAGCGGATCAGTACTCGCGCTTCTTGGGCGGATAGTCGGTGATGTGCACCGGCTTGAAACTTACCGAACCATCATCGGCGACCATCGAGTGAGCAAGGAAATGCTCATCGTCGCGTTCGGGGAAATCAAGGCGTTGCATGGATCCGCGAGATTCCTGACGGGATTCGGAAGCGTGCAGCATGACCTCGGCCAGTTCGATCAGATGACGGACTTCCCAGATGGCGGTGACCTCCTGATTGAAAGCGGCGGTCTTGTCATGGGCCCGCAAGGTATCGGCAACCGGTGTGATGTCACCGTTGATCTGGGTCAACGCCGTATCGATGGTCTGAGCGGTGCAACGTACGGCCAGAGCCTGCTCCATCACTGATCCGAGTTGGGCCATGAGCTGATAAGGATTGGCGGTGGGCACTCCATCGTCTGAATCATCTATTGGCCCGGCGAGCAGTTCGTCAAGCTCCGCTTTGCGAGAATCGGCAGCCTGATCGGCGGCATCGGTCAGCATGTCATCGGCCGAATCATCGGCCATGGGGGAGTCAACCGGGTTCTCGGCGATGCGTGCGGCCATCGTCTGACCAGCGCGTGTGCCGAACAGGCAGGCGTCGAGCAGAGAATTGCCGCCCAGACGATTCGCACCATGTACGGAGACACAAGAGCATTCGCCAGCGGCGAACAGTCCATCGACTACCTGCACGGCACCGTCGGCCCAACGGTACACCTCGCCGTCGGTGGTGATGGGGATGCCGCCCATCGTGTAGTGTGCAGTGGGCTTGATGGGTACTAGGTCCTTGGCCGGATCGAGGTTCGCGTACTGCTCGATGGTTTCGACCACCTGCGGCAGCACTTCCTTCATACGTTCGGGGTCGATGCCGGTCATATCCAGCCAGACGCAGTCCTTCGGACCATCCGGGTCCTTCGGGTCGGCGACGCCGCGACCGGCGTCGATCTCCGCCATGATGGAGCGGGAGACCACGTCTCGTGCGGCCAGATCCTTATGCTCCGGAGCGTAGCGTTCCATAAACGGCTCACCGTCGGCGTTCCTCAGAATGCCGCCCTCGGCGCGGGCCGCCTCGGACAGCAGGATGCCGGTGTGCGCGAGCCCGGTGGGGTGGAACTGCACAAATTCGATGTCCTCCAGCTGCAGACCGGCGGCCAAGGTCAAGGCCATGCCGTCGCCGGTCAGATCCCAGGAATTTGACGTGGTGTGGAACAGTCGGCCCGCGCCACCGGTGGCAAGCAGCACGTTGCGCGCGTGGATGGCCTGAATCTTGCCCGAATGCGTGTCAAAGGCCACGATGCCGGCCGCCTGCTTGCCGTCGTCGGCGAGCACCAGGTCGGTCACATACCATTCCTCGGCGAACTCGACGCCGGCGGCCACGCACTGCTGCCACAAGGCGTGCAGAATCTGGTGGCCGATGCGGTCGGCCGCATAGGCGGCGCGCTTGACCGGGGCGCCGCCGAACTCGCGCGTGTGGCCGCCGAACCGGCGCTGGGCGATATGCCCGTCCTCGGTACGGGAGAAGGCCACGCCCTGACGCTCCAGGTTGATCACGGTCTGCGGCGCGTATTCGGCGAGCAGTTTGGCCGCATCCTGGTCCACCAGCCAGTCGCCGCCCTTGATGGTGTCGTAGTAATGCCAGTGCCAATCATCGGACTCCACATTGCCCAGGCTCGCGGCGATGCCGCCCTCGGCTGAACCGGTGTGCGAACGCAGCGGCTGCAGTTTGGAGACCACGAGGATCTTCGGGTCCACGCCTTGTTCCTTGAGCTCGGTGATCTCGGGGGAGCGCAGCAGTCCCAACGCCGCCGACAGGCCGGCCGCTCCGGCGCCGACGATCACCGCATCATACATATCTTCCAAACGTTTCGGACTCATGGGTTCGATTCTCGCACACCCGCCGAACAGCCTTCGAGCCGTGTCATGGAAGCCGATTAGCCGACACGGCTGCTCAGCTTGAGCATCCCGGCATCCCGCTCGATCACTCCCTTCAGCTCCAATGCGCCGAGTAGCTCAAGTATGGTGCCGATATTGGGAATCTCGTCGGGTACCGTCTCTCGCGCCACGCGCAATAGTGCGTCCGGGGTGACGATGAGATGTCGTTTACGGCATTCACGAATCAATGCCACTAATGTGCGTTCCATTTCCGGCAGCTTGGCGATAATGATACGTTGTTGGGCTTCCTTCTCGGGATCGGGCTTCGGCTTGACACGAAGATCCGGCATCTGATGCGACGAGGGCAGCTCTTCACCCTTGCTTTTGTCGTTACCGGAATCGGCGGTTGCGCTCGCCGGCCCATCCTTGGATTGAGTGCGCGTAGGCTGAGTATGCTTGGTCTTCGAACGTTTCGAATGACCTGAATCTTGTGACGACTCCTGTGACGCCGATGATTCCGAGGATGCTGGCGATAACGGAGTCGTTGCCGGCACTTCCATGGCCTCCTCGTTTTCGGACGAGTCCTGACCTGTGGATTTCGATATGCCCGGGCATACTGCCATAACGGGTTTGTGCCGTTCATGGCATATATCCTCGGTGGATGTGGCGGCACACAGAATCATCGCTCGGTGGTCGCCGATCATCTTATTGCACCCGGCGTTGCAAGGCTGATTGATGTCACCGGGAACCGCATACACTTCGCGCAGCAATTCGCATGCCCATCCCGCGGTGTTGAGCGCTCCGGAACGCAACCGGGCTTGCGTCACGATCAATGTGGAAGACATGGCCGCGATAATGCGGTTGCGAAGCAGAAAACGACGGGCTTCGGGAATCGTCCCGGGGCACAGTTCGCTGATCAGTGCACCGCCTTGCGCCTCGATACGTTCGAACAGCGTGCGGTTACGCATCGGTCCGATATGGTTGAGCCCGCCGGCGAATACGGCAACGGTTCTGCCCACATTGGCGGGCATTCTGCCGTGCAGCGCATTCAACGCTCCCCAATGTGCCGCCGCATCCGTGCCCATCGCGCCTCCGGACACGACCAGATGCCCGGCAACGGCTGCCTGTTCGGCTACGGTGTGTGCCACATACCGGCCATATTCGGTCACGTCCCGTGAACCGACGATGCCGACCGGTTTGGCGCAACTGGTCAATGCGCGTGGATCGCCTTTGATCCACAAACACAGCGGTGGCGCCCAATCGGAGCGAATGGACAGGTCGGCCAACTGCGAGGGCCAACATGGATGGCCAGGGCCGATAATCCATTGCGTGCCATCCATAGTGAACCAGTCGGCCAGTTGGATGATGTCTTGCGAGGGCAGGTCCATCATGCGGTTATGCCAGCCGGCCAGTGCATTGCGGAAGGAGCGCATCGCGTTCGCCGACGCCTTGCGGCCCCATCGAGTGAGGCCGTCCACGAACATGCGGTCAATACGTGACAGCGCCGGGCCACAGATTTCAGATGGCTGGCTTGGGTGGGATTGCGCCAACGCATGCCAGAGGGATTCGGCGTTTTCCGCGCCTTTGAGCGCGGCGTACATCATCACATCCGCGCCATCAAGACAGAACGTGAGCGCGGCACGATACAACGTATCCGTAGGAGGTACGGGAATGGTGCGCGAAACAGCGAGACTCGTATCGGTGTGATCCACACTGCCTGCGGTGCCGCCAGATTGCCGGATATCAGTAGCGTTACTCATGTCATCCTCGTTCTCATTTCGATGCCCTGATGGACGTCCTGCTCGGTGGGGGATACGCGGCCGGCCAGATCGGCGAGCGTCCAAGACAGACGCATGGCGCGATCAGCCCCGCGCAATGTGAGTTGATGATTGGACAGGGCCCGATTGACCAATTCCATCGCTTTCAGCGATGTATTGGCGTGCAGCCATTTGCCCGAAGCTTGCGCGTTGCACACCCATCCATACTGTCTGAACCGGTCCTTGGCCACTTGACGGGCACGAATCACACGAGCTTGTATCCCGGCACTGGACTCGCCGATTGGCTCGCTTTGCACGGCAATGCGCGAGACTGGTGGCACCGCCATCTGAATATCCACACGATCCAATATCGGTCCGGACAATCGCGAGAAATAACGTATACGGTCTTTTTCCCGGCAAGCGCAACGTTCGCCGGTGCCGTAATAGTATCCGCACGGACAGGGGTTGGCCGCCATGATGAGTTGGAATGAGGCCGGGTAATAGGTGCTGCCTTTTGAACGGGAAAGCGCCACATACCCGGATTCCAATGGTTCGCGCAGCGTCTGCAGGGCGCGTGCGCTGAATTCCGGTGCCTCGTCCAGAAACAGAATGCCTCGATGCGCGCGCGTGATTGCGCCGGGAACGGCGATGCCGCTGCCACCACCCACCAAGGCCGCCGTGCTGGCGGTGTGGTGCGGTGCCTCGAACGGCGGCATGTCGGTGATGCCGTACTGAGGCAGTATGCCGCACAGCGATCGAATCGATGCCACTTCCAGTTGTTCCGCCTCGTTCAACGGACACATGATGCCGGGCATACGTGAGGCCAGCATGGTTTTGCCGCTGCCTGGCGGGCCGGTCATGATGAGATTATGCCCGCCTGCCGCCGCCACTTGCAGCGCCCATTTGGCATGCTCCTGACCCAGAACCTCGTTCATATCGCCACAATCGTTGGGATGACTTGTGGGCGATTGATCCGTGGTGGTCTCGTCGGTAACCGGTGTATCGGGAATCGTATAGGTGGCATCGCCGCCCATCAGTTCGATGAGCTCACCCACATGCCTCACGCCCACTACATCCAGTCCACCCACCATCGAAGCCTCGTCAAGATTGCGATGGGGAACAATCATTTTGCGCACGCCACGTTCCTCGGCATGCAGCATGATCGGGAGCAGCCCATGAATCGGCAGCACCGAGCCGTCAAGATTCACTTCGCCGAGCACAATGGTATCTTCTAGGCAATCATGCCCTATGGCACCCGCCGCACATAGGACGCTGGCCGCGATGGCCAGATCATGCGACGAACCGCGTTTGGGCATGGCCGCAGGGCTCATGTTCACGGTCACACGGGTTTGCGGCCAACCGAATCCAGTGGCTTGACACGCCGATTTCACGCGCTCGCGGGCTTCGGACAACGATGCATCCGGCAATCCGATGATGCTGAAGTATGGCAAGCCAGGGCTGATGAAAGCCTGCACTTGGACGATGAAGGCCTTAAGGCCGATCAGTCCGACTGAGAGGGTGCTGCCGATAGCCATGTCTACTCCTTTCACAATGTGTTTCGCAACGTGGCTGTTTTTGGGGGGCTTCAGAAGGCATTTTCAATGTGATGCACGAGCGGCCTGCCCACCCGAAGCACGATGGTGACGACATCGAAACGGACCGCCGAATGCGGCACACGATTACGCCGGTCAAGTAGCCAATCGCAGGCGGCTTTCCTGAGATTGTGCTGTTTCGCCGGCGTAATGGCCTCTTGCGGATATCCGTAATGCATGGACCGGCGTGATTTCACTTCGACGAACACCACCGTGTACTCGGGATTGAGCATCACGATGTCCAATTCGCCGTAACGGGTATGCCAATTGCGGCTCAAGGTCGTCCAACCGTGTTCCTCCAGCCACGCGGCGGCATACTGCTCGCCGAGCGCGCCGAACTGTTTGGGCGTCAGATTGCGGTCGCCCATCGTGGCCGCAATCCGTTCCGAAGGCAGCATTGCCTGCGGATCAGGTGAAGCCAGCATGGGCTGGTGAAAGGCAAGACCGGCGTCGATGCCGGACTTCGTCGTCGGCTGGGTAGGTGGTAAAGCGTTCATGATTCCACTGTGCGGGTTACTTATGTAAGAGCACAAGCGCAACCGGCAAATGTGGATACTATGACGCGGTTTGGCGTGTTGTGGATGACGTGTGGATGAAAACCCGGTTATCCACCATTAGTTCAGAAGGTTTACCAAGGCTCACCAGTCGACTTCCCTGTGACGAAAAACAACCCATCGGATTGTTCGCTGAATACGTCAGACCCAGTGAGCGGAGAGGGGAGCCAAGGTGCGGTCACTTCACCAAATCGGTGAGTTCGCCAAGGTTCAGTTCGAAACTGACGCCACGATCCTCGAAATGCGGCTGGTTACGGGTGCTGACCATGGCGTGGCGCACGAACTCACCGGCGATTTCGGCCGACTCGGCCAGGCCGCGGCCGGCCATCACCGCGCCGCACAGGGCAGAGGCGAAGGCGTCACCCGTGCCATGAATCATGTATGGCAACTTCTCATGAGCCAGCTCGATCTTGCCGGCAACACCAGTGGAAGCGCTGGCCACATAGTTGACGATTTTGCCATCGCCATGGTCGATGCCCTTCAGCACCACGTTCTTGGCACCCAACTCCAGCAGAGCACCAAGCAGCTCGTTAACCGTGGCCTCATCAATATCCTGGCCAGGATAGTCACGCTTGGTGAGAATGCTTGCTTCGGTGAGGTTCGGCATCAATACGTCGGCACCATCGGCCAGCGCGCCCATTGCCTCGCACAGCTCCGGTGTGTACGTGGGGTACATTTCGCCGGCGTCTCCCATCACCGGGTCAACCAGACGCAGCGCGTTCGGATATTCGCGGTAGAGACGCTGAATAATTGCCACCTGATCGGGGGAGCCGAGGAAGCCTGAATACACGCCATCCAGCTCCACGTCTTCCTTCTGCCAGGCATCCAAGTAACCGGAGAGAATATCCGTGGTGTCATGGAACGTGAACACTGCATAGCGCGTGTGCGCCGAGAACAGGGCGGTCGGCACCGGGCACACATCGCAGCCGGCGGCCGAGAGAATCGGAATCGCGGCGGTCAGCGAGCACTTGCCGTAGCCGCACATGTCGTGCACGGCGGCCACGCGCGGAATATAGTTCGGATCACGGTCATACAGTGTTACATCGGTCATGTCTGTTCGAATCCCTTCACCATGTTGGCGGAATAATTCATTGGCGATGTTTGACTGTAGTCGTTCGTCATGTAAACCATGTAACCGGGCGGCAGAAAATGAAACAGACGTCATCACCGAGCGGGCAAACCGTCTTGGTGACGGGTGGAACAAGCAATCATCACGGACACTTGAGCCATGCGCGAAAGGCATGGCAGCGATATCACCGTGACCGCAGTCGACCTTGAAAGCGCATGCGTGCGGCCCGGCGTGTCGCGATAATTTCAACGACTTTTTCGTGACTTCTGACAGTCGCTCACGTCAATGATCCCAAGGCTTTATAAGCCCTTATAGGCAAGTCCGATAACGTTCAGCTTGCGCCGTGCGGCCCAAGCGTCGTAACTTCATAACCAACACCTCGCCAACCGCCCGAACACGGCAGGCGGGTGGCAAGGAAAAATCCTCGCGACCTAGCACAACCAAGGAGAATACCATGGCCGAGAACAACAAGAAGTACCGTTTTGAAACCCTGCAGCTGCATGTGGGCCAGGAGCAGGCCGACCCGGCCACCGATTCCCGCGCCGTGCCGATCTACCAGACCACCTCCTACGTCTTCCACAACTTCGATCACGCTGAGGCCCGATTCGGCCTTGCCGACCCGGGCAACATCTACGGCCGTCTGACCAACTCTACCCAGGGCGTGTTCGAAGACCGTATCGCCGCTCTTGAAGGTGGTACCGCAGGCCTTGCCGTCGCCTCCGGTGCAGCCGCCGTGGAATACGCGGTGCGCAACATCACCCAGTCCGGCGATCACATCGTCGCCGCCAAGAACATCTACGGTGGCACCTTCAACCTGCTGCGTCACACCCTGCCGCGTGACGGCATCACCACCACCTTCGTCTCCGCCGAGAATCCGCAGGAGTTCGAGGACGCCATCCAGGAGAACACCAAGCTCGTCTACTTCGAGA
>NZ_CAUERC010000037.1:0-12364 GCF_959020155.1 uncultured Bifidobacterium sp.
CTTGTCCGAGCCCCGGCGCGGGGTTCGCTGTGGTGAATGCGTCGAGCATGATGCTCACTTCCTTTCCTGTCGCAGGCCCGGCCCGCCACGGCGTTTTGTCTGGGGCGGGCCGGGGATGCTGGGGGTGTTATTTCACGGCACCGGCGGTGATGCCCTGGGAGAGCTTGCGCTGGAAGATGACGAAGAAGATGATGGTCGGGATGATGCTCAGCAGCGATGCGGATGCCAGGGTGGTGGCTTCCATCGTGTGCTGTCCCTGGAGCGTGGCCAGGGCCAGCGGGATGGTCTGCACGTCGTCGCCCATCAGGAACGCCATCGGGATCATGTATTCGTTCCACGTCCAGACGAAGAAGAACACGAACAGCACGCTGATGGTGGGCCAGGAGATCGGCAGCACCACCTTGAGCAGCACCTGCCAGCGGGAGGCGCCGTCGATGGATGCGGCCTCGAGGATGGCCTGCGGGAACGTGCCGTACACGGAGGAGAGCAGGTAGGTGCCGTACGCGCTTTGGATGATGGTGAAGATGATGATGATCGCGAGCTTCGTGTTGTACAGCCCGGCGGCCTTGAACATGGTGTACAGCGGGTAGAGCAGTGCCTCCTGCGGCATCATGTTCGCCAGCATGATGGCCAGCACGATCCATGTGTTGCCTTTGACGCGGCCGATGCCTAGCGCGAAGGAGTTGAGCACGGACAGCACCACGGCGGCCACGGCGACGGTCAGGGAGATGATGAGGCTGTTGAGGAACTTCATCGAGAACTTCGTGGTGGTCCAGAAGGAGACGATGCCTTCCATGGTGAAGGTCTTCGGCAGACTCAGTGGGCCGGCTGCGTTATAGTCGACTTGCGTCTTGAAGGCGTTGACGGTCAGCACGAGCAGCGGGAACAGGACGATCAGTGCGGCGACGACCAGCAGGACCAGCGTCACCCAGTCGCCTGCCGAGCGGACGTGCTGCGTCTTGTGCGATGCCCTCTTCGCCGTTGCGGCGGTCATTGTCTGTGTCATGGTTCGATCCTCGATTTCGGAAAAATGCGATTCGGTGTTTTTGGGGGGTGTGGAGCGGCGTCGTGTCCTTGGAATCAGACCATGTTCTTTTCGACGCGCTTCTGGATGATGGTGAACACCACGGAGAAGACGATGATGACCACGGTCAGGGCGGTGGAGATGGCGGCGCCGTAGCCGACCTGCTGCACCTGGAAGAACTGGTTGTACGAGTAGTAAGACGGCACTGTGGTCGCGGTGCCCGGCCCACCCTTGGTCAGTAGGTAGACAGGGGCGAAGGTCTTCAACGCGCCGATGGTGGCGGTCAGGATCACGACGAGCAGTTCGGGGATGATGGACGGCAGGGTGACCACGCGGAACTTCTGCCACCAGTTGGCGCCGTCGAGGCTGGCGGCCTCATAGAGCTCGGGGTCGACGCGTTGCAGGCCGGACATGAAGATGACGATGGGGTAGCCGAGCTGGATCCACACGAGGATGAACATGAGGACCGGCAGCGCGCTGTCCGGGCTGCCGAGCCAGTTGTGGGTCAGCGATCCGAGGCCGATCTGTTCCAGGAGCGCGTTCACGGCGCCGTCTTCGGGGCGGAAGATCCAGCCCATGATGATCGCGGCCACGGCGACGGGCAGCAGCTGGGGCAGGTAGAACAGGGCGCGCAGGAAGGACGCGGTCTTGCCGCCGAACTTCTTCTGGATGACGTCGGTAAGTAGCGACGAGATGAACAGGCCCAGGATCGTGGGGATCACGACGATGGCGACGATGATCCAGAACGAGTTGAGGAACGAGATCCAGAACGTGGAGTCCTTGAACAGTCGTTGCCAGTTCTGCAGTCCGATGAAGCGCACCGGGCCTACGCCGCGCCAGCGGGTGAGGCTCAGGTAGATGTTCCAAACGAACGGGATGATGACGATGATGGCCAGGCCGAGGATGCCCGGGATCAGATAGGGAACGAAGCGCGAAGACCTGTTACCGGGAAGCCGTGAAAGCGCCACGTTATGGGCGTGCTTGGTGTTGCCTGCCATTGCTCTCTCCTTGGTGTGTGTATATGACGGGTGGATTGCTATGCGTGCGGGATTGGGATTGGTCAGGGGAGTGATGACGGGGCGTGGAAAAGGGACAAACCACGCCCCGCCATACGATTCATGGCCGCCGGGCGGCAATCAGTTCGAGAAGCCCATCTCCTCGACGCCGGAGTCGTACTTCGAGTGGATGTCCTTGAGCACGGCGGAGGTGTCCTTGGTTCCGTTCACCAGTTCCTGGAAGGAGGCGGGGATGGCGTCGGTCAGACTTGAGGCGGCGTAGTCGGGGTAGTAGCTGAGCTTGCTCTTGCTGGCGTAGGAGTCGTACTCCTCGATCATGTCCTTGCTCTTCTCGTCGGTGATCTTGTCCAGGTCGGCGGCGACCGGGATGCCGCCGACGTTGCCGAGGTAGTTCTGGACCTCGTCGGAGAGCACGTAATCGATGAACTTGGCGGACAGGTCGTGGTGCTTGGAGCGTTCGGGGATGACGAGCAGGTTGCCGGCGCAGCCGACCGCGAACTTGGATTCGGGCATGACGGCGGCCGTCCATTCGAAGCCGGTGATCTGCTTGGCGAAGCGGCCTTGGTTCCAGGTGCCGGTCTGGTAGATTGGGTATTCGCCCTTGATGAACGCTTGGGTGGTGTCCTCGGCCTTCATGCCGGTAGCGTTCTTGGAGATGAAGCCCTTGTCGAGCCATTCGCTGATGGTGTCCGTGGCGTTGGTGAGTGTCTTGGAGTTCCAGTCGACCTTGCCTTTGTACAGGTGCCAGTTGTCCATGAATGTGGAGTCGGCGTTCTTGGAGACCAGCTGCCACCACAGCCACATCACGCCGTATTCCTGGGCGTCGGCGGCGATTGGGGTCACGCCGGCATCCACGAACTTCTGGCAGGCGTCCATGAACTCGTCGTAGGTGGTCGGAATCTCGATGCCGTACTTGTCGAAGAGGTTCTTGTTGTAGTAGACACGCTGGAATTCGGCGTAGCTGCTCATGCCGTACCAGGTGTCGCCGCCCATGATGCCGTTCTCGTCGTACTTGGCGGTTTCGGCGTTCGAGCCGGTGACCTTCTCGTCCCAGCCGTACTGGTCGACGTAGTCGCCGAGGTCGGTGAGCAGGCCCATGGTGGACAGCACACCCGCTGAGCCGTTGCCGCGGTTGGATTCCATGAGGTCCGGGGCCTCGTCGGAGTTGAGGAACTGACTGCCGTTCTGCGCGATTTGGGTGAAGGACTTGCGTTCGAAGTTGATGGTGACGCCGGTCTCCTTCTTGAACATCTCGGCGGCCTTCTTCCAGGCCTGGGTCTGTCCGGCGTCCTCTTCCTCGTAGTACCAGAAGGACAGGCTGGCCGGGGCGCCTTCGTCCTGTGCGGTGTCGCTGCCGCACGCCGCGAGCGTGGTCACCGACATCGCCAGCACGGCCAGAGCTGCGATTCCTCGTTTGATGTTCATGGAATTCTCCTTTTCCTATTGGTTATTGCCATCGGCAACAGTTGTGGTGAAGATAATCGAAACGTTTCGATTAACGGGACAGGCGTCTGCGTCGACCCTTGGCGGGCCGGTCCGGGGTGGGCCGGCAGGTGTGGGTTACGGCCGGATTGTAGCCGATCGCGCCGTCGTAGGCGACGTGATCGGAATCGAAACGTTTCGACTATGGATATAAAGCATTGCAGGGGGATACGCGACCACCGGTCTCATGACTCATCCCCCTCGTTCAGGGAGCACACCGAGCCGCGGTCCTCGATTCTGGGCGGCACGAACTCACTTTCCGCTCCGATCGTGCGGCCGTCCTCGACTGCGGAGAGCAGCAGGCCCACGGCCTTGGAGCAGAGCAGCCTCGGCATCAGCGGTATCTCGGTGACCGGGTGGGCCACTAGCTCGTTCTTAAGGAACGTGCCGCAGGAGAGTATAGAGATGTCGCCGGGGATGTCGATTCCGCGGTTCTCAAGTTCGCGGGTCACCATGTTGAGCGTATCGGCATCGGCCTGGCTGATGATCGCGGTGGGGCGGGGAAGCGACTTCAGGAGGCCGTCCACGAAGGCACGCGCGTCGAACCGGCCGAACTCGTTCTTGGCCGACTCCGTGACGCGCATGCCCATCTCCCCGGCCCGCTCCAGCATCAGGCGGCGCAGCGTCAGCACATAGCCGGACTGGCGTTCGTAGTCGCGCTCGTTGTCGCGCAGCAGGATGACGTCGCGGTGCCCTTTGCCATGCAGGTAGCGCACCGCGAGGTCGGCGGCGGCGGGGAAGTCGATGTCCACGCACGCGCAGTCTCCCTTGCGGCTCGGATAGCCGATGGCCACGCAGGGCTTGCCGTACGAGCCGGCCTCGGCCACGCGCTCGTCGTCCTCTACGATGTCGAGCAGCAGCACGCCGTCGACCATGTTGCTGCGGGTCACACGGCGGATGTCGTCCACCGCATCCTCGCCGCTGAGCAGCAGCACGTCGTAGCCTGCGTTCCTCGCCTGCCGTGCCGTGTGCAGGAAGTACGCGTTGTACTTCGCCTCGTTGATGTCGCCGCGAATCGGCTCGCTGACAGCCAGGATCCGGTTGCGGATACCCCGCATCTTCTGGGCGGAGGCGTCCGGCGTGTACTGCAGCTCGCGGATGGCGTCGCGCACCTTGGCGGCGGTCTTCTCCGAGATCGCGCGCTTGCCGGACAGCACATAGGAGACCGTGCTGACCGACACCCCG
Source organism: uncultured Bifidobacterium sp. (assembly GCF_959020155.1). Lineage (GTDB taxonomy): Bacteria > Actinomycetota > Actinomycetes > Actinomycetales > Bifidobacteriaceae > Bifidobacterium. The sequence continues at coordinate 4,708 of NZ_CAUERC010000037.1, forward strand.
GCCGCGTGTGCCACGTCCTTGATTCCAGCCATCATCGCCTCCTTTCCTGTGCTTTCGGTCGGCCTTCAGCGGCCGGCGTATGCCCGACATCATGCCATGTCTGCACGAGTGCGCATAGGTTATGTCTGTTGGTTTTCGCCGTTAGCGAACCGTCCAACATCACTGTCGAAACGTTTCGTTAGATTAGATTATTGCGTGCCCCTGCGGTTTTGTCAATCGCGCGACACGCCGATATGCGGATATCCGACGGACAGCTTGGCCCGGCTGTCCGGTCGTTCGATTCGACGCTTCGTGCTCTCGGCAAATTGAGTTGTGGAATGTGCAATGGCATGAAGCAGAATCCCGGAAACCACCGAGGATTGTTATTGCCCGTAATATGGTTGTGTCAGTTTTGTATGCGGGCCTCTGACAATGAATTCGCACTTACTTCATGCCGAACGAATCTAGCGCGTGCATTGCCGTTTTTCAATCAGAAACCGGGGCGGGAGGGCCATGAGGGTTCTTGCGATGATGGCAAATATGGCGATCGTGGCGGATGCGGATAGCTCGAGCGGAAATTAAAGAACCGGGCGGATTCTTCAGTTGGGTGTATAGAAAAAACGAAACAGCGGCACTCAGCGTACGTTCTTCACGAAACATGGCCTCATATCGCAAAAACCGTACGCTGAAAGTAACTCAGCGTACGGTTTTCACGAAAGCAGCCATCGGCTATCGGTCAGCCGATAGACCTCAGTCCTCAGTCCTCAGTCGCAGCGACCTTGGCGTCAGCCCCGGCCTTCTGCTCAAGGCCGAGCTTGGAGCGCTTGCGGCTGTAGCCGAAGTACACGATCAGGCCCAGACCGAACCAGACGGCGAAACGCACCCAGGTCTCCCAGTTGAGACCGGCGATGAGCACGAAGCAGAATACGATGGCCAGAATCGGGGTGACCGGCACGCCCGGCGCGCGGAAGCCGCGGGGCGCATTCGGCTGGGTCTTGCGCATCCATAGAATACCGGCCGACACGATGATGAACGCGGACAGCGTACCGATGTTCACCAGCTCGAACAGCACGTTGATGTTGATGAAGCCGCCGGCGAACGCGGTCAGCAGACCGAAGAACCAGGTGCCCTTGAACGGGGTGCGGTACTTCTCGTGCACGTGGCCGAAGAACTTCGGGAACAGGCCGTCACGGCTCATGGCGTAGCAGATACGGGATTGGCCGTACAGCTGCACGAGCATCACCGTGGTCATGCCGATGAGGGCGCCCAGGTTCACGATCACCGCGAGCCAGTTCATGCCGGTCTCCAGAATCACGCCGGCCACCGGGGCGTCGATGTACTTGGCGAACTCCTTGTAGGGCACCACGCCGGTCATGATCAGGGTCATGATGACGTAGAGCACGGTGGAAACGGCCAGGGACAGCAGAATGCCGCGCGGCAGCGTCTTGTTCGGGTTGATGGTCTCCTCAGCGGAAGAGGACACGGCATCGAAGCCGATGAAGCTGAAGAACACGATGGAAGCGGCCGGCACGATGCCGTACGGCTGGGTGGAGCCGGGCTGGAAAGTGTAGATGCCGTACGGGGAGAACGGCTGCCAGTTGGACGGCTTGACATACCACACGGCGCACACGATGAACAGCACGATGATGGCGAGCTTGATGAGCACCATCACGTCATTGGTGCGCTTGGTCTGGTTGATGCCGATGGACAGCACCCACGTGATGATCAGCACGATGACGAAACCGGGCAGGTTGAAGTAGGTGGTGACGTCCGGGTTGGTGCCGTAGGCGGCGGTCAGCTCGACCGGCAGGTGCAGGCCGAAGCCTTCCAGCAGTTTGTTGAAGTAGCCCGACCAGCCGGCGGACACTGTGGCCGCCTGCAGGGCGTACTCCAGAATCAGATCCCAGCCGATCACGAAGGCGATGAGCTCGCCGAACGCCAGATAGGCATAGGAGTAGGCCGAGCCGGACACCGGGGCCATGGCGGCGAACTCGGCGTAGCACAGACCGGCAAAACCGCAGCAGACGGCGGCCAGCAGGAACGATACGGACAGGGCCGGGCCGGCGGTCAGCGCGCCCTTGCCGGTGAGCACGAAGATACCGGTGCCGATGATCGCGCCGATGCCGAGCATCGTCAGATCGAAGGTGCGCATCGTGCGCTTGAGGGGAGTGGATTCGGCGACAAGCTGATCCATGCTTTTCTTACGAAACAGATCCATGTTCTTCTCTCATGAAATCTAGGATTATGGGGCTGAACCGGACGGATTTCCGGGATCCCGGCACGCCTCAACGCCGGGAATCAAAGGCGGCTTCCGAGAAACCGCATATCGGTCATTAGTGTACGACTGCCGGGCGAAAACAGACGATTGCGACTACACGTCACATTCTCGCGCAACAATAGGTGTCTATGAGCATGAACGCAGCACCTGAAATCGCATTCTCGTCCGAGCAGGGCAAGGCCAACTATGCGGCCGCCCGCCGCCAATACCCCGCACAGGCCATCGTGGACCTCAAAACCATGCGCGACAACATGGCCCACCTGGTCTCCGTGGTCGGCGGGCCCGCTTCCGGCACGGCGGTGATGGGTGTGGTCAAGGCCGACGCCTACGGCCACGGACTGCTGCCCGCCGCCCTGGCCGCGCTCGCCGGCGGCGCCACATGGCTCGGCACCGCGCAGTCGCACGAAGCGTTGCTGCTGCGCAAGCTCGGCATCGGCCCCGACCGCTGCCGCATTCTGACTTGGGTCTACAACGGCACCGAAGTGCCATTCGATGAGCTGATCGCTGCCGATATCGACGTATCGGTCGGCTCCCTGCCCGGCATCGATGCCGTGGCCGCCGCCGCACGCAAGCTCGGCAAGCCCGCCCGCGTACACGTCAAGGTCGATTCCGGCTTCGGTCGCAACGGTTTCACGCCGGCCGGATTCGACGCCGCGCTCGCCAAACTCGTGCCGCTCGCCAAAGAGGGCGTGTTGCATATTGTGGGTCAGTGGAGCCATCTCGCCGTGGCCGATTCGCCCGATGTGCCCGAATTCGTGTCCTCCACCGACCGCCAGATCGAAACATTCAAGGACTTCACGCGCCGCATGGAACAGGCCGGCATTCCGCCGGAGATCCGTCACCTGGCCAACACGGCGGCCACTTTGGACCGCCCGGAGATTCACTTCGAACTTACCCGCCCCGGCATCGGCCTGTACGGCTACGAGCCCGATCCCGCGATGGGCACCCCGCGCGACTGGCATCTGACCCCGGCCATGCGCCTGCAGGCGCAGCTCGGCACGGTCAAGGATGTGGAGGCCGGCCATGGCATCTCTTATGGCCGCACCTACCTGACCCCGGACAACACCTCGACCGCTATTGTGCCGCTGGGCTACGCCGATGGCATCCACCGCTCCGCTTCCGGTTTCGATATGGAAGGTGCCAAGCACGTGGAGAAGCCGGGCGGCCCGGTGCGCATCATGACCACTGAAGGTCCGAAGCTCTACCGCGTGTGCGGCCGCGTGTGCATGGACCAGTTCATCGTGGACCTGCACGGATCCGCCGCCGAACTCGGCGTTCACGAGGGCGACACGGTCGAACTGTTCGGCCCGGGCCGCGGCGAGGATTACGTTGAGCCTACCGCCGACGATTGGGCCCGCGCCGCCGACACCATCAGCTACGAGATCTTCACCTGCCTGCGCAACCGCATCCCGCGCCTTTACGAGCATGCCGCCGAAGTACTGCCCGCCGCCGACCTCGCCAAGCTCGACCCCGCCACGCTGCTATAAGGTGCATTACCGCCATACGGTGGCACCCCGTAATCCCTTCTTCCCGAATATGTGCCGTTGACATGTGCTGAGCGTCACATATTCGGGAAATCGGCCCCAATCTCCCGAATATGTGCCGTTGAGTTGACGTCAGTGGCACATATTCGGGAAGTCGGGATTACTGCGGCCGATATGTGTGCCTATGCTTGGAATATGGAAACGACTTTGGATGGGGAACAGGTGCTGAGCGATGAGGGCTACAGCGCCTTCGACGAGGAGCGATGGGCACCCGAGCCGCCCAAATCCAAGTCGCGCACGGCTTTCGAACGCGATCGCGCGCGACTGATTCATTCGTCCGCTTTGCGGCGTTTGGGCGCGAAAAGCCAGATTCTGATTGCCGGTACCGACGATTTCGCCCGCACCCGACTGACGCATACGCTGGAAGTCGCCCAGATCGGTCGCCAAATCGGCGCATTGCTCGGCTGTGATCCGGACGTGGTCGACTGCGCCTGTCTGGCCCATGACCTTGGTCACCCGCCGTTCGGGCACAACGGGGAGCGTGCGCTCGCCGACATCGCCGGCAATATCGGCGGCTTCGAGGGCAACGCACAGACCATGCGTATCCTGACCCGGCTCGAACCCAAGATCTTTCACCCGGACGGGCGTTCGGCCGGCGTGAACCTGACCCGTGCGGCCTTGGATGCGGCCGTCAAATACCCGTGGACCTTGGCCGAAGCCGACCGACACCCGAAGGGGGAGCGGTCGAAGAAATTCTGCGTCTACCCGGATGACGAACCGGTGTTCCGCTGGCTCAAAATCGGCGCGCCCCAGGCCGCCAAACCCATGGAATGCCAGATCATGGACCTTTCGGACGATATCGCCTACTCCGTGCATGACGTCGAGGATTCCATCGCCACCGGCGCGTTCGATCCGATTGTGCTCGCCGATCCGAAGATGCTGGACCACATCATCGAGCAGACGCGCGCATGGTATGGGGCGAAGTGGGATGCCGACAAGCTGCTGGCCGCGTTCATGCGATTGCGCCGAGAGCATTTGTTCCCTGCACATTTCAATGGTTCGCGCGAATCGTTGGCGCAGCTTAAGAACATTACGTCCGATTTGATCGGCCGCTTCTGCTGGTCGGTGGAGACCGCCACGCGCGACACGTATGGGCCCGGGCCGTTGACCCGGTATTCCTCGAACATCGTGATTCCCGAGAACACGAATTACGAGATCGTGGCACTGAAGGGCATCGCCGTGTACTTCGTCATGGCGCCTCGCGAGCGCGAGCCATTCCATCAGGAGGAGCTCAAGATCGTATCGGATTTGGTCGATGTGCTTATGGCCGATTCGCCGCTCCCATCCGACGCTTTGGAAAGCCAGTTCCTGGCCGATTGGAATGAATCCACCAATGACAACGAGCGCCTGCGCGTCGCCATCGATCAGGTCGCAAGCCTGACCGACAACTCCGCTCTGGCCCTGCACTCCATCTTGTGCTGAGGGCGTGTTGGGCGGGCGCTTCCCTCAGTCTCGCTGCGCGAGCCAGCTCCCCTCGGGTGAGGGGAGCTGTCGCTGTAGGCGACTGAAGGGAGTTTCGCGGAAGAAATGATAACCGACGGTAAAAATTTACCGTGTCTCAGGTGAGGCGGTACTCTAGAGACTTATGGTCGGAATGATTAAGAAAGAAGATGTCGAGAAGGTGCGCGCCGCCGCGGACCTGTATGACATTGTATCTGCGACCGTAACGCTTAAGCCCTCCGGCACCGGCACCTTCGTGGGCCTGTGCCCGTTCCACGACGAGAAAACCGGCAGCTTCAACGTGCGTCCCTCGCTCGGCGTGTGGCACTGCTTCGGCTGCGGCTTGGGTGGCGACGTATTCAAATACGTCGAACAATCCGAAAACATCGACTTCCGCGAAGCCGTGGAACTGCTCGCCGACAAGTACCATATCGAGCTGCACTACGAGAACAGCGGCAACGGCCCGGCGCGCGAGAACACCGGCTCCAAGCGCACGCGACTGCTGGAAGCCTGCGAGGAAGCCCAGCGCTTCTTCGTCTCCCAGATCTTGACCAAGGAAGCACTGCCCGCCCGCAAGCTGCTTGGCGGCCGCAACTTCTCCCAAGCTGATTGCGAACGTTTCGGCTGCGGCTACGCGCCGCAAGGCTGGGATAATCTCGTGCGCCACTTGGCCTCCAAGGGGTTTACGCAGAAGGAAATCCTCGACGCGGGCTTGGCCCGTCAAGGCCAGCGCGGCATCTATGACTATTTCCGCGGCCGAGTGACCTGGCCCATCCGCGATTCGACCGGCCGCACGCTCGGCTTCGGCGCGCGCAAACTATACGAAGACGATCAGATCGCCGCCAAATACATCAACACGCCGGACACGCAGCTCTACCGCAAAACCCAGGTGCTTTACGGCATCGATTTGGCCAAATCCGCCATCGTCAAGAAGCGGCAGGTGGTGATCGTCGAAGGCTATACGGACGTGATGGCCATGCACTTGGCCGGCATCGACACCGCCATCGCCACGTGCGGCACGGCGTTCGGCGCCGAGCACGCCAAGATTGTGCGCCGCCTGATCGCCGACGATTCGCTGGGCGCGGTCCAGCTGGTCGGGCCGTTGAAGGTCAAGGACCAGCCGTTGAGCTCGCGCATCGTGTTCACGTTCGATGGTGACGCCGCCGGCCAGAAAGCCGCGCTGCATGCCTTCGGCCTTGATTCGGCCTTCCTCTCCCAAACCTTCGTGGCCGTGGCCGACGACAATCTCGACCCGTGCGACCTGCGCATCGAGCGAGGCAACGAAGCAGTGCGTTCGCTGATCGCCCGCGCCAAACCGTTGTATGACTTCGTGATCGACGCCGCCATCAGCCGGTTCGACCTGACCTACACGCCCGGCCAAGTGGGTGCGATGAAAGCTGTGGCCCCGCTGGTGGCGCAGATTCGCGACCGCTCCCTATGGGACGCTTACGCGCGCAAGTCCGCGGGCCGTATCGGCGTGGATCTTGAGGTGATGCGCCGCGAGGTGATGAACGCGCGCCGGCAGATGCATGTACGCGATGAGGACGCCTACGCGCCCAAACGTCGATTCGAGCGTGACGAGCCGCGTGTGGAACCCGGCACCAACCCATACGCCAATCCGGCCACGCGCAAGGCGTTGGAGCGCCGTGACGCCGCCGAACAGGCATATTTCAAGATCGACGACGCCGTATTCATCGCCGAACAGCAGTTCATGGCCGTGCTGATTCAGGTGCCGCGCGCCATCGACCGCACCATGTTCGGGCAGCTGACCATCGACCATTTCATGACTTCGGTGTTCCGCACCCTGTTCCAGGCGATCGCGGCCGCCGGCGGACTGCCATCCGACGATACCCCGCAGGGGCTGTGGATGCACAACCTCACTAAGGCCGGCGGACCGATGCTGAATCAGGTGATCAACGAGCTGGCCGTCATGCCGTTGCCACTGCCTGGCGACGACGGTGGTAATGGCGCACAACCTCCGCAGTCGAACGTGCCTGGGGGAGTCGGCGGTGGTGCGGCCGCCGTGCAGCTACGCCCTGCCACGCCGGAAGAGCAGCGCTATGCCACCGAACTGCTCACCCGATTGTTGGACATGGGCTTCATGCGCCAGATCGGTTTGGCCAAACGCCGCATGGCCCAGCTGCCCGACGGCGAAGAGAAGATAACCCTCCTCGGCCAGATCACCCGCATGGAAACCGCCCGTAAAGACCTCCAAGCCCAAATCTACGGCAACACCGTTGGCTAGTAATCTCTCCCTCTGACGAGGGAGGTTACTGGCCGCAGTCGGGCGGGGCGAGAGAAGCGACGTCAGATATATCGCGCAGCATCGATGTCACATCAACTATTCGTTTGATATCAACTTTTTAATGACAAACGATAAATTATGGTATAATGCAAGTATGAGTTGCTTGGTTTG
>NZ_CAUERC010000038.1:0-11435 GCF_959020155.1 uncultured Bifidobacterium sp.
CCGTGCCGGAACCGTTGCCCGTGCCGGAACCGTTGCCCGTGCCGGAACCGTTGCCGGAACCGTCACCCGGCTTGGTGTCGGGGCCGGGGTCGGGGTCCGGGTCGGGCGTCGGATCGGGATCGGGGTTCGGATCCGGTTTCGGGTTCGGGTCCGGATCGACCGGCTTCTTCTCCAATCCGTCGATGGCGTCACGCAGTGCGTTCTGCGCGGTCTCGACCTGTTCGGCGGTGGCGGCATCGTCGTCCAGCACGGTCTGCGCGGCGTCGCGCGCGGCGACGAGCGCGGCCCACGACTCATCCGTGTAGTCCGACTCGGCCAATCCCAGAGCCTCCTCGACCGTGGCCTTCAGCGTGGACTTGTCCACCGGAACGGGTTCGGGGCCCGGCGTGGAGGCGGCCATGTAGGCGATGACCGGGGAGATGTGCGCGGACGGCTTGTTCATGCCGGACGCGGACGTCGCGGTGACGCGGATCCAATCGCCCGCCTCGACCGCGATCTCGCCCTTGTCGGCGACGCAGTTGGCGAACTCCTCGGAACGCTGCTTGGAGACGGTCAGGTCGGCGAAGCACACCACCTTGTCGTCGTGCATGAGACGAAGCGTCAACGCCTTGCCGTTGCTGCCGTCCTGGCGCAGGTACGGCTCGTCCTCGCGGATGGACACCTTCACCGTGCCGGCCTTCGGCGCCTTCCACGCCATGGCGGAGCCACCAGCGGACGCGGGCGAATCGCTGATCAGGCCATGGATGGCGGAGCGGTCGGTGGGCAGGCTGTGGTTCGCGTAGTCCACGCCCGGACCGTAGTAGGTCTCGTACATCCAGTTCGGATACGTCGCGTCGAAGTCGGCGATATCCGACCACACGCCGTCGGCCTCGGTCTGACGCTGCCCGTACCAGATCGGACCCTGCACGCGCACCTGGAAGTCGTTCACCCAATCCCACGTGGTCTTCGACTTCACCACGTAGTCGTCGGACACGGTGGAACCTTTCGCGGAGAAGCGGAGCACGTCGTTCTCGGCGAGTTCTGCGCCGGCCTCCAACCGCACGCCGTCACGGTACACGCCCTTATCGGCGCCGGACGGTTCGGCCGTCACCTTGGCGAGCAGCTGCGCGACGGTCATCGGACTGTCGGCGGAGAACGGCGCGTAGACGACGTTCACACCGTCGACAGTCGCGGTCTCCAACTCGGACGAGCCGAGCGCGGCGGGCGCGGTCACCTCGAAGCGGGCGGTGGAGGAGACGCTGGCGCCGTCGTCGGCGAACGTCACCGTGACGGGCACGGTGACGGTGCCGCCGACCCTGCTGTTCAGCGTGACCGTGCCGTTCGCCATGTCGACACTCGCGCCGGCCGGCGCGTTCGCGCCGAGCGCGAACGTCGTGCCTTCCGGCACAGACGCGGCCGCGCCGTCCGCCTTCAGCGTGAACTTCGGCGTGCGCTTCAGGTCCGTGCCGGCGTCGCCGCGCACGGTCGGGTACAGCACGTTGAGACGCTGCGCGTGCGATTGCGCGACACGGAACGTGACGGTCGTCTCGTCGCTCGAACCGTCCGCGTACGTGACGACGACGGTGCGGGTGACGGTCGCGCCGTACTGTCCGGCGGCGGGCGTGAAGGTGACGGCGCCGGTGGACGCGTCGATGACGGGCGAGGCCTCGCCCTCATCGCCGCCGTCCTTGAAGGCGAACGCGACGCCGTCCGGCGCGTCGGCCTCGCCGCCGTCCGCGGTGAACGCGGCGGCGACGGCCGACTGCGTGCCGACGACGGCGTCCGTCGCGGCGTACGAGACGTCGTAGCGCACGTTCTGCTTCGGCGCGGCGGGCGCCTTGTCCTCATATGTGATGACCGGGCTGATGTGCAGCGACGGCGCCTTGACTCCGGTCTCGGCGTCGGCGACGATGCGGATCCAGTCGCCTTCCTGCACGTCGATCGAACCGTGCTCGGCGAGGCACTGCGCGAACTGTTCGGAGGACTTCTGATAGACGGACAGGTCGTCGGCCGAACAGAGCGTCTCGTCGTTGCGCATCAGCGACAATGTGACCTTCTTGCCGGCGTTGTCCGCGTTCTGACGCAGGTACGGTTCAGCGATCTTGTCGGCGAACGTCTTGAGCGACAGCATGACGGTGCCGGACTCCGGCGCCTTCCACGCCATGGCCGTGGGCAGGCCGTCGCCGGGCTTGTCGATCAGCAGGCCGTGCGTCTGCTTGCGGTCGCCGGAGAGTTCGGCGAGGGTGCCGTTGACGCCGACACCGTAGTACTGGTCGTACACGGTGTTCGGCCACGAGCCGTCGTATGCGGAGATGGTGGTCCACTCGCCGCCGGCGGACGTGCGGCGCTGCGCCTTCCAGTCGAAGTCGGCGACGCCTTGCTCGTAGTCCGCGACCCAATCCCACGTGATGCGCTGGCGGATCGTGTACTCGTCGGTCTCGTCCGTGCCTTCGGCGGAGAAGCGCAGGATGTCGCCATCGCGGACCGGTTCGGAGTCGGCGAGCTTCGTCTCGTCGTCCTTGGCGTTCCGGTCGGAGCCTGGGAGCAGGGAGAGCAGGCGGTCGAGCATGTTCGGTTCGGACTCGGCGGACCTGGCGTCGGCGGACTTGCCGGACTTGGCGTCGGCGACTCGGTACACGGCCTTGTCCACGCCCTTGTCGGCGGACACGTTGGAGAGCAGTTCCTTGACGGTCACCGGGTTCTTGTCGGTGAAGGTCACGTGGATGACCTTGGTCTTGTCACCGGTCCCGGAATCGGTTTCGGTTCCGGTCTCGTACTTGGAGGAGGCCATCGTGACGGACACCACGTCGCTTTCCACGGCGCCCAGATCGGGCCTGCCCTTGACTGCGTTGCCGAGGAAGTCGTTCTCCACCGCGTAGTCGTTGAGGTCGGAGACGACCTTGCCGGCGTTGATCGCCTTCGAGCCCGCGACCGGACGGTAGCCGTCGAACGCGGCTTTCTCGCCGGTGCGCGCATGCTCGGCGCCGCTCTTGAGGGCGGATGTCGGAGCCGAACCGGCGCCCGCAAGCACTGCGGACACGTCGTCGGCCTCGATGGCGTTGGCGTCGGAGGTGGGCTTGTTCGCGTAGTTGACGTACATGTTGTTGTCGTACGTCTGGCCGCCGTTCTGGCTGCCGCGGTTCCAGGTCTCCGTCTTCTTCGTGTTGGTCGCGTTGATGAAGATGTTGTTCTCGAACAGGGACTGCGAGTTGGAACGCTTAGTCAGCACCTGGCTGTCGGCGTCCACGTAGACGGTGTTGTTGTAGATGTGGTTGCCGGGGCCGTTCGACGGCAGGTCGAACACGCCCTGACGGTCGTTCTGCGAGATATTGTATCGGAACGTGGTGTTAACCGCGTACCAGTTGCAGATCATCAGCGAGGCGAAGCTGTTGCCGTACGAGTAGTTGTACTGGTACAGCGTGCCGTCGCCGTAGTCGGCGTCCCACGCCTGGCCGTCGCCGTTGCCGTGCTCGGCGTTGAGGTTGTTGTACATCTCGTTGTACTGGAACACTGGATCCTTGCAACGCCACGGCCAGATGCCGGCCGCCACGCGTCCGCCGTAGGAGCCGGGCTGCGTGTAGTCCTGCGTGTTGATGTGCTTCGAGACGCTGTCGCCCACATTGTGTTCGATGACCGGGCGGTCGCAGTACATCAGGGTGATGGCGTCGCCGCCGGCGCCCTTGACGTAGTTGTTCTCGATGCGCACGTTGGTGGAACCGTACTTCGCGATGAGGGCGTCGTCGATGGAGCCGTCGCCGTAGTTCGCGTCGATGTAGTTGAGGTAGGCGGTGTAGCCGACGGCGATGCCCCAACGATCCACGTCCTTGACGGTGCTGTTTCTGATGGTGACGTGGTCGAAGCGTGAGACGTGCTCCCTGAGCCAGACGTCGGTTTCGGCGCTCGTGTTCTCCATGGGGTAGTGGGCCATGAAGTAGATGCCGCCGTTGGCCATGTGCTTGTTGTAGATGTTGCCGTCCACGTCGTGGATGTAAAGGTTGTCGAGCGTCACGTTGCTCATCGTCGCGCCGTTCTCGGCGATGCCGGCCACGCCGGTGCGGTCCATGCGCGAGGCGCTGCGGTCGAGTTTTGTGCCGTCGGAATCAGGGGTGTCGGTCCACTTCCACGTGTCGATCGGATCGTAGACGTCCGCGTCGTCGTTGGTGATCTCCAGGTTGGAGACGGTGATGTACGACACGTCCTTGAGTAGCAGCGTGGTTGAGACGGTGCCCTTGTTCTTGTGGTTGCCGACGTTGGCACGGTAGTCCTGCTCCCACTGGCTGCCTTTGACGCCGTTCGACGCGATGACCGGCTTGCCTTCGTCGGCGTCGCCGTAGGCGGAGATCGTGATCGGCGCGTCGGCGTTGCCGGCGGTGTCCTTGATGTGCAGGTACTGGTCGTTGAATTCGGAGCCGTATTCCAGCAGCACCGAATCGCCCGGACCGAGGTCCGAGGCGATGTCGTTGACCTTGGTCAGGGACTTCCAGGGCGCGTTTTCGCTGGTGCCCGCGTTGGCGTCGTCGCCGTGTGCCGACGACACGTAGTAGGTGGTGCCTGATGACGTGGTCGTAGCGGTCTCCTTTCCTTGCGTTGCTGACTGCGCGAACGCAGCGGTCGGCAACGCCAGCGCGACGGCCACGCCCATTGCGGCCGTCGCGGCTATGGCTTGTCTGCCCTGACGGGATGTCATGCCGCTTTCCTTCCTTTCGATTGTGGCGCACCGGCGTGCCGGTGGGGTGCCGGGCGTGTCCGATATGTCCTCGGTCCGTTTCCGGTATGGCCTTCGGCGTGGTTTCGGTGTGGAACCGGAGCGGTCGCCGGTGCGCTTCGGTGTGCGTTCCGGTGTGCTTCCGACGTGCTTATGGTTGCCGGTGTTTTGTATGGGTTGTTGCTGTTTTCCGTGTTCTGTTGTTTTCTGTTGTTTTTCTTTTATTCCGGCTGTTCGCCGTGGGTTGATGGTGGGTTGATGGTGTGGTCCGGCCTCTCTGCCGGACGTTTCTGTAAACAAGGTTTACAAATCAATGAGTGTATCCGACATCGCGCATAACGGCAAAGCCGTACGGTGTGGCGCGGCGTTGCGGAGGCGTGGCGTGCGGTGATGGGGGCGTGGCGGCGCGGTGTGGTGCGACGGCGCGGTGCGGCGTTGCGGCGTGATATGGCGGATGTCCGGCGACGTGCCGGTTATCGGAAAAAGATATAGCCGATTCGCGGGCGCGCGGCGACGCGCGTCGCGCGACTCGCCTACGATACCGTTCATGGTCACTCCCAGAATCAGCTATGCGCACCTGCTCGCCGAGCCGAACCCGAAGCATGTCGAGAGCCTTCTGAAGTTCTTCGAGGCGGGGCGCTCCAAGCGCGGCACCGGTGGTTTAGGTGTCGAGATTGAGCATCTGCCGGTGCATGACGCCGACGACACGGCCGTAAGCTACTACGAGCCGAACGGCATCGAAGCGTTCCTCAAACGGCTCGCTCCGTATTATGACGAAAGCAAGGAATACTGGGAGAACGGCCATCTGGTCGGACTCGCGCGCGAAGGCGTTGCGGTGTCGCTCGAACCGGGCGGCCAGGTGGAGGCTTCCATCGGCGTGCTTCATGAGCCGGGCGACCTCAACGGCCTGTACGCCGACTTCCGGTGTGAGGCGGACCCGATCCTCGAGGAGCTGGGCTTCCGTTTCGTCAACTACGGATACCAGCCGAAGTCGAGTTTCGTCGACGTGCCGGTCAATCCGAAAGGCCGCTATGACGCGATGACCGACTTCCTTGGCCGCGTCGGCCAGTTCGGTCCGTGCATGATGCGCTGCTCCGCCTCCACCCAGGTGAGCATCGACTATGTCGACGAGAAGGATTCGATCGATAAGATGCGCGTCGGCACCGCCATCGGGCCGATTCTCGCATGGTTCTTCCGCAACACCCCCTACTTCGAGGGCCGTCTCAACCCGTATCCGCTGCTGCGCCAGCGCATGTGGGACTACCTCGACTTCCAGCGCACCAACGTGACCCCCGGCCTGTTCGACCAGCGTTTCGGCTGGGAGGACTACGCGCGTGACGTGCTGTCCACGCCGCTGATGTTCGCCGACCTGACGCACACGCCCGAAGCGGTGGAATCGGGGCTGAGCCGCAAGGAGCTGCATCGCGCCGCCTTCCGTGAGAACGCTGGCGAGGTCTACCCGGACCGCGAGCTCAACGCGTACGAAATCAACCACATCATCTCCACGCATTTCAACGACGTGCGTCTCAAGAACTTCATCGAGTTCCGCCACTGGGATTCGCTGCCGATCGAACGCGTCGAACGGCTCACCGAGATCATCGCGTCCCTGTACTACGTGCCGTCCAACCGCATCCGTCTCGAAAGCTACTTCGACGGGCTCACCGAGGAAGACGTGTTCGAAGCCAAGGCGAACATCCAGGCGCACGGCCGCGAATCCAACCCGTATGGCCAGCCGCTCGACTTCTGGCGTGAGTTCCTCGGCCTCGAGGGCCTGCTCGACGATATTCCCGGAGATCCGAAGCACCCCGACGTGTTCCAGCGCTGACCGGGTTCCATGCCGGCCGTGATTCGGGCCGGAGCGTCCTGGCGGGCGTTCTGGCCCTTGTCGTACCGGCCGCGGCCTGCCAGGTGCCGGGTGTGTTTGGTCTAGGATTACGAAAACCCCGGTCGGTGGTCGGCTGGCCGGGGTCGCGCCAGAACTCCCTGTTCACCATCACCGCCGACACGCACGAGGTGCGCCACAACCCCGAATACTACGTGATGCGCCACTTCTCCAAGTACGTGCGCCCCGGCGCGAAGGTGCTCGGCACCACCAGCCACTTCAACTCCATGGCCATCGCCTTCCGCAACCCGGACGGCACCATCGTGGTCGTGACCCAGAACGCGCTGGAGGACGAACGCCCGTTCGAGTTCGCCGACCCGGCCGACGCCTCCCGTGGCTTCAAGGCCACGCTCGCCCCGCGCTCCTTCAACACCTTCGTCATCGAGTGACCGCACGGAACCCAGAAAGGCGAACACAACCATGACCGCGACCACACCGGAAACCACAGTCGAAACGCTGCCCTACAAGAACCCCGACCTGCCCGCCTCCGAGCGCATCGCCGACCTGCTCTCCCGCATGACCCTCGAAGAGAAGGTCGGCCAGATGATGCAGCTCGACGCCCGCGGTGGCGACCTCGACGAGCTCATCGTGAACAAGCACGTCGGCTCCATCCTGCACACCAGCCCCGAGGACCTGCCGCGCGCCGTCGAAACCGTGAACACCAAGACCCGTCTCGGCATCCCACTCGTCATCGGCGACGACTGCATCCACGGCTACTCCTTCTGGCCCGGCGCCACGATCTTCCCCTCCCAGCTCGGCATGGCGTTGAGCTGGGACCCGAAGGCCGTCGAAGCGGCCGGCCGTGCCACCGCCGAAGAAGTCTCCTCGACCGGCGTGCACTGGACGTTCTCCCCGGTGCTGTGCATCGCGCGCGACACCCGCTGGGGTCGCGTGGACGAGACCTTCGGCGAGGACCCCATGCTCATCGGTGAGATGGCCTCCGCCATGGTCAAGGGCTATCAGGGCGGTGCCCAGGCCGGCGAGACGCTGCCGAAGGACGCGATCCTCGCCTGCGCCAAGCACTTCGCCGGATACTCCGAGACCCAGGGCGGCCGTGACGCCTCCGAAGCGGACCTGAGCCACCGCAAGCTTGAATCCTGGTTCCTGCCGCCGTTCGAACGCATCGCCAAGGAGGGCTGCGGCACGTTCATGCTCGGCTACGAGTCCATCGAAGGCGTACCGGTCACGTTCAACAAGTGGCTGCTCACCGACAAGCTGCGCGGCGCATGGAAGTACAACGGCACCCTCATCACCGACTGGGACAACGTGGGCCGTTCCGTATGGGAGCAGAAGGTCAAGCCCGACTACGTGCACGCCGCCGCCGACGCGGTCAAGGCCGGCAACGATCTGGTCATGACCACGCCGGGGTTCTACGACGGCGCCATCGAGGCCGTGCACACCGGTCTGCTCGACGAGTCGCTCATCGACGAGGCTGTCGCGCGCATCCTTGCGCTCAAGTTCCGCCTCGGCCTGTTCGAGGACCCGCGTCTGCCGGACGAGAAGCGCATCAAGGCCGTCATCGGCTCCGAGGATCACCGCCGCGTGAACCTCGAGCTCGCTCGCGAGGCCGTTGCCCTGCTGCGCAACGACGGCGGACTGCCGTTCGACGCGGCGCCGGCCGAAGCGATCCCCGGCTCCGGTGACGCGCCCGCGCGCAAGCGCATCGCCGTGGTCGGCCCGCTCGCCGACGACGCCCAGAACCAGCTCGGCGACTGGGCCGGCAGCTCCGGCCAAGTCGGCTGGATGCCCGACGGTCATCCGCGCGGCATGATCACCACCGTGCTCGACGGCTTCCGTGCGCTCGCCGGCGACGGATGCGAGGTTACCTACGCCCGCGGTGCCAACGTCATCGACCTCGTGCCCGACCCGGAGGGTGAGTTCTACCCGGACGGCCAGCCGCGCCCGAAGATCGGAGTGAGCGCGCCCGTTGACCGGGCCCTGCTCGACGAGGCCGTCGCCGCCGCGCGCGAGGCCGACCTCATCGTCGCCGTCGTGGGCGATGTGGTGCAGCTGGTCGGCGAGACCTGTTCCACCGCCACGCTTGAACTGCTCGGCGGCCAGAACGCGCTGCTCGACGCACTCGCCGACGTCTCCCGCGAGACCGGCAAGCCGATGGTCACCGTGCTGGTGAGCTCCAAGCCACAGGTGCTGCCGCGTTCCATCGTGGGCGATTCCGGCGTGCTCGCCGGCCGTTGCAACGATCCGAAGTCCGGCGCCGGATCCATCCTGTGGGCGCCGAACCCGGGCATGGAGGGCGGACAGGCCATCGCCGAGATCATCCTCGGCGAGGTGAACCCGTCCGGCAGGCTCCCGATCACCTTCCCGTGCCACGCGGGCCAGCTGCCGGTCTACTACAACCAGATCCGCGGCCAGCACGGCAACCGCTACGCCGACCTTACGCAGGACCCGGCGTTCGCGTTCGGCGAGGGCGAAGGCTACACGACGTTCGCGTACGGTGAGCCGACGATCGTCGGCGGGGCCTCGAACGCGGACGGCACGTTCGCGCAGACCGACACCGTGCACGCCGAGATCGCCCTCACCAACACGGGGCGCCGCGCGGGCACCGAGGTCGTGCAGGCGTACGTGGGCGACGTCGTCACCTCATACAGCTGGGCCGACCGCGAACTCAAGGCGTTCCGCCGCGTCACGCTCGAACCGGGCGAGACCGCGACCGTCGTGTTCGACATTCCGGTCTGCGACTGCACCATCGCCGACGCCGATGCGAACCGCATCGTCGAACCCGGCGAGTTCGAGCTGCTCATCGGCCACTCGTCGCGCCGCGACGACCTCAAGCGCACCACCTTCACCGTCGCGTGAATCTGCTCTGCGTGAGATGCTCTCGCGTGAGCCGGTCCCGTGTGAATCGGTTTCGTGTGGGCCTCATATGTTTCCGCCCGCTCCGGTCGTATGCTGGAGCGGGCGGTGTCGTTTGTGCGGAACGGAGCAATGATGCGGAATACTGATGAGAGGGCCATGCCGGAAGACGATGGGCGAATCAACGGAGTGAACCTCGGCGGCTGGCTGGTATTGGAACGGTGGATGACGCCCGGCCTGTTCCGTGCGAGCGGCGAGGAGGACGAGATCTGGCTGCACCGGTCCACGGACCCGGCCGAACTGGAGCGCCTGCTGCGCCGTCACCGCGACACGTACATCACCGAGGACGACTTCCGCGCCATCTCCGCGCACGGGCTGAACCTTGTGCGCATCCCCGTGCCGTTTTTCATCTTCGGTGACGTGCCCGGGCATCCCGGATGCGTCGAATACCTCGACCGTGCGTTCGACTGGGCGGAGAGGGCCGGGCTTAAGGTGCTCATCGACCTGCACACCGTGCCCGGGGCGCAGAACGGGTTCGACAATGGCGGCCTGACCGGCGTGGTCCGCTGGCATACGACGCCGCGGCAGGTTGCGTTCGCACTGGACGTGCTCGAGCGTCTCGCGCGACGTTACCGCGACCGCCCTGCGTTGTACGGCATCGAAGTGCTCAACGAGCCGGTCGACCGTCTCACTTATCTCATGTCGCCGTCGAGCTCCCGGGCGAAGGATCCGGGGGAGGCGCGGGGGAGCGGCCACGTTCCGATGCGCTTCCTCAAACGGTTCTATCGGGCGGCATACCGATGGCTGCGCCCGGTGCTGGGCGACGGGCCGGTCATCGTGTTCCATGACGGATTCCGCCTGAACCGCTGGCGCGGCTGGTTCGTACGTGAGGGCATGCGCGGCGTCATCATCGACACGCACGCGTATCTCGTCATGTCGGAACGGCCCGAGGTGCTGTTCCGCATACTGCCGGACGCATGGCTTATGCGCTGGTACCGGCTGTTCGCGGCGTGGGGCGCGCGCCGCATCCGCCGTGCCGCGCGCTTTACGCCGGTCATGGTGGGGGAGTGGTGCGTGGCGAACGGGCTTGCGGCGCGCATGGGGGAGTGCGGGGCGCAAGGTGAGGTCGCGTCCGTTGATGCGTCTGGTGGTGCGTTCGACGGATATGGTGCGTTCGGTGACGGCGGTGCGGATGTTGGAGACGGCGCATCCGGTGACGTCGGTTCGCGCGCGGGCGACGCCGGGGACGGCGTCCCGTCGCCCGCCGCGCGCCGCCGCGCCGTCTACCTCCGCGTCGCCGCCATGCAGCTCGACGCGTGGAACGTCTCCGCCGGTCAGGTCTACTGGAGCTATCGACTGCGCGGCGGTCGCGGCGAGTTTGACCGTCTCGCGCCTCCCGCGCCCGGTATGGGTGACGGGGACGCCGCCGTGATGGACGACACGCGCCTCGACCCTTGGGATCTGCGGCATGTCTGGCATGCGGGATGGATGGGGTGATGGTTCGGGATGACGGTGATTGATGACGCGGTGGCGGAGGTGATGTGCGAGACGCGCGATTTACGGAAGGGTCAGCGGTATCCGTCCCATAAGGGGGAGGGGAACAGCACATCCTCGCAGTCGACCCACATGGCGTTGAGATCGCGACCGGGAGAGCGCAGCCAGCGCAGCTGAATGCCGTCCATCATCGACAGGCCCGCCTGAAGCACGTGCTCCACGTTCGCGCCGTCGGGTACTGACCAGTTGATGTTGAGCGCGTTCGTCACGCTGCGGCGCTCGCGGTCCGCGAAATAGTCGTGCGCCGGATGCTTTGAATCGAGGGCTTCGATCGCGAAACCCTCGACATGCCCGCCAAGCAGATCGCCCTGCTCGAACAGGTCGCCGCCGCGAACCAGAACGTCGTGGTCGTGCTGTCCAACGGCTCCGTCGTCTCCGTGGCCCCGTGGGCCAAGAACGCCAAGGGCATTCTCGAATCCTGTCTGCTCGGCCAGGCCGGCGGCCCTGCGCTCGCCGATGTGATCTTCGGCCAGGTCAGCCCGTCCGGCAAGCTCGCCCAGT
>NZ_CAUERC010000039.1:0-11138 GCF_959020155.1 uncultured Bifidobacterium sp.
CTATGGTGGGAACCATGCTTCAGCCACCTTGGAACGCACGAATCTACCGCAACCGCCACGGTCGCGGCACACGAACCCCGATGTTCGGCACCCGTCTGCCCCGTTACCGCACTCGCACCGGCATGTTCGACGATATGGTGGCGGCCCAGGTTCGCAGGCTCGGCCAAGCGTGGCCGGAACTGATACGTCCGATCCAGTTCGCGGTGGAGGATGTGCCTCCTTCGGATCCGACGCCTTGGCAGACCGAGCCGAATATGACGTCCCAGTGCTTCCCCGCCAGCCACGGCATTCCCGCACGAGTCGTGCTCTACCGTATGCCGTTGCAGACCGAGGCACCTACCAAGCTCGAATTGCAATTGGCCGTCAGGGATGAGCTGGTGGCCCGCATAGCGGAATTGTATGGGCGCAGGCCTGAGGAAATCGACCCTGACTGGGGCCTGTGACAACACTGCGGGCCGTGTCACTTGTAATAAGATAGTGGCACGGCCCGCAGCTATATCGCCGCCGAAACATCATCAGACTGACGCTTCGGCGAGCATACCCTTCTACTTGACGATGGAGGAATCGTTCCGAGCCCAGACATGGACCGTGGCGGGCATCAGCGTTGAAGCGTCGATGGCGGACAATCCGGCGATGTCCTTGTCTTGCAACGAATCGTGACTGAAACGCGCTCCCCAGCTCACTTTCTTGGATGAGTCCTCCAACATCAGCACGACCGCGGTGCCATGATCGCCGGAAAGTTTGCCGGTCTCAATCGTTTGCGCCGCGTTCGCATCCAGCGTGATTTCCTCGGAGGTCACCGAAGCACCGGCATCATCGTAGGCGCGCAAGGTGACCGTCCTGCGCGCATTGGATGTGTTGGCCAGCGTGATGGAGGCCTTTACTCCGTCGGGAAGGGCCAGCCCCGAGAATTCGGATGGCTCGCCGGCATTGACCAATGCGAAATCGGCTTGGCCGGAGTCACCGGAGCGTGTGGCCTTGACGGAGAACGACACGGCATCCTCTGCGGTGGACATCACGCCCAACGCCCCATCAGGAGCCTCTCCCAAGTCGATCGCCGTCACCTTATCGGCAGTGACGGTGGCATCTTTGGCGGGAACCAAGCCTTTGTCGGTAATCCATGACAGCCCGGTGCTGGTGTCTGCCTTGGCGAACAGATAAGCGGTGACCGCATCGCCGGCAGTGATGGACGGCGCCACCGATGCATTGGATGCGGTCGGCAGCGGCAGCGCGAAATCAGAACCCTTCGGTGTCAGACCATCCATGGTCACCGTACGTACCACGGACGCGATAGGAGTCTCCTTGCTGGAAACGGTCACGAACAGACCATGCTGCCCATCGACCGCGGCGGACAGTTCCATCGAGGACTCCCCCTCGGCCGGCACAGACAGCGTGGACTGTGTGGACAATGCCATTTTCCCGGCTGTCTCGGAACCCCAGACGGCAATGTCGACGGTGGTCGGCTTGGTGGAGGGATTCGAGACGATGAGCTGCTGTGTGGTACCGGTCGTGCCGCCGGAGAGCAGAAACGACTGGCTGAGCGAGGTCGATACGCAGGATGCCGCCGATACGCCTCTCACATCGCCATCATCGGCCCATGATGCGATGGTGCCGACGGTGCCGGTGCCGACGGCGGCCTGCAGCATACGGGTATTGATCAGGCGAGCTCCCTGATCGATCTTCTGAGCACCGGTTTTCACCGAGGAATCGTCGGTCGGATCGGCGTCTTTCAAAGTCACGTCATCTGAACTGGACTTTTGCCCGATCGCCGAGACAGTGGCGCTGTAGACGGAGCCGAACGCCGCATAGCGCGCCTGTGTGCTCAGATTGCCGACAGTGGCCTGGAAGGCGCTGTCGCCGTACGTGCCGGTATCGGCCAATCCCATAGGTGCCGGGCAGTAGGTTTCGGACTGGGTCGGACTAACGGCCTGGTCGATGGCATTATCGGAAGCGGCCACCTTATCCACCCGGATATTGGGGATGGGGGCCATGACGAGAACGACGAACAGCGCAATCAACACCAGCATGGTGATCACACCGAGCACGATGCCGATCGCACGTTTGAAACCAGAAGTTGTGTTTCTCATGCCTGCTCCTCCAATCCGTAGGACAGTCGTCTGCGAGGCATGGCGACCAAGCAGTACAACGCCGTGATCACACCTAGGCATATCAGCCAGGCGTGCCTCCAGACACTATGCTGTGCACGTTGCTGCCATGAGGTATCCACCTGCTGCGAGGCGCTGCTGCGCAGCGTCAGACGATAGTAGCTGCCGCTATCCGTGGAGACCAGGGACTGGGTGCCGTTCGATGCGGCGATATTCGCGCTCAACTGTTCATACGGCATGTCGTTCGAGGAATCGCCGGTCTCGGGAACCACGTAGATGCCGCCGAATCCAAGCGCGCTGATGGCCGCGATGGCCTCTTCGTCGGGATTGGACAGCAGCGAGGCACAGGCCTGGGCCAGCTGTTCGTCAACCGCATCATGCTTGCCGGACAGCAGGCGCGCCCGCTGGACCGGGGAGCTGTCGATCAGATCGCCGCGCGAGGTGCGCATCACCGCATAGTTGACGATGTTGCGGGTCTCCGCGCTCACGGCAAGCACACGATGATCGGCACTGGCTTCCAGATAATCGGTGGTGACCATGGGCAGGCCGTTTTCGGACACGCCCAGTCCCGCATCCTTATGACGTTCGATGCCATACATGCATTGAATGCCGATGCAGCACACCAGTATCAGAGCAAGCACCACACGGCCAGACACGATGAGCGCATGCAGCCGGTCCTTTTTCGGTGCGGGATCGCTGCCGGACGCATGCAACGGTTGGAATCGCTTCACCGCCCCACCGGCGACGAGGCACACGCAGGCAAGGAAGCCCAATATCATCATCGCGATGCCAGGCTGCGCGGAACCGGCCACGACACCATCGGCATCCACGGCTATGGCCACACGGCTGGAAATCAGGGCGAGCGCGCCTCCGCAAACGATTACCACCCACATCAGCCGCGAGGTCCGCAACGCGAACGGCAGCACCAGCGAAGCAAGAGCGAGCAGCGTGATGACGCCGAACAGCACAGTGACCGCCAAATCGGCATGCTCAGTCGATCCCATTCGCCATCCCAGCGCACGCTGTGCGGCCTCAAGCAGGCTCAGCGACGCCGGCGACCCGTTGGCGGATGACGTTGGCACCGTGATGTCGCCGAACAGTTGACGCCACATGCCCAAATCGGCGTAACGCACCGCATTGACGAGCGTAGGGGCCACCGCAAAGGCGGCAGGAACCGGAATAAGCAACAGCATGGCGCGCTTGCGGCGCACGAACAGCAGGAACATCAGGAACACGACGATCAGCGCGAACAGCAGCTGCGGTTCGGCGGCCACCACAGGGATGAAGCACAGTGCGGCGATGGCCGCGGCCTGAACGGATGTGCGCGGCTTGAGCGGGTCTTCGGTATGGTACATGCCCACGGCACGGAACACGAATGCGAACGCGGCCGGCAGGAACACCATTACGGTGAGCATCGGCATATTGGCCTGCGCATACCAGCCGAACATAATGCCGGTGGATGCCCACAACAGTCCTCCCAGCACACGAACCACGTCCGAGCGGGTGAATACGCCCGCCAGCGCCCAGAACGACAATGCGCTCAGCGGCGCGGCCACAAACAGTATCATCGCCAGAGCGGCGGTCACATGGCCGAGCGTGACCAGCGAGGCCAGCATCAGCACCAGCAGCCACGGCGTGGGCGGCGCAGGAATGCCGGTGCCGCTGCCAAACACCCATGGCGTGGTGGCGGATTGCACCAGTTGAGTGAAGCTGGCACCGGTGGAAAGCAACACATCGGAATACAACGATCCACCGGAGAATATCGAACGGAACACCGGCCAATACATCACCACGATGGCCGCAAAGCACACCAGCGCCATCACCACGGCTGCGCTCCAGCGATATATGGTGCGTGTCCGCAGATGGGCACGTTCCAGCGGACTGAGCAGCACTCTGCCCTGCTGGGATTGGAATGCATCCCGACGATCATGGAACTGCTTGATCTGCCGACTGTCGGCGAACAAAACCTGCAGGGACGATGCGGCGACCTTCGACTGTCTGGCCACCAGCCTGCGCGATTTCATGTTTCCCGCGATATCGGCCAAAGCCAACCATGGCAGGCACAATTGCACCCATGCTTCATACGGCTTCTTGCCGAACATCATGGCTATGGCCATGCCAAAACTGCGAATCAGCCTCCACAGCCAGACGATAATCCAGGACGACATGGCCAGGTCAGTGTACAGATAGCGCTGTTGGGAGCGATGCACCGTCATCGCATGATTGACCGTGTGATCGTCCTTAAGCGGCTCCCCGCCTCGCGTACGAATGCCCTCATACCGTGCGCGACGATGTGATATCTCCGCTTGCGGGACTACCACCACGCGTCCGCCGCTCAGGCAGACACGGCGGCAGAAATCGACCGATTCGCTGTAGGTGGTCAGCCAGGCATTGATGCCCCGCAGTCGCGTGAATTGCGACATGGACACCAGCGCGCCCGCCAGCGACACCGCGAACACATCCTGTCGCCCGTCATACTGCTCCTGATCGGGTTCTCCATCGACCACCAGGGAATGCACGGCGTGTCGGCCTGCATACATACCGACATCATGCAGGTGGGATCCTTCCCAATCACACTGTTTGCACCCGAGCACGCTGGCACCCGGCGTATTGCGCCACGCCTCAAGCAATCGTTCAAGGCATGAGGCATCCGAGGGGCGGGAATCATCATGGAGCAGCCACAATGCGCGGGGAGCGTCATCCAAATCGGCCCGATCCAACGCCCGGCTGACCGCATCGCCGAAGGAACGCGCGCCCTTGGCCGAAACGATGTGAATGGTCACATGCTTGGACTGCGGCACCTCCATTACCGGCCCCGATGGCGAGGGAATGACCTCGAACGAAGTGGTTATCCTCGAACCGGCGCGCCCGGTCGCGTCGGCGATGATGACGACTCCCGGAAGAACATTCTGCGTCAATACCGAACGCAATGTAGACCGGAGGAAACGCATATCCTCCTCAACGGTGATCACAGCCGTAATGCCGGTATCCACATCCTGCCTATGCGTATACGGTCGAGAAGACATGGCGTCGGCCAACGCCTCATGAATATCGCTATTACCTGTCGGACTCATAAACTCCCAGTGTACGCACCAGACTTGAAGGGGGTGTGTGTGGAACTACGCCTGCTCCCGGTGCTCTCGCTTATATCGACGGCGTTCGCGCTCGCTCATGCCGCCCCAAATACCGAATCGCTCATCATGGTCGATGGCCCATTTCAGGCATTGTTCACGCACTTCGCATTTGGCGCACACACGCTTGGCATCACGGGTCGAGCCTCCCTTTTCCGGGAAGAACGCCTCCGGATCGGTTTGCGCGCACAACGCCTTGTGCTGCCAAGATACATCGCCATCAGGTCGGAATAGTCCCCACAATTCATGCCATGGCTCTTCGGCTGAATCGTCGACCACACCCCACATGCGATTCTCCTTGCCTATTGAGCTTTTCATACGGACTAAATTACACACATGCAATTTCGTTTTTGTCAAATTCTTTCTCGTGTCATTACATCATTTTTATGGAACTGTGTGCTATGGCGCGGACACGATGCCCTGATGCCGTTGCACATGATATTGTGCCGTTCCTGCGCAGGAACACCATAGCGCAGGAACACCCGGCGGATGCTGTGTCAAAGTGTCATTCAGACAATCGACAGTTTCAGGAGGGGTTATGACGCAGGAATCAGGTGGGGCGGATCCGCATATCAACCCGCCAAGCTTCATTCCTGCGGGAAATCGACGCACCCGACCTTCCGGGCAGGTGCCACGCTCCTTCGCCCCTGCCCGCGCCTCACGCCAGTCAGGTCAGGCTCCATCGGCCCGTCCGTCCGTCACGGGAAATGACATCGAAGAGCCTCAACCGAACGCCAACGCCACGGCAAGCGCCAACGTCACGGACAACGGCAGGCGGACTCCGCCCAGTTTTTCTCCGAAAACCGGACGTGCCACCCGCAGCACGGCTCCGGATGCCGCCGCACCGCGCAGCATTCCGCCGTCGCGAGCGCGGATGTCTTCCGGCTCATCCCGCAACGCCGTGCGCAATCCGTCGGATATGTCGGTTTCCCGGCCCTCATCGCCAGCAGCAAACGTGTCCACGAAGTTCAGCCATCTTGGCCGGCCGGCGGCGGCAACGGCGAAAACGGTAACGGCACACCGGCCGCGCGCCTTGCGCATCATCTTATGCGCGATTGCGGTACTGGTGGCGGCGTTGATTCTTTCTGTTTTCGGTGCCTGGCAATGGGTGGACAGCAAACTGAACCGGAGCGACTGGCTGACCGACACCCCCAACACGCCGGCCTCGACTTGGCTGATTCTTGGCTCCGATGAGCGTGACGGTTCCACCGATTACGGCGGCGTAGACAATATCTCTGGCTTCAGGACCGATACGATTCTGGTGCTGATCAAGCCCAAAAGCGGGCCGAGTTCGTTGGTTTCCATTCCCCGCGATTCGCTCATGAACGTCGATAACCAGTACATGAAAATCAATGCGGTGGCGCTGATTGCGGGCAAGAAGGCTTTGGTAAGCAACGTCGAGCAGATCACCGGCCAGAAAATCGATCATGTGGCACAGATCAAGTTCGGCGGTCTGCAGAACGTGGTGAACGCCTTGGGCGGTATCGAACTGTGCTATGACGAGGATGTTCAGGATTCCTATTCCGGACTGAACTGGAAGGCGGGATGCCATACGGCGGATGGTTCCACCGCATTGTCCTTCTCTCGTATGCGATATGCCGACGCGCGAGGAGACTTCGGACGCAACGAACGCCAGCGACAGGTCATCTCGGCCATCGTCAAGAAGGCTTCCAGCAGTGAGACCCTGACCAATCCGTCCAAAATCGTGGCAGTGTCCAATGCCGCGATGAGCGCACTCACCGTGGACGAGAAGACCAACCCTTACACGTTGCTCACCATGGCGTTGGCGTTCAAAAGCGCCACCGGCTCGAATGGCATCTCCGGCAGCGTGTACTGGTCCGACCCCGATTATTACGTTGATGGCGTTGGTTCCTCGGTGCTGCTTGACGACGCCAAGAACACCGAACTGTTCAATCAACTTGCCGACGGCACGTATAAGGCCGGCACCGTGGGCAATCTGGCGGAAGGCTGACCGACGCTTTCCCGGAGCCCATCGGCTTCATCATCGGCGCATGATCGTCACCGTTGCCTACACCGCCAATCATGCACGGGCAAAATGTCATGTGGATAACTCGGCAAGCTAGAACCACATACCTTGATTCGGCTTGCGCTTTCGGCATGCGTTCCCCCACGCTGGAAGCATGACATCACAGCAGAACGATTCGAAGCGACATTCCGTCCATACGGCATCCGCCGTATCCCGGGCGAAGCACCGTTTGGGCGCGCCGCCATTGCGCGCCCGCCTGACCATGTTTGCCGCGGCATGCCCGATGATCGCGCAGGCATTGATGATGGTCATACTGCTGTTGCACGGGCAATGGCTGTTCGCCGCCATGATCGCACCGGGCATATTCGCCTGTCTCGTGTCCCTGCTGCTGACGCTCCCCTCGCCTCCAGGCCCGGAGAAGGCTCCCGATCCGCAACAGGCAACGATCGATGTCGGTATCACGGGCGACGCCGATGACCGCGCCGCAGACCTCCGTCATGCGCCGTCGCAGCCGATAGAATCGCTGCTGCACTTCGCACGCCTGCCATGGCGCGCCATTGTGGGCCGCTGGCTTGAACCCCTTGACCTTGCGGTGCCGATCGGCATGACCGGAAGCGAGCCGCTGATGCTCGATCTGAACCGTCAGGGGCCGCATGCTCTGGTGGCCGGCACCACTGGTTCCGGAAAATCCGTGTTGCTGCAAAGCTGGTGTCTGGCGCTCGCCTCGATGAACGGGCCTGAGCATCTGAATTTCGTGTTCTTGGATTTCAAAGGCGGTTCCGCGTTCCGCAAACTCGAACGGTTGCCGCATACCGTGGGCAGCGTATGCGATCTGGATCTGGCGCATGCCGTACGCGCGTTGCGTGCGCTGGAAGCCGAACTGACACGCCGTGAACAGCTGTCCGCCGCTGTCCATGCTTCCGATATCCGCGATATGGTCAATCCACCACCGCGCCTGATCGTGGTCATTGACGAATTCCATGCCCTGAAGGACCAGCTCCCGGATTATGTGAATCGTCTGGTGCGTATTGCCTCGCTCGGCAGGTCACTGGGCATGTATCTGATCGCCTGTACGCAGAATCCCATGGGTCAGGTCAGTGCCGATATGAAGGCGAATATGTCCGTCAGCATTTGTTTACGGGTTCGGGACCGTCTGCAATCATGCGAGCTGCTTGGCGATGGTCGTGCCGCCGACCTCAGTCCGGCAATGCCCGGTGCGGCGTTCTGCAACGATTCCGAACAGGTGACGGCATTCCGCTGTGCAACGGCACGCGATATCGATGCGGTGTGCCGCCAGATCGCGTTCGCATCGCGGTTCGTCGGAAGCCCGCCGCAACCGTCCCTGTTTACCGCGCCACTCCCCCGGCACGTAAAAGACCGGACTGTGGCCGACCACGCACCGCAACGCATTCGATTTGGACTTGCCGACGATGGCATCAACCTGCGAGAGGCGACGGTATCCCTCACCGGTGGCAATATCGGTGTCATCGGCCCGCAGGGGCGCGGCAAAACCACGTTGCTGAAAACATTGGCTCGACACGCCAGCATGGCTGATGGCTTGGCGGTACGTGTCAGTTCCCCGCATCGTCGGGTATGGAGCTCGCAATGGCTTCATGGCGGCCGCTGCACGCCGTATGCCAGCTCGGATGCACCACCGCCTCCGCATATCGTGTGGTTCGTCGACGACGCCGATGAGTTGTTCGACCCATTCCGCACCGACGAGCAGGCGCTGTCTTTCACACATGCGTTGGCCGATGAGTCCGTCAGCGTGGTATTCGCCGTCAGCACGATTCGCCCGATACGTATACCGGAGCATTGCAATACCAGAATCGTGTTCCCGTGCGGGGAGAGAACGTCCGATCTTATGGCCGGAGTCCCCGCTCGCCTATTGGATATGATGAGTCATATCGATGCCGACAACGCGGGCCGGGCCGTGCTCATCGAGGGCACATCGGCATGTCTGGTGCAGTGCGCTTCGTGAAAACTTCGGTTTTTTCTCGGCAAAACCTCTTGAAAATCACCACGGTTCGTGGTTACCTTGGTACTGGACTTAAGGAACAACACCAGCCACGGGGCTTTTAAGGGAGGCAAGCAATGAGCAGCGCTTTTGATTGGCGAGCCAAGGCCGCATGTCGTGACAAGGATCCGGAACTCTTCTTCCCGGTGGGCAACACCGGTGCAGCCTATCAGCAGATTGAGGAGGCCAAGGCCGTGTGCCGCACCTGCAAAGTGATTGACGCATGCCTGAAGTGCGCACTGGACACCAATCAGGATTACGGCGTGTGGGGCGGCTTGAGCGAAGATGAGCGTCGTGCGCTGAAGCGCCGCGCCATGCGCGCCCGCCGTTCTCAGGCCATGCAGATGCAAATCTGATGTTTTGATTATCGCTTCGTCATACTAGGAAACCCTCCCGCTTGGGAGGGTTTCCTCATTTCGGGCTTCGCATCACTCGTCCTGAGCAGCCCTGAGCTTCATATCAAGCACCACGCGGGTGCCGCCTTCGCGGCGCGGCTCCCAATGCACGGAACCACCGAAATCATTGGTCACAAAGGTGTTGATGATCTGCGTGCCCAAACCGGAACCGGAAGAACGAGCCAATCCACCCTGTTCTTCGGAGCCGAGACCGGAACCGTCATCCTCGACCACCACATTGAGGTTCGGGCCGGAGCGGCCCACGGAAATCGTGATATGGCCATCCTTGCGGCCTTCGAACCCATGCTCCACCGAATTGGTGATGAGCTCGGTCAGCACGAGGGACAGCGGCGTGGCATCCTGAGCGGGCATCATGCCGAACTTGCCCATGTAGTTGATATCGATGTGCTGGTCTTTCATCGTGGCTAGGTCCACGGCCATGCGCAGCAGGTTGGCGATCACCTTGT
This sequence comes from uncultured Bifidobacterium sp., assembly GCF_959020155.1. GTDB lineage: Bacteria > Actinomycetota > Actinomycetes > Actinomycetales > Bifidobacteriaceae > Bifidobacterium. Next base: position 10,103 of record NZ_CAUERC010000039.1, read on the forward strand.
CGAAGTCGACGACCTCGTCGGCGGTCTGGCTCAATCCCTCATGCACCATGGCAATGGTCTGCACGCGGCGTTGCGCCTCCTGCAATTCCTTCTTGACCTCATCCGACTTGGTCTTACGAGCCTGAAGCCTCAGCAATGCGGAGACGGCCTGCAGGTTGTTCTTGACACGATGGTGAATCTCGGAAATCGTAGCGTCCTTGGTCTGCAGCTCCTGCTCACGACGGCGCAGCTCGGTGACGTCACGGCATAGCAGAATCGCTCCGATACGGCCGTTGTTGTCATACAAGGGCAACGAGCGCATCGAGACGGCGGAACGGTTGGCGTTGAGTTCGGAGTCGACCGCGGCTTTGCCTGTCAACACCAACGGCAGGGTTTCCGGAACAGGGTCGTTCTCCTTCAATAGCTGTGTGCCGAGTTCGCTGAGGTAATGGCCAGGCATGGTGGTCAGCAGACCGAGACGCCTAAAGCAGCTGATGGCGTTCGGGGCTGCGTATCGAACCACGCCGTCCATGGTCAGGATGATGAAGCCGTCCGCCACGCGAGCGATATGGCGTTGGCTCATCACCGAATCCTTGTAGGGGAATTGGCCTCGCGGAATCATCTCGTACAGATGCTTGCCGGCGTTGATGCTTTCCGACTCATATCGGCCGTTGGATTCTCGTGTGGCCATATTGGTCTCACGCACGACCAAGCCCAAGGTCTTGCCATTGTGCCGAACCGGCGCGTACACGTTGCAGACGGTCGCCTTGCCCACGGTTCTCAATACCGTGGAGCGGAACACCACGCTGGAGAGCATGGCGGCGTCCAATTCGCCGACCATGTCGTCCGGCATGACGTTTCCCACCACGTCTTCCGCCCGCAGCGTCATAACGGTGGATGGACGGCATTGCTCGGCCACCACGTATTTGCCATCGCCATCCTGTACCAGCAGCAGCAGATCGGCAAAGCTCAAATCGGCGATCACCTGCCAATCGGCGACAAGATGATGCAGCCACTCGCGGTCCTCGTCGTCGAAGTCGGGGCGCGTTGCAAGGAT
>NZ_CAUERC010000040.1:0-10700 GCF_959020155.1 uncultured Bifidobacterium sp.
CGCTCCAGATCGCGCAACACGGCGATGATGATCGACAGGGATACCAGCCGCTGCTGCCCGTCGATTACGTCGTAACGGTTATCGCCCTCGCGCACCAGAATTAGCGAGCCGAGGAAGTACGGAGTACCGGGCGACTTGCAGGCGTCATCCAAGTCGCTTACCAGTTGCAGGATGTTCTCGGTCTTCCAGATGTAGGCCCGCTGGAATGAGGGGATCGTGAACCGGAAATCCGGGGTGAACACTTTCCCGAGTGGTAGTTCCTTCGCACTGATTGCCATGTCAGCCCCTTCGTCGCCGGCCTGTGGACGGTATGCCGGCATACCAACTTGTGCTCAAGCCTACCAGTGTTTGCCCGACGGCGGGCACATCACGCCGGCTCGGGCACCGACCCCTCATACAAGTAGAACGAAGACGGGTTTTCTCCCGGCACGGATGCGGGCAGTGACTGCTCGCACACCTGCGTCAGGCCGCGATGCACATAGAACCCGACATCGCATGTGGTGTCCGTGAACAGGAAGTAGTCGCGCACGCCGGCCAGGCGGAACGCGTCCATCAGCGTCTCGAACATGCGCCGGCCCAGCCCGTGGCCGCGCGCCGCCGGGTCAAGTACGAACAGCACCACTTCCGCCGCATAGTCATGCCCGGCGCTCGCGGCCTGGGCGCGCAGCCGTTTGTCGATGCCGAGAATGCCCAGAATCTCGCCGGCGGCCTTGATTCCGCCCTTCGCGAACACGAGCCGCGCCAGCGCGTTCCACGAGTTGATCCGATGCGAGTTGAGCGGGCTCCGATGGTCCAGCGCATCGACGCGCCCCACGATCAGGGCGACCGGCTGGCCGTCCAGTTCGGCGACGAACGCGTTGGTGGTGCGCGCCAGACAGTTCTCCCAGTCCGCTTCGGCCGCCAGCAGACCGGTCCGCTCATCGAATTCGGCATACCAGGTGCGGCGCACCAGGTCGATCAGCGCCGGATAGTCATCCCTACGTAATGTTCGAATAATCGCTTCACTCATATTCCCATTATGACTGATACGGCTCAACAACCGGACGACTTACAGCCGCGCCGGCAGATCGGCCCGCTCCACCAGCCGCGCCATCTGCACGCGGCCCATGTCGAGCTTGTTCGCCGCGGAAGAAAGATGCGCCTTCGCCGTACGCTCCGAAATGAACATGCGGGAGGCGATTTCGGCGTTCGTATAGCCCTCGGCCGCCAGCATCACGGCCTCGCGCTCGCGGTCGGGCAGCGCGTCGAGCAGGGCGCGCGCCTCATCGCGGCGCGAACGCGGCCGCGTGACGCTCAGATCGTCGATCAGCTGTTTCTGACTGGCCGTGTTGAACTGCGGCGCGCCCTCGCATACCCCGATGATGCGGCGGATGATATCGTCCGCCGCATCGGTTTTCGACACGAACCCCTCGGCGCCCGCCTCCACCGCGCGTTCCACGGTGCCGGACGGACTCAACGAGGTCAGGATCAGCACGTGCGGCGCGGGGGAGAGCGAGCGCAGCAGACGGGTCGCCTCGATGCCGTCCACGCCGGGCATGGCGATGTCCATCAGCACCACATCCGGCTTTTCCTCGGCAGCCCGCCTCACGCAGGTCTCGCCATCGGTGGACGTGGAGACGACTTCGATGCGCCCGTGGGAATAATCGTTGAGGATCAGGCTCATCGCCTGGCAGATCATCGGATCGTCATCGATGACGCTGACCCGGATCGGCTTGGGCTCTAAGCCGGTGCCGCTTCCGGTCAGACCGCCGCGTTCGGGCTTTCCACCAGACACACTATTCCCGTTCTTCTCACTCACGCTAGCCATCTTAGCTGCGCCAAGGCAGTTGCACGTCGACATGGAACAGGTGCCGATCGTCCATCCCATACCGGCATTGCCCGTTGACCGAGTGCACGCGCGCTGCCAAACCAGGCAGTCCGGCCCCATGGGCCCGCTGCGTCTCGGTCGCATCCGTGGCGATCGGATTGCTGATATGGATATGTACGCCCGCCTGCGGCGTGGCGGAGACCTCCAACGACACCGGCGCTCCGGGCGCGTGCCGCCGCGCGTTCGTCAATCCCTCCTGGATCGCGCGGTAGGCCACCTTGCCGATTGACTCATCCATCACGCTCAGCTGCTGGATATCGATCCAGGTGTTGAGCGACGTGCCCGAGTTGCGCGTGTCCGCAATCAGCGCATTCAGCGATTCGCGGGTCAGCGACGTGTCGTCGGACGGGGCGAGCTGCTCCCATGCCTGGTGCGGGTTGCGCAGCATGTCGATGATCGAGTGGGCCTCGTCCAATGCCCCGGCCGACTGCCGACGGATGTCCTCGGCCTTATCCGCCAACGATTGCGCTTCGGGGGAGTCGCCGAGCTTGGCCGCCTCCGCCTTGAGCACGCTGGCGTTCAGGGCCATCAGGGACAGGGAATGCGCGAGGGTGTCGTGCGCTTCGGCTGCGATGGCGTCGGCGAGCTGCTGGTTGGTCAGGTCGGTCTGCAGGGTCGCGGCATGCGTGGTGGCCGCGCTGGCCACCGCATTCGCCGTGCGCAGGCGGGCGCGCGAACGGATATGCAGGCCGATGAGCGTAGCGATGGTCACGAACACCAGTGAGGCCACCGTGGCGGTGATGATGACGGTCGGCTCCTCCACCAGCATCACCATCGGGGAGCCTGAATCGCCGCCGGTATGCGGTTGAGCGAAAATCAGATGCCAAATCGAGGCTTTGGGCTGTTGCAGGGCGTCGCGGAGCTGGGAGATGAGCGTCACGATGGTGCCGCCAACCGTGGCGCGGATGGTCGTGTTCCGGTTTGAACGACGGGCGAGCAATGAGGTCATCGCCATCAGTGCGATGAGCGAGTCATACGGGAACACGACCACCAGCGCGCAGGCGATCCAGAACGTCGCCTCCGGGTATTCGCTGCGGGCCAAGAGCAGGAACCCTGCCGGGAATGCCAGCAAGGTGCAGAGGACCATCAGCGTGTATCCTGCGGAATCCTGCGCAAAATTCTGGGCGAAGAACGAGGTTTGCGCCATGCACATGAAACTGGCCAATGGCACCATAACGACCGAACACCATACGCGCGTAGTCACGGGCACCTCGTCCGTATCCGGTGTAGGAACCGGGGACCCCGTGCCGGGCATAGGGCGAGCGTCAGGCCGTGAGCCGGGTCGGAAACCGGGGTATGGCCCGGCGGCGCGTTGTGGGTTCGTCATGCTTTCCACTGTATGACCTGCATCCGGCCCCCGCCACTGGACATGCGGGCACCGTTATCACCTCCGTATTGCCCGAACAGGCAACGAACAATGACCGTTCGTCCACTAACGTCGCTGTTTCGCGGCCGGTAGCGTCGTGCTCACATCCCTATTTCGGGGAAGATACGAGAAGGAGCACATCATGTCCAACCACAACATCGCCCCGCAGCCGGTTCCCTCATCCCCACAGCAGTACCAGCCACAACAGCCTCAGCCTCAGCCGCCGCAACCGCAACATCTGCATACCACCATCTGCGGCATCGCGGCCGTGGTGTTTGGCGCGTTGGGTTTGGTGCTGAGTTTTATTCCCATCGTCAACAATATCGCCGCAATCCTTGGCTTCATCGGCGTCATACTGGCGATTATCGCCATAGTGGGCACCTTCCGGGGCAAGAAACGCGGCAAGGTGCTGTCCATTGTGGCGGCGGTGCTGTCGGTGTTGGCCATTGTGATCACGCTGGCCATGCAGTCCGCTGCCAGCAAGGCCATTGACGATTCCATTAAGGAGTCCAAGGGCATCGACACGTCACAATCCTCATCATCAAAGTCCGCGGGCAAATCGTCTGATGCCTCCAAGAGCAAGGCATCCGAGCAGAAAGCGCAGGGCGAGCAGGATTTGGAAGGTGATATCGAAGGTGCCCACGTGAAAATAGTCTCCGCCGTGAAAAGCGTCAACGACTATAACGGCAAGCCCACCGCTCTGGTGACTTATGAATGGACGAACAACACGTCCAAGAACAACTCGTTCGCCACTTTGGCTCACCCGAACGTGTTCCAGAACGGCACCGAACTGGAGACGGCAGTATACTTCGATCAGCCTGAAGGCTATGACGCGAATTCGTATTTGGCCCAAGCACAGCCCGGGACCGCGGCAACGGTGACGCTGGGCTATGTGCTGCAAGACGATTCGCCGATTACGGTGGATGTCACTGCGTTCCTATCAACGGATCAAGACACCAAGGTGACGCATACCTTCACGTTGCAGTGAATCGCGCGGCGGTCCAAGCTGCGATCGAATGTCAATCGAATCTCAAGTGCATGCCACGCGCATGGTGGAAACGCCCGTTACGCTTTGAGATGAGCAGAACGAGCCGATCGATCATATTCATGGAATGTTCAGCTTTGTTCCTCTAAGATTGGTACTGGAACAAACGCTAAAGGAGCGATTATGACATTCGGTCAGCAGCCCCAGAACAACGGGCAATACAACCCGCAATACAACACGCCTGATTACAACGCCGCCCAACAGTCTGGATATGGCCAGCAATACGCACAGTCCGGTTACGGCCAGAACTACTATGCCCAGCCGCAGGGCGCTCCCACCTACCAATACGTGCCGCAGGGTACTGGTGCCGGTGCGGGTGCGGCCACCATCAACACGACGATGACCTACAACTATGAGGAAGCCCGCCGAGTCTCAGTGACCAAGGTGTACGGCGAGATGACCATCGGCATCCTCGTCACCGCCGTGGTCGCCGTGCTCGGCCAGATCACTGGAGCCTACTACAGCTTCCTCATGGCCACCGGCATGGTGGGCCTCATCGGCCTGTGCGTGGTGCAGATTGCCCTGGCCGTGGTGCTCGGCATGCGCGTCACCAAGATGAAGTCGGCCACCGCGCGCGTCATGTTCTATGTGTACGCCGCATTGATGGGCTTCACCTTGAGCTCGATCTTCATGGTCTACGACCTCGGCTCGATCGGCGTGGCACTCGGTGTCACCGCCGCGTTCTTCTTTGCGCTGACCATGTTCGGCATGACTACCAAGTTCAACATGCTCAAGGCCGGCCCGATCCTGATGATCGGCCTGATTGTGCTCATCATCTCGCAGATCGTGCTCGCCTTCGTGCAGGTCGACGGCATGACCAAGATCGTCTGCGCCATCGGCCTGATCCTGTTCGCCGGCATGACCATCTACGACGCGCAGTCCACGCGCGCGCTGCTGACCGAATACGAGGCCCAGGGCCCGGAAATGGTCAAGAAGATCTCCATCCTGTGCGCCCTGAACCTGTACCTCGACTTCGTGAACATGTTCCTGTACATCCTGCAGCTGCTCGGCAACAGGGACTAGCCTCGACAGCCGATTGGCGAGCGGCATGTAGCCTGCCCGTCAAACGTCACAGCCCGACCACATTGTGGCCGGGCTTTTTCATGTCTGTCACATTCGCACGTTAGGCTGGCTCCCCGTGAAAAGACAAGAACTCGTAGGCATGCTGAGCCTGTTGTTGACCGCGCTGATCTGGGGTTTTGCGTTCGTGGCGCAGGTCCAGGGCATGGATTCGATGTCGCCGATGTTCTTCAACGCCGCGCGCTTCACGCTGGGAGCACTGTCTTTGGTGCCGATTCTGCTGTGGATGCGTGGCCGGGGGAGCGCGGATAAGGGCGATACAGCCGGGGCCGATGTCGTTGGGACCGAGGCATCCGTGGCCGTCTCCACAGATGCCGCATCGAACGGTGCATCCGACGTCGTTACCATCACCGGTGCCAAGCTGAATGCGAACAAGCCCGATTCGGCCGTGGCGCGATTGCTCGCCAACCCGGTGGTCATTTCCGTGATCTGCGGCATCGTGCTGTTCACCGCCAGCACCCTGCAGCAGTATGGCATTCTGTACGGCAAATCGGCCGGCCGTGCGGGATTCCTGACCGCCATGTACATCGTGATGGTGCCGTTGCTGGCCTTCGTGTTCCTGCGCCGGCGCATCGGCATGCTGGTGTTCGTGGCCGTGGCGCTGTCCATCGCCGGCTTCTATCTGCTGTGCATCACCGATGGTTTCGGTTCGATCGGCCTGGCGGATATCCTGCTCGTGTTCACGGCCGTGCTGTTCGCCGTGCATATTCTGGTGATCGATACTTTGGGCGGCACCGTGGACGCCATCAAGCTTTCATTCGGCCAGTTCTGCACCACCGCCGTGCTGAGCTGGGCGGGTTCGCTGATCGAAGGCTCGGTCGACTGGGCCGGCGCTGCTCATTCCTGGATTCCGATTCTGTACGCCGGCATCGGCTCGGTGGGCATCGCGTACACCTTGCAGGTGGTCGGCCAGCAATGGGTGCCACCGACGCGAGCCAGCCTGCTGATGAGCCTCGAATCGTTCTTCTCGGCGGTAGGCGGTGCGTTGCTTCTCGGTGAAGTGATGACCCCGCGCGGCTACTTCGGCTGCGCCCTCATCTTCCTCGGCACCCTACTGGCCCAAGCGCCGGCCAGGCTGCCGAAGTGGCCGCAACGGTGAATGAATCGGCCGCAGGCCGATTCCATAGCACCTCAGTCCGAGGTCTTAGGCGCTTCGCCCACTTGCGGCGCGCCGTTGATGTCGCGGTGGATGTTCTGCATCTGTACCTCGATGTTCTGCAATGAGCGCGCGCAGTCGAGCAGCGTCTGGGAATGCTCGGCGAGCTTGTTGTCCGGCAAATCGGTCTTGTAGCGCAGCGCATGCTCCAGCGACGCCCAATAATCCATGGCGATGGTGCGGAACTGCACCTCCACCGGCGTGTAATGCGCGCCCGAGGAGAGGAACACGGGCACCGCGTAGATTACGTGCAATGAACGATACCCGTTCTGTTTCGGGTTCTTGATGTAATCCTTGACGCGCAGCACCTGAATATCGGACTGCGACGACAGATAGTTGGACACGGAATACACGTCGTCGCGGTAATTACAGATCACGCGGATGCCGGCCACATCGAACAGATTGTCCTTAATCGAATTGACGCCGATCGGCAGACCCTTGCGCTCCAGTTTGCCGATGATCGAGCTCACCGACTTCAGACGGCGTTCCATATGATGTATCGGGTCATGGCTGAACCGCACCTGGAACTCGTCGTCGAGAATCTCCAGTTTGGTGCTGATCTCGTACATCGCGCCTTCATACACCTGCATGAGGTCAACGAATTCAACGACCTGTTCGGGAGTGAAGGTGCCTCCCGGAAGATCCAACGCTTTGAGACGGGCTTGCAGATCGGAGGTTTTGAGTCGGCTATGTCGGTCAAGTATCACGTCCACCAATATACTCGGCGGATTCCAGCCAATCTGGACGTTCGCGGGGAATCTTTCCAAGAACCCATAATTTGACATCGTGACAACCAATGGCATACGTGACCGGAGCATGACGAACCCCGTCGATAGAATCGGTCGTTATGAATGAAGACATGATGACCGAGGCGGAGCGCGCCTCGATTGCAGCCGATGGAACCGATGGTTTGCTGGGGAAACGCGGCAAGGGCGTGTTCCATATCCATACGCTCGGCTGCCAGATGAACGTGCACGATTCCGAGCGCATCGCCGGCGTGCTGGAGGCCAATGGCTACGTGCCTGCAACCGAGGACCAGATCAATGACAATGACCTCGATTTGCTGGTGCTCAATACCTGTGCGGTACGCGAGAACGCAGCCGAACGCATGTATGGCACCATTGGCCGATTCAATCGCGTCAAACTGGTTCGGCCGAACCTGCAGATCGCCGTTGGCGGCTGCATGGCCCAGCTTGACCGCAAGAAGATCGCGGATACTGCGCCATGGGTTTCCGCGGTGTTCGGTACCAAGAACATCGAAGATCTGCCCAAGCTGTTGGATCAGAATCGTGCGACCGGCAAGGCGCAGGTCCAGGTCACTGAACAATTGCGGCAGTTCCCGAGCCAGCTTCCCGCCGCCCGCGCCTCCCGCATCAGCTCGTGGGTGGCGATTTCCGTGGGCTGCAATAACACCTGCACGTTCTGTATTGTGCCCACCACGCGAGGCAAGGAAAAGGACCGCCGCCCCGGTGACATTCTTGATGAGATTCGCCAATGTGTGGCCGATGGTGCCAAGGAGGTTACGCTTCTCGGCCAGAACGTGAATTCGTTCGGTTATGGTATTGGCGATCGATACGCTTTCAGCAAGCTGTTGCGCGCCTGCGGCACCATCGACGGTCTCGAACGCGTGCGCTTCACCTCGCCGCACCCGGCCGCCTTCACCGACGACGTCATCGCCGCGATGGCCGAAACGCCGAACATCATGCACCAGCTGCACTTCCCGCTGCAGTCCGGCTCCGACCGCATCCTGCGCGCGATGCGCCGCTCCTACCGCTCCGCCAAGTTCCTCGACATACTGGGCCGCATCCGCGCCGCCATGCCCGACGCGCAGATCTCCACCGACATCATCGTCGGCTTCCCCGGCGAAACCGAAGAGGACTTCCAGCAGACCATGGATGTGGTGCGCCAGGCGCGCTTCTCCTCGGCGTTCACGTTCATCTACTCGCCACGCCCCGGCACGCCGGCCGCCGCAATGGAACAGATTCCGCGCGACGTGGTGCAGGACCGGTTCGACCGTCTGGTGGCGTTGCAGGAGCAGATCACCGAAGAGAACCTCGCCACATTCGAGGGCCGCGACGTCGAAGTGATGATCACCGGCAAACTCGGCAAGAAGGACACCGACACCCACCGTGTCACCGGCCGCGAGAAAACCGGCGTGCTGGTGCACATCGGCGTGCCTGAAGGCGAACCGGTACCTGAAATCGGCGATTTCGTCACGGCCACCGTCACACACGCCGGCCGCCATAATCTGCTTGCCGACCCCGACGTGGCCGCCGGCCAGACCTATTCCGTGCGGCACTGAGGGGGCGTATATGACGCAACGAGTCGTCTCCATCGTCGGTCCCACCGCGTCCGGCAAGACGGGGTTGGGCATCGCCATCGCCCGGCGTCTGGCCGAAGCGGGGGAGCGGGCCGAAATCGTGAACGCGGACGCCTACCAGATGTACCGTGGCATGGATATCGGCACCGCCAAACCCACCGCCGAGGAACAGGCGGCCGTGCCGCACCATCTCATCGACATCATCGACCCCGAAGACACGATGAGCGTGGCCCGATTCCAGCAGCTTGCGCGCGAGACCATCGCCGACCTGCAATCACGTGGCATCCGGCCGATTCTCGTCGGCGGCTCCGGCTTGTACGCCAGAGCGGCCATCGATGACATCACCTTCCCCGGCACCGATCCCGACGTGCGCACACGTCTTGAGGAACGCGAGAAAACCGAGGGTGCCGGTGCTTTGTTCGACGAGTTGCGGGCCAAAGACCCCGAGGCCGCCGCGCGCATGGACCCACGCAATCCACGCCGCACCATCCGTGCGCTGGAGGTCATCGAGCTTACCGGCAAACCGTATTCGGCCAGTCTGCCGCGCTACCGGTACGTGATTCCGTCCGTGCAGATCGGACTCGACCTGGACCGCCCGGATTTGGACCATCGCATCGATTTGCGCACCAAGCAGATGTATGACGATGGGTTCATCGAAGAAGTCGAACGGTTGCGCCCGCATCTGGGTGCCACCGCCGTACGTGCGCTCGGCTATCAGCAGATCATCGACCTGCTGGACGGCATCTGGGATGTGAACGACGCCTTCGCGGACATCGCACAGAAAACCAAGCGACTCGCCCGCAAACAGATGGGATGGTTCGGCCGTGACCCGCGCATCCACTGGCTGCAGGCCCTGAACCCGAAACTGGTCGACAACGCGATGGCCATTATCGCGCACGCCGACGCCGGCGACTACGACCCGATCGACGCCCGAGCCGACGAATACACCCAGCATCATCTGGGGGATATCACGGCGTAGGAATCAGCCAAAGGCCGATGCAATCACCCGCAATCAGTGTGCAGGCCCCTGATTCCAGCCGGCGATCAAGAACACGCGCGTCGGATTCGCCGGGCGTAGTATCGCGTCGAACATCGTCTCCAGTGCAGACGTGTCGCCCCGATATGCCGAGTGCTTGGCGGAGCGATACTCTTCGCGCGTCACTGAGCCCCAGTCGAGATCCCAGCCGGCGTCATGCGCCAAGCGTGAACCGAATATACGCAGCACCATCGCATTGCCGCCACGGAACGGATGCAGATAACCGAGCTCATCATAAATAGAAGCAAATGCGTGAACGAACACGTCGCGATCCAACGCATGCAGGTTGCGCTTGTCCGCCAACTCCATCGCGATGTTGTGCGCGCCGGTCTCAATGAGCCCAGCCGGGAAGAACGCCTCAGGATTCGCGGCCCGAGCCCGGTCGTTCGTCACCTCACGTGTGGTGTTTGAGGTACGCAACTTGCCCGCATCCTCAAACACGCCTTCGAACAGCCCCTTATGAATGGCGGTCAGCTCATCCAAGTCGCCAGACGGATTCCATCGACGTTCCGCCAACAACACGGTACGTGCGAACACCGCATCCGCCCGATCCGTGGCATGATCATCCAGACTGCCGGCAGTCAGACGATCCTTTCCGGCAGGGCCGGCGGCGGCGCGCAGACGCATGGCGGTCTGTTCGTCCGCCACGTCGATGAGATGGGTCACGGGCTTCAAGCCGCGTTCGTAGGCAGCCGCGGCGCGCATCGTTGCCTCGCCCGGCGTCATCGCTTCCAGTGCGCAGTTCTTGAGTGCAAATGCGACTGCGCTCGCACGCTCTGCGGGTGTCATGCAACCCATGATAAGGCATATTCGCGCCCCAGCGGGGAATC
>NZ_CAUERC010000041.1:0-10269 GCF_959020155.1 uncultured Bifidobacterium sp.
AGGCCAAGAAGGAAGACGCCGAGAAGGCCAAGTCCCAGCTCGAAGAAGCCGGCGCCACCGTCGAGCTCAAGTGATTCGCGCGGCTTCAAGCCGCAATCACCAAGCTGTAATGGAAACCCCGTTTGCCGTAAGGCAGCGGGGTTTTCCGCATATGGAGCATGACTCAGGCATGTTCTAAAATGGGGGAATTAGGCGAAAGTTGTCAATTTATCGGTTCGGAATCCTTACTTTCGCGATGAATCATGACACAATGGCAGATAGTGTAGTGCGAAAGGAAGGCCGACAACGGTGAGCGAGGATCGACGAATGACGCGGCAGTGGACCGTCAAAGTTGACGGAAACAACGTGAAAACGCTTCATGACGGCGAAAGCGTGGAAGTCGGGCGCAAACCGTTGCGCCCGCTGTCGGATGACGGGTTCGCTCGTCTCGACATCATGGATCCGGGCAAGTCCATGTCGAAAAGACATGCGGTCCTCTCCGTCGACAAGCAGGGCAATTGCTCCGTACGAGATCTGCATTCCACCAACGGCTCGTTCGTGGTGACGAACAACGGCCAACTGATGCGCCTGACCGCAGGCGAGGACATCAAGCTGCCCATCGACTCGATGACCCTGCAGTTCGGCGACGTGCGTCTTACGCTCGAATCCGCATTCGAACACGATGACGAGGATGACGACGCCACCTCCGGTGTCTCGGATGATACAAGCCAGCCGGTTTCGAACCTGTTCGAATACGCGGTCTCCGACGAGGCTCCGCAGGAACCGGATGCAGCCGACATGTCCGTGGACGACATCCTCAATCTGCGTGCCGGCGAGCCGACGACGTTCTTCCACGCGCGCAATGTCACCGACCGTGCCGATGCTCTGCACCAGGCGGAACGTCAGACCTTCACGCCGGAGCATGCCGACAAGCCGGAACTCGAAGATGCATTCCCCTCGGTCTCCTTGGTTCAGGAAACCGTCGTGGCCGCGGACAAGCCCCGCGACCTGTTCGCCGACGCCGCAGCGCAGGCCGAGGCTGAAGCTGAGATCGAGGCCGATGCGGCCGATTCCGCTGATGCGGCTGCGACCGATGCCGAGGTGGCTGCCGTCTCAACCGAGACAGCCGCTCGGCCCTTGGAAGCATCCCATGACGGTAACAAGAACAACCTGATTCCGGTGGACAAGCTGTTCAGCGCGCGCCCCAACACGCCAATCGCCGTCGCTCTGCCCGACAGGAACGACACTGGCGATAACACAGGCAACGTTGACAAGGCTGACAATGCGGCTGACGCGTCCGCCCAGGAACAGACGCAGTCCGCCGAACAATCGCAGATGGCGGAACAGCCCACATCGGAAACTGCCGAACAGCAGCCCGCCGAACAGCAGTCGAAGCCGATGCACGCTACGCAGCCGCAGACGGAACAGCCGGGAACGGTGGCCGCGGAAGACGACGACGAGCGGTTCCGCCCGCAAAACAGCCAATCGCAGCCCGCGCCGGACGAAACCGCCGCATTCAAGCCGATCTTCGAACCGGGATCGGTATTCGACCGTGTGTCCAAAGGCGGCCTCGCCAAGCAGGAGCAGACCATCGAGGTCGACGGCCTGACCTCCGATGACGCCAAACGCACGGATGATTTCACAGTGCAGTTCCAGATGGCGCGTCATCCGGAACTGTTGCCGTTCCTCGCCATGAACCCATCCCTATACGATGACCTGTACGCGTGGTTGGGCGCATTGGGCAACCAAGACATCGATGCGGCTTTGGCACACAATCCGGGATATGAGGAATACCGCAAGGCAGTAGGGAAGTGAGTCGGTATATGAGCGAAAACGAAGAGACGGCCACCGCGTTGGACCGTATCCGCGGATGGCGTGAGGAGTATCGCCTTGGTCTGGCACCATCCCCGCTTGAGGATGTGACGCAACTGAGCGCCCAGCTTGACCTGACGCATGCGCACCCATCGGGCATCGCGCAGCTGTTCGCCAAAGGACACGTCACCTTGGACTCGTTGTTCCGAGACAACGGCATGCTGCGCGCCGCGGGCAGGCGTGTGGAACGCGTGCTCGACGACCGTGACGCGAAAAGCCGTGTCAGCGGCGTCGGCGAACTCTCCTTGGTGGTCGGCGTGGCCATTTGGAAAGGCAACCAGATGCCGGTGCTCATGTATCCGGTCGAAGTGCGCAAGGAAGGCCGCAACATCGAGAACGGCACCGTCATCGCGTTCACCGGACGAGTGCGTCTGAACGCGGCCTTCGCCGCCGTGATGCGTGAAAACAACGTGACATTGGACGAGACCAAGCTCTTCGATGGTTCGAATTACGAAAGCGGCACCCCCGAAACGTCCGCGGTGTTCGCGGCCATCACAGCGCGCGCGTCCAGCGTTTTCCCCGATTTCGAAATCGAACGTCACATCATCCTCGGCTGCTTCATGGACCCGTCCTCGCAGATGCTGGTGGAAAGTCGCCAGATCATCAACCAGCTGTCCCAAGGCCCGACAGGCAACACCGTCCTGGACGCGCTCGCCGGGAACAAGGAAGCCGCGGACGCGCTGAAAGACGCGCAGATTCCCGAATACAGTCCGTTCGACGCCGATCCCCATGGCGAATACGAGATTGGCGACGTTGACAACACCGTCCGATACGCGGCGCAGCTGGCCGCATCCGGGCATTCGATTTTCGTGGACAGCGCGATCAGCGGCAACACGGCCGAACAGGCCGCGGCAATCGCCTCCCGTTGCGTGATGGGCGGACACAGCGTGTTGTACGTGCCGTGCGTCACCGACCAAAAGCGCCGTTTCATGCAGACGATCGCGGCCAACGAGATGAGCGGCCAATTGCTGGACATCGCCGATGACGGCGCCAATGCGGCAATCGACCGTCAGCTGATAGCCGCAGTCGGTTTCCAATCCGGCGTCGCGACTTCGCGTTTCGACCAGATTTCGGATGAGCTGGTGGGTGTGCGTTCCCGCCTGGCCCGCTATCTGGGCGACCTGCACGGCGTCAGCCAGGAATGGGGCGTGTCCGCATACCAGACCATCCAGAACCTCGCACAAATCGCCGTCCTGCCCACGCATCCGACCACGCATGTGCGTCTGGCCAAGCAGTCCGCCCATTCCATCGCGGACAAGATGGAGGAATGGGCTCAGAAGCTGTATCGCGCGGGAGAACTCGGCGAATACACCATCGGCGCGCAGGACACCGCCTGGTACAAAGCCTCCCTGTATTCCGAAGAGGAAGCGGTCAGCGCATACCAGCGTGTGGTCGAGCTGCTGCGCAAGGTGCTGCCCGCCACCCGCAAACAGGTGTCCAGCACCGTGCAGACCTGCGGCTTCCCGATTCCCACCACCGCGCAGGAGTGGGGACGCCAGGTCATGGTGCTCAAGAACCTGCGCCGCGTGCTCGACGTCTTCCAGCCGGAAATCTTCGAACGCGACATCGATTCCATGATCGAGGCCACCAAGCCCAAGGCCCAGCGCAAGGCCGAAGGCAGCTCCATGGGATTCTGGGAACGTCGCCGCCATATCAAGGAGGCCAAGTCGATGCTGCGCGTCGGCGCGCAGGTGGAGAACCTGCATGAGGCGCTGCTCGTGGTGGCCAAGCAGGCCGAACAGTGGCACATGTTCGTTCCTCACGGCGGATGGCCGGTGCTGCCCGCCAAACTCGACGACATCATCAACACGCAGGACCAGCTGACGAACGATATGACCGCGTTGAACGTGGCGCTCGCCACCACACCGCAGGGCGGCAATCTGGACACCGTCGACCTCAACCAGGTGGAAGAGCGTCTGAAGGCCCTGTATGACGACAAGCAGGCGTTGGATACGCTGCCGGAACGCGCCCGTCTGGAACGTGAGTTCCATTCGGCCGGTCTGGATGAGCTTGTGGCGGACCTGAGCAACCGCGGCGTGCCGAACGACGCCGTGGCCGGAGAACTGCAGCTGGCGTGGTGGACCACGGCTTTCGAAGACATCGTGAAGTCCTCCGCCATCATTTCCAACCAGGATGGCTCCGCCATGCAAAGCGCCGCCGACCGATTCACCCAGGTGGATGTCGAACACGTGCGTTCCATTGGACCGATGGTCGCCCAAGAGTCCGTACGCCGTCTGTGCGACATGCTTTTCTCCCGCACGCAGGAAGCCAATCTGCTGCATACCACGCTTGCCGGTTCCCGAAACGTGCCGTTGAACAGGCTGCGCAGGGAGCATCCGCAGATTTTGGCCGCGGCAAAGCCGATTCTGGTGGCAACGCCAGCCACGCTCGCTGCCATCACCGACCCGGCGCCGCTTGCCGATACCGTCATCATCGATACGGCCGCGCATATTCCGTCCATCGAGCTGCTCAGCATCATCGCCCGCGCGAAGCAGGTCGTGGTGATCGCGCACCGCAAGACCGTCACATCCGATGGCCTGCAGCGACTGATCGCACTGCTGCCAAGCGTGAAGATAACCGACAGGCCGGTTCGCCGTGCGCCGAAGCTCAACGCCTTCCTTGAATCGGAAGGATACGGCTCCGTGCCGTGCGATGTGGCGCGTGAAGGATACCAAGGCGAAGTCGCGTACCATTTCGTGCCGGACGCCAACGGTGTGCCGGTCATCAATTCCGGTCTGGTCGAATCAAGCCAGCAGGAGATCGACGAAGTGGTGAGCATCATCCGCAAGCGCGCGGCCGGTTTCACCATCGTTCCCGCATCGTATGTGCTTACCGTGGTGGCGCTCACGCACACGTTCCGCATCCGTCTGGGTGCCGAGCTCAAGTCGCTTGCCAACAAAGACAAGGCCATGGGCATGTTCCTGCGCCACGTGCGCATCGTGGACATCGTCGATGTGGCCGGCGCCCACGCCACCGACGCGATTCTTGCGATGTGCTACGCCAAGACCTCGCACGGCAGGCTGCTGCAGCAGTTCGGCGCGCTGGAATCCGACGGCGGTCGAGGCATGCTGCTGGACGCTTTGGCGGTACCGGACCGTCATCTCGACATCGTCTCGTCCTTCGCATCCGACGATATGGACGACGAGCGACTGCATCAGGATGGTCCGAAGGCGCTCAAAACCGTGCTGCGTTGGGCCGAACAGCTTGATGACAGCATGGTCCGCCCGGCGATCAAGGAGTCTGGAGAGAACGTGCTCTTCAACGATCTCGCCGAGAGGATCCGCGAACGCGGCTTGGACGTGGCCGTCGATTACGGTTTCGATGACGGACTCAAACTGCCGTTGGTGGTTGGTCTGAAAGGCGAGCCGTTCGCTTTGGCCGTGCTCACCGATGACGCGCAGTTCATGGGATTGCAATCCACCAGGGAACGCCATCGCGTGCTGCTGCAGGACATCGAATCGCTTGGCTGGTCGGTGATGACGGTATGGAGCGTCGGCGCGTTCGTGAACCCCGATAAGGAAGTCGACCGCATCGTGGCACGACTGGGAAGCCTGTACCGGGAGGAACGGTGAGCGCCGAGCATATCGAAAACGTCATGGAGCATGACGATTCGCAGACCCAGTCCGAGACGCACTCCACACCCAGTTATTCCGCCACGCGGCGGACCGCACGCAAGCATAAGCGCGTGGTCCGCCAAGGTACGGAACTGTTCGATGCCGATGGCGTCAAACTCGAACCTTCGGACGTGCTCACCAAGCGCCAACGCGAGGCGGATGACGACAAGCGCATCCTAAACGAGCTTCCGCCACATTGGGCGGTCTTCTCCGAACGTGGCCGCTGATACGTCCAGCCGGGGCCAGCTATCGATTAGGATTATCAGCCATTAATTGATGGTGGCGATGACCGCACTGTATTCCTGAACCCGCAACACGACGGCCGCCTCATTGGGCGGCATGGCGAACACCGCGATGGTATTGCCTTGCGCATCCTTAGCCGGTTTGCCGGTCAGCAGCGCTTCGGTGCAGATCGTGCGTAACTGCGCATCCACACCACCGTCCGGCATATCATTAGCCATGCCGGACGGCGTTTCCGTACCGTTCGGCATATCCGCGACATTCGGTGTGCCGGACTGCATCTCAGCATCTGTCATGGTGGCGCTGGAAAGTGTCACCTTGTCTCCGGGAATCAAACCGCCGGCCACACTTGCCAAACGCACTTCGATACTCGTATGGCCCTGCGGCACAACGGGGGACGCACGGGCCATGCCCGACATAAGCACATCGTGCGCGCCGATGCCCACCTGTGCGATCAGGCCGACGGCGTCGTCAAGCGTATGGAAGGCGTTGCTCAGCGAGCCATCGCTCGGCGCCTCACGTAACTCCACGGCTTCGCGTGTGATGGCCGTGCCTTTGGCGACATTTCGCACCGCGACCACAATAGGCTGCGTGGCGATGGCTGCGCGTACGCATTGCAGCGTGGCGAATACCGTCAGGCCAGCGCACAATGCGGCGAGGAACCGATGCAGGCGTGCGTTGCTTCGTCTGGCTTCCAACGATGCGGCAGTCGAACCATGCCGGTCTCGTTGCAGACGCGTCGTGCGCGCGGTCCGTCCTTCCGAAGCCGTCGATGTGCGCAAACTCGAATGTGGCCGGCGGTCCATCAAGGAATGAAAAAAGGTCATCATGCATGCATGATGACCTGATTGTTATGACCACGGCAAGCGGAATCCGGGGTTGTGGTCGGAGAATGGGAGTTATCCACAATCTTCGGCGTGTCGCGTTGGATTCCGCGCCTGTGGGTCACTTGGATTTGTCGGTGCGGTAGAAGCCGGACCCCTTGAACTCGATCGGCACCGCGGAATAAACCTTGCGGACCTGCTCCTCGCCGCATTCCGGGCATACGGTGATCGGATCGTCGGTGAACGACTGCTGCTCGGTGAAGTCGTAGTTGCAGTTCTTGCAACGGTAATGGTAAGTAGGCACGATATCCTCGCTTTACGCACAATCCCAAATTTCTTAACGGGACATATCCTAGTACGTTCCCTGAGACGGCCCCGCAACCGTCCTATCCTCGGACATCGGCATAACCATCCGGCGTGAGCACGCCGTCGACGGGAATATCATGCGGCTCATGCGGCACGGTCTCGTCGGTCGGCTCCCAAGGCCAGCAAACGGCGACCACGCGCGCGGTGCTGCTACGATGCTCCAAAGCGCGGTCGTACCAACCGCCGCCGCGCCCCAATCGGAAACCATGTTCGTCCACAGCGAACGCTGGCACAATGATCAGCTCGGCCGAAGTGAGAACTTCCGGTCCTTCCGCTGCGTTTTCCGGCTCCTGCGGGCGATGTGTGTTGATGGAACCATCAGCATTGCGCTGGTCGCGCAGATCGTCAAGACCGTTCAGCTCACTCCAGCCGACTTTCATGCCAGCACCCAGACGCGGCACCAAAACACGGCAATCCGTGTCGAACATCGCTTCGAGCAACGGCATCATCGATATTTCACTGCCCATCGAGGCGAAGGCCGCGACGGTCGATCGCGGTCGAATCAACGACGCTTCCAATGCGTGTTTGGCAAGCAGCCGTCCCGCTTCGCGACGCTGGTCGGCGGACGTCCGCTTTCGTCGTTCGATCGCAGCCGCGCGCCAATGCCGTTTCAGCTCGCGTTGTTGCTCATACATGTCCATATCGTTCGTTGTACCACGGTTCGATTGCGTGGAAAACGGAACATGGGGTATGGGTGGGGCACAATGGAAGGGTGACGATTTTGCAATCCTTGAGCGACATGATGCGTCGTCCGGGGAATAATTCCTTTGAAATGCCGGAATTCATCCAATCGCATAGCATGCGCGTCCCGGTGAGTCTGCGCCCGTTGACGGGTGCCGACTATGACGAGTGGAACGAGGTTCGCTGGCGCAACGATGCCTGGCTCAAGCCGTGGGAATCCGGCGATCCGCTGCACGGCGCCCCCATCACCTACAAGGAATGGATGAAACAACTGCGGCGCAACGAACGGGCCGGTACCGGTGCCGTGTTCGCCATCGAACAGCATGGCCGTATCGTCGGGCAGATCTCGTTGGGCGCGATCTGCTACGGCGCGATGCGTTCCGGCGTCGTCGGCTATTGGGTGGACGAGCGTTGCGCCGGGCGTGGCTACGCGCCGATGGCGGTGGCGCTGTTGGCGGATTGGGCCATGTTCGACCCGACCGGACCTCGACTGCATCGCATGGAAATCGACATTTTGCCGGAAAACAAGCGGTCCCGTGCCGTCGCACGCAAGGTCGGAGCAACGTTGGAGGGGGTGCGGCGCGCGTATATGTACGTCAACGACCAATGGCGCGATCATGAAAGCTACGTATTGATGGCCGAGGACGCGCCAAACGGTTTCACCGCGCGTCTGATGACAGGGAATTCACCCTCCTGATTCGACACGCCGGGGAGGACTCGCCTCGAATGTCGGAATGTCACCTATTCTTATGACATATGGGTTATGAATCGTTAAGCACGGTGGTCGTGCTTGCGATCGTTGTCATCCTGATGCTCATTTGGTTGCCCAGACGGACGATTAAAGGCATGAAGAGGGTGATCGAACATCGCGAGGACCGCTTTTCACCGTCGTTGCATCTGGTGGATGCCGACAGCGGAACGCGATTTTCCGATGAGACCGTCGCGGCAGCGAAAGGGGTACTGATGCAGTCCACAGAGGCGCACAAAGGCGCAACATCCGAAGAACGGATCGCGGAAATTCGCGCCCTTCGTCACGCCGCGGTCCGCAGGAGGCGCGCCATCGCCGTCTCATTGCTGACAATCACGGTCGTTGTGCTGGTCTGTGCGTTCGCACTGCACTTCAGTCCGCTGTTCGCGCTCATTCCGGCCGCGTTGCTGGCCGCGGTGCTCGCGTTGGGTGTGCGTGCGTCCAAGCAGGCCGTGGCGTGGGAGCGGAAGGTCGCCAGATACCATGCCAAGGTGAAGAAGCGTGCCGCCGCCGAACGCAAACGTGCGCAGGCGGAGCAGGCGGAACGTGCCAGACTGCGCGCGCAGGAGCTGGCCGAGGCCCGCAAGGTCGCCGACGAGCAGTTGAAGACCGATGTCGTTCCCGAGGGGGAGATTCGCCAGGCGATCGCCCGCGGCAAGGCCGATCGGGACGCCGCGGTGAAACGGCGCAAGGAAGAGATGTCTTCCAAGGAAGAGACGCAGACTGCCGAGAAGGCCGTCGACCAGACAACCGAACGTGCGGATGCCGCGCCCGCTGACGTCAAGGAAGTGGGACTGTCCATCCACGATGAGCGAGACAATATGGCCGAAGAAGCCAAAACCGTTGCCGTCAAGTCCACGCAGGACTTGATTTCCTTCTCGTTGGGTGCGCCTCGCGACGGTGCCGACGTTGAGGTGGATGCTCCGGAAAGCATGGAGATCAAATCCACCAAACAAGTGGCCAAGGCCGTGCCCGTCGAAACGCCTTCCGACGAGGCTGAGCCGTTGATTCCGCCAAGCGACGCAATGGGCAGCATGGATGCCGATGAGGCCGCCGCCCGCGTGGATGAGGGCGTGCACCTCAGAGAGGTCGACGTTCCGGGATTCCACGATGCCGAAGTACGTGCCGATGTGGAGGCTCCGGATGTGACTTCGGACTCCCTAGGCACCGGCCTGGAGGCCATTCTGGCCCGTCGTAGCGCCTGACGAAACGCTTGAACCGTTTTTTACAAAGTCTGGAACCGCATGGTTTCAGGCTTTTTTGATAATTTCTCTCAGAGCGTTAGCACTCGAGTTGGCAGAGTGCTAATAATCGCGCTAGGATAAGTCACAGCGCGAAAGGACGACGCCGTAAGTGATCGTCAGCCTCTTGCTAGCGGGTCCCGGCGCGGTAAGTATCGATTTCTCTTTAGAAAGAGGAGGTCCACAGTGTCGATCTCACTCACACCGTTGGAAGACAAGATCATCGTCAAGCAGGCGGAAGCCGAGACCCAGACCGCTTCCGGTCTGTTCATTCCGGACAATGCCAAGGAGAAGCCGCAGCAGGGTGAAGTCCTGGCTGTCGGCCCGGGCCGTCGTAACGACGCCGGCGAGCGTATCCCGGTCGACGTCAAGGTCGGCGACAAGGTGCTGTACTCCAAGTACGGCGGCACCGAGGTGCACTACCAGGGCGAGGATTACCTTATCGTCTCCGCTCGTGACATCCTGGCCATCCTCGGCTGAGACTAGCGCGTAGCTGTCGAAACCCCGTTTCCCGTATATTGCGGTTCGCAAGGCTCGGGAGGCGGGGTTTCTGCGTTGTTCGGCGCCGATTTGCGTAAAACGTTGGAATTTCAACGATTTGGGCCGTTTTTGGCTGTTGCGACACGCCGTATTTGCATAAGTCGGCCGGTCTGTGGCATACTAAACGGGTTGCCGGTTGGGGTTCAACCAAACAGGCAGCACGG
>NZ_CAUERC010000042.1:0-9792 GCF_959020155.1 uncultured Bifidobacterium sp.
CCGTCTAGCTTGCTTACCTTCGATTTGATGGGCATCTCCATGTGGATGTCCATGGACATATCCATGTGGGTGTCCATAGACGTGTCCATGTGGGTGTCCATGGACATATCCATATGAGCGCATAGGAAAACGCATGAGGGTGGATGATCGTTCGGGGTGATGCCTTCTTCCACGAATGGGAAGGGGCTCTTCCTTTTTTTGGAATGTCATCTTCCCGCATCCTTCGTCTTGAGCTCCTTGAGGAGCATCGTCGCGTTGTCGCGGATGCTCGCGTCCGTGAGCGGGGAGAGCTCGTCCGCATAGGAGCGGCAGAGGAGCGCGTACACCCGTTCCCGCACCCAGGCGCTGCGCGCGATGCCCAGCTTGAACGCGGCCCGGCACAGCATCTCGTATTCGTCGCCGGTGAGCATGACATTGAGCTGGCGTCCCCGCTTCAGCGGATGTTCGGGGTCGGGGTCGGTGCGGTACACGTCGTTCCAATCGGTGGTGCCGGGGGCGAGTTCCGTGTAGCTGAACGGCTGGATGGCGTATCTCACGAAACGGGATTTGGGTATGCCCGTCTTGGCGGAGGCCTCGGCAAGCAGATTGAACAGCTCCCGGTCCATGAGGACCCGGAAGGCGTGGCTGTATCGTCGCATGGTTTCATCGTCTCCTTGGTCGTTGCCGTGCCCGGCGCGGCATGGCGCGTCGGGCACGGATGGTTGGCCGGTTGGTCAGCGGTCGAAGTCGAACGCCGTGCCGCGTAACTTGTCGATGCGGATGGCCGCGTCGAACTTCTTCCCGGATTTGGATGTGAAGCCCTTCAGCGTGACGGTCTGTCCCGCGAGGAGCCTGCGTGCGGTCTGGTCGGTGATGGTCTTGCCCGCGAGGCTCGCGTACATCTTCCATCCGCATCCCTCGACGGCGATCCACTTGCCGTCCTTGGTCTTCTCGCTTTTGTTCGTGGAGCATTGCCACATCCGGCCGGTTTTCCTGACCGGCTGGCCGCAGCGCGGGCAGTCGCCCCAATCCTGCGCGTCGGTGTTCGTGGTTCGTGTGACGGCATCGGCCTTGAGGTTCGCGGTCGCGTCGGCGGGGATTCGCAATGCCTCCCGGTGGAACATGTCCATCACCTCAGACGGGCCTCGTTTGCCGTGTTCCACGTCGGACAACGCCTGTTCCATCCGTGCGGTGAGCAGCACGTCCTTCAGTCGTGGCTCCACCACGTCGGTGAGGCGTTCGCCTTCCGTGGTGGCGTGCAATT
Organism: uncultured Bifidobacterium sp.; assembly: GCF_959020155.1. Lineage (GTDB taxonomy): Bacteria > Actinomycetota > Actinomycetes > Actinomycetales > Bifidobacteriaceae > Bifidobacterium. Next base: position 1,244 of record NZ_CAUERC010000042.1, read on the forward strand.
GCCGGCCCTTGCGTTCCACGAGTTTGGAGCGCACGAGCTTTTCGATGGTGTCCGCGCGGGTGGCTGGCGTGCCGATGCCGCCGGAATGTGATTCGTCGTCATCGAGTGCCGCCTTGAGGCTTTTGTCCTCCACGCACCGGCTCGCGTGCTCCATCGCGGCCAGCAGCGTGGCCTCGGTGAACGGTTTGGGCGGCCGGGTCTCGCCTTCCTCGACCGTGACCTTCCCGACCGGGCGAATGACGCCGCCTTCCGTGAGGTTCGACGGGATCACGTTCCTTCCTCCCGCCGGGTCTGCGGTTTCCTCGTCTTCCGGTTCGGGCCCGCGGCCGGTTTCGACGGCCTTCCATCCTGCGGATACGGTCTCGTCGGAACGGCTGGAGAACTCCCTGTCGGTGTCGTCGGAAAGCCGGGCCTTCACCTCGGTGACGATGTGCACATGGTCGTCGCCCACGGCCTCCCACATGCGACGCACGATGCGTGTCATCACCTTGCGCTCGTCATCGTCCAGGCCTTCCAGCTTCCCGGCGTCCAATTGCATGGTCGGCAGGATCGCGGTGTGGCCGGCCACCTTCGCGTCATTGACGGCCAGCTCCGGGCGCGGGTGTCCGGGTATGCCCTCGCGGGTGACGAACCCTTGGGCGAGACGGCCGGATTCGAGGAGCGCCGTGAGCGTTTCGAGGTCGTCATGCGTGATGTACCGGCTGTCGGTGCGCGGATAGGTGGCGAGTTTGAGTTCGTAGAGGTGCTGCAACGCCTGGAGCGTGCGCGCGGCGGTCATGCCGTACATGCGGCTCATGTCCTTCTGCAATCCGGTCAGGTCATACAGGCGGGGCGGCCGGTCGTTCACCCGCCTCCGGTTCACGGACATGATGCGGAAGCGGCCGTGTTCGGCCTGGCCGCACAGCAGCATCGCCGCATCCTTGCTGTCGATCCGTTCGCTGGAGAGCCGCCATCCGCCCATGTCCGCGATCACGGTCCAGAACGGCACCGGTTTGTGGTTCCTGATCTGCCGGTCGCGTTCCGCGATCATGGCGAGCGTCGGCGTCTGCACGCGGCCCACGCTGAACCGTGCGTTGTAGAGCAGCGAGTACGCGCGGCTCGCGTTCATGCCGATCAGCCAGTCCGCCTTCGACCTGATCTCCGCCGACCATGCGAGCCCTTGGTATTCGGATTCGGGTTTCATCGCCCGCCACGCGACCTGGATGGCCTCCGCCTCCAGGCTCGCCACCCACAGGCGCAGTTCCGGCTTGTGAGAGCCTTCCATGTCCGCGATGCGGCGGAAGATGGCCTCACCCTCGCGGTCGGGGTCGCAGGCGTTGACGAGGCAATCCACATCCGTTCGGCGGATCAGCCGCACGATCTGCCGGTAGCGGGAGCCGGCACCGCGCTCCTCGCTGATCTTCCACCGCCAATGGCCGGACGGGTCCACAGGCAGCGTGTCCAGACTCCATTTCCTCCAATCCCTGTCCTTGTAGTCCTCGGGCATGGCAAGGTCGATCAGGTGGCCCTGCGCCCATGTCACGAGCAGCTGGCCGCACTCATAGCATCCGTCCCTTTGGACGGGCGCGGCGCACAACGCCTGCGCGATGGCCGTGGCGACCGATTTCTTTTCCGCGATGACGAGCTTCATTCTTCGTTCGCGTTCCTTCCGTTTTTTGGGATTCCTTGATTCTTGTCCGACATGCGAGGACCGGCGCGGGAATCCCTTCCCGGCCGGCCCTGGATGGAAAGGCGTCGCCAAGGTCAGGCGGCGAAGCCGAGCAGCGGCGCGAACACGGCGGCGATGGCCAGCACCGCGATCAGCATGAGGATGACGCCGGCGATCCACGCGATGGCCGTCACCAGCGTGCGGCTCCAGGTCTGTCCGCCGGATTCCACGATCATCGGGCTGCCCATGCGTTTGCCGATGATCGCGCACACGCCCGAGGCGACCACGCACAGCAGCACGAGCACCACCTGGAGCATCCCGTTGAGCTCGACCAGCCACGTCCACAGGCCCATGAACCAGCCGGCGAGCATAGAGAGAAACGATTCCATTGATTTTCCTTTCACCTGATTGGAACGACGCTTCCGATTCTCGGCCGCAAAACGGCCGGCCACGGGGCACGGCGTCTACACGCCCCGCCTTCCGCCATGGGGAATGTAGACGCCATGCCCCGTGGAACGCGCGACGGGAAGGCAGACTCGCCTTGACGGAAAAACGAGCGAAAGGAAGATCGTCGTGGCGAACAACCAGAACACCATGCGCGACATGAAACGCAGCATCCTCAAGGCGGTGCGCGACAGCCAGAGGACGAAACAGGATGCGATGGACGAGTACGTGGCGGCGCGCGTCAACATCAAATCATTGGAGGGACGTCTGGAAGAGGCCCGCGAGAAGGCCACCCTGCTGCGCAGGAAGGCGAAGGACGCGGGAAACACCAGCGCCGAACTGAAAACGGCGGACGACCTCATAGACGCGCGGTGGACGGGGACGGAAGACGGGTCGGCGGAAGACGGGTCGCCCGAAAACGCGGATCCGGGAACCGTGAACCCCGAGCGGGAGCATCCGGCCATGGAAGGAAACACGCAAGGCGGCATGCCGGGCGAGCCGAACCGTTGGGAAGGCGGTGAATCGTGAACCGGCCGGAACCGCGTCCGCTGCCGAAACCGCTGCGCGTCCTGTGCCTGTTCGTCGCCGCGCTCCTCGTGTGCTCGCTGGGCGTCATCGTCGCCAACCACCAGCCGTCAACGGCCGGCGACGACCACGGTTCCGCGACGGACGCGAAACAGGAGTCCACGGGCAAAAGGAAAACGGATTCGGGCCCGCGACGGTACGCCGGCCTGGAGGCGGCGGGAATCCCGGTTCCCGGCGACTGGTCTCAGCGCACCACCGCGTTCCCCGTTGACACCCACAAGGACGGCACCCGCACGCTCTCCGAAAACGCGGACGGCATCACGCTGCACAATGGTTCCGGCCCGATCGACACCGCATTGGAAACGGTGGACGCGCTGCTCGATCCAAACGGCAGCGACGACGAATGGCGCAAGAACGTGTTCGCGCTGCTCGGCGACGACGGTGCCGGGGAGAGCCATCCGGTCTCCGACGCGCCGCGCTGGTGGTGGACCCAGCGCCGCTTCCACGCCGGATCCGTATGCTCGGGCCAATACGATGACAAGTACGTCAACTACGCCTACACCTGCACCTCCGACGGCAAATGGGAGGGCTCGGATACGGATGCCATCCAGTCCCAGCCGTTCTGGACGACGAAGGAAACCAGCTTCCCGATCCCGGAAGGCGGCGGACCGTCATCCACGACGGATCCGCAGCAGACCGTCAGCCAGGCGTACAACACCGTGCTCTTGCCGATGGACGACGGCAACTGGCACGTCACCGTCTACTGCCCGGCCGCGCTCGACGCGTCATTGCTGGACAAGGATGCCAACGAGCTCGACCCCGATCAGGTGAAGGCCGGCGACGAGGCGTACACGGTGATCTCCGCCACCGGATACGGCACGGTCCAGCATCCCTGCCGGACCGTGGAGGTCGTGGTCGGCGGGCAGAAGCCCTTCTGGTCGCTGAGGAACACGCAATGAGCCGGGCCAGCCGCCATCGGATCCTCGCGGCCATGCTCTCGGCGTGCCTGCTGTCCCTGCTCGGCGGATGCACGCCGTTGACCGTGCTCGCGGTCCTCGGCGGCTGCAAGGACGGCGGCTCCAACGGATCGTCGGGAGGCGTCACGGGAAGCGTCACGACCGGCGAGGTGCGTGACGGCATGACCATCGCGCAGACCAAGGCGTGGTTCAACGGATCCGACGGGCCCGACAACGTGTGCCAGGCCTATCCGGACGGGCAATGCACATGGTGGGCGTGCATGAGAGGCCATAAAATCGGATTGGACGTGGGCTCCTACTGGGGCAACGGCGGCGACTGGGCCGCCAGCGCCACCGCCGCCGGATGGAAGACCACCCGCACCGATCCCGTGGCCGGCAGCATCGTCAGCTACCCGCCCGGCGTGGCCGACGCGGACACCCTGTACGGCCACGTCGCCGTCGTCGAGGCGGTCGACCGGACGGCCGGCACCGTGACCATCAGCGAGATGAACGGGCGCGGCGGCCTGGGCATCGTCAACCACCGCACGCACAGGATCGACGTCGGCGCGGTCTACATCCTGCCCAACGGCAGTGTGTCCACCAATGGTTCCGCCGGCACGGATTCCACGTCATCCGGTTCCGAATCGTCCGATTCGTCGTCATCGTCCGACTCGTCCTCCTCTTCGGATCCGGTGGAGGCGGCATGGACGTGCTCCAGTTCCGACTCGGGCTCCACGGACGTGGTGGTGGACTACGACGGCGACGGCACCCACGCCACGCCGGAACAGGCCCGGGCCATCGCCCGGAAGATGATCGCCTCGTACAAGGACTGGGGAGACGGCGACTATGACGCGCTCGTATGGCTGTGGAACAAGGAATCGGGATGGCAGTGGAATGCCACCAACCCGAGCAGCGGCGCGTACGGCATACCCCAGGCGTTGCCCGCGTCGAAACTCGCCTCCGCAGGAGACGACTGGAAGGACAACGCCGCCACCCAGATCAAATGGGGATTGAACTACATCGCCGGCCGGTACGGCAGCCCCAGCGCCGCCAAGACGTTCTGGCTCGCCCACAACTGGTACTAAGGAGCGGGACACGTAAAGGGACCGAGCATCAAATCTCGGCGGAATCATCTGCCCCGTAGACGCCATGCCCCGCGCGACCGCCCGTATGGGCTGATGATCGGAGCCATGCCCGCCGGACGGCGCGGCACCGATCATCCAAGGGAAGGAAGGACGCATCATGCTGATGGAACCCGACGAATACACGCCCCAGGAACGGGCCCTGACCGACAAGGCGAAGGAGCTGATCGAGCAGCACGAGCTCGACTGGGGCAACGGGGAATGCTTCATCCAACGCGACGCCGGCCACAGCGAACTGTACATGACGCTGGAGGCCCCCAACCACGCCACGGTCACGGTCACGGTGCCGGCCGAGGCGGACGAGAAGGGGCTGAGGCGCGCCATGGCGGACGGGCTCCTCGACTTCGACCCCGACGAGGAGTTCGACGAATGCTGGTCCCGCGAGTTCGCGGCACGCAACGGGTTCACGCCCTCCGGCTTCCTGTCCGGCCTCCAGGAAGACAAAGCGTATTTCGGTCTCCGATCTGAGGCGTTGCTTCATCCCGGTCAAAGCAACGCCGGGCAAGGCAACGAAACGATTGCGGAGATCCGCTGGACGGAGGAGGACCTTCGGCACTGGCTGAAAGACCATGACTGGCCCGACAACAACGAGAACATGGACGCGATGCGCGACATGATCTCGGCCAGGGAATTGCGGGACCGCAGCATCGAGGAGGGATGGGAGATCATCGACGCGATGGTGGACGACGGCCGGCTCGCCCGCAAAGACGAAGGCGAGAAGGCCGAAACGTCCGAAACCCACGATCCCGCGAACCCGGCCGACCCGTTGAGCATTGCCGATACGTCTGCCTCGGCCGCAGCCACACGATAAAAGACCCGAGCGAAGGAGCATCATCATGGCCGGATTGAAGGACTACCAGATCAGCGTGTACGTCGCCAACCTGGGCAAATACGTGGAGGGCGCGTTGCAGGGCGCGTGGATCACGCTGCCCATGCCCGCCGAACGCTTGCAGGACACCCTGAAGACCGAGGTGGGATTGGGCGGCCGGTACGAGGAGTACGCGATCCACGACTACGAGGGCGGGGAAGGACTGCTCGCCACCGTGGCGAATCCCGGCGAATACGAGTCGCTGACGGACCTGAACCTCATGTGCCGCGCGTTCGAGGCGCGCGAGGACGACGACCCGGACGTGTACGAGAAGGTGCAGACGGTCCGCGACGATCTTGACGCGGTCCCGCGCACCCCGTTGCAGTACGCGAACCTCGCGTTGAACTCGGACGAGATCCCCTATCACTCTTATGATGCGCCGTCCTCGGCCGAATCGAAGGAGGCGAAGTATGCCTGGACCGCCGTGAACCAGGGGTGGGCATCGGATGCCGTGTGGTCCATGTTCGATACGGGGCTCGGCTATCTGATCGATATGGAGATGTACGGCCGGGACCTCACGCTCGACGGCGATGTGTCGCTTGGCGACAACGGCTATCTGGAGGACGCGGACTGGCCGAGCGATATCGACGGCCGGTACTCGCGCGAGGAGATCGCCGAGGAGGTCGAATGGCTGGATGATTTCGACGCGAAGACCGGTTCGCCGGCCGCGTTCGACCTCGCCTCGCTCGTCCAGCCGGGCGAACGCATCGCGGACTACACGATTTCCGGCACCGGCACGAACTGGGGAGCCCCCTCATACCAGTGCATCGTGGAGGAGGGTTCCACCGATATCCATGCCGCGCTTGAGGACACGATGCACCGGATCATCGACGCGCGCGCCGCTACTGGCGACGCCGTGGACGTGCTGCGCGAGACCATGGGCGCAATGCCCGCAGCGTCCGTCGGCGAAGACGACGGCGTGAGCCCGATCGACCTTGATCTGGGATATGTGCTGCCCGGCGCCGTCACCTCGTTCGCGGAACGCGCGCAGGCGTGCGACCCCTCGGACCCGCTGAATATGACCGATACGGCCGGTTCCGGCCTTTCCAAGTGAGAAAGGGCGAGCGAGATGGCCTTGACGCCTTTTGACATGGAGGGTGTGAACCGCGACCTGCTCGCGGCCGGGAATCCCGCCAAGCCCGACATGCAATCCATCCTGCGCAGGAACGCGCGCGATCTCGTGCTGGGGAACGCGATTCTGGTCTCTTCCGTCGATGCCAAGGAATTGGAGTTCGGCGTCCACATGGCGTATTCCGACGCGGACGGCGGCTTCGACACCGATCCGAGCGAGGACGTGTGGTTCGAGGCGTCCTCGCTCCCGATTCCCAATGAACGCCCTGATCTGCCTCCCGACAACGCGCTCAGGATCAGGGTCACGGACGTGCTGACCGAATACGGGTTCACGGACATTGACGTGAAAGCCCCGGACAGGACGCCGGAAGGCATCTGGATCGGTTTCGAGGCCATGCAGCCGGTCAGGCTCGACGTGACCTCGGCCCAGGAAGGGCGTTCCGTTTCCCTCACCCTGACAGCAGCCGAAGCCAACGATTGGCGTTCCGGCCGTCTCGACGCGCACGGCCTCTCACGCATGGCCGTCGAACGTGTTCTCGCCAGACCGGGCGACACCGTGACCCTCGCATACGGGGATCCGTGGTATCGGCCGGCGGTGATGTGCGACGGTTCGGGAAGGCTTCCCGAGCATCGCGTCAAGGCCGGTATCGGCACGTTCGTCATCGGCCGTGAAAGCGAGGCGGTCATGCCCGAGATACTGCGGATCGACCGCACTGTTGACCCACGAGACCCGCTCGTGATCGAAAAGGCGTTCGGAAAGGAGAACGACATGGAGAACGGGAATGTCCCCGAATACTGGAAAGGCCTGATGGACGAGGCCGATCTGCCGTTGGCGGGCATCGTGCGCGAGCACGGCGGCGGGTTGATGGACTTCCACCGCATGAAGGGCATCGAACGCCTGACCGGTTCGAGTGACTGGGATTTCTACTCCTGGACGGTGGAAAATTACGACGATGACCTGCTCGACGTGTGCGAACGGGAGAACGCCGCCGACGTGCTCGCCGACTTGCAGGCATGGTGGAAAACGAGCCAGCCCGACATGCGGCAACACGTGGACGAGATGATGGCGGGCATCGACGCGGCCATGGAACCGCTCGACAAGCGCCTGTACGCCGCCGCCGAAAAGGAGTTCAAGGAGCGCTCGTTGGACCCGGACGGGGAATGCTACCAATTGGACGGCGGCACGTTCATCTCCCAGGAATCATTCGACGGCATCTGCGGCGACCAACGCGACCGCTACATGGCATGGAAGAACCAGGCCGAACCCGCCAGACTCGTGAGCGCATGGGACGACCCCGCGCGCCTGGACCGGCTCGTGGGAGACGCGATCGACGCGGACGATGGCGGCGGATGCTTCTACACCGACGCGCAGCCCATCGACTACACGCAGGGCATGGATTACAGCCCACAGCAGCTGGCCGCAGACAGCGGGCTGGGAGATACGGTCCCGCTGGCGTGTGAGTCCAACGCTTCCTACAGCCTCGCGCACCACCCCGATATCAAATTCACCGCCACCGGGTCTCCCGACGGCAGAAAGGCACTGGAGGTCTCGGCTCCCGGTTCCGCCCGTCATGCGCTGATCACGGCCAAACCCGGAGCGTTCGACGTGAGCCTGCATGACGAGCGCGGCATCGTGTCCGGCGAATCCTTCCCTTACGAGGCAAACGATTTCTGGACGTACCGGCTTTCCGGCCAGGCGTTGCGCGGCGCGCTGGACCTCGCCGTCGGCTGGGCCGACCCACAGGAAACGTCTCCTGAGACCGCAGGGCTCGACCTCGCGTTGGATGACGGCATGGAAACGACACACGGACGATAAAGCGATTCTGCCGGCGTATGCGATCCGGCCGGCACGTTGAACCTTGACCAGGCATCGCCGTACGGCATGACCCGGTGAA
>NZ_CAUERC010000043.1:0-9790 GCF_959020155.1 uncultured Bifidobacterium sp.
GCTCGGCTGGGCGAGGTTACGCGGATTGAGCTGGTCGTGGAGGGCATGCTGACCGGCTTCTTCGAGAAGGCCGGCGACTTTGAGCGCAAGGTTGCGCAGGTCCTGTGGGGTCTCTTCGCGTGTTTCTTCCATAGCTACCAAGTCTATCGTTCGGCGTTGATGGCCAGCGACTTCAGCAGATCGATGGCGTGTTCGGCCGAATTGAGTTCGGTTTCGCAGCGCGCCTTGGTGAAGGCGAGCGGATCGGAGATGTCGAGGGAGAACAGGTGATGGTCGGTAGCGGCCATATGGCCGGCATTGCCGTAGAATTCGACAGCCTCGCCCTCGTCTGCGGCGCGCGGGTCGCGAACAGTGAGTCGGGACCAGCTGGCGGCGGCCACCTCATCGCCGAATTGCGCCACGAGTTTTGCCCTGAGCCAGGCGCGGGTGTCTTCCGGCGGTTCGGTGGTGGCGCGTGCGATGTCGGCGGCGCTCACCACCCGTTCGGTGCGGGGTTCGAGTTTGGTGAAGATGCTGTCCGCGGGGTCGAGCGCCGCCCATTTCAGGTCGATGACCTTCAGTCGCGGGTCGTTCCAGCCATTGGCCACGCTGGGCGCAGCTGCCGCGGTGATTTTGCGGCGCAGTTTTTCGAGCAGCTGCCATTTGAGCAGCCATTCGATGCGGCTGGCCTCGCCGGTCATGGCCAGACGTTCGTCATCGCCGGCGGTGTGACGGATGGAGGCGCAGTCGATGAGCGCCTGCTGCCACATCGCCATGATGGATGTGGTGGATTTGTCCGGCCAGGCGGGCTCGCCGGCGGTGTCGGTGCCTTCGACCAGTGCGGCGACCTGGTAGACGGCTTGGCGCAGTTTGAGCTGGATAAGCCATGCGTTGGTTTCGCCGCCGTTGGCCAGCGGCAAGATTGCCCCCAGCGTCAGGTCGCGGGAAACGGTGTGTATGGCCTCGACTGGGTCAGACAGTTCGAGTTCGTCGAGGAAGGCGTTCAGGTCGAATCCGGCCTCGTCCGCATGTTCGAGCAGCCACAGCAGCATGCTCGTGGTGCCGAGTTTCAGTGCCTGCGGCACCTCCATGCGATTGGCGTCGCCGACGATGACGTGCAGACGGCGGTATGCATCGGTGGAGTGGGATTCGTCGCGCGTATTGATGATCGGGCGTTCGAAGGTGGTTTGCAGGCCGACTTTGGCGTGGATGTAGTCGGCGCGCTGGCTGAGCTGGTAGCCCGGAATCTCGCTGTTCTCGCCAATCCCTACGCGGCCGGAGCCGGCGTAGATCTGGCGGGTGACGAAGTGGAGGGTCATCAGGCGTGTGACCAAGTCGAATGGCACCGCGCGGGCCATCATATAGTTCTCGTGCGTGCCCCAGCAGGAGCCCTTGCCATCCACATTGTTGCGATGCAGGGCAATGGGAGTGCCAGTCTGTTTGCGGGCGTGTTCGGTGGCGGCCTGCATGATGAGGTCTCCGGCGTGGTCGTATCGGACCGCTTCGAACGGGTCGGTGGTTTCCGGCGCCGAGTATTCGGGGTGGGCGTGGTCCACATAGACGCGGCCGCCGTTGGGGGCGATCACGTTGGTGATGTTGAGCTGCGGGGCGTCGGTGAGCATGTCCGGGCGGGCGGCGGCGCGTTCGAGACGGGTGCCGCGCGCGTCGTTGACCGGGTCCTCCTGCCGGTAGTCCCAGCGGATGGATTTGCTGTGGCTGTCCGCGGCGCCATTCACCACGTCGAAGGACAGTTGCACCGGATTGTAGCGGTCCGGGGTGTTCAGGGATACCGCGTATTCGGTTTCGGTGCCCATCACTCGTTTAACGGTCATGTAGTGCTCCTTGAGCTTGAGCTATTCGGCGGTGCGGATGCGGCGGATCGGGTCCATGCCGTTGATGCGCGACCATTGTTCGGGGTCCACGTCGGCCATGGAATCGCGGGTCTCGCGGTATTCGTCTTCCACGGCGGCAGCGAGCAGCGGCACGGTGAGTGCCACGTCCAAGCCGGTTTCGATGGATTCCTTGACCGCTCGGGTCTTGGCCCGGTCCACGATGTTCTTGAGCATCGCGCCGGAGACCACGTCGGCCAGGAACAACGCATGCCACTGGCCGTTCTCCTCCTGCACGTCGCATAGATGGCGGCGTTCGGAGGTTCCGTAGATGTCATGCACCAGCACGGCGGACAAGGCGTGCGCGTCGACGCCATCTTCCAGAGGCAGGTCGTCGGTGAGGTAATGGTCCACGATGGCGATGGCCTGATTGGTTTTGGGCCGGCCGACGCGAATCTTGACGTCGAGACGCCCCGGTCGCAACACAGCCGGATCGATCATGTCCACGCGGTTGGAGGCACCGATTACCATCACATTGTCGAGTGATTCCACGCCGTCGAGTTCGGAGAGGAACTGGGGCACGATCGTGGTCTCCACATCGGAGGAGACGCCGGAGCCGCGGGTGCGTAGCAGCGAATCCATCTCATCGATGAACACGACCACCGGATTGCCGTCCGCGGCGCGTTCACGGGCGCGCTGGAAAATCAGGCGAATCAGTCGTTCGGATTCACCGACGTATTTGTTGAGCAGTTCCGGGCCCTTGACGGACAGGAACACGCCCTTGACATGGGTTTCGGCCGGACTGATTGCGCCGTCGCCATTCGAATCGTAACCACCCTCGCATAGGGCGTTCGCCACGGCCTTGGCAATCATCGTCTTGCCGTTGCCGGGCGGACCGTACAGCAGCACGCCCTTTGGCGGCTTCAAATCGTAGCGCTCAAACAGCGCACGATGCTGGAACGGCAGTTGGACGGCGTCCCTGATACGACCGATCTCACTATCCAGGCCGCCGATGTCGGCGAACGTGACATCCGGGGTCTCCTCCAGCACCAGATCCTTGTCGCCCTCGGCGGGCAGCGCTTCGATGGCGAGGCGGACGGACGGATCGACGATAATACGGTCGCCCTGATTGATGCCCGCATACGCGAGCGCGCCGGAACGGCGGATGAGCACGGGATTGCCGGAGGCGTCGGTAACGATCAGTCGACCGTCGTCAAGTACCTGCTTGACACTGCGAATCTGGCCCACGGTGTCAGCATCGCGCTGCTCGACCAGCACGAGCTTCTCGTTGAGCATCACGGTGGCCCCGGCGGTCAGGCGGGCGGCGTTGACGTTGGAGGCCACAGGCACCACCATGCGGCGGGTGCCGGAAATGACTTCGGCCGACGCGTGCTGGATGCCGTCTTCATCGGTGCGGGTGGAATCGACCTTGACCATGGTGGCGAAGGTGAGCGGCGGCTGAGCGAGCTGGGCGAGCTGTGACTTCGCCTTGGTCAGTTCCTTGCCGGCGCGGCTCAGCGCTTCGGCGAGCGCATGGTTCTTGGCCATCAGGCGATCGTTCAGCGCGGCGAGATCTTCGGTGTCGCTCATGCGGGTTCTTCGCTTCCCTTCTATCCGGGATTTTCGGCAACTTATGGCAGTCGGCAGACCCTATTCGTTGCCGTCGGAGGATTTCCTGTTACGTATTACAGTACGCACTTTTCGCACCACGAACCATACGATGATCACAATCACGGCCGCGATGACCACGTCCTCGAACACGCCGAGCGCGCCTTGAATCGAGCACCACTGGTCGCCGAGCAGGTAACCGGCGGAAACGAGGATGGTGTTCCACACGGCCGAGCCGAGCAGGGTCCAGCCGGTGAAGTGCAGGAAGTTCATGCGGTTGAATCCGGCGGGAATCGAAATCAGCGAGCGTACCACGGGAATCACGCGGCCGATGAGCACCGACCATGTGCCGTATTTGGTGAACCAGTCGTTGGCTTTGCTCACGTCTTTGCGGCTGACGCCGGGGATTTTGTCTGCCGCGAGATTGATGCGATGCAGGCCCACCCAGCGGGAGATGCCGTACAAGGTCCAGGCACCCAGTACGGAGCCGATGGTGGCCCAGATGATTGCGCCCGGCAGACTCAGGGTGCCGCGTGCGGCGGTGAAGCCGGAGAGCGGAAGGATGACTTCGGACGGGATGGGCGGGAAGATGGATTCGAGGGCGATGGCCAAGGCCACGCCGATACCGCCGATGGTTTCCATCAGCATGATCAGCCAGTCGGTGATGGTGCCGATCAGGCCGGGTTCGGTGGTGGTGCAGATGGGTGTGGGGTCGGTTGCAAGAATAGTGGCGGCTGCCATGGAAAAACTCATAGAGGGCATTGTCCCAAGGTTTTCCCAGAATCAGAAGCATGACGCAAGAAGATGTGCATTTTGTTGACAAGTCCGCCGAGAGCGAAGTTGGGAGCCCGGCTGATTCTGCGGTTTCTGTGCCGACGCTGAGCAAGCCCGGCCTGCTGGTTATGGATGTGGACTCCACGCTCATTGACGAAGAGGTTATCGACGAGTTGGGCGTGGTGGCTGGCTGCGGTGAGGAGATTGCCGGAGTGACCGCACGCGCCATGCGCGGCGAACTGGAGTTCTGCGATGCGCTGCGCGCACGAGTGGCCCTGTTGGAGGGCCTGCCGATCTCCGTGTTCGACACGGTGCATGACAAGCTGCATTTCACCAAGGGTGCACTGGAGCTTATCGACACGCTGCATGAACACGGTTGGAAGATCGGCGTGGTGTCCGGAGGCTTCCATGAAGTGGTTGACATGTTGGCGGCCGAGGGCCATATCGACTATTGGATTGCCAACCGGCTTGAGGTTGCCGATGGGTGCTTGACCGGCAAGGTGCTCGGCGAAATCGTGAGCAAGACTGTGAAGTTACACGCCTTGCAGACATGGGCGGACCGTTTGGGTATTCCGATGAGCCAGACCGTGGCTGTGGGCGATGGCGCCAACGATATTCCGATGATTCAGGCCGCCGGTTTGGGTCTCGCGTTCTGTGCCAAGCCAAAGACCCAGCTCGCCGCCGACAAAGCCATCAACGACCGCGACCTAACCCACGTACTCGATTACCTGCGCCGGTAAAATTTTACCGACCTCGGCTCCGGCACTTATAGTTGAGCCATGACTACTTCAGGCGCAGAACAGTTGACGCTTGCGGGGCTGGCTCCCCGCAAGCGTCGTAAACGTGCGCCTGCGGAGCATACGCCGGCCGAGCAGCATCCCATAGCGCAAGTCGTGCTGGATGTGCAGGCGCTCCACCTCGGTCAGACATTCGATTACTTCATTGATGAAAAAGACAGCGAGGCCGCACAACCGGGTGTGCTGGTGCGCGTGCGGTTTGGCGGTCAGAGGGTCAGCGGTGTGATTTGGGCACGCACCGATACCAGTGATACGCCGCGCTCTTCGATTCGCTATATCGAGCGAGTGCTAAGCCCCGATGTACTGGTTCCCGCTTCGATGCGCGAGGATATCGGTCTGGTTGCCAAAGCCTATGGCGGCACACGGGCCAATATTCTGCGTTTCGCCGTGCCACCGCGCGTGGCCAAGGTGGAGACCGAGCAGCGGTTGGCCGCGTCGTTCCGTCGGCCGGTCGGCGGCTCATTGCCGGATAATACGCAAGGCGGTTTTGCCGGGCGTGGCACCAATCCCGATGGGACCAAACTTGCTGGCTCTACCTTTGCCGTTGCTAGCACCGTTTCGGAGGGAGCTGCGCAGGGGTATCGTCGTCTGACCGCCAATTACGCCGATGTCAATGTGCTTCATGACGCGCTTACCGGTCAACGTTTCCAATCTTTTGTGTTTGATTCGTTGCCCGGTGCACAGGAGTGGCAACGAAACATGGCATGGATGGTGGCCACTGCGTTGAGTGCCGGTAAGGCTGCCGTAGTTGAATTGCCCACCATGCGCGAGGTCGAAGACCTGATGCATATGCTACGCAATTATGGACTCAAACCATTTGCCCCGGCTCCAACCGGCGGATGGATGGGCGATGTCGCCGTGCTCAATGCGGAGACCATGCCTGCGGCCGACCGGTACCGCACGTATCTGGCTGTGGCGTTGGGCCAGGTGAAGGTGGTGATCGGCACCCGCGCGGTGATGTATGCGCCGGTTGAAGGCCCGGCACTGTTCGCCATTCTGGAGGATGCCGCCTATCAGAACATGGACGGTATGATGCCGTATCCACAGGCTCGCGGCGTGATGCGGTTGCGCTCCAAGTCCCATGGCGGCGTGTTCGTGGCCATGGCCAATGCGCGCACTCCGCAAAGTCAGTGGGAAAACACCGGTCCAGGTACGGTGGAAACTCCGGTGAGCGGCTATTCCACCGCGATTCATCCGCTCGCCTCGCCACTGAAGGATGCGACGCCTTGGGTGCGTTGGCTCAATCGCGATGAGCTTGCGCGTCTCGCTGACCCGTCCATCGGGGCGCGCGTGCCGCATACGGCCGTCCGCGTGCTATCTAAGGCTTTGGAAAGTGGCCCCGTGCTGCTATCCATTCCGCAAGACAATGTCAGTGAGACCTTGAGCTGTGCGAAATGCCATCGTCAGGTGCGTTGTGCCAAGTGTTCCGGACCGTTGCAACTGCCGGCCGACCGCCGGGATTCTACACCGCGATGCCGCTGGTGTGGGGCTGCCGCCATCAACTGGAAGTGCCCGGGCTGTGGGCATGAACGTATGCGCGTGGTGCGTGTGGGGGCTGCCGGCACTGCGGCGGAGCTGGCCGGATTGTTCCGTGGCGTGCCAGTAGTTTTGTCCAGCAAGACGCAGGGTCTGGTGCGCGATGTAGCTTGCCAGCCGATGATTGTCATCGCCACTCCCGGTTTCGAACCGCGCGTGCGTCCGGTCAGTGCCGAACAGGGATCGGCTGGCCACGAGTATCGTGCCGTGGCCGTGCTCGACGCTTGGACCAGCTTGTATGCGTTGGGCGTGGATGCTCGCTTGGATACGTTGACCGCGTGGATGCGTGCGATGTCGTTGTGCGCGCCACGTTCCCGTGGCGGCCAGACGTTGATTCTCGGCGAAACCGACCCGGCCATCGCCCAATCGCTGATGCTCTGGGATTCGAGGATTCTTGCAGCCAAGGATCTCGAGGAGCGTGTGGAGACCGGTATGCCGCCGGCCGTGGCCGCCGCCTGCGTATGGGGACGCCGTGATGCGGTGATGACGCTGATGCAGCGTATCGGCGCGCTGGGCGGCGATTGGACGGCCTGCGGCGAGCTGCCCGGCATGTTGGGCCCGGTGCCGATCGCGCAACCGGACACGGTCGACGCCCGGGAGCTCGAAGCCACGGCCGACCGGGTGAAGGCAGTAATCCGTGTGCCGCAGAGTCGGCGAGCCGAGCTGGCGGCCCGACTGCACCGGGAAACCGCTCGTCATGTGGCGTCCCGCGAACCCGGCGAGCTTCGCTTCCGAGTAGATCCCAAGGACCTGATCTAATCGTCTTCAACACGTGAAACGATAATTACAGAATGAACATCGCTAGAAGGAGGACACCATGAAGGGCTGGCCTGGAGAGCCGGATATGGATTACGACGTGCTGGTCGCGGACGGCGAGGCCGCTGCGAACGCCGGCAAGCCGATCACCGACGTGATCTTCGATTTCGGCAACGTGCTGATTTACTGGGATCCGGCCGCCGTACTCATCCCCCGCTACAGCCAGAAGACCATCGACGAATTCCTCGACAACGACATCTCCGGCTTCTACGATGTCAACGACCTGATGGACGGCGGCACCAGCACCGACGAGGCCATCGCCATCATGCGCCGTGACAAGGGCGATAAGTGGGCGGACATCCTCGACTACTACATCAAGAACTTCCGCGACTCCCTGACCGGCATCGTGCCGGGCGCGCGCGTGCTGGTCAATGACCTGAAGGCTGCCGGCATCGGCGTGTGGGGCCTGAGCAACTGGGAATCCAGTCTGTTCCACGTGGCCGAGGAACAGTGCGATATTCTGCAGCAGCTTGATGGCAAACTCGTCTCCGGTTTTGTCAAGCTGCGCAAGCCACACAAGGAAATCTACGAGGCCGCGTTGAACCAGTTCGGCATCAAGGCCGATGGCGCGTTGTTCATCGACGACAAGGCCATGAACATCGTCGGCTCGAATGCGGCCGGCATCCGTGGCGTACGTTTCCAGGATCCGGTCAAGCTGCGTGAACTGCTCATCGCCAATGGCGTGAACATTCCGGCCGTGCAGTGAGCATCGACATTTCAAGGAGGACCATGCTCAAACTCGTGTTCGCCGGCACCCCCGACGTGGCGGTGCCCTCGCTCAAGGCCTTTGCCACCGATCCACGTTTTGATGTGGTCGGCGTCATTACCCGCCCCGATGCGCCTACCGGTCGCGGCCGCAAGCTCACGCCCAGCCCGGTCAAGGCGACGGCTCTGGAGCTCGGGTTGCCCGTCATCGATCTCAAACCCCGCTCCCCCGAATTCATGGAGGCGTTGAACGACCTGCATGCGGATATCGCCGCTGTCATCGCCTATGGCAATATCCTGCCCAAGAACGTGCTTGATGCGGTGCCCATGGGCTGGTACAACCTGCATTTCTCCAACCTGCCGAAGTGGCGTGGCGCCGCTCCCGCCCAGCGTGCGATTTGGGCGGGCGACCCGACCACCGGCGCCGACGTGTTCAAGGTGGGCGAGGGTTTGGACGATGGCCCGATCGTCGCTTCCCTGACCATCGAACTGACCGGCCGTGAGACTTCCGGCGAACTGCTTGACCGTCTGGCCGAGGAAGGCGCGCCCATGTATGTGGATGCGCTGGCCGCCGTAGGTGAAGGCACCGCCACATTCACCGCGCAGCCGGCCGAGAGCCTGGAATACGCGCACAAGATCACGGTGAAGGACGCCCGCATCAGTTGGACGGACGAGGCCGAGGCCATCGACCGTCAGATTCGCGCCTGCACGCCACATCCCGGGGCATGGACCGAACTGTTTGCGGAAGGGCCAATCGCCGATAATGACGAGTCAACCGCTAAATCCCTCGCCCTGCATATTCTCGCCGCACAACCGGCCGACCAGTCCAATCCCAACACTCCGGCCGAGCTTCAGCCCGGCGAGCTGAAGGTGGGCAAGAAGAACGTGTGGGTTGGTACCGGCAGCACGCCGCTGGAACTCACCCAAGTCAAGGCGCAAGGCAAGAAGGCCATGCGCGCCGCCGACTGGGCCCGAGGCGCACGCCTCTCCCCCGCCGCCTGCGTGCGATAACAAGCAATATCGCTCCCGCCTTCGGAAGCACAGTAAAGGCCCGGCATCTTCATAAAGAAGATGCCGGGCCTTTCAGCTATGCAATCGGCGATCAGTCGAGACCGGAGAGCTTGTTGATCAGCTCCGGGTCACGCGTCGCACCCTTGTCGGCCGAGCGGGCGAAGGCGGCGTACGCCTTCAGCGCCTGGGAGACGTGGCGGTTGCGGTGAGCCACGTAGCCGTCGCCAGCCTCAAGCTCGCGACGACGCTCGTCCAGCTGCTCGTCAGTCAGTTCGACGTTCACGGAACGGGCTTCGATATCGATATCGATGATGTCGCCGTTCTTGATGAGCGCCACCGGGCCCTTGTTGGCAGCCTCAGGCGCCATGTGGCCGATGGCCAGACCGGAGGAACCGCCGGAGTAGCGACCGTCGGTGAGCATGGCGACCTGTTTGCCGATGCCCTTGCCCTTGACGAAGGAGGTCGGGTACAGCATTTCCTGCATACCCGGGCCGCCCTTCGGACCCTCGTAACGAATCACAAGCGCCATGCCAGGCTTCAGGGTGTCGTTCAGAATGACCTCGATGGCCTGCTCCTGGGAGTCGACCACCAGAGCCGGTCCACGGAACTTCCAGATCTCCGGCGGAACACCGGCGGTCTTGACCACGCAGCCGTCGGGGGCCAGGTTGCCGCGCAGCACGGCGAGGCCGCCTTCGTGAATCTCCGGGTGGTTGATGTCGTGGATGGCGCCGTTGG
>NZ_CAUERC010000044.1:0-9569 GCF_959020155.1 uncultured Bifidobacterium sp.
TAGGACATGGCGGAGGCAACATGCGTTAGGATTGGTTCATTGGCTGTGAACATTCGTCAACGAGGGAGGCGCGACAAATGGTGGTACGTTCGTGGTCCGAACTTGATTTCGATAATGTCTGCTCCAACGCCAAGGTGTTCGGTTTCGATTTGGACAACACGCTGGCCAGCTCAAAACAGCCGATGAAGCCCGCGATGGTCGAACGGTTCTGTGCGCTGCTCGACCATACGGTGGTGGCCCTGATCTCAGGGGGCGGCATGGCGGTGGTCACCTCGCAGGTGCTGGATGTGCTCACCCCGAATGCCAGGCGCGGCAATCTGCATGTCATGCCTACCTCCGGCTCCCGGTATTACCGGTGGGATGGCACGCAATGGGCCTTGGTGTATGCGCATGATCTGTCCGAAGCCACCGTGGCTGCTGTCTCGGAAAGTCTTGAGCGACATGCCCGGGAACTGGGATTGTGGGAACAGCAGGTATGGGGGCCTCGAATCGAGAACAGGGGCAGCCAGATCACCTTCTCCGCTCTTGGACAGTTCGCGTCCGTAGCGGCCAAGCAGGCATGGGATCGCGATAACACGAAGAAACAGGCGCTGGTCGAAGCGGTCAAGGCCGATCTGCCGCATATGCGGGTCAGGGCCGGCGGATACACCAGTGTGGATGTCAGCGAATGCGGCATCGATAAGGCCTATGCCGTGCGCAAGCTGACGCAGACACTTGGCATACGGGCCGATGAAATGGTGTTCGTGGGTGATCGCATGACGCCTACGGGTAATGACTATCCCGCGGTTGAGGCCGGTGCGATCGGTGTTCGTGTGGAGAATCCGCAAGATACGGTACAACTGCTGGATGCACTGCTTGCGCGATTCGATACTCCAGCTTGATGGTGACGCGTTATGGACGGGCCGAGTGTATACAAGTGGTGGCATGCGATGTGGGCGCAGGCCTGCAATTTGCTGTTTCCACGCGGCTGCGCTGGGTGTGACGCGCCGGATGAGGTATTGTGTGCGGCATGCTGGGCCCTGTTCGCGCAATGCCGGGAACGGGATGCAGACAGTGGTGTCGGAGCCCGTATATGGTCCGCGTCAATCTATCAGGGAGCGGCGCGTCGTGCCATTCTCGACTGGAAGGACCACGACGATACCGAGCTTGACGGCCCGTTCGGCCGCATCATGGTGTCGCTGCTGAACAAGACGCCAATACCATCATCATGCTTGGGTCATCGCGTATTGGTGGTTCCGGTGCCGTCATCGCGGGCGTCAATGCGCCGAAGAGGACGGGCTCACACGGCACCGTTGGCCAAATCGGTGGCAGAGGCATTGCGTGGGTACGGCGTCGATGCGCGACCATGCAATGCCCTGAGCTCCTCCACCAAGGCACGCTCCGTGCAGCAGGTCTCTTCGGCACAGCGTGCCCGCCGTATCACCGGTCATGTCACGGTGAAGCGTGATCTCACCGGCCATGGCGACGTGGTGCTTCTCATTGATGACATCGTCACCACAGGTGCCACCGTGCGGCAATGCGTTCAGACATTTCAGCAGGCCGGTACTAAAGTGGTGGGCGTGCTGGTATTGGCGGATGCCGTGGTGCGACGGTCCGATGACGATATCAACGGGTGAATGACATCGGTGACGATGCCCCAGATAGCAGGCGAAGCGCCGTTGCTCGGCATGTAATCGGGGTATCGCGGATTCTCGGCGTGCAATATGGTGATGCCGGCCCGTGAAACCAGCCGCTTGATGGCGATTTCGTCGTCCATGACAGCCGCAACCACATCTCCGGGGACTGGTGCCAACGAACGATCGACAATCAGCAGATCGCCGTTGTGAATACCCGCATTGATCATGGAATCGCCGGCCATCTGCATAACAAACAGCGTGGCCTCGTGCGCCATGGCCTGTGACTCGGATTGCTGTGTCATGCTGCGCCTCCCACCCTGTATTCGAACATCTGTTCGAATACAGTATACGGTAGGACGTCGGACAATATCAGCGTTCGGCGATGTGATATTTAGGCAGGATGATTTCGAAATCGGCACCTCGCGTGTCGTCGACCACTTTGACGGTGCCACCGTGCAATTGGGCCGCCCAGCGCGCGATGGACAGGCCAAGACCGGTGCCGCCCGACTCGGTGCCGGGACCCGTCTTGCCTTTGACAAAGCGCCGGAAGATGTCCAAACGGTCGGAAGGCGCAATCTGGGAGCCGAAATTCACCACATTGGTCACGATGGTGCCTTGGTTTTCGTCCTCGTGGGCGTCGACCAGCACGGTGGTGCCGTCGGCCGAATGTTTCAGCGCGTTGGCGATGATGTTGGTGAATAGCTGGCGCAGGCGGTCCTGATCGCCTTCCATCGTGATGTCGGCCGGCACGGTGACGCGGATGTCGTGGGCGTGGCCACCATCGGCGATTTCCAACGGCTCGATGGTCTCGTCAAGAAAGTCGGCGAAGTTGAACTTTTCGATATTCAGACTCGCCGCACCGGCCTCCATACGGCTCAGGTCCAGTAGGAAGGCGATGAGATCGGAGAGACGCTGCGTTTGGGTGAGGATGCTCTCCAGATTGGTGGGAGTGGGCTCGGTGACGCCGTCGGCCATGTTCTCGACCATCGCCTGCAAAGCGGAAACGGGCGTGCGCAGCTCATGGCTCACATTGGCGATCATGTCGCGGCGCATTTTATCGGCATGCTCGAGTTCGCCGGCCATCTCGTTGAACGAGCGAGCCAGCTTGCCGACCTCGTCATGACGATCCTGATCGATATCCACGCGGACCGTGTAATCGCCATCCGCCATGGCTTCGGCCACATCGCGCATCTGGCGTAGGGGAGCGGTGATGCCGCGAGAGAAGAAATAGGTGATGCCCAAGGCCACCACCAAAGTCAGCGGCATGGCGATCCAACCGGACCAGCCGAATTTCAGGAGGAACCAGCACATGGCAAACGCGATGGCAGTGGCGATAACGATCAGTGCGCTGAGTTCCAGCTTCAGAGATGAGAACAAATCAACCGGCTTGACGCGAGGTTTCATCGCATCAAGCCGGGATTGCTGTTGTTTTTTGGATGCCATCACGCGGTCGGCGGCTCGAAAGCGTAGCCCACGCCATGCACGGTGCGGATGGTATCGGCACCGAGCTTATGGCGCAGCGCCTTGACGTGGCTGTCGACGGTGCGGGTGCCGGATGCGTCGACCCAGTCCCAGACCTCTTCGAGCAGCTTTTCGCGGGTGAGCACCGACTTCGGGCGGCGGGCCAGCGTGGCCAGCAGATCGAACTCGGTGGGGGTCAGATGCACCTGTTCGCCGTTCACGGTGACGATGCGCTGGGCCGGGTCGATGACCATCGAACCGAAGTCGAGCAGCTTCTCGTTCTCCGAGTTCTTGGCGATGACCTTCGCACGCTCCACGCGGCGCAGCAGCGCCTTGCAGCGGGCGATAAGCTCGCGCATGGAGAACGGCTTGGTCATGTAATCATCGGCACCCGCTCCCAGACCGATGACCTTGTCGGCCTCGTCATCACGTGCGGTGAGGATCAGCACCGGCACCGGACGTTCGGCGACGATGCGTTTGGTGGCCTCTAGACCATCCATAACCGGCAGCATGATGTCCATGATCACCAGATCGGGGCGTAGCTGGGACGCGGCCTGGACGGCGGAAGCGCCGTCCCCGGCCACGCGAGCGGTCCATCCTTCAGCGGTGATGCGCTGGGCGATGGCCGTGGCGAGCGTGGGCTCGTCCTCGACCACCAGCACCGTGCGCGGTGTCGTATTCTGACGCGCTGTGGTATTGAGCATAAATAAACCGGTTACCTTTCAGCCTGTTGACCAGTTCAGTCTTCCGGCTTCAAGAATACAACTCCCAGAGCCGGAACGGTGATCTTCGCCGAGAACGGACGTGAATGATATTCGCCCTCGACCGCTTCGAAGGTGCCGTTGTGGATGTCGGAGCCGCCGTACTTGGCGTCATCGGTGGTGAACACTTCGGTCCACTTGCCGCCGGTGGGCAGCGCCACCTGGTAATCGGACCAGGCCTCACCGGAGAAGTTGACCACCACAGCCAAGGTCTCGCCCTTGGTACCGATGCGCAGGAAGCTCAGCGTGTTGTGGTCGGCATCGTCGCTGGTCAGCCACTGGAAGCCGGCCGGGTCGAAG
Organism: uncultured Bifidobacterium sp.; assembly: GCF_959020155.1. Taxonomy (GTDB): domain Bacteria; phylum Actinomycetota; class Actinomycetes; order Actinomycetales; family Bifidobacteriaceae; genus Bifidobacterium. The sequence continues at coordinate 4,139 of NZ_CAUERC010000044.1, forward strand.
TCCTGGCTCCATAGTGCCGGATGCGCCTTGTAGAAGGCGTTAAGGTCGGCGACCATGGTCTGGACCTGACGGTGCTCCTGCCAGTTCAGGCAATCCCAATCGATGGAGGCGTCGTGATCCCACTCGCCCCACTGGGCCAGCTCGTTGCCCATGAAGGAGAGCTTCTTGCCTGGGTGAGCCCACTGATAGGCGAACATCGAACGCACGCCGGCCAGCTTCTGCCAGTCATCGCCCGGCATCTTGCCGTACAGGGAACCCTTGCCGTACACGACTTCGTCGTGGCTGATGGGCAATACGTAGTGTTCGGAGTAGGCGTACACCATGGAGAAGGTGATCTCGTTGTGGTGCCACTTGCGGTTGATGGGCTCCTCGTGCAGATACTCGAGGGTGTCGTGCATCCAGCCCATGTTCCACTTCATGCCGAAGCCGATGCCGCCGGCGGAAGTGGGGGCGGTGATGCCCGGCCATGCGGTGGACTCCTCGGCGATCACCATGACGCCGGGGTTGTTCTTGTACGCGGTGGCGGTGGCCTCCTTGAGGAAGTCGATGGCCTCCAGGTTCTCGCGTCCGCCGTAGATGTTCGGGCGCCAATGGCCGGGTTCGCGGCTGTAGTCGAGGTAGAGCATGGAGCTGACGGCATCCACGCGCAGTGCATCGACGTGCAGGTCCTCAAGCCAGAACAGGGCGTTGGCCACCAGGAAGTTGCGTACTTCGCGGCGTCCGAAGTTGAACACATAGGTGCCCCATTCAGGGTGTTCGCCGCGCAGCGGGTCCGGGTCCTCGTACAGCGGGGTGCCGTCGAAGCGGCCGAGCGCGAAGGCATCCTTCGGGAAGTGGGCGGGCACCCAGTCCATGATCACGCCGATGCCGGCCTGATGGAACTGGTCGACCAGGTAACGGAAGTCGTCGGGGGAACCGAGACGGGAGTCGACCGCATAGTAGCCGGTGACCTGATAGCCCCAGGAGCCGGAGAACGGGTGCTGGGCCAGTGGCATGAACTCCACGTGGGTGAAGCCTTCCTGCTTGACGTAGTCCACGAGCTGCTTGGCCAGGTCGCGGTAGGTCAGTCCCTGCCTCCAGCTGCCGGCGTGCACCTCATAGATGGAGACCGGGCCATCATGCGGGTTGGTGGTGCGGCGGTGCTGCATCCAGGCGTCATCGTTCCACTTGTAGGTGGATTCGGTGACGATGGAGGCGGTGTTCGGCGGAACTTCGTGCTGACGCTCCATCGGGTCAGCCTTCATCTCCCACGTGTAATTGGCGTTCAGGATCTGGAACTTGTAGGTCTCGCCCGCGCCGATTCCGGGGATGAAGATCTCCCACACGCCGGAGGAGCCGAGCTCGCGCATGGCATGACGGCGGCCATCCCAAGCGTTGAAGTTACCGACTACGCGCACGGCATGGGCGTTCGGGGCCCACACGGAGAATGCGGTGCCTACCACCTGTTCGCCGGGCGTGCCGTCTGCGCCGCCCATCGGATCGTCATAGCGCAGCACATGCGCGCCAAGCGTCTCCCAGAGCTTCTCGTGACGGCCCTCGCCGAACAGATAGGTGTCCATGTCGCCGACTGTGGGCATATAGCGATATGGGTCGTCCTCAATGAGCACTGCGCCGCTTTCCCACTCGGTCCTGACACGGTAGTCGGGAATCGTGGGCTGCTTCTTAGTGCCGGAAGCCGGCACGGTAACCACGAACACGCCGTTGTATTCGTGGGTCATCGGGTATTCGCCATCCTGGGTGAGGATGGTCACGGACTTGGCAAGCGGACGCAGCACGCGGATTGTGGCGGTGTCGGCATGCTTGCCGATGCCGAGATGCCCGCCGAGAACTCCGTGGGGATTGTAGAATTCAGCATTGCTCACCGCATCGAGGTCGCCTTGGGCGACAGGCACGGTGACGGTATCTTCCTTGATCTTCGTTTCTTCAGCCATGACCCAAAGTCTACGTGCGTTGGAGTCGTAAACGCTACATTGGCGCGTCGAAAATGGCGAATTCTTGCCCTTTTCGGTGTGTCTTCGTGGTTGTGAGCGCTCTCATAGGGGCGGTCCAGGCCGCATGGCATAATTATTCGAGTTTTTGTGTGTAAGCCGTCAGTTCTCGGAGGGTACATGTCTTACAAAGTCGGCGATATGGTCGTCTATCCGCGTCATGGTGCAGCGAAGGTGGAGGCCATTACCGAGCGGACGGTCAAGGGAGTGACGCGCGAATATCTGCAGTTGTCCGTACTCTCTTCCGATGGTTTGGTCATCAACGTTCCCGTGGACAATGCCAAGAAGGTCGGCGTGCGTGACATCGTCTCCGCATCCGAAGTGGCCAAGGTATTCGGCATCCTGCGGACCCCGATCATCGAGAAAGAGATGAACTGGTCTCGCCGTTACAAGCTGAACGTCGAAAAGATCGCCACCGGCGATGTCAACAAGATCGCCGAAGTGGTTCGCGATCTCGCCCAGCGCGATGTCGACGAGCACGGCCTGTCCGCGGGGGAGAAGCGTATGCTCACCAAGGCCCGCGCCATTCTGACTTCTGAGATCGCCTTGTCCGAGAAGATCGACGAGGCGGAAGCCCAGCGTCTGCTCGACGTGAACCTGGGCTACGAGCCCGCTCAACCCGGTGACGACAAGCATCACACCGCCGAGCCCGAAGAGGCCGCGGCCGATACTTTGGCTCGTGTCGAAGCCGAGAAGAAGTCCAAGAAGAAGTGATTTGATTGTTGAGGCCCCGGTCGTGTCCTTATGCGATACGCCGGGGCTTCGTGATTCATAATCGTTTGCTGCCGTTCGTCTGGGCAGCGCCATCGAAGGGGACTGCATGGGGTCTGCAGGAGTGTTGATAGGGCAGGGTTTTGACGCTCACCGTTTTGCGCCTGCCGGCTCAGGCCGTGAACTGTGGATTGCCGGGCTCTACTGGCCGGCGTCTGATTCATGCAGCGAGGCCGATGCCGCCAAATACGAGGGGATCGAAGGCGATTCCGATGGCGATGTGGCCGCGCACGCTCTGATTGACGCGTTGCTTGCCGCCGCCCGCTTGGGAGACATTGGTTCACTGTTCGGTGTCGGTGCGGACGCGCATGGTGCCGGAATGCATGGCATCGATATGTTGCAAGAAGTTGTGGCGCATCTGGCATCCAACGGGTATACGCCGGCATCGGCCTCGGTGGCGATCATCGGCAACCGCCCGAAAATCGGCACACGCCGTGCTGAAGCCGAAGCCGCCCTGTCTGCGGCGGTTGGTTGCCCGGTATCGGTTACTGCCACCACCACCGACCATATGGGATTCACTGGCCGCGGCGAAGGCATCGCCGCCATCGCCAATGCCTTGGTGGAGAAGATATAACAAAGCCCCCGCTATGAATTCGCCAGCGGGGGCAAGAAAAAATGGATGAGATTACTTCCGCATCGTCTCCACGGCTTTGGCGATAGCCCAGAACAGGGTGGAAAGCGTCACGATGATGAAGCTCGGGGGAGCGGGGAACATCGCCGACAGCACGAGTCCGGCCCAAATCGACACCAAGCACAGCACGCTGGCGATCACCATTGCCTTGAATGGGGAGCCGGCCAGAATATTGGCGGTGGCCGCGGGCGTAATCACCAGTGCGAAAATCAGCAAGGTGCCCACTGCCGGCACGGCGATGGTGATCACACCGGCCATAATCGCCATAAACGCCACGTTCATCAGCCCGATCGGCACACCCTTGGCCTGTGCCACCTGCTCATCCAGCGAGCTGAACAGCAGCGGGCGGTAGATGATGGCCAACAATGCCAGCAGCAGTACGTCGAACACGGCGAAGCCGATGATCTGGCCGGTGGTGATGGTCAGGATCGAGCCGAAGAGGATCGACTGCATCTGCTGGGAGGCGGAACTCGACAATCGCGCGAAGAACAGACCCAAGCCGGTGGCGAAGGCCAGCACGGTGCCGGTGGCGATTTCACGCTCGGAAACGCGCTTGCCCAAAGCACCGATCACCAGTGCGCCGCCCAGTGCGAACACGCCCATGCCCAGTGACACGGGCAGGCCGAGCAACACCGCGCCGGTCGCGCCCGGCAGACCGATATGGGCCAGCGCATGGGCCGCGAAGGTGGAACGACGGGCGATGGTGAAGTATCCCATGACACCGGCGGCTAGGGCAATGCACAGGCCGGCGATGAAGGCGTTGGTCATGAATGGAGCGGACAGTGTATCCAGCCATTCGGGATCATACGAAAAGTTGATGGTGCTCATGTCTCTGTATTTTCTCCATGCCTGAGCTGCAGTCCGTTGATGGGCTGTGGGTCGGCTCGCTTGATGTTATCGATTCTCGGCGCTGATGGCGGCACTGCCATTGGTGGCATTGCCGTGCTCGTGATGGTGCAATTGCGCCACTTCGGCTGCCGTGTGCATATCCTGCGGCTGGTCCTGGAGCTCATCCGGCGTCGGGGTCACGAACATGTCTCCCTGCGGAGTGGTGACCACCTGCACCTGTGTGCCGTAGAGGTGGGTGAGTAGGTCGGAGTCGAGCACTTTGTGCATATCGGCGTAGTGCGGGTGACCGTCGAGCAAGTAGACGGCACCGGTCAGAATCGGCAAGAGCATATTGAGATCGTGCGCAACCACCTGGATGGTCATGTTCAGTTCACGGTTCAGCTTGGCCAGCACGTGTACGGTGGCGCGCTGACTGGCCAGATCGAGGTTGGCCAACGGCTCGTCAAGCATCAGCAGTTGTGGGTCGCACACCAACGCCTGGGCGATGGCCACACGCTGGCGCAAACCGCCGGACAGTTCGGACAGACGGTACCGCGCCTTGTCGGCGATGCCGGTGAACTCCAGCGCCTCGAGTGCTTTGGCTTTCTGGGCCTTGGTGATGGGGTGGATGCCGAATCGGGTGCCGGTCAGGCCCAGCAACACGGATTGTTCGGCGGTGAGATTGGAATCGACATTCGCCACATAGCTCTGCGGCACATATCCGATGCGTTTGTTCATCTCGCCTGCGGGCTTGCCCAGCACGGTCAGGCTGCCATGGCAGAGCGGCAAAAGGCCCAGCTCGGCCCTCATCATCGTGGTTTTGCCGGTGCCGTTGGTGCCGACGATGGCCGTGACCGAACCGGTGGGAATGGCGAAGGTGCCATGCTGCCAGATGATATGGTCGCCACGCTTGATGGCGGCATCGCTGAACACGATGCAATCGGAAGTTTCACTCATAACGCCCGATTGTGGCAAACGATGCTGACAATCGTTCTCAATATCGTGTACGGATGGTGATAACCAAAGAGAAGGGTTGTGCGGCCATCTCGACAATGGTCGCACAACCCTTCTCGTGCAAGGCGTCTATCGGCATTGGCGCGAATCCGATGCCGGTGTCCTTTGCTTCTAACTATTTGCCGGAGTCGGTCTGGTCGTTGCCGGAGGCATCGCCGGGATCGCCATTGGCGGCATCGGCCTTTGCCGAATCCTGAGA
>NZ_CAUERC010000045.1:0-8445 GCF_959020155.1 uncultured Bifidobacterium sp.
GCGGCATCGATCTTGCCGACCAGGGCGAACGTGCTTACGATTTTGCTGGTACCGCCAGCTCCGTCCTCAAGGAGGTGAAGTGAAATGAAGCTCATTACCGCTATCATCCAGCCCCATAAACTCGACGATGTCAAGGAAGCCCTCGCAGCCGCGGGCGTGCACGGCCTGACCGTGTCCGAGGCAAACGGTTATGGCCGTCAGCGCGGCCACACCGAGGTCTACCGTGGCGCCGAATACACCGTGGATCTCATTCCGAAGATCCGCATCGAGGTGCTGTCCGACGACGCCGATGCCGAAACCCTGGTTGGCGTGATCGTCAAGTCCGCCGGCTCCGGCACCATCGGCGACGGTAAGGTCTGGGTGGCTCCGCTTGACTCGGTGACCCGCGTGCGCACCGGCGAAACCGGTTCCGCCGCCATCTGATCCGTCCGGCCTTGTGATCGGGCCGATTCGGACAAGATGAAATAAAGACCCCCGGGCTTGAAGTTCGGGTTATCAATTACGACACATCCCCGTACGTGCCTCGCGCCGTGCGGGGATTGTCATAAGTCGTCATAGGTTTCATAAGGAACGTGCGTTATGACTTCAGCAGTCGATGGTCTCAAACAACGGTTCATGGCCATGAGCCAGCCCGACGCCGACGGCGTCTACCGCAATGGCGCGGCGAAACGCAAAGCCCGCACGGACTTGGCCATGGGCAATCTCACACAGTTGTGGAACGAAGCCTGCGAGGCGGTTTCCTTCGATGTTCCGGCAACCGGCATCGGTCTCGGCGCGGTCGGTTCGCTGGCACGTGGACAGGTGGGCCCCAGCTCCGACCTTGATCTGGTGGTCATCTACGAACCGCACGCGCTGACCGACCAGCAGCTCAACGAGCTCGCCAACAAACTGTGGTATCCGATTTGGGATTCCGGCCTCGACCTCGACCAGTCGGTACGTACCGTCGCGCAATGCGAGGCCGTCACCGACCGCGACCTGCCCGCAGCCATGGGATGGTTGGACGTGGTGCCGATCGCGGGGGACACTGGACTTATCGAAAGCACAGCCGTATCCATATTGGAACGATGGCGCAAGGCCGCACGCAAACGTCTGTCGGAACTGCTCGGCTCCGCCAAATCGCGCCTCGACGAATTCGGCCGCATGGCCTACATCAACCAGCCGGACATCAAAGAGGCACGCGGTGGTTTGCGCGACTCCGTATTGGTGTCCGCGCTCGCCGCATCCTGGCTTGCCGACCGTCCGCACGGCACGTATGACGACGCCGTCGAACGGTTGCTGGACGTGCGCGACTGCATCCATCTGGTCGCCGGCAAAGATACGAACATGCTGCTATCGCCCTACCAAGCCAAAGTCGCGGCGATGCTCGGTCTGGCCGATCCGACGCTGCCCGATGGCGAACGTGAGGCGAAGTCGATCGACGATCTGCAAACGTTGCTGGCACGCGTTGGTCGGCAGATCGCGTTCTCCCTTGATTCCACCGCGTCGCGCGCCGAGCATTCGCTGACGCACGACAAGCCGCGATTCGCCTTCTTCCAAGTGTTCCAGCCGCGCGGCGGCGGCAAACGTCAGGCACCGACCTTCGATGTGATCGCCCCCGGCGTGGCCAAGCATGAAGAGGAAATCGTGCTCGCTCCGGGCGCGGAACCGGCCGCCGACTCGAACCTCGTGCTGCGCGTGGCCGTCGCAGCCGCGGAATACGGACTGCCGATCGCCCCGGGAACGTTGCGGAATCTCAAAAAATGCCCTATCGGCGACCGCAACTGGACGGACGAATCGCGTGAACTGTTCATACGACTGCTGGCTTCCGGCCCCGCGCTGCTCAACGTGTGGGAAGACATCGATTTCATCGACGTGCCCGGCAAGCTCATCCCCGAATGGTTGGGCGTGCGCAACCGGCCAAGCGCGTCCGCCGCGCACCGCTATACGATCGACCGGCACATGGTGGAGGTCGTCACGCGGCTCGGCCGTGAAACACCCAGCGGTGGGCGGTACGACGACCGGCATTACGAGGCGCTGCTGCTCGCCGGCATCCTGCATGACATCGGCAAACGACCGGGGGTGGCCAACCATGCGGCGGAAGGCGCTCGGCATGCGACCGTGGTCGTGGAACGCATGGGATTCGACCGCGACATCGTCCGCTGGGTCACGCTGCTGGTACGCGAGCATCTGACATTGTCGGAGTTCGCCACAGGCCGCAATCCCAATGATCCCAACGTCGGCGATGATCTGGCCGGCCGGCTCGACCATAATCCCGTGCTGCTCGACATGCTGTTCGACCTGACCCGCGCCGACGGCTCCTCGTTGGGGGCCACGTCCGGCGAGACCATCTCCAAACAGTACGGGTGGAGCAAATGGCGTGAAACGTTGGTGCGCACCATGTACAACGCCACCCGATACCACATGTGAGCACCGGTTTCTCGCATACGCCAAGCCGATATGCCCCCGTATTTCTCGTCGTTTACGGAAAAGCGGGGTGCATATCACCTTCCGTTCACTTCGGCAAATCGAAATAAGGGAATCGGGGTACATGCTTTAGGATGTCCCCAAGTTGTCCACTCAGTTATCCCCACTCTGTGGATAAGTCGAAACGTTTTCCACATGGTTATCCCCAATATGTGGATAACTCGGTTTTTTTTCGACTTTCTTATCCACACCAAAGCCATTCGCGCGTGTCGTTCGGTGGATGCGGAGATTCATCCATAATCTCAATGCAACACCGGTCGTGACGGCACGCACGTATTATGGTTTTCCTCGGTATTGAACACATTCGATTGACTGCTGCGGTTGGAGGGACATGGCGGAGAACGACTCTTGGAACAACGGTTCGGCGCAGAACCGCGGATTTTCGAACGCTGGAAACGGTGCGAACGGCATGAACGGCCGATCCGGCCAAGCCGTGCGCGACGCCCTGTTCGACCGCGTGCCGCCGCATGACGACGCCGCCGAAATGGCGGTGTTGGGCGGCATGCTGATGAGCAAGGACGCCATCGGCGAAGTATCGCAGATGATCGACGTGTCCGACTTCTACCAGCCACGCAACCAAACCGTGTACGAAGCGGTCATCAAACTGTTCTCGGCCTCCCAGCCGGTCGACGCCGTGCTGGTGGCCAACGAGCTGCTCGCCGAAGGCAATCTGGAAAAAGTGGGTGGCTCCGACTATCTGCACAGCCTGGTCGCATCGGTTCCGACCGCCGCAAACGCCACGTATTACGCCGACATCGTGCATCAGCGCGCCATCCTGCGTAATGTGATCGCGGCCGGCACCAAAATCGCACAGCTCGGCTACACCGCAGAAGGCTCGCAGGCCGAAGACGTCGTCAACCTGGCGCAGGCCGAAGTATATGAGATGTCCACCGGCAAAGTGCGGCAGGACTACGCGCCGATCGGCACCGTCATCGCCGATACGCTTGACCAGCTCGACCGTCTGCAAAGCGGCGAAGTGTCCCGAGGCGTGCCGACGGGCTTCCGCGACATCGACGACGTGACGCAGGGCCTGCAGCCCGGCCAGATGATCGTCGTGGCAGGCCGGCCGGCCATGGGCAAGTCCACACTCGGTGTGGATTTCGCCCGTTCCGCGGCACTGCATCACGGATTGACGACCATCATCTTCAGCTTGGAAATGAGCAAAAACGAGTTAGCGCAACGTATCATCTCCGCTGAATCCAACATTCCGCTCGCCGCCATGCGCCGCGCGGACGACATCACGCCGGAACGTTGGGCCATCCTGAACGAGTTGCAAGGCAAGCTGCAGAACGCGCCCCTGTTCATCGACGACAGCCCGAACATGAGCCTGATGGAAATCCGCGCGAAATGCCGCCGACTGAAGCAGACGAACGATTTGAAACTCGTCGTCATCGACTACCTGCAGCTCATGACCTCCGGCAAGGCCGTGGAAAGCCGCCAGCAGGAAGTGTCCGACTTCTCCCGTGCGCTGAAGCTGCTCGCCAAGGAGCTGGAAGTGCCGGTGGTGGCACTGAGCCAGCTGAACCGTGGCCCCGAAATGCGTCAGGACAAGAAGCCGCAGCTGTCCGACCTGCGTGAATCCGGCTCTATCGAACAGGACGCCGACGTGGTGTTCCTCGTGCACCGTCCGGACGCCTACGACAAGGAGGACCGCCCGGGCGAGGCCGACATCATCATGGCGAAGCATCGTAACGGTCCGACCGACACGTTCAATCTTGCGTTCCTTGGCGCGTATTCGAAGTTCAAGGACATGCCCCAGGATTACCAGTCCCAGCAGGAGGCGGTGTGATATGGCTTGGAATTCCTTCGCAACCCCGTTGATCGGCAAGGCCGTGCGCGCGGCCTCCCGTTTGGCGCACGGCGGTGGCAGCGCGTTCCCCGGCAAAATCGTGGAACGCATCGACCCGCAATTCCTGTCGCGCACATTGGCGCAACTGCCGCTCGGCGTGGTGCTCGTCTCCGGCACGAACGGCAAAACCACCACCACACGCATGGTGGCCAGCATGCTGCAATCGCTCGGATTGAAGGTGTTCACCAACCCGACCGGCTCGAACTTCACCCGTGGCGTGGTTTCGTCGCTGCTTGCGGAAGTCTCGCTTTCCGGCAAACTCGACGCCGACATCGCGGTGCTGGAACTCGACGAGGCGTACGCCGTGCATTTCGTCAAGCAGGTGCCGCCCGACTACTGCCTGCTGCTCAACGTGATGCGCGACCAGCTTGACCGTTTCGGCGAGATCGACAACACCGCGCGACTGCTGTCCAAAGCTGCGGAAGCCACCACCGGTACCGTCGTGCTCAACCGTGAGGACCCGCGCATCGCCCGTCTTGCTGACGTGGCGCATACGGAAGACGGCGTGGAAGTACGCTACTTCGGCCTTGACGAATCGTTGCGCGGCTTCTTCCCGTCGGATGACGACATGAGCACCACTGTTGACGCGGAAGCGCACGACAGTGCGGAACATGGCGGAAATATTGGCGATTCGGGCAATGCCGGCGATACTGCCGATGCCGTTGCGGCTGCCGCGCCGGCCACATCGCAACCGCAGGACGGTCCCGACGCGCTGCCCGCCGACGTGACGTTGCGCGCCGTGGGCGACCACCGCGCCACCTTCGCGATCGACGGCGAAACGTATGAGACGGCCGTGAAACTGGAAGGCGTATACAACCTGTACAACGCGGCCGCCGCGCTCGCCGTGGTGCGCGCCGTCGCAGCGGACGCGCAGGCGATGTTCCTGCCGTTCGAAGACGCGCTCGCCGACAGTGTCGACGCGGACGGTGCCGATACCGGTACCGAAACGGACGGCAACGGCTCGCATGACGCCATCGACCAGGCCGCTGCGGACGAGATTCTGCGCGCGGCAGGCGTCTCACCCCGTATGATCGCCTTCGCGCACGCCACCACGCAGGCCATGATCGACACCGCCGGCGAGGTCACACCGGCATTCGGCCGAGGCGAGGTCATCACCGTGAACGGCACCCCCGTGGAACTGCTGCTCGTCAAAAACCCCATGGGCTTCCGCCTGTCGCTGGCCTCGTTCAAGCCCGAAGGCTGCGACACCATGATCTGCATCAACGACGAATACGCCGACGGCCGCGACATGAGCTGGCTGTGGGACGTGGACTTCACCTCGCTGCGCGGCACCGGCGTCAAAGCCGTGTCCGGCGTACGCGCGTGGGACATGGCCCTGCGCCTCGAATACGATCAGGTGCCGGTCGAATCGGTCAGCACCGACCTGGAGGAATCGGTCGTGAACTTCGTGAACGCGAATTCTGGCACCCCCAAACACATCTACTGCACGTACACGGCCATGCTGAAAACGCGTGCCGCGCTCGCCAAAATCGCCGACGTGGCCGACGCCGGCGTGGGCAAGTGAGCGCCGCGCGAAACGAAACCGCGCAATCGCAAAGCAAAACAGCGGAAGGAAGACGAGGAGACGATATGAGCCAGGTCATCGACATCGTGTCGCTGTATCCGAAGGATATGAACATCTACGGCGATTCCGGCAACGTGCTCACCATCCAGCGCCGGCTCGCGCTGTACGGCTACGAGCCGCGCGTACACGCCTACAACCAGGGCTGCGACTGGCCCGAGCACGTGGACATGATTCTGGGTGGCGGCGGCCAGGACACCGGCCAGAAGAAGATCATCGACGACTTCTTCCAACGCGCCGACCTGCTGCGTTCGCTCGCGGCGGACGGCGTGCCGATGCTGATGATCTGCGGCCTGTACCAGCTGTTCGGCGAGTATTTCGAAACGGTCGACGGCTCCCGACTCGACGGCATCGGCGTGATCGGCGCGTACACGGTCGGCCAGGAAACACGCATGATCGGCAATCTTACGGAAACCTCCGCCGATTTCGGCAAGATCATCGGCTACGAAAACCATTCCGGACAGACGTTCCTGCGTGACGGCGTGCAGCCGCTCGGCACCGTCGAACAGGACGGCACCGGCAACAACGGCGAGGACCATACGGAAGGCGCGCGCGTCCACAACGTGATCGGCACGTACATGCACGGCTCGCTGCTGCCGAAGAATCCCGCGATCGCCGATTTCCTGATCCGCACCGCCGTCGAGCGCCGTTACGGCACGTTCGATCCGGCCGCCGCCGGACAGACGGACGCGCAACGGGCCGCCCTGCATCGCATCGACGAAATCGCCGACCGTGCTCGTCGCGTGGCCATGTCCCGTCCGCGCTGACGGCTGCCATGCCGGTTCGCCGGCAATCGCACCGCCTGCGCTGAACGCCGGATATCCGCCACTTTTTATGCGATTGACCGGTTTCGCTCGGCGCAGATGTGAAGAAAATGCGATAGAGTGGTACCACCATCACCTAAAGGAGGACATCATGGCTGATTTTAATTTTGGTGACGGCCTGCGCAAGGTCTTTCTCGCCGGCGTCGGTGCCTTGGCGACCACTGTTGAGAAGAGCCAGGAAATCGTTGACGATCTCGTCAAGAAGGGCGAGCTGACCGTCGAGCAGGGCAAGGCCCTCAACGCCGAACTCAAGCACAAGGTCGAAGAGGCTAAGGAAGCCCCTGAGGCCAAGGATGCAGCCCCGGCCGAAACCGAAGACAAGGCCGAGTAGCTCCAGTCTTTCGTATCGCCGTCTGCCGCGCATGTGAGCGCCCGGACGGCGATTTGCTATGCCCGCGCGACGCCGGCGAAACGTTCGTCTGGCATCGCGGGCTTTCCAGCCGATTTCCCAACCGTTTGCGAGCAGTGACATGTCTTTGAAACACCCATCCGACAAGCCGGACGCGGCACGCCCCGAAAGCGTGGAGCCCGTCACGCTGTCCGACAGGGTCAACGCGGTCATCAACCCCACGGCCGACCCTTCGCCGGACGCCGCCTCCCAAGCAAACGGACTGACGGATGAGCTTGCCCACGAATCCGCGGACGATGCCGGCGAAACGGACGATACCGGCAAAGCGGCCGGTGTCAACGCGCAATCGTCCGAAACCATCGGCATCTTCGGAGCGCGCAAAGACACGTTCTCCGCGCGCTACCATCTGACCCGCCGCGGCAAACTCCGGCGTCTTGCGCAAATCGCGCAGATCGCCAACAAATTCGACGTGGTTCACGGACTCACGCCCGTCAAAATGCGTCTCATGCTCGAAGCGCTCGGCCCCACGTTCGTCAAGGTCGGACAGATCCTGTCCATGCGCTCCGAAATCCTGCCGCAATCGTTCTGCGACGAACTGTCCAAACTGCGCGCCGACGCCGACCCCATGCCATACAGCACGGTGCTGCAGGTGCTTGAGGACGAATACGGCCGGCCCGTGGACGAGATCTTCGACCATATCGACCCCACCCCGCTCGGCTCGGCCAGCCTTGCGCAGGTGCATCGTGCGAAACTGCTCACCGGCGAGGACGTGGCCATCAAAGTGCAACGTCCGGGCGTGCGCGAAACCATGGCGCAGGACGTGTCCATCATGCGCACCATCGCGGGAATCGCCACCAAAACCATGCGCAGCGCGCAGGTGGTGGACCTGTCCGGCGTGGTCGAGGAACTGTGGGACACTTTCGAATCGGAAACCGACTTCCTCATCGAAACGCGCAATCTGGCGGAATTCAAACGATTCTGCGAACGCTACAAATACATGGACTGCCCGAAGCCGTACCCGGAACTATGCACCGAACACGTGGTGGTCATGGACTACGTGGAAGGCATCTCCGTCTCCCATCCGGACGAGCTGCTTGCAGCCGGCTACGACCTGAAGGAAATCGGCACCAAACTCGTGGACAACTACGCCACGCAGGTACTCGACGAAGGCTTCTTCCACGCGGACCCGCACCCCGGCAACATCATGGTGCGCGGTGGGCAGATCGTGCTGCTCGACCTGGGCATGACTGGCCGGCTCAACGCCAAAACCCGTTCCGTGCTGAAGGACATGATCTTCGCCGTGGCCGAGCAGGATTCCCCCAAGCTTGCCGACGGTCTGCTGCGTTTCGCCGGTGCCGAGGCCGATCCGGAGGATTAT
>NZ_CAUERC010000046.1:0-8104 GCF_959020155.1 uncultured Bifidobacterium sp.
GCTACAGTTGAACTATGCATGGGTTGAAGAGTGCGATTGACAGGGGAGCGGACGCGTGGGCACGTTCGCTGCCTGGGCGCGTGCTCGACCGGTATGTGTCGCGGAGCGGCCCCCTGCTGGCGAATGGTCTGGCATATGGTCTGCTATTCGCCTTTTTTGCCGGCGTCTGGATTGCGGTGAGCGTGTTCGGCCTTATCATGGTCGGCAACATTGATTGGCAGCAGATGCTGATTGACGCGGTGCGTGAAGTCATTCCCGGTGTGGCCGACTCGTTTCTGACGTCTTCCGCGCTAGGCGCCATGTCAAGCGCATTGACGTGGACCGGTCTGGCCACGTTGGCCATATTCTGGTGGACAGTGACCGGCTGGATGAACTCGCTGCGCCACGCCGTACGGGCCATGTTCGACGACTGCGGCGACGAGCTCAATATCGTCGTCGCAAGGTTACGCGATACGCTTGCCGCCATCGCCATCGCAATACTGTTCATTCTTTCGACCGCGGCCGGTACGGTGTCCGGCGGCATCGTACGCCGACTGCTGCAATGGGGCGGCATCCCCAGCAGTTCGTTGCCCGGCATCGTGCTTTTGGAGATGACCGGTTTCGGTACCGGCGTCGCGCTGAATTTCGCGTTGTTCATGTTGCTGCTGCGTGTGGTCTCCCACATCAAAGCCGGACGATTCACGATATTCGGCGCGTTACTGGGATCTCTGACGGTTTCCGCAATGCAGCTTCTCGGTGCGCGACTATTAGCCGGAGCCTCCCGCAATCCGCTGCTCGCACCGTTCGCGGCGTTGATCGGCGCGCTGGTGTGGTTCAATCTCGTCGCCCAGGTCATCATGCTGTGCGCCGCCCTCATCGCGGAGTGCCGACGGGAATGCTGAACAACCGCCCAGACCACACGGTATGGTGGAGCGCATGGCTGATTACGGGAACAACTTTGTGCAACTGCATAACCATACGCACTATTCGCTGCTCGATGGTGCGTCGAAGATTCCTGATTTGGCCAAGCGTGCGGCCGAACTTGGCATGCCTGCGGTCGGTATCACCGACCATGGCAACATGCATGGCGCCTACGAGATGTACACCAACTGCGTGGCCAATGGCGTCAAGCCCATCATCGGCATCGAAGCTTACGTGACCCCGGAAACCGCGCGTCAAGACAAGTCCCGTGTGCACTGGGGCACCGAAGCCCAGCGCCGCGACGACGTCTCCGGTGGTGGTCTTATCACCCACTTGACCATGTGGGCCGAAAACGACGAAGGCCTGGTCAACCTCATCAAAGCCTCGTCCGTGGCCAACCTCGAAGGTCGCGTCATGCGCTACCCGCGTATGGATAAGGAGGTGCTCGCCACCTATTCCAAAGGTGTGATCGCCTCCTCCGGATGCCCTTCGGGCATCATCCAGACTCGTCTGCGCCTCGGTCAATTCGAGGAGGCCCTGCGCGCCGCCGGCGAATTCCAGGACATCTTCGGCAAAGACAACTTCTTCATCGAACTTATGGATCACGGTCTGCCCATCGAAACTCAGGTGACCGGTGACCTGCTGACCATCGCCAAGAAACTCAACGCACCACTGCTGGCCACCAACGATTCCCACTACGTACACGCCGAAGATGCCGGCGCACAGGACGCCATGCTCTGCATCAACTCCGGTTCCCGTCTTGACGATCCGGACCGATTCAAGTTCGACGGCACCGGCTACTACATCAAAACCGCCGAAGAGATGCGCGAACTGTTCAAGGACCACCCGGACGCCTGCGACAATACGCTCGTTATCGCCGAACGCTGCAACGTGATGTTCGATGACCACGAAGACGGCGCGTTCATGCCGAAATTCCCTTGCCCCGAAGGCTGGGATGAGACCTCCCTGTTCCTCAAAAAAGTCGAGGAAGGTCTGGAGAAGCGTTACGACGGCAACCCGCCGCTCGACGTATTGAAGCAGGCCGACTACGAATGTGGTGTGATTTGCCAGATGCAGTTCTGCGGATACTTCCTCGTGGTCGCCGACTACATTCAGTGGGCCAAGGACCACGGCATTATGGTGGGTCCGGGCCGTGGTTCGGCCGCAGGCGCCATGGTCGCCTATTCCATGGGCATTACCGAGCTCGATCCGCTCAAGCATGGCCTGATTTTCGAGAGGTTCCTGAACCCTGAGCGAGTGAGCCTTCCTGATATCGATGTCGACTTCGACCCTGAAGGTCGTGCGCGAGTCATCGAATACTGCGGCGAAAAATACGGCACCGATAAGGTCGCCCAGTGCGTGATCTATGGCACCATCAAAACCAAGCAGGCCCTGAAAGACTCCGCCCGCATCATGGGTTATGAATTCTCAGTCGGTGAAAAAATCACCAAGGCGCTGCCTCCGGCGGCCACCGGCGGCAAAGACATCAGCCTGCATGACATCTTCGACCCGGCCGCCAAACGTTATGCCGAGGCCAGGGAATTCCGAGAACTCTACGATTCCGACCCGGACACCAAGCGCATCACCGAGGAAGCCAAGGGTATCGAAGGCCTGATTCGACAGACCGGTGTACATGCCTGCGCCACCATCATGGGTAGCGCACCCATCACCGACACCTCGCCGTTGCTGGAACGCACCGATGGCACCATCACCACCACCTTCGAATACCACACGTGCGAAACGTTGGGGCTGGTCAAGATGGACTTCCTTGGCCTGTCCAACTTGACGATCATCCACGACACCCTGAAGAACATCGAGGCCAACGGCAAACCCGCCATCGACTACACCAAGATTCCGCTCGATGACGCCGAAACCTACAAACTCATGTCCCGAGGAGACACGCTCGGCGTGTTCCAGCTCGATTCCGACGGCATGCGTTCACTGCTGAAAACCCTGAAGCCCGATAACTTCAACGATATTTCCGCACTTATCGCCCTGTACCGACCGGGCCCGATGAGTATGGATTCGCACACCAACTACGCCAAGCGCAAAAACGGCCTGCAGAAGATCACGCCAATTCACCCTGAGCTTGAGGAGCCTCTGAAGCAGGTGCTTGACGAGACCTATGGTCTGATCATCTACCAGGAGCAGGTGCAGTCCGCCGCCCGAATCCTCGCCGGTTATTCACTGGGCAAGGCAGACGTGCTGCGTCGAGCCATGGGTAAGAAGAAGCCCGAAGTGCTGGCCAAGGAGAAGGTGCCGTTCTTCGCCGGTATGAAGGAGCACGGATATTCCGAAGAGGCCTCCCAGGC
The DNA here is from genome assembly GCF_959020155.1 of uncultured Bifidobacterium sp. GTDB lineage: Bacteria > Actinomycetota > Actinomycetes > Actinomycetales > Bifidobacteriaceae > Bifidobacterium. The sequence continues at coordinate 3,213 of NZ_CAUERC010000046.1, forward strand.
CGTGTGGGATATTCTGGTGCCGTTCTCCGGCTACGCTTTCAACAAAGCGCACTCCGCCGCATACGGTCTGATCTCCTACTGGACCGCATATCTGAAGACGCACTACCCGGTCGAATTCATGGCCGCCCTGTTGCAAGGTGCCGCCACCAACAAAGACAAGACCGCACTGTACTTGGGCGAGGCCCGCCGCATGGGCATCCAGGTGCTCTCGCCGGACGTCAACGAATCGGTGTACGAGTACTCGGCAGTCGGCGACGTCGTCCGATTCGGTCTTGGTGCCATCCGTAACGTGGGTGACAAGGCCGTGGCCGATATCATCGCCGAACGCGAAGGCCCGCGCGGCAAGTTCGTGAACTTCATGGACTTCATCCGCCGCGTGCCCCTGACCGCGCTGAACCGGCGATTGGTCGAATCGTTGATCAAGGCCGGTGCCTTCGACTCGATTGACCCGAACCGTCGCGCGCTGCTCACCGTGCACGAGGCCGCCATCGATTCGGTGGTGAGTCTGAAGCGCAAACAGGCGGAGGGCCAGTTCGATTTGTTCTCCGATGCCGAGGATGGGGGAGCGGAGGCCATGGGCGACGCTTCCGTGACCGTACCCGATCTTGAGGAATGGGACAAGAAGACCAAACTTAACTTCGAACGCGAAATGTTGGGCCTGTATGTGTCTGACCATCCGCTCTCCGGTATGCAGTCGATTCTCGCGTCCTTGCGTGAAATGTCCATCGCGCATCTGGTTGATCGAGCCAAAACGATGGGTGAAGGACAGCAGGTCACGTTGGCTGGTTTGGTCACCAATGTGGACCGGCGCGTATCCAAGAAGGGCAACCCCTGGGCCATCGTGACCATCGAAGACATGGAAAGCTCCATCCAATGCATGTTCTTCGGCAAGGTCTATGAAGCGGCCGCCGCTGAACTTGCCGTGGACGCCATCGTACAGATTCGTGGCCAAGTGGAGTTGCGCGACGAAACCGTTTCTCTGAGAGCCACGGAAATGCAGATTCCGACCTTGGAAGCCGAGGATGAACGTCCGTTGGTCATCACGCTGCCGTCGGTGGCGTTGGAGCGCCAACGCATGATGCAACTCGGTCAGGTGCTCGCTAATCATCCTGGTTACTGCGAAGTACATCTTGCGGTGCTGGATGAGAAGGGTAACGCTCAGGTGCTCACGTTTGGCGATCGTTTCCGCGTCAAGCGAGATACTTCGTTGTTTGCTGAGATCAAGATTCTGTTTGGCCCCAGCTGCTTGCCTGCCGCCTGATTGGCGGGTTTCGCCCCTGGTCTCTCCCTCACCTGGCTTTGCTGGGGACTCCTTCATCAGAGGGAGCTAAGGCATGTGCCACCATACGATGTGCGCGACTATTGTGGAACGTATGGGCATGGAGATGGCGGATACTGGTAACAACGATGACGAGCGACAATGGATTGCCGCGATGCTGGAACGGCTGTCTCATTCGCAGTTCCGCGCCAAATTCGCTTTGACCGACAAAGAACGAGCCTATGCCCGCACCAAAGGCAAGGCGACCATCGATCGTCATGCGCGAGAAATGTTGCGAGACCGCATAGGCGCAGCCGAACCGAAGAACGACGGCAGGCAGACGCCATGGCGCGGCCATCCGGTATTCACCGCTCAGCATGCTACCGCCACATGCTGCCGCGGATGCATCGAAAAATGGCATCATCTGCCCAAAGGCCGTGAACTCGCCGAAGCGGAGGTAAACCGACTTGCCGATTTGGTCATGGCATGGATTGAGCGGGACCTTATCAATCATCCGGTTCGGTGAAGCACCCCGCATCCTCAGTATGCCTGTATGCCTTCAATAGTTATGAGCCAACAGCCAACACAGGCCTCGAAAACCGTAGATGCAAGGTATTGGCGAATGCGGCAGAACGCCGAACGTTGCCTATGGCGCGTTCGTCAATAATGCGACATGATGTCTATTCAAGAAGAGTTGATGAAGTGTCAACTCTGCCCCAAGGAGGCGGAATATGTACTACAGCAGCGGCAATTATGAGGCTTTCGCACGTCCGAAGAAGCCGGCCGACGTGGACAACAAGCATGCATACATCATCGGTACCGGACTGGCGGCATTGTCTGCAGCCTGTTATCTGGTGCGTGATGGTCAGATGCCTGGCGAGAACATCCACATCCTTGAGAAGGACCCGGTACCCGGCGGCGCCTGTGACGGTCTTGATATTCCCGGCCTTGGCTATGTGATGCGTGGCGGCCGCGAAATGGACAATCATTTCGAGGTCATGTGGGATCTGTTCCGCTCGATTCCCTCCATCGAAACCGAAGGCGTCAGCGTACTCGACGAGTACTACTGGCTCAACAAGGAGGACCCGAACTACTCGCTGTGCCGCGCCACCAAGAATCTCGGCAAGGACGCGGGGCTCAAGGGCAAGTTCGGGCTGTCCGACAAGGCTTCGATGGAAATCATGAAGCTGTTCTTCACCCCGGACGAAGACCTGTATGACAAGCCGATCACCGATTTCTTCGATGATGAGGTGCTGAACTCCAACTTCTGGCTGTACTGGCGCACCATGTTCGCCTTCGAAAACTGGCACTCCGCGCTGGAAATGAAGCTGTACATCAAGCGCTACATTCATCACATCGGAGGCCTGCCGGACTTTTCCGCGCTGCGTTTCACCCGCTACAACCAGTACGAGTCGATGATTCTGCCGATGGTCAAGTATCTGGAATCGCACGGCGTCGAATTCCGCTACAACACCAAGGTCGAGAACGTGGAATTCGCGATTGGCGGGGGAGCCGGCCCCAAGCGCGAGCACACCGGCGTAGGCCAAGACACCATCCAGAAGATTCAGGCCACCTCCGGCTTCTTCAAGCGCAACCCTGCCAGCACGCCCACCAAGAAGCTTGCCGTGCGCATCGACGTGGATCACGAGGGTAATAAATCCTCCATCGACCTGACCGAGAACGATCTGGTGTTCATCACCAACGGCGGTTGCGTGGAGAACTCCACCATGGGTTCCCAGAACTCGCCCGCCGCATGGAACCCAGACCTGAAGCCCGGCGGCGGCTGGGATATGTGGAAGCGTATCGCCGACCAGGACCCGAGCTTTGGCCATCCGGAGAAGTTCTGCTCCGATCCGAATGCCACCAAGTGGATGAGCGCCACCGTCACCACCCTGGACGGCGAGATTCCGCCGTACATCCAGAAGATCTGCAAGCGCGACCCGTTCTCCGGCAAGGTCGTCACCGGCGGCATCGTCACCGTGCAGGACTCCAACTGGCTCATGAGTTGGACCCTGAACCGCCAGCAGCAGTTCCGCGACCAGCCCAAGGACCAGCTGTGCGTATGGGTCTACGGCCTGTTCCCGGACAAGCCCGGCAACTATGTGAAGAAGCCGATGACCGAATGCACCGGTGAAGAGATTTGCGAGGAGTGGCTTTACCACATGGGCGTGCCGACCGACAAGATCGAGGCGCTTGCAAAGCACCACGCCAACACCGTGCCGGTCATGATGCCGTACATCACCGCGTTCTTCATGCCGCGCGCGGCCGGCGACCGCCCGGACGTGGTGCCCGATGGTGCCGTGAACTTCGCATTCCTTGGCCAGTTCGCCGAGACCCCGCGCGACACGATTTTCACCACCGAATACTCGATGCGCACCGGTATGGAAGCTGTCTACACGTTGCTCGGCGTGGACCGCGGCGTGCCTGAAGTGTGGGGTAGCGTCTATGACGTGCGCAACCTGCTCAACGCCACCGTCAAATTGCGTGACGGTGCACCGGTCACCGATATGAAGCTCAACTTCATTGAAAAGGCCGTGGTCAAGAAGGTGCTCAAGAAACTCGACGGCACCGATATTGCCACCCTGTTACGCGAATACCACGTAATCTGACATCCATCTGGCTCCCCTCGACTGGCACGCGAAGCGTGACTGAGGGAAGTTGCTCACAACGGAGTGTTAAGAGAAAGACAAAAACATGACTGATTCTGATCCCCAGTTAATCCGCCACGCCACCATCGACGATCTGGACGCGCTGGCCGCCATGGAATCCGAATGCTTCCCGGCCGCCGAGGCCGCCGACCGCTCGTCCCTGCGCGCCCGAATCGAGACCTATCCGGAATGTTTCTGGCTATTGATTGATGGCGAGATCGTCATGGCGTTCATCAACGGTTTCGCGACCGATCGGCGCGACTTGACCGATGACATGTACGAGGATGCCGCGCAGCACAACCCTCAAGGTGACTGGCAAATGATTTTCGGCGTGGATACTGCGCCGAAGTATCAGCATCGCGGTTGCGCCAGTACACTCATGAGGAAAGTCATTGAAGACACTCGTGCAGCTGGACGTAAAGGCCTGGTGCTCACCTGCAAAGATCGGCTGGTCGGATTCTATGCGCAATTTGGGTATGAGGACGAGGGCATTTCGGAGTCCACTCACGGTGACGTGGTCTGGCATCAGATGCGCCTGACCTTCTAATCCCCCTTTGGCTCCCCTCTTTGATGCTGAGGCGTCTAAAAAAACAGTCCGGTGGACTGTTTTTTTAGACGAAGGCGAGACGATAGTCGAGCCATAAGGACGAGAGCTTTTTGCGGGTGAGCCGTCCGCGTGATCGGACTGAGGGGAGTTGAACGTGGAATAAATTGTTGCGACACGCCGGTGAACATCTGATTTCGTTACGTGAGCCCCATAAAAAGCCGGCGTATCCTGATGGTAACGGCGTGATTCAAGCTGATTTCGACACGCCGATGGAACGCCGTCGTTTCAACGATTCTGGCGTGTTTTTTCGTGCCCGGTTTGCGCGAGTCCGCGAATGCGTGTAAGTTATTCCCTTGCTGCCGCTCGGCGAGTGGTTCTCCTTCAGGAGGGCTGCGAGGTGGGTGAGTGGTGGTGGTTTGAGAACTCAAGAGCGTGTTTG
>NZ_CAUERC010000047.1:0-6762 GCF_959020155.1 uncultured Bifidobacterium sp.
GCGACGACGCCGCCGGCACCAAGCGTGGCGATCGCAGCCACCGCCGCGACACCGGCCTTCATCATCTTCCTGCCAAAGTTCATGTAAATGAACCTCCATTAACCTTGTCTGTTCATCCCCTCCCCTCAAACTTTCCGGTCAAGGCCCCGCCGCCTCTTTTTTCAAAGGGTGGCGGGGCTTCCGACCGCAGGAATAACGGGAGGTAGCCACCGGTTGGCCCGGCAGCCACCAACAAGCCTCACAGACGACACGCCGAACCACGGAGCATGGCGTCTACAAAAATCCGGAAGTATTTCCCGGCAATACGGGTACACGGGAATGCGGGGGCACAGGTTCACAGGGAAAAGAGAACTTGGAAATAAAAAGGGTCTTGCCCGAAATTCGAGCAAGACCCTTATGGACTTTATTGATAGTCGTTAATGATGAATCAGACCGTCGCTTGATGGTGGAGGACAATCAGTAGTACATCCGTGTCCTCCGCTGATTGGTCCGCTGGGGGCGGAGCCGCCGGCCGGGCCGGAGCCGGACGTGGAGCCGGAGCCGGTGCCGCCCGATGTGGTGCCACGGTATGTGTTGGAGCCGGAAGCGGAGCCTTCCGTGCGCCTGTACGCGCCGCCGGAGTAGGAGGAGCCGCCGTTGTAGGCGGATTGGGCCTGCGCCTGAGCCTGGGCGGCCGCTGCGGCGGCTTGCGCATCCGCGTCCGTCTTTGCCTGGACGCTCGCGTTCACGCCGTTGATGGCATCCTCCACCGTCTTGCGCGCCCCGTCGATCTTCGCCGGATCGTTCCCGTCCTTCAGCCCGTTCGCCGCGTCGATGGCGTTCGACAATGCGTCGCGGGTGGCGTTGTCCGCGACCTTGCCGTCCGAATCCGCGAGCAGCTTCGACGCCTCGTCCAGCTTCGCCGTCAGATTCGTTTTCGCGGTTTCCAGGGTCTTCGCGGCCTTGGATTCGGCGACGGCCCTCACCGCCTTCGATAGGCTCTTCTCGTGGGTCTCGTACCAGTCGGCCTGTTCATTGAGCTTCACGGTGGCGGCATCCAGTCCTTGCGCGTCTTCGGCCACGCAGCCCTCGTATTCGGGTGCCATGGCCTTGAGCTCCTTGCCCAGGGATTCGACGGTCTTCGAGTCCTTGACCTGTTCGGCCTTGACGGCGGCGGCATCGGCGGCATCGCCGTTGAGCAGCGCGTTGTATTCGTTGGCATTGTTGCGCACGGTGTCGGCGGCGGCGGCGCACGCCTCCTTGGCCTCGGCGAGCTTCGCGCCGCTGTAAGCGTTCCAGCCGATGATGCCGGCCGCGACCAGAATCACCGCGCAGACGGCCGCGATCAGGGGCGGCAGCCACTTCGGACGCCTGCTTCCATCCTTGCTTGGCTCTGTGATGTTCTCGGCGGGTGTTTCGACGGGTTCGAGGATTTCCGTCTTGTCGTTCTCGTTCATCATTGTTCTCCTTGCATTGATAACGCTTTATTGATCTGCCGGGATACCCGCGTTGGATTGCAGCGTTTCCCGCGCGATGTCGAGTAGCCGCTCGTCGCGGCCGGGTTGGGCGTCCGCTGTGTGGGGGAGCCAGTCCTGATCGACGTCGAGGGTCAGGTCATCGAAGGCCTGTTGCCCGTCATCGCGGCCCAGCAGGCCGCGTAGCCTGAACGTCTCGTTCATGTGCTGTCCGTCCCATTCGATGCGCCGGGCGTACAGCAGGAAATCCAGAGTAAGGAACCCCGGCCCGGCCTTGTCCACCTGCACGTACCGGGAGCGCGTCGGTGTGAATCTCACCTGCGGCACGCCTTTCAGCCGTTCGTGCAACGGGCTGTCCGGCACGATGTAGCGTTTGACCAGGTTCTGTCCGCCGGCCGCGAAGAACAGCATCTGCGGCAGATTGCCGTAGGTCGCGTCGTAGTAGCGCCATCCTTGGTCGTCCCGCCATTTGCGAAGCATGTCACGGGCGGCCCCCGGCCCCAGATGGATGCCGGAGAACCGTTCCCACGCCAGCGACACCCGGTCGAACTCACCGCGCATGAGACCATACAGGGCCCGCCCGGTCTGGTCCTTCGGATGACGTCTCGCTCGGGTGTCCGTCCGATGGTTCGGATCCGCATACGGGCAGTGCAGGTAGGCGTCCTCGTCGTAGCGGCACAGGCCCGGCACGTCGCCCCGGTGGTGTCGCCCGTAGGGCCGGCGCGCACGGCTTTCCTCCTGCCGGCGGAACAGGCCGACGATCTGGATGGGATTGTCGCACAGTGGGCACACCGCGTAGTAGGACGGCCCCTTGTCGCCGTCACGACGCCACGGGGCCACGCCGCCGGTGCACCTCATGTATGACTCCTGGCTGATCACGATGCTTTCCGCCCTTCCCGGCCATGCCTTGAACGCATCCATAGTCGGCCCCCCTCGCCGCGCATCGTCGTCATCGATACCTCCTGTTGATTCTAACCCACCAATCCGCCGGCAGCTCGGGCACCGCGCCCTCGCGTTCGGCGAACGCGAGGCACGCGAGCACCGTGCGTAATCCCAACGGGAACTCCCGTCGTCCCTGACGCATCAGGAACGTCCAGTCCTCCGTGCACTCCTCGCAATCCGAATGGTCCATGATCCCGCGACGGGCCAGTGCGGCCCGCTCCTCGATGTCATCCGTCATCATCCACTCCTTCTTCCGTCTTGCTTCGCCTCGGCCCTTGCATCCGCCGCGTCGAGGGGAGGGCAGTCGCGTTCGATCCATGCCGTGAGCATGTCGCGGATGGTGGTGCCGCGTCGCACGGCCTCGGCCTTGAACCGTTTCTTGAGCATGGGGTCGAGCTCCACCGTGATCTTGGGCAGCTTGACCGGTTTCTTGTAGTCGGTGAGGGTCGATGCCAGCATGTTCTTCGTGGTCATCGGCTTGTTGATCTCCATGATGTTGTTCCTTTCCGTGTCCCCGTGTCCACGGGTTTGCGTGGACACGGGTTTTCGGTTCTGCGGGTGTCAGGCGTTGAATGCGTCGCTGAGTTCCTTGGCGATAAGCCCGTAGCCCGAGGCGGACGGGAACCGGCCCTCGTCCGGCGCGAGACGCATGGCCTCCTTGTACGGGATGGTCTCCCTGCAATGGGCCAGTCCGTTCTCGGCCAGGAACTCCTCGGCGTGCCTGAGGCTGCGCGTGCCGTAGCGGGTCTGGGTCAGCAGCACCGAGGAGGGCTTGTTGATCTGCCGGATGGTCTCCAGCATGCGTTCCAGGTCGATGGGGCCGGTGGTGGTGACGAGCAGCACGAGGTCGGCCGCGTCCACCGCCGCCTCCACCAGATCGGTCTGCAAGGGAGGCGTGTCGATCAGCACCCATTCCTCCTCGGCGGGCGCGGCGACGGTGAACCGGTTGACGACCTCCACTCCGAAGGGCAGTGGGCGGCCGGCCGATAGGGCCTTGTGCGCCCACAGGGTCGCCGCGCCGGACGGGTCGGCGTCGCGCACCGTCACGGTATGGCCCAGTCGGGCGAGTGCTTCGGCGGTGCCGATGGCGCTGGTGGTCTTGCCGACCCCGCCCTTGAGGTTGACGAAGGCCACCGTTTTCGTGTTCGTGGTCATTGGGATTGTTCCTTTCATTCGGGTTTCCGGCTTCCCGTGTCCACGGGTGCACGGTTCCACGGTTTGCCGCGTATACGGGTTTCCGGAATGGTTCGTCCTTATGGGGGCGGACCGGTTATCTGTATCGGATTGTCTTCAGAAGAGGGTGTCCTGCATCGGTTCCTGTGTGGCGGCGGCCGGGGCCTTCGCCTTGCCGGTCGAGCGTGTGGTGGCGCGCCATCGTTGCTGGCGTGCGTTGCGCTGCTCGGTCTTGCGGCGTTTGCATTCGCGTTCGCGTGCCGCCGCCACGATCTCTGGGTTCTCGCGGATGTACCGGGCGAGCCGCCGTTCGGCGGTCGGGTCGTCGGGGTCGAACCGGAATCCGGCCTCCTGCGCGGTCTTCAGCACCTGGCGTCGGGCGCGCAGGGGCAGTCCGCCGTAGATGCCGTACTGGTCCCGGACCATGATGCCGAACGCGAGGCATTCGGCCCTGACCGGGCAGGCCTCGCAGATCCGCACCGCCGCGCGGCGCAGATCGTATTGGGTTCGCTGGTTGGGAAGGTCGTCGGGCCCCCACATGCGGTCCGACCACGAGTCGGGGAAATCCGCGCATTCGCCTTTCAGGAACATGCCGGCACCTCCTTCGGCCCACGGCCGCCGATGAAGCCGAAACGGACGGATGCCGGCCCGGTCTCGGCCGGCTTCCGCCGCCCGAAGCCGTCGTCCTCCTCCCTGGATTCCGCGTCCAGGAAGGCGCGGCCCGCCCGCAATGCCTCCAGCACGGCATTGCGTTCGCCTTCGGCATCGTTCGCGGGGACGCGCTTCAACAGCCGGCGCAGGGTGCGCGGTGCCTCGAACCCGTCATTGCCCGCATCGAAGTCGTAAGGGTCGAGCAGTTTCCACACGCGCCGGTCCAGGTTGTCGGGGATGCCGTAGTTCGGCACCTTCGGCGTGGATTCCGCGCTCGGCGGCTGCGCCGTTTCGCCCTTGTCGGCGATGACGCCGTGTCCGGCGAGCAGGCGACGCCCGTGGGGGTCGTCGGCCATCTGGAGGCATACCTGGTCCCAGTGCCGTGCGAGGGAGCGGGGGCCGGTGAGCGTGCGACGCCAGAAACCGTCATACGGTTTGCCGGAAGCGTCGCCCTTGTCGGTCTTGGAAGGCGGCAGCGACACCCATTCGGCCACGGCCAGCACCAGTGGCATGCCGTGGCGGGCGATCAGCCGTCGGGCGGCGTCGAGTTCGCGTTTGCCGGGCCGGGCCAACGGTTCGGGCACCGGCATCGGCGGCATGGCGCGCAGCCCGTCCGCCATCGTGCGGCACACCGCCTCCGCGTCGGAACCAGCCCCGGCGGATTCGCTGCTTGGGGGTTCGGCTCCGGCGGCGTCGGCCCATGAACCGTCCTCGCGGATTCCGTCATCGTCCGGGGAGGTCTCTCCGCTTGCGGGGAGATGCCCCGTAGGGGCAGAGGGGTTATTACGTACTAGGGACGTACTGTGGCTCACCAGGTGAGCTGGGGGTGGGGTCACAGCTGTGAACCGTGGTTCACCCGTGAGCTGGGGTTTTCCCGTGTCCCCGTCGACATAACCACGGTCCACATGTGAGCCGGGGTTTCCCCTCGCCCTGTTTTCCGTGGAAGGCCGTCCGCCTCGGGTCGAGTCGATGTCGTTCGAGTCGAAGAAGTCGGAATCGAGCTCCAGACGGTTCCCCAGGCACAGATCCCACACGACGGGCCGGTGCCACTCGCTGAAATGCCCGGCCTGGCGTTGGTCGCCGCGACGGATCAGCCCGTTCGCTTCCAGCCATGACAGGTGGCGTTTGACCGTGCTCACGCTGCACTTGCACCACGCGGCCAGCTTCCTGTGCGTCGGATGCGCGTTGCGCCCCTCGTCGTCGGCCACGTTCGCCAGACACATCAGCACGCGCGCGGCACCGTTGTGCCTGGCGTCCACGGGCGCGAACCTGAGCGCCCAATCGACCGCGTTCACGCTCATTCGGCACCCCCTCGGCGGGAGTCTTGCAGACGTGCGCGCAGCATGGGCACGCGCGGCACGGGAACGTCGAGCATCATCGACAGGTAGAAGTCGTGGCTGCCGTCCGACGGGCAGGCCGCCAACAGGCCCGAAGCGAACCCATGGGGCGGGAAGCCGCCATGACGACCGGCACGCTCAAGCGTTTCATGCGCTCTCATGGCTCTCCTCACTCACGGAACCGGCCGACTCCTCACGCCAACGGGCCTCAAGCATGTCGCGGCGCGTGGCCGCGCGGCACAGGGCGAACGTCATCAGACAGGACGCGGCGAAAACGAAAACGACGGCGATCACGAGTATGAGGCGCATCATCGGCCCGCCCCCATCGATCGCGCGAGGGAGGCCAGCAGACGGACCACAAGAAGCACGATGCCGACTGCCAGACGCAGGAACGGCAGCAACAGGCCGAAACAGGCCACCGCAAGCACCACGAACAGCAGGATCACCAATTCCACCACTCATCACCCCCGCTCACCGAAGGATGCCTGAGCATCGAGAACACCGCGTCATCGCCGCTGAGGGCCTCCACGTCGCGCATCAACGCGTCGATCTCGTCGGACACCATGCCCGCACCGGCCTCGTAGCCGCGGTTGAACACGCAATCCGACGGACCGCCATGGATCAGACGACGGTTCACCGTCCGAGCCGGCGACGAAGCGTTCCGCACGTCACGAAGCGCGTCATGCCGGCCGATCAGATAGGCGACCGCCATGACCTCCCTCACGGTCATCGACGCATCCACGGACAGGGACAACAGGGACATGTAGTCCCGGAAATTCGAGCGCTCCTCGTTATCGAGGGAACGCGCGCCAACGGTCATGGTCATTGCCTCACCTCCGCGTGAAGGGACCAGAAAGCGAAATCCCAGGCATCGCGCGAGTTACGGTCGCACCAGCAACCCACACAAGCCAGGCCGCAGGCCACCGGCACCAAAGCGAATCCCGGCAGAAGCAGATTCCTCGCGGCAAGCAGAATCGCCAGAAAAACCACGCACGACAACGCGGCCAGCATCCAGGAGACAAGTCCCAGCAGCTCGTAGCGCCGGGCAGAACGTCGCCAATACAAAGATTCGGAAAATGTAGACGCCATGTCCCGCGAACCATTCGCGGGGGCGTTACCATCAAAATCAGAAGTCGGCACAGCGACTTCGGTTACACTAGACATTTGTGCAGCCTCCATAATCTAAAAGGCAATGCGAACGATTC
>NZ_CAUERC010000048.1:0-6514 GCF_959020155.1 uncultured Bifidobacterium sp.
CGCATCGCTGAAGAGCCAGTTCTTGCGCCCTACGACGAAGATTCGCTGGGCCTGCTCGGCGACGTTGTTCGAGAGCTCCAGGTGCCCCGTCTTCGAGCACGTTCATGACGTAGGGCCAGAACTCCACAGCGTACTGCAGCGCACGGTGCGGCGCCAGCTTCGGCGAGGCTAGGGGAAGCTGGGCCCGCGCCCATCCCCCGAAGTCCTCCATGAGCGGGCGGAGCTCCGCGTCGCGGGCGGCCTTCCTGCCGCCCGGCTCCATGTCGTCGAACTTGGAGTCGACCTTGAACATGGCGTCGATCCTGCGCCTTGCCTCGAGCGCAACGCTGGCCGCAGACGCCGCCTTGGCGTCGCCGCCGGCGATCTTCACGATTTGGGCGAAGTAGCGGCGCACGTGGACGAGGCACGCCGTGTTGGCGATGTTGGGGTTGCCGAGATTGAAGTAGGGTTTGTAGCCGTTGGCGGTAAGCGTGCCGGACCAGCCCGCAAGAAACTCCTGGGCAACGCCCTTCCTGCGGGTCTCGTGGTATTCGAATACATACACGGGCACGTTGCAGCGCGCCGAGCAGAACAGCCACATCCTCGATTTCTTCTTCGCCTCGCGGTTCGGCTCTTTCAGGACCTGAACCGTGGTCTCATCGGCATGAATCCTGACATGCGACAGCAGCTCGACCTTCATTCTCTCATGGACCTTCGCCAGCCAGCGCGCGTGCACGTTCATCATCCAGTTCGCCATGTCCTGGCGCGATATCGTCGCGCCGCACGCCTTGAGGTCTGTCTCTATGCGGTAGAGCGGCAGCGACATGACGTACTTGCCGTTGACGATCCAGGCAAGCAGCGACGGCGTCGCAAACGAGCCTGGTATCGGCGGCTCAGGCTGCGGTGCTCGCACGATGACGCCCTTGCGTTCCTATTGAGTTTCACTTGAGTTTCAGGGGCGTTTTTGGGGTGGTGGGACAAACTACTGGGACAGTTCACTCTCCGAAAAATCCTTTACTCTTCGTCCGCTGCGTGTCGCCATGTCCGTGGTGTACGCGCTTTTAGAGTAAAAATGACTGAAACTGCAGGTCAAAAGGCATAAAGAGACCCCCTGAAAACGTTGTTTCCAGAGGGTCTCAATAGTTTTTACTCACCCAAAATCACAGGTGGCTTTACGCTTTTTCGTACGTGGCGGCACACTGCGACACTCTACGGACGGAATTTCGATTGCGCAAAATCCGCTCCAGTTTACTCCCACTCGCCAAAGTAAAACTGGTTCTAAACAATACTGTTTAGGGGATTTGACTCTTAGTTGCTCAATTTGATACCAATTATCCAACTTATACGGCGTTGTCGGACTCCTGTTATCAAAAGATTATCAAGCCCAATGTTATCAGCAGAAAAGCAATGGTTTGGATCATCTGTATTATACCACAAGCAGAGTGCTATTTCAATCAAATAAGGGACTGCTTCAACTGTAGAATCCGTTTTCCAATCTCTCGAATGATCTCGACAAAGACTTGATCTTCGCTTCCGGTCGGATCTTCTAATCCCCAGTTATCGTCAAATGCTCTACCAATGAAAGGACAGCCCACATTGCACCCCATGGAGATTGCAATATCAGGGGCAGGAATATCCGAGATCAGTTTGGAATACTGGGTTTTCTCCATGTCAATCCCGTACAGTTCTTTCATAATGCGGACAGCATCCTGATTGATTTGCGGTTTTGTTTCCGTTCCTGCGGAATAGCTTTCAAACACATCGGAAGCCAAGTGCTTTCCCAAGGCCTCGGCAATCTGACTGCGGCAGGAATTATGGACGCAGATAAATGCCACCTTTTTCTTACTCATATTTGAACCAGTCTTTCGTTTTATTTGCGTTTTTTTACAAGGAACAGCATCACGGGAACTTCTGTCAGCACACCCACAGTCGTTGCCAGTGCCGCAGGGGAAGTCGTTCCAAACAAGGCGATTGCAACAGCAACAGCCAGTTCAAAGAAGTTGGAAGCACAAATCATTCCGGCGGGAGCAGCAATCTTGTAGGGCAGCTTCAAAACCCGGCAAGCGATATACGCAATCGCAAAAATCAGGAAGGTCTGTAAAATCAGCGGTACCGCAATCAAAACAATGTGCAGAGGTTTTTCCAGAATGGTATTGCCTTGGAACGAGAAAATCATCACCAGCGTCAGCAATAAGCCAATAGTAGTTACACTGTCAAACATATGGATGAAAGTCTCCTCAAAGTACACTGCCCCTTCCGCTTGATGACAGCCGAACGGGTCAGCATACCGCCAGCCAGAGGAAACACCACAAACAGTACCACAGAGAGAATCAGGGTATCCCACGGAACGGGAACATTGGAACGCCCAGCAAAAAATGCCCGTTGAGTTCGATTTGAGTTTCACGGGCCCCGAAACGGCCCCGTTTCGCCCTCGGGGACAAAAACCGCGCGTCAACTCACTTGGGATAAATCCTTACTCCCATTCCCTCGAATACCTCCCCGTGCCTTGTTGTCTTGAAACACGGGGAGTAAATGGCGAAATCGCAGGTGAAAGGGAGTAAAACGGCAAAGAAAAAGCCTCCGTTCCAACGAGGGAACGGAGGCTAGGAAATCGTTTTTACTCACTGCCGTCGCTGGCGGTTTTGCCATGACTCTCGTACGAAACGAAACTCAGCGGTACACCACGGCACTCAAAAGAGCAGGTCAAAGCCCTATCGGCTTACTCCCATTCGATGGTCGCCGGCGGCTTGGAGGTGCAATCGAGGACGACGCGGTTGATCTGGCGGCATTCGTTGGTGATGCGCGTGGAGATCGTGGCGAGCACATCGTAGGGGACACGGGACCAGTCGGCGGTCATGGCGTCTTCCGAGCTGACCGGGCGCAGGACGATCGGCGAGCCGTAGGTGCGCTCGTCGCCTTGGACGCCGACAGAGTGAACGTCAGCCAGAAGCACGACCGGGCACTGCCAGATGTCGCGGTCGAGACCGGCCTTGGAGAGTTCCTCGCGGGCGATGGCGTCGGCCTCGCGCAGCAGGTCGAGGCGCTCCTTGGTGATCTCGCCGATGATGCGGATGCCCAGACCCGGGCCCGGGAAGGGCTGACGCCAGACGATTTCGTCGGGCAGACCGAGCTCGGTGCCGATGGCGCGCACCTCATCCTTGAACAGAGTGCGCAGCGGTTCGATGAGCTGGAACTTGATGTCCTCGGGCAGGCCGCCGACGTTGTGGTGGCTCTTGATGTTGGCCGCGCCGTCGCCGCCGCCGGATTCGACGACGTCGGGGTAGAGCGTGCCCTGCACGAGGAACTTGACCTCCTTGCCGCGGGCGCCGGCCTCTTCGAGGACCTGGCGCTGGGCCTTCTCGAAGGTGCGGATGAACTTCTCGCCGATGATCTTGCGCTTGCGCTCCGGTTCGGAGACGCCTGCGAGGGCGTCGAGGAAGTCGTCGGCGGCGTCGACGGTGATGAGGCGGATGCCGGTCGCGGCGACGAAGTCGTGCTTGACCTGCTCGACTTCGCCCTTGCGCAGCAGGCCGTGGTCCACGAACACGCAGGTGAGCTGGTCGCCGATGGCCTTGTGTACCAGAGCGGCGGCCACGGCGGAATCAACGCCGCCGGACAGGCCGCAGATCACCTCGGCGTCGCCGACCTGCTCGCGGATCTTCTTGACTTGATCCTCGATAATCGAGGAGGCATCCCAGTCGTTGGGCAGCGCGGCGCAACGGTGCAGGAAGTTTTCGATAAGCTTCTGGCCAAGCGGGGAGTGCTTGACTTCCGGGTGCCACTGCACACCATAGAGCTTGCGGGATTCGTCCGCCATGGCGGCCACGGGCGCGCCTTCGGTGTGGGCCAGCACTTCGAAGCCGGCCGGGGCCTGTTCGACCGCCACACCGTGGCTCATCCACGTGGTCTGCTCGGCGGGGGAGTCGGCGAGGATGCCGGCGGCGTCGTCGATGGTGGCTGAGGTCTTGCCGTATTCGCCGAGCGCGGCCTTATCCACCTTGCCGCCGAGCTCATAGGCCATGACCTGGAAGCCGTAGCAGATACCAAGCACCGGAACACCGGATTCGAATACCTTGGTGTCTATGGTCGGCGCGCCGGGCTCGAACACGGAGGCCGGGCCGCCAGACAGAATAATCGCCTTCGGATCCTTGGCCAGGATCTCGTCGACCGGCATGGAATGAGGGACCAGCTCGGAGTACACGCCTGCTTCGCGCACGCGGCGGGCGATGAGCTGGGCGTACTGGGCGCCGAAGTCGACGACAAGCACAGGACCGTTTGCCATTGATATTCCCCTAACGTTCATTGGAATTTTACGTGGGCTGAACACCCCTGATTATCACTGGTCAAGGCGACAAGGCCGACACGCAGAGACTATGTGCGCAAATCGAACAAACTACATGCCTGTAGACGGACAACACGCCGATTTCGAACATGGGAAATCGAACGTGCGCTGTTCTAGCCAAATGCTGGATTTCCGCATGCTTCCGCTGTTTTGAAAAAGTATGTTGAAAAAACTAATGTTGACAAACGGTCAGTCGAACCGCACAAATACTGAAATATCCGCAACAATTTCGAACACACCCGCAAGAAATCGTTCAAAAGTCGCGTTGTCCTCGTACCATGACGATTGATTGGGAACGGAAAACCTTGGCACCGCAAGGGTCAGGGACCGTGACCGAACAGAAATAATCAATCGCACGATCACGTGCAGGAGTACAGGAGTACACATGACGAGTCCTGTTATTGGCACCCCTTGGAAGAAGCTCAACGCTCCGGTTTCCGAGGAAGCCCTCGAAGGCGTTGACAAGTACTGGCGCGTTGCCAACTACCTTTCCATCGGCCAGATTTATCTGCGTTCCAACCCGCTGATGAAGGAGCCCTTCACCCGCGAAGATGTGAAGCACCGTCTGGTGGGCCACTGGGGCACTACCCCTGGCCTGAACTTCCTCATCGGCCACATCAACCGTTTCATTGCTGACCACGGCCAGAACACCGTGATCATCATGGGCCCGGGCCACGGTGGCCCGGCCGGTACCTCCCAGTCCTACCTGGACGGCACCTACACCGAGACCTTCCCGAAGATCACCAAGGACGAAGCTGGTCTGCAGAAGTTCTTCCGTCAGTTCTCTTACCCGGGCGGCATTCCGTCCCACTTCGCTCCGGAGACCCCGGGCTCCATCCACGAGGGTGGTGAGCTGGGTTACGCTCTGTCCCACGCTTACGGCGCCATCATGGACAACCCGAGCCTGTTTGTCCCGGCCATCGTCGGCGACGGCGAGGCTGAGACCGGCCCGCTGGCTACCGGCTGGCAGTCCAACAAGCTCGTGAACCCGCGCACCGACGGTATCGTGCTGCCGATCCTGCACCTCAACGGCTACAAGATCGCCAACCCGACCATCCTGTCCCGCATCTCCGACGAAGAGCTCCACGAGTTCTTCCACGGCATGGGTTACGAGCCCTACGAGTTCGTCGCTGGCTTCGATGATGAGGACCACATGTCCATCCACCGTCGCTTCGCCGAGCTGTGGGAGACCATCTGGGACGAGATCTGCGACATCAAGGCCACCGCTCAGACCGACAACGTGCACCGTCCGTTCTACCCGATGCTGATCTTCCGCACCCCGAAGGGCTGGACCTGCCCGAAGTACATCGACGGCAAGAAGACCGAGGGCTCCTGGCGTTCCCACCAGGTGCCGCTGGCTTCCGCCCGCGACACCGAGGCCCACTTCGAGGTTCTCAAGAACTGGCTCGAGTCCTACAAGCCGGAAGAGCTGTTCGACGCCAACGGTGCTGTCAAGGACGACGTCCTTGCCTTCATGCCGAAGGGCGAGCTGCGTATCGGTGCCAACCCGAACGCCAACGGTGGTGTGATCCGCAACGACCTGAAGCTGCCGAACCTCGAGGACTACGAGGTCAAGGAAGTGGCTGAGTACGGCCACGGCTGGGGCCAGCTCGAGGCCACCCGTACCCTGGGTGCCTACACTCGCGACATCATCAAGAACAACCCGCGCGACTTCCGCATCTTCGGACCGGATGAGACCGCTTCCAACCGTCTGCAGGCTTCCTACGAAGTCACCAACAAGCAGTGGGATGCCGGCTACATCTCCGACGAGGTCGACGAGCACATGCACGTCTCCGGCCAGGTCGTTGAGCAGCTGTCCGAGCACCAGATGGAAGGCTTCCTCGAGGCCTACCTGCTGACCGGTCGTCACGGCATCTGGAGCTCCTACGAGTCCTTCGTCCACGTGATCGACTCCATGCTGAACCAGCACGCCAAGTGGCTTGAGGCTACCGTCCGCGAGATTCCGTGGCGCAAGCCGATCGCCTCCATGAACCTGCTGGTCTCCTCCCATGTTTGGCGTCAGGACCACAACGGCTTCTCCCACCAGGATCCGGGTGTCACCTCCGTCCTGCTGAACAAGTGCTTCCACAACGACCACGTCATCGGCATCTACTTCGCCACCGATGCGAACATGCTGCTGGCCATCGCCGAGAAGTGCTACAAGTCCACCAACAAGATCAACGCCATCATCGC
>NZ_CAUERC010000049.1:0-5536 GCF_959020155.1 uncultured Bifidobacterium sp.
GGCCTGAGCCTGCTCGGCCAGAACGTCAATCTCAACGATGTACTCAGTGTGCTGGATGTCGTCGTCTCGACGATTGAACACTCCGATGTGACCGGCGGCATCGGCGGATACTCCGTTCTGGCCAGCACGGCAGACCATAGGAACGCCAACAACAAGCCCGATCCACTGGGTATGGCCGGCGGCTTCGCCGGAGACATCGAAGGCGGCCATATCCAGGACTCGAGCTCTCATGAGTTCGTATACATCATCGGCCAGGTTTCGGCCGGCGGCTACGTGGGCACCATGCAGCCGGGAGCCGTGGCAAACGTACTCGGCGACGGCAGCGTGCTCAAGAAGCTCGTCAACCTCGACAACCTGCTCTCGCTCGTGCAGGACTTCGTACCGACGATTCGCAACAGCTCGACCGATGCCACAGTGTGCGGCGGCGCGGTGCGTGCCCAGGCGGCATCGGATACGACCACACGCCGCGGCATGGCCGGCGGCTATGCGGGTCGTAACCGCGGCGGTCATATCTGGGGCAACAACACAGCAGCGTGGAAGCAGGAGAATACCGACGGCAAATACAACGGGCCGCAGCGCGTAGCCTACGCCGCGCGCATCCGCAGCGTATACGGTGCCGAAATCGCCGGCGGTTACACCGGCTTCATGGAGGCGGCCGATACCGCTCAAGGCGGTTCGCTCTCCTTGCTTGGCGGTCTCATCAAGGCCGGCAACCTCGCTGGCGTGCTGTCCGTGGTCTACCCGACCGAGGAGCACTCGAAGGTCACTGGTCCGCTGCGCAATATGAGCTACGACCAGTGGAAGACGTGGGTCGACAACATCGGCAAGTACGGTGCGTATGGCAAGGAATTCACCGATGTGACCACGGCTGATGGTGCGGGCTCTGTTACCGACCAGGATTCCCTGGACAAGTTCCTCGAATCCTACATCTTCGGATTCAACGTCGTCGCAGGACGTGCGGAGTATCGGACCGGCGCGAACCTGCATGATTCCGGCGTCGCCGGCGGACACGTCGGCCTGATGCGCACCGGCACGATCACCGATGGCCAGTCGATGGATGTCAAGACCGTCTCTGCCATGCGTGCGGCAGGCGGTTATGCAGGCACGATGGAATCCGGCTCGGCATCCTCGTTCGGCTCTATCCAACTATTCGGCGACAAAGGCATCAAACTTGATTTGGGACAGATGCTCGACGTGGCACAGGTATTTGTGCCCGTCGTCAAATCTTCGAGCGTGGCCGGCTACCGCAAGGGTATGAAGGTCGTGGCCACCGGTGAAGACATCACGCACGGTACCGGTAATGCCGGAGGCTATGCCGGTCTCGCGGTCGGTGGCCAGGTCTGGGGCGATCTCGACCAGAGCGGCCAGAAGCTTGTCGAGGGTGTCACCGCTGCCGGCGCCAACGTTTCCAACCTGCGCAAGGTGGAAGGGCGCAACAATGTCGGCGGATTTATCGGCGTGGCCACTGCCGGTGCGGTTGCGGATGTGGACACCAATGCGTCCGAGGGATTCCTGCAAGGAATCCTCGACTCGCTGGTATCGAACCCGGCAAGTCTGGTCAGCGTATTGCAGGCCACGGTTACGACGATTCGCGGTGCGCATGTGAGCTCGGATGACCCGGCATGGGGATACACGGTCGACGGCGCATATGAG
The DNA here is from genome assembly GCF_959020155.1 of uncultured Bifidobacterium sp. Classification (GTDB taxonomy): domain Bacteria; phylum Actinomycetota; class Actinomycetes; order Actinomycetales; family Bifidobacteriaceae; genus Bifidobacterium. The sequence continues at coordinate 1,654 of NZ_CAUERC010000049.1, forward strand.
AGCAAGGACGATAAGGGTAATACCACAACCAAGTATGCCCTGAACGCCGGCGGTTTCGCTGGTTCGTTGCAGGCCTCGATCCTCGGTGACAAGGATTCCGCCAAAGGCACCGGCAGTGAAGCGGATCCGAACAATGACCCGGCTTCTCTTACTGTTAACGGGCTGCGCGCTGTCGAAGGCGGGCAATACGCCGGTGGCTTCTTTGGTCTTGCTGATGTATCCAGCGTCGCTTCCGTCGGCGGTGGCGAGGCCGGCGATAAGCAGGATACCAACCTGCTGCTCAAACTGCTCAAGGTCGGCAACGTGGGCGTGCTCGAAGCATTCCGCACCTTCATCTATGACGGTCAGGTCAACGGTGTGAGCGACGGCATCCAGATTGTCGCCCATGATTCCACCACAAAGGGCATGCTTGACTCGAAGCGTTACACCGGTGCGGCCGGTGGCTTCGGCGGTGGACTGATCAATGGCTCTGTCAAGCAGTCCGCGGTCACCAACCTCAACAGTGTGACCGGCGTGAACTACGTGGGCGGCTTCATCGGGCATCTTGGCAAATCCGGCACGGTCGCCGCCGACAATGCACAACTCGGCACGGATGCGCTCAATCTGCTTGGTGCCACGGCCGGCGTACTTGACATCTGGGGCTCGCACGTTGGCGATTCGCGCGTCACCGGCATCCCGGACGGTTATACCGTCACCGCCACACACCATGGCGACAATTACGGCAAAGCCACCGACAAGGCTACCGGACGCGAGGTCGCAGGTGGTTTTGTCGGATACGTGGATTTGGCCAGGGTGAAGGGCTGCGCGTCTGACAATCTCAAGAAGGTCACTAGCGGTGAGATTGCCGGCGGATTCGTCGGTGAAACCAGCCGTGCCTATTTGGTTGACGCGAAGGTCAACTCTGTACTTGTGGAACTGCTGCTGCGAGTGGTGAACGCGCTGGTCAAGCTCCTGTACCTCGACAAGGCGGAACAGGTCGGCGTCATCGATTTAGGCAAGTGGTTCCCGGCCATCTTCGGCAAGGTATTCGATCTCAAGGTGCTTTCGGAAGGCGACGTGCTGTACGTGAACCTGTTCGGACTGAAGGTGAGCGTCGCCCTGTCCAAGGATGGTGATGAAAACCAGCAGCAGACCGACGTGGCGATTGTCACCATCGGCGATAGTGTCATCAAACTGCCTTGCAGCAAAGACGGCATTGATATGGATGGGTCGGGCAGCAACCTGACCGTCCAGCTCATCAAGGGCAACCGTACTCGCGTGGAACAGTCCACCGTAACGGGCATCGCCAATGGCTATGACGTGTTCGGCGGAGGGGCAACTCAGGATACCGACGGTGTGAAGGATCTTTCCACAGGCTACACGGGCGGCTTCGCCGGACTGAACGACGAGGGCGTGCTGGCAGACGACCACATGGTCTACGCCGACACGATCCGCGGTGCCAGCGGACTGGTCGACCCGTTCTCGAACACCAAACTCAAGTCCGTATGGGACTTCAACACCATGAGCGACATCCTCGGACCGGTCGATGACGGCAACGGCGGCAAGGCATACAACACCTACCGCATCTACCGCAAGGCGGCCGCGAACGCCGGTGAGGCCCGCACCTCCGCACAGGACGGCAACAAGATCTTCTCGCGGAAGAACACGGCAGACGATGCGCTGCACACCAGACTCGATCGCTGGGAAGTGAAGCTGTTCGACGTGGTCAACACATACGACAGCGGCGCTGTGCACAGTGGTGCATCCGGCGACACTGGTGCCACATGGGTCGGCATCAAGGACGCCGTGACTGTGGCTGGTGGCAGCAGCACAAAGCTCGATGCCTACCAGTCCCCGGCCAAGGCAGTGCTCATGCTTGACGTGCCCGTATCCGACAACAACGGCGGACTCACCCCCGAACCGGACGACGGCCAGGACCCGTGCGGCAAGGACGGTTGCCGAACCATTGACCTGACCGTCCAGAAGGTATGGAAGGACGGCAACCTCGAACGGCCGCAGTCGGTCGAACTGAAGATCGCCGCGCACTATACCGATGACAGTGGCAATACGGTGACGCCGCAGACGATTCAATGCTTCGGCGCGGATTGCACAACCGTGACGCAGAAGAATCCATGGACGGTGACGTTGGACTCCTCCGATGCCTCTTCCTGGAGCAACACCTGGCGCAAGGTGATTCAAGGACTGCCGGTCGCATTCGTGGATGGACAGGATGCCAACGGCAAGGACATCGTGCGTTACTACACGTACACCGTGGAAGAAACCGCCGTGACCTATAAGGACGGCGATACCACCAAGACCATCACGCCCGCGGAGGCCGGATATCAAGTATCGGTCTCCTACAACACCAAGGAACGCGTGGCCATTGTTACCAATGCGGCGTTGCTTCCGGATACGGGAGGCGCGGGCACGATGTGGTTCCTGATGTTCGGCTTGCTGCTTATGGGAGCTGGCGTGGTCTGGTACGTGCGTAATCAACGCGTTCAATCCGGCACAGTCCGCTCGGGCTCCAGCCGTATACGAAAGCGAGGTGCCCATGCCGCGTGACGACCACATAGACAAACCGTACCTGCCAAACAGAAAAGATTTCCATCTAGAGAAAAGAACAGTAATGAAATCACTGATGAAAAAGGTTTTCGCTGCCGCCGCGGCGATTGCCACCGTATTTGGATTGGCTGCGACGACAGTCGCCACGGCCAACGCAGCGGATAATGCCACGCTGACGGTCAGCACTACTGACGCGAAGTTCGCCGGTAAGACCGTGAACGCCTACAAGATGTTCTCCGCCACCGTGAGCGGTGACGGCAAGGCTGTCTCCTACACGTTGACTGACGAGTGGAAGTCGTTCTTCAAGGATGGTCTTGGACTAACTGGTGTTACCGACACGAACGTCAACGATAAAGCAAACGAGTACGTAGCCAAGCTGAAGAATGATGGTACCGGTTTGGCTGCTTTCGCTACCAAGGCATCGAACTGGGCGCAGAACACGGTCAACAGCATCAAGACTAACAAGACCACTACGGTATCTTCCAATGCCGCGGGCGGTCAGTACACTGCGACGTTCACTGGTCTCGACTACGGCTACTACGTGGTCGCTGTGCCGGGCGCGACCGTGGCTGACACCAAGAGTCAATACGCCACGCTAGTTTCCGTTGGTAGCACCAATGTGGATGCCACCATTAAGGGCGCCCTGCCTACCGTCGTCAAGAAGGTAAATGGTGAGAGCGCCACCAGCGCGAAGATCGGTGATCCCCTGACCTTCACCCTGACTTCCACCATTCCGGACATGTCCGCCTATAGCGCCTACACCTTCAACTTCAAGGATACGTTGTCTAAGGGCCTCACCTTTAAACAAGTCGATTCCGTTAAGGTCGAAGGTGCGAATAGTTCACTGACCGAGGGCGCTGACTACAGCGTCACCACTACTTCTAAGACCTCCGGCGAAACGCTTCTTACTGTCGCCATGAATGAATTCAAGAAGCAGCAGGCCAATGTCGGCAAGACGATCACCGTCACCTACACGGCCACGCTGAGCAAGGATGCTGTTGTGGGCGGTCATGGTAACACCAACTCCGCAACGATTCAGTACTCCAACGACCCGAGCAACGGTGGCTTTGGTGAGTCCGAACCCAGCAAGGTTCGCGTCTTCACTTATGGCTTCACCGTCGATAAGTACACTGGTGACAACTATACTGCTGAAGCTGTTCGACTTCCTGGTGCTAAGTTCACACTCGCACCTAAGGACGGCGACCCTATGAGCTTCGTGCAAGTCAATGCCGGTAGTGCGACCGCGAACGCTGTATACCGTGTAGCTACGGCTGGTGAGACAGGTACTACGACTATCACCACTCCTGAAAACGGTAAGGTTGACTTCCAGGGACTGAAG
>NZ_CAUERC010000050.1:0-5325 GCF_959020155.1 uncultured Bifidobacterium sp.
CGGGAGCTGGCTCGCGTAGCGAGACTGAGGGTGGTTCTGCTGGCATATTCCAGTGACCACCCTCAGTCAGCTTCGCTGACAGCTCCCGCCGGCGGGAGCACCATTAATATTGAGTCGCCTATCGACCCGTCTTATGCCGCAGCCACCACGGAGGGATCGATGGCCGGCAGCACGCCCACAATCAGCAGCAAGGCGACGACCACAGCCAAACCGATGCGGTAGATGGCGAAGGCCTTATAGGAGAAGTTCGATACGAACTTCAGGAATCCGATGATCACGATGTAGCCGAGTACGAAGCTGATGACCATGGCTACGAGGGTCGGCCCCCAGCCGGGGAACATCGCATCGGTTTTGTAGTTCTTCACGGCCTTGATGGCTTCGAGCAAACCTGAGCCGAACACCGCGGGGATGGCCATCAGGAAGCTCAGACGCACAGCGGCCTCACGCGTGTAGCCCAGTGCGCGACCGACGGTGATGGTGCCGCCGGAGCGGGACACACCAGGAATCAGCGCCATGGACTGGCCCAAACCGAAGAGGAATGCATCACGATACGTCATATCATTCATGGTTTTGTTCTGGCGAGCCTTGGCATCCACCATCCACAGCAGAATGCCGAATACCAACAGCACGGTTACCGTAATCCACAGGTTGCGCAACGAGGTTTCGATGACGTTCTGCAGAGTGAAGCCGAGGATAATAATCGGAATCGAGCCGACGATAATGTTCCAGCCGAGTGTGGCGTAATTGTCGCCGCGGCCCATGCGGGCCTTCCAATCCTTGCCGTTCTTGCCGAACAGGCAGCTGAACCAGTGAGTAAGGATATTGATGATGTCGTGACGGAAATACAGAATCACCGCAAGTTCGGTGCCGATTTGGATGATGGCGGTAAACGCCGCACCGGGATCAGAGCCCAGCATCAAATCGCCGAAAATACGGATATGCGCGCTGGAGGACACCGGGAGATATTCGGTCAGCGCCTGAACGATGCCGAGAATGATCGCTTGGAAAAAATTCATAACCCCTCGTGATTTCTAAGTATTTGATGTGTTATGACGATGAACACCCTACCCAAGGGGGTGTAGAACAACACTAAGAATCGGTAACATCCACGGCTTCTACAATGAAAGTGGATATAGTACGTAAGCGACGAAGGGAGCATTATGGCCACGTATCGCAAAAGCAGGGCATTCGCACCGGAAGGATTCTTCGAATGCGAGGGTCGAGGACTCGAATGGTTGGGAGCGGCTCATGCGCAAGGCGGCCCGCGCGTGGTGCAGGTATACGGCTGGGGCAAGGATTATCTGGATATCGAACGTGTGGGTAGCGCGTCCCCCACGCCTCAGGCGGCACGAGCTTTTGGCGCGGCTCTGGCCCGTATGCATGATGCGGGTGCCAAGTATTTCGGGTCTGCGCCTGACGGATATAACGGCACATGCTATTTCGGACCATTGCAGGACCCGGTGAAAATGGATACCGGCGAGTGGACCGACCCGATCAGCTATTTCGCTGATGGACGTCTGCGCCCGATGGTCAACCTTGGTGTGAAACGTGGCGAGCTGGATAAGCGCGATGTCGAGTTGACTGAGCGTGTGATTGAAGCGCTGCCGGATCTGATGGGCCGCGCCGCGGCCGACAAGCCGGCGCGCATCCACGGTGATCTGTGGAGCGGCAATGTGATGTGGACCGCCGATTCCGGGCAGTCCGAGGCCGTGCTCATCGACCCGGCGGCACATGGCGGTCATCGCGAGGAGGATCTGGCTATGCTGCACCTGTTCGGTATGAGCTATCTGAGCGAAATCACCGAGGGCTACCAGTCCGTACATCCATTGAAGGCCGGATGGCAGGAGCGCATCACGCTCTGGCAGCTCTACCCCATCGCCGGCCACTGCGTCTTCTTCGGCGGCGGCTACGTCAACGAATACCGCTCCATGTGCCGCTCCCTGCTGAAGTAACAGACTTGGCTCCCCTCAGAGGGGGAGCCAAGAACGCATCCGCTCTCAGCTCAGTGCGTCCTTCAACTTGCTGAAGAAACCTTTCTTTTGACCGGCCTGTGGACGGGATGCCTGGGAGACGTGCGTGGCGCCTGAATCGTGCGAGGCGGCGAACTGTTCGATGAGGCCACGCTCGGTTTCGTTGAGCTTGGTGGGGATAAGCACATTGACGTGGGCGATGAGGTTGCCGCGCTCGTCCTTGTTGCGGATGTTCGTGACGCCCAGTCCCTTAAGCGTCACCGTGTCCTCAGTCTGGCAGCCGGCCGGGATGGACACGGTCTTCTCACCATCGAACGTATCAATGGACAGATCGTGGCCAAGCACGGCCCAGCTCATCGGCACCTGAATCCAGCAGTGCAGGTCGTCGCCATCGCGGGTGAACTGCTTATCCGCCTTGATGCGGATGTCGATGTACAGGTCGCCGGCAGCGCCGCCGCCCTCACCCACTTCGCCCTGGTTGGCCAACCGCAGACGCGCGTTGTCGTTGATGCCGGCGGGCACGGTAACGCCCACGGTACGCGTGGTGCGCACACGGCCGTGGCCCATGCAGCTGGGGCACGGGTTCTGGATGATGGTACCGTGGCCCTCGCAACGTTCACAGGGGGCGGAGGTCATCATCTGGCCGAGCATGGTGCGCACGACCTTCTGCATGAATCCCTGTCCGTGGCAGTCGGGGCAGGTGACCGGCTGTGCGCCGCCCTGGGCACCGGAGCCACCGCACTCCTGGCACAGGGAGAACGTATTGATCTTGACATGCGCGGTGCCGCCGAACACCGCCGTCTTCAAATCGATGGACGCCGAGGCCAAGGCATCGCGGCCGGGCTGGGTACGCGGCACCGGGCCCTGTGAGCCACCGCCGAACGCGGAACCGAAGAACGTGGAGAACACGTCGCTCATATCGCCGAAGCCCGCCCCGGAGAAGCCGCCGGCACCGGCGTTCGGGTTGTTCGGGTCGACTCCCGAATCATACATACGGCGTTTGTCCGGATTGGACAGCACATCGTAGGCGTTGTTCACTTCCTTGAACTTGTCCTCGAACTCAGGGCCCGCGATGTCGGGGTGGTACTTACGGCTGAGCTTGCGGTATGCCTTCTTGATCTCGTCGTCACTGGCGCCGCGTTCCACACCCAGCGTCTCGTAATAATCTGCCACTTGATTGATCCTTTGTGTTCGTTTGGTCTGCGGGTCATTGTGCCACAGACGGCGGTCAGTCTTGAGTCCGGCCCTCGGAGAGGAAGGCGGTCAAATATCTGGCTACGGCCCTGACGGCGGCCATAGTGGCCGCGTAGTCCATGTGGGTCGGCCCTATGGAGCCAACGAAGGCGATGGGTTCCGTGTCGTTCGTCTGGCTCTCCGTCTCGGATTCGGTTTCGGGTTCGCCTACGGGATCGTTCCCCGCCGGTTCGCCCGCCGCTCCGCTGCGCCCATAGCCACTGCTGACCACGGAAGCATGCAGTAGTCCGGGGGTGTGCATTTCGGAGCCGATGGCCACGCCCACGCCGGATGCATTCGTCTCCTCGCTCAGGTTGCTCATGAGCTTCATCAGCACGACCTGTTCTTCCAGCGCGTCGAAGAGCGGGGCCAGATCGGCCAGGGACCGGGAGTGGGCCAGGTGCGAGGTGCCGGACATGTACAGTTCGTTCGCGCGTTCGTCCAATGCCATCGATTCGAAGGCGTCGGCCAGCGCGTCGGCCACGCCACGCACCGACTCGTAGCCGGCGCTGGCGGCGATGGATCGCACGGTCTCCGCGGATTTCGATAGGGACAGCCCGTCGCATTGCTCGTTGACGGTGTTGGAGAGCCGGTTGATCTCGTCCACGGCGGGCATGGATGCGATGGTCAGGCCGTGCTGGGCCACGCGGCCTGTGTCGGTAATCACCACGGCGAGCAACGTGGTCATGGCAACGGGCACCATCTCCACGTGCCGCAATGTGGCCTTGGCCAGCGATGGCGAGGCGACTACGGCCACTTGACCGGTGATTTCGGACAGCAGTCGTGCCGAACGTTGCAGCGCGTCCTTGAGACTCACCGATCCGGACAGGAAGCTGTTGATGCCGCGGCGTTGCGCCTCGCTGAGCGGCACCACGGTAGCAAGTCGGTCCACAAAGTATCGATAGCCCTTTTCGGTGGGCACGCGACCGGCCGAAGTGTGCGGCTGAATCAGATAGCCTTCGTCCTCCAGAGCGGCCATGTCGTTACGGATGGTGGCCGAACTGACGCCGAGATCATGGTCGCGCGTCAGCGAAGTGGAGCCCACGGGCTCCTGAGAACGGATGTAATCCTCCACCACGGCGCGCAGCACCAGCATGCGTCTTGATTGCGTCATGCGCGCCTCCTTATATATACATACATATTCATATCAGTCACGGTTCACTCAGGGCGTACCCCGACGGTCGGTTCGCCACGCCGCGACACGCGGGAACCCAGAAATATTGCCTCTTTCTTGGCTCCGCCACGTGCAGGTGGCGCACTTCACCTTAGAACATTGTATTAGCACTCCTTAGGCTTGAGTGCTAATGCGTTCGTTTGCAGCGTAGCAATGTTCACTGTGAACGCTAACAGAACACAAACTACCAAAACACGCCAAAATTGCACCGCAACGTCGCAAACCGACGCTAGCATGGTAATCGCAATGTGAGGGCGTCAAGCGCCCGGCACAAGCCGGATACGCGGCCCGACCAATTGGAAGGAAAGTAATCCATGACCGAATTCAAGGAGACCGAGCTGGACGAGCGCGCCATCAAGATGGCCAAGGTCCTGTCGGCCGACGCGGTTGAGCGTGCGGGACACGGCCACCCGGGTTCCCCCGTCTCCCTGGCGCCTATCGCCTACACCCTGTACCAGCACTTCATCAAGCATGATCCGAACGACCCCAACTGGGAAGGCCGCGATCGCTTCATTCTTTCCGGTGGCCACGCCTCCCTCACCCAGTACGTCCAGCTGTACTTCTCCGGCTACGGCGTGACCCTGGACGACCTTAAGAACTTCCGTGGCGGCGCTGCCACCCGCACCCCGGGCCACCCGGAGTACGGCCTGACCCCGGGCATCGAAATGACCACCGGCCCTCTGGGCCAGGGCTTCGCCTCCGCCATCGGCTTTGCCTACGGCGAGCGTTTCCAGCGCGGTCTGCTTGACCCGGAGACCCCGAAGGAAGATTCCCCGTTCTACCACAAGATCTGGGCCATCTGCGGTGAAGGCGACATCGAGGAGGGCATCTCCGGCGAGGCCGCTTCCCTGGCCGCCAACCAGAAGCTCGGCAACCTGACCGTGATCTTCGACGCCAACCGCATCCAGATCGAAGGCGACACCAACCTGGTGCTGGCCGAGGACGTGC
>NZ_CAUERC010000051.1:0-5196 GCF_959020155.1 uncultured Bifidobacterium sp.
GAAGACTGTGGGCTCGGTCATCGGACCGGGGTTCAATTCCCCGCGCCTCCACCAAGACAAGCGTCGTTTCCGTAAGGGAACGGCGCTTTTTTGTTGCTGCAGTTGCTACTGTAGGGAGTCATGAGAGTTGTAGTGCAACGAGTATCCGAAGCGTCCGTGGACGTGGTCAATGAATTGGGCACGCTGGATCCCACGTTCGAGCCGCAGCAGATTGGCCCGGGATTCATGATTCTGGTGGGCGTCACCGATGAGGACGGCGACAAGCAGATCGCCTGGTTGGCCCATAAGATTCTGAATCTCAGGGTGTTCGAGGATGCGCAGGGCAAGATGAACCGTTCGATTCAGGACATCGGCGGCGAGATTCTCTCCATCTCGCAGTTCACGCTGTTCGCCGACGTGCACAAGGGCAATCGCCCGAGCTTCATCAAGGCCGGCAAGCCCGAGCATGCCGATCTCATGTGGATCAAGTTCAACGAGGCGTTGCGCTCCGGGGGAGTGCCGGTGAAGGAAGGTCGTTTCGGCGCGCATATGCGGGTCGGACTGGTCAATGACGGGCCGGTGACCATCGTCATCGACACCGAGCATGACATGCCTGACGGAACACGCTGAATTGCGATAGTAATTTGACATCATATCCCGTTCCCTCCAATATGTTACTAAAGCGCTTTAGTCTCCTGCGGGCGAGGGCGCATGTCGATATGTTTCCCATGAACGGGCAGCACAATGATGTGGCCGCACAAGCGGCAGAGATAAGGGGAGTGAACAGCAGATGTTCCTGAAACCTGAACAGCAACTGGAGCGGTGCAAGCGCATAGTGCGCCAGCGCGTGGACCCTCATATCCACCCATCGATCGCACAGCTCGCGGTGGAGTCCTTTGACATTCCCGGAGAGCCGATGCCCACTGACGAGTTCTTCGCGAAGCTCAATCGAGGTGACATCGATTTCAAGCCGTTTACGCTCGGCAGTGAATGGGGCACCACATGGGGCACAGTCTGGTTCCGCCTGACCGGTACCGTGCCGGCCGGCTACCCGAAAGGCAAGCCGCTGGAGCTCATCCTCGACCTCGGCTGGTACCCGCACTCCTGCGGCGGCCATATCGAGGGCCTCGTCTACCGCGCCGACGGCACCGCCATCAAAGCCGTACACCCGCTCAACTATTGGGTGCCGTTCATAGATGCCGAGGGCAACGCGCAAGTGCCGGTCGCCGAAGACGGCAGCTTCACCCTGTACCTCGAAGCCGCCAGCAACCCGCTGCTGCTCGGCGTGCCTCCGTTCATTGAGACCGAACTGGGCGACCATGCCACCGGCAAGCCGGACGAGCCGTACGTATTCAAGTCCGCCGATCTGACCGAATTCGATGCCCGTTTCGAGAACTACTCCGTGGATCTCGACGTGGTGAGCTCCCTGATGGAATTCGCCGACAAACAGTCGCCGCGTTACTGGCAACTCGCCAAAGCGCTGCAGCGCTCGCTGAACGCCTACGACGAGCGCAACCCCGAATCCGTGGAAGCCGCGCGCGCAGCACTCGCCGGCGTACTGGCCAAGCCGGCCAACGCCTCGGCCATGAACGTCAGCGCCATCGGCCACGCACATATCGACTCCGCATGGCTGTGGCCGGTGCGCGAGACCCGCCGCAAGGTGGCCCGCACCGTATCCAACGCATTGGCGCTGATGGACGCCGACCCCGACTTCAAATACGCGATGAGCTCCGCCCAGCAGTACGCCTGGCTGGAAGAGGATCATCCGGACATCTTCAAGCGCATGAAGCGGCGCATTGAAGAAGGCCGGTTCATCCCGGTCGGTGGCATGTGGGTGGAAGCCGATGGCATGCTGCCCGCCGGTGAATCACTGATTCGCCAGATTGCATATGGCCGCAAATACTTCAAGGAACATCTCGGTGTGGAGCCCAAGGGCGTATGGCTGCCGGACAGCTTCGGCTACACCGGCGCATGGCCGCAGATCGCCCGCCGTGCCGGGTACGAATGGTTCCTCACGCAGAAGATCTCGTGGAACGACACCACCAAGTTCCCGCACCACTCGTTCATGTGGGAAGGCATCGACGGCTCGCGCATCTTCACCCACTTCCCGCCGGCGGATACCTATGCTGCTTGGTGCAAGGTTCAGGAACTCGACTACGCCGAGAAGAACTTCCAGGACAAGGATCTCGCCGATCGCTCGCTTCTGCTCTTCGGTTTCGGTGATGGCGGTGGCGGCCCCACGCGCAACATGATGGAGCACCTGCACCGCTACGAGAACCTCGAAGGCGTCTCCAAGGTGAGCGTCGAAGAGCCGAACGACTTCTTCGACAAGGCGCATCGGCAGCTTGCAGAGAACGCCGGCCCGGAAATGCCCGTCTGGAAGGGCGAGCTGTACCTCGAACTGCACCGTGGCACCTTGACCTCGCAACAGGACATGAAACGCGGCTGCCGCCAAGAGGAATCGCTGCTGCGCACGGTCGAATACCTGGGCGCGGCCGCCACGTTGGCCGACCCGAGCTACGCCTATCCGCGCGAAGAACTGGACCGTATCTGGAAGACCCTGATGCTTAACCAGTTCCATGACGTGCTGCCGGGGTCATCCATCGCATGGGTGCACCGCGAAGCCCGCGAGGACTATCGCCGTGACCTGAAGCGTCTCGCCGAAATCGCCCAAGACATGTGCGCCGTGCTGCGCAAGGCCAACCCGCAGGCCGACCTGCTCGCCGAAGCCCGCATCAGTCAGTTCCGCAATGACGGTGCGGCTTGGCGTGCCAACCGCATCAACGAACCGACCGGCGCGCTTTCCGTACTGACCCAGACATTGGACAACGGCCGTGTACTGCTGGCCAACGGCGTACTGTCCGTCACCATCGAGGCCGACGGTACAATCTCGTCACTGCTTGACGAGGAGCATGGCCGTGAACTGGTTCCGGCCGGCACCCGATTGGGCCGATACGAACTGTTGAAGGACGAACCCGCCGTTTGGGATGCCTGGGAGATCGAACGCGAATCCCTGCTCATGGCGAATGCCATGACCGGATCAATCGAATCGGTCGATACCGAAAACGGTGCGGCACGAGTCCGCGTGCGTACCGCCGACGATGACACCGTCATCACCACCACCATCACGCTGCGCCCCGGTTCACACACGCTCGATTTCCACGCCGACATTGACTGGCACGAACGTGAACGCTTCCTCAAAGTCGATCTGCCGCTGGGTATCGTGGCCGACCAAGCAACATACGACTGCCAGTATGGTCTGGTCCGCCGCCCAATCGTCAAAAACACCGCATCCGACGAAGCCAAGTATGAGAGCAGCACGAACCGCTTCACCCTTATCGGCGACGCCGGTTACGCGGCGGCCGTCATCAACGGATCGGTGTACGGGTCCGATGCCACGCCGATTGCCGAGAACGCCGCCGAAGGTCGTGACTCGGGCACCATGTTCCGACTGTCGCTGCTCTCCGCGCCGACCTTCCCCGACCCGCGCACCGATATCGGTGCGCATGAGTTCGACTGGTCCGTGGTGGCCAACGCCACGGTGGGCAGTGCGCTTGACGCCGCTTGCGCACTCAACGCACCGACGCTTCATGACATGCCCGACTTAGCGCCGCTCGCCTCGGTCGAGTCAGCAAACGGCACCGTGGTGTTGGACTGGATAAAGCTGGCCGACGATGGCTCCGGAGACCTGATTGTGCGCGCCTATGAGGCGGCCGGCGGCAGGGCCGATGCCACGCTGCATGTCTGCCCGGCGCTCGCAGGCGCTTCGGTGCATGAGACCAACGTGTTGGAAGGCGACGATCTGGCCGCCGACCTGCCGGTCGCGCTGCAAGACGGTAGACAGAACGCCGAAGGCGCCGCACTGCACTTCGGCCCGTTCCAGCTCGCCACCCTGCGCATCGCGCGCTGAATTTTCGCCTGACGCTTCTGCCTCCTTGTACCATGAGGGGCAGAAGTATGTCGTATTACGGTTTCTCCAATTACCATCACTCCCACCCCTACCACCAGACACAGCAAAGGAGTTGAACTCTCCATGTTTCTTCTTCCCAATCAGCAGTTGGAGCGCTGCGACCGCGTCATGCAGCAGCGCGTCAAACCGCATATCCACACCACACTCGCCGCATGCACCTTGCGTTCGTTCCACAATCCCGGCGAACCGGTGCCCTCCAGCGAATTTCTAGCCAAAGTGCGCAACGGCCAAGTGCCCTTCGAACCTTTCCGCGTTCCCGGCGTCTGGGGCACCACATGGGGCACCACATGGTTCGAGGTGAACGGCCACATCGACATGGCGGCGGTCAAAGGACGAAAAGTCGAACTCATGGTAGACCTCGGCTGGCTCGATCACCGCGGCCCCGGATTCCAATCCGAGGGACTTGTCTATCGTGCCGACGGCACCGCCATCAAATCCGCGAACCCACGCAACCACTGGATTCCACTCGTCTACGCGGACGGCAGCAGCACTGTAGAACTCGATGAACATGGCGACTTCACCGTCTATATCGAAGCCGCCGCCAACCCATTCGTCGAAGGCCCCACCCCGTTCTCACCCACCGAACTCGGCGAAGAGGCCACCGGCACCTGTGACTTCCCATACACACTGAGTCGCATGGATATCACCATCTTCAACGAAGACGTGTTCGCCTATGACATGGACTTGGAAACCGTATCCTCCCTGATTTGCGAACTCAAAGACGACGACCCGCGCTACTGGCAGCTCGCCAAAGCGCTGCAACGCTCCTTGAACATCTACGATGAACGCGACTTGGAAACCGTGCCGGCAGCCCGTGCGGCGCTCGCCGGCGTGCTCGCCGAACCGGCTGCATCCAGCGCAATCAACCACATTGCCATCGGCCATGCGCATATCGACTCCGCATGGCTATGGCCGGTGCGCGAGACCCGCCGCAAAGTGGCCCGTACCGTATCCAACGTGCTGGCTTTAATGGACGAAGACCCGGACTTCACGTATGCGATGAGTTCCGCCCAACAGTACGCATGGCTGGAAGAGGAACATCCCGACCTGTTCGCACGAATGAAGCGGCGCATCGAAGAAGGCCGGTTCATCCCGGTCGGCGGCATGTGGGTGGAATCTGACAACATGATTCCTTCCGGCGAATCATTGGTGCGGCAGATCACGTTCGGCCGCCGATATTTCAAGGAGCATCTCGGCGTCACGCCGCGTGGCATCTGGCTACCGGACAGTTTCGGCTACACCGGCTC
>NZ_CAUERC010000052.1:0-4259 GCF_959020155.1 uncultured Bifidobacterium sp.
GCATTCCCTTGCCCGACCGCAGGGCGCGTTTGCCGCGGTTCATGATGCGCCGCGCCTTGCCGGCCGTCCAGCCCACGCCGTGCATGGTGGAGGACATGCCGTGCATGCCGGCGCGTCCCGCCATCTCGGCGGCGGTGTGGCCCATGGAATCGGCGATGTCGGTCCGGTCCGAGCCGAATTGTGCGGCGCTGGACACCACGCCGGTGGCCGCGCGTCCGATGCGGGCGCGTGTGCCTCCGGCGTGGTGGGCTTGGGTTCCGCTCATGCGTTTACTTTCCTTCCTGGAAGGTCGTGGAGTACAGCCGGTAGAGGTCGCCGCCCGCGGGGATGCGCCCGTCGAACGGCACGTAGGCGCTGCCGATCTTCATGAGTCCCTGGCCGGGCAGCACGCCGGTGAAGTACTGGCGCTGCTCCTCGCTCAGGGTCAGCAGCTCGCACAGGGCGTCCGCGTCGGTGCTGTTCTGGCTCAGGAGCATGAGGAAATCGCTGTTGGACAGCATCTCGCGCGCGTCCTGGAGGTCGAGGATCTCCTCGACGTTCTGCGTGATGCCGGTGACGCCGAGCCCGTATTTGCGGGCGCGCTTGTAGATGTCCTTGAACTGGGCGGCGGCGTACTGGTTGGAGAAGAAGCGGTGGAACTCGTCGACGTACAGCCAGGTGCGCCGCCCGTTGGCCTTGTTGCGGATGACGCGGTTCCACACCTGGTCGATGACGACCATCATGCCGAACGTGCGCAGCTCGCCGGACAGGCCGGACACGTCGAATACGGTGAACCGGTTGGACAGGTCCACGTTGGTCTGCCCGTTGAAGCCGCTCATGGAGCCGGTGATGTACGGGTTGAGCGCGTCGGCAAGGTACCGGCTCACCTGGTCGCCGCCCGCCTGCAATTCGTCGTGCAGGTCCTGCAATGTGGGCTGGACCACTCCCCCGCCCTGGTTGCGGTAACGCGTGTACAGGTTGCTGACGCACTGGTCGACGAGTCCCTTCTGGAGCGGGTCGAGGCCGTCGATGCCGCCTATGAGCGCGCCGATCATGGAGACCACGTTGTTGGTCTTGTCCTTGACGGGGTCGGAGGCCGAATCGTCCTCCAGGACGATGTCCATCGGGTTGACGCGCGTGCCGGTGCCGGCGCTGATCTGGATGATCTGTCCGCCGAACGCGGCCGCGAGGGCGAGGTATTCGCGTTCCGGGTCGATGACGATCACCTCGTCGTCACGGTTGAGGAACATGCCGGCGATCTCCTGTTTGACGGTGAAGGATTTGCCGCCGCCGGACGTGCCGAGCACGAATCCGTTGGAGTTCATGTGGCTGCGCCGGTCCGCGAGGATCGGGTTGCCGCTCCTCGCGTTGCTTCCGTAGAACAGGCCGTGCGGCTCGAACACCTCCTGCGTGGTGAACGGGATGAGGATGGCCGCGCTGTTCGTGGTCAGGGTGCGTTTCATGGGCAGGGGGTTGTTGCCCAGCGGCAGCTCGGCCGTCAGTCCCTCCATCTGCATGAACTTGAGGCTCTCGGCCGTGCAGGACTGCGCGTTGACCTTGGCCTTCACGTTCCTGCACGCGACCTCCAGCTCCTCCTGGCTTGCCGCGGACACGCCGATCACGATGATCGAGTCCACGAGCCTCTGGTTGGTGGAGCGCAGCTCGTCGCGCAGCTGGCCAAGCTGTTCCTGCTGGTCGGCGAGGTCGTCGGGAAGGTCGTCGGGGTCGAGGCCCTGCTTGCGGTTCTTGCGCCGCTGGTCCATGATCTGCATCTTGACCTCGGCGTTCTTGCGGCGCACGAGCGTCATGCTTTCGCCGCGGTCCATGGGCGCCAGGTGGATGCTCACGTCGACGCGGGCGCGCAGGCCGGTCAGGTCGTTGACCAGCTGGTCGGACAGTTCCGGCGGCAGACTGGACACCCACATGGTGCGGTGCAGGTATTTCGAGTCCAGGGATTCGATGTCGAGCATGGTCGGGTTGCGCGCGTCGATGCTCCACGGGCACACGAGGTCCTTGGTGTCGGGCTTGCCGGGCTGATGCTCGAACCGGCGTTCGTCGAACCGGAACTCCTCGCCGGGCCGGAGCACCTCGGCCATGAGGCGCAGCCGGTGCTCGCGGTCGAGCCGGGTGGCCTTGCATGCGTCGATGGAGCGCATCTGGCTGACGAGGTTGTTGCACAACGCGTTCAGGGTTGCGACGGCGGCCTGCTCGTCGCTTTCACGGACGGTGACGGTCAGGGTCTTGACGGTGCTGGTGTTGCGGCTGACGGATTCGAGTTTGCCTTGGGCGAGGCGGTTGTAGTCGAGCCTGTAGTGGTCGAGGCTGTCGCCGGTCTCGTCCATCATCACGTCGGCGAGGAGTTCGCGTACGCCGCGTGAGCGCGTGTAGGAGGCGATCTGCACGCTTTGCCCGGCCTCGAAGCTGTTGATGAGCTTGGCCCACCGGTCGATGATCTCCATCTGATGGGATTCCGGGCTCAGCTGGTAGTTGATGTCATGGAAGAGGATGGTGGCGCTCCACCGTCCGTCGCCCAGGCTGGCGATCCCGTTGCGCAGCATCGCGTCGTAGCCGATGAGCTGCTTGACGCCCTTCGGCAGACGCGTCGCCTTCTTTCTCCGCGCCTTCGCCCTGGCTTCGGCACCGCCTTCGGCCGGCGCGACCACCGGGGTCTTCTTCTTTCCGAACATTCCTCACCTTTCCTTGATCGTTGGTTTCGCGCCGGTGCGGTATGGTCTTCCCGGACCGTCGAGCAGGTAGACCTCGCGCTGCGTGTAGTGACGCAGGATGTATTTCAGGTATTTCTCGGGCATGAGGCCCTTTGGCCTCACCCATCCCCATACGGCCACGGGCAGGCCGGGCGGGAAGATCAGGTACATGGCGAGGTTGGGGTCCATGCCCAGCCCGAGCCACAGTCCGACGTATCCTCCCCCGCACACGATGGCGAGGATGACGGCGGCGAGGCACTGCCTCCAGCTCATTCCCATGAACACCTTCGATTCGATGGTGGTCAGTTCCCTGTAGACGGGCATCTGCAACGCCATGATTGCTTCCTTTCGTGGATTGCGTTGTGTTTCATTCGCCGCCGAAGAGCTTCTTGGCGACGGAGTTGGCCGCCATGACGATGCCGATGAGCATGACGCTCGCCAGGAGCAGGCCGGTGAAGTTGTCCATCACCCAGCCGGAGAGGCTGTCGCCGTCCTGGAACTCGCTCGGGTTGAGCGTGCCGCCCACGAGCGTGCGGTACATGAGGATCGCCAGATACAGGGTCGCGCATTGGAACACCAGCGACGCGTACTGTTTGAAGTAGTTGATGCCCCACTGGCGGGTCTCCTCCTGGGCGATGAACGCGATCGGCAGCGGGTTGAACGCGGTGAGCATGTATATCTGCACGAAACGCAGGAGGATGACGACGGTGACGACGATGGTCGCGCCCTTGGAGACGAGGAACGGGATGAGCAGCAGGATCAGGCACGGTATCTGGCCCATCCAGCCGGCGGAGTCGATGGCGTCGCGCATGCTGTCGCCAAGGCCGAGGCCCGACGATGCGCCGGTGGTGGGCGCCGCCGAATGGATGCCGCCGAGCACGCTGTCGCCGATCTCGTCGATGGCCTGGAGCATGAGCTCGCTGTGCTGGGCCGCGGTGAACACGAGCGTGAGCTTGAACATCGCCATGGCGACGAGCTTGACGCCCAGCTCGCGGTCGCCGTCCGCCCGGGTGCTGACCCTGGCGAGTTCCAGGACGCACATGATCGCCAGTATCGTGCTGGCTATGGGTTTGACCGCCGAGCGGGCGACGGTCAGGCTCAGCTGGTACATGCCCGCGTTGTATTCGGCGGGGGTCTTCAGCAGGTCGGCCACGAGGTCGTCGCCGACGCCGGACCCTATCGAGTTGAGGATGCCGACGATGAAATCGACCATGCGTGGCCTCCCGTCTACAGGGCGATGTTGGAGAACAGGGCCGCGGCCGCGATGATCAGGCCGCCGCCGACGACCTGCCAGACGCCCGACTGGGTGGCGGGGCCGTTCTGGTCCTTCAGTCCTCCGGCCAGGGTGATGACGCCCCACACGGCCCACAGGCCGCCGCCGATGATGGCGAACTGGCTGAAGAGCTGCAACGCGCTGGTGACGACGCTGCCGCTGTCTGCCGCGATGGTGATTCCGTACATGATGTTTTCCTTTCGATGTTTTGGATGACATGACCACGGTATGGCCGTCGAGAAGGCTCCGGTTTGGACGTTCCCGACGAACCCGAAGAGGCTCGGACGATGGTATGGAAAAGG
>NZ_CAUERC010000053.1:0-4085 GCF_959020155.1 uncultured Bifidobacterium sp.
ACTGCGCGTAATACTGTAGCGCGGAAGCATCCTTATCCGTAATCTCGCGAATCGGACGGGCCGGATTACCCACGGCCACGGTGTGCGGCGGAATATCGCGCGTCACCACCGAGCCGGCACCGATCACGCAACCCTCGCCGATCGTCACGCCGCCGATTACCGTCACATTGCCGCCAAACCAGCAGTTCGAGCCGATGACAATCGGCTTGCCATACTCGCAGTCGTATGCGGAACCATCAGGTGCCTGCCTCACGTTACGATCCTGCCAACGCAACGGATGCATCGGTGGCAGCAGCGAAACGTTCGGGCCGAACAGCACGTCGTCGCCAATCGTCACCGGGCAACAATCCAGCACAGTGAAGTTGAAGTTGGCGAACACGCGCTCTCCGATGGTGATGTTGCAGCCATAGTCGAAGAAAATCGGCCCCATCACGTCAAGGCCGGCACCGTGGCCGGGCAGCAGCTCATCGAGAATCGCGGCACGGGCGGCATGATCGGTACGCGACGCGGCGTTGAAGCGCGCGCACAGGTCGCCGGCCTTCTCGCGCAGGGCATTCAATTCAGGGTCTACCGAATTGTACAGTTTGCCGGCGAGCATCTCCTCGCGCTCGCTGGCGCGCGGCATACGCAGTTCGACGGGAGGCATGGTGGTGGATTCAGCATTGATTTCGCTCATTGAACACTCCTGTAATTTCGCGAAAGAGCATGGATGGACTCATTGTATCTACGGTCTGTGCGTGTGGGGCGAATCGGAAAACGGCAGTACGGCAAACGAGCGATGATGAACTATGCAAGTCGGGGCGCAATGGTGCAATGGTAGATTGTGAATACACAAGCGAACGGAGGTGGCGTGAGCGTGGAAGGCGGAACAACGCTGAAAGTCACGGATGAATCGCTGGCACAGGCGGCGCGTGTCATCCGGGATGGTGGATTGGTCGTCATTCCAACGGATACGGTATATGGAGTGGCGTGCGATCCGCGTAATAAGGCCGCTATCGACCGTATCTACCGGCTCAAGCGTCGCCCGCGCTATAAGGCGTTGCAGGTACTGCTCGCATCCACCGACCAGCTTGATGAGCTCGGTCTCGACCTGCCGTCCCCGCTGAATCGTTTGTCGGCGGCGTTTCTGCCTGGCGCGTTCTCGCCGATTGCCGTAGCCCGGCCCGACTGCACGTTGGAGACTTTGGCCGACACCGCCGATGGTCGCCCCGGCACGCAAGGCATCCGCATCCCCAATTCGGCGCTGTGCCTCGCGATTCTCAAGGCGACTGGCCCGCTGGCCGCGTCCAGCGCCAACCGTTCCGGCGACGAAAGCGCGCAGACCGTCCAGGAGGCGGTTGACGCGTTCGGCAGCGAAGTCGACCTGTATCTGGACGGCGGTCCCACCCAAGGCCATGTCTCCAGCACCGTCGTCAAAGCCGATCCGTACGCGCGCGACGGCATCGAGATCCTGCGTGAAGGCGTCATCGCCCAAAACGTGATTCGCAAGGCCCTCCACCTCAACGGCGGTGGACTCGGCGCATGAGAATCTACCTACTGATTGCCGCCATCGCCGGTGGCGTCACCTGGCTGGTGACTCCGCTGATTCGCCACGTCGCCATCGAAATCGGTGCGGTTGGCGAGGTGCGTGCCCGAGACGTGCACACCATTCCCACGCCGCGCATGGGTGGCCTTGGCATGCTGATCGGTTTTGCCGTGGCTACCGTATTCGCCAGTCGGCTGCCTTTTCTCTCGGGATTGTTCAACGGCAATTACCAGATGTGGGTGATTCTTGCCGGCGGCATCATGATCAGTCTGCTGGGCATGGCCGATGACCTGTGGGATCTCGATTGGATGCTGAAACTTGCCGGTCAGCTGCTGATTTCCGTATTCGTGGCTTGGGGCGGATTGCAGATCATCTCACTGCCTTTGGGCGGTTCGCTGATTACCGCCTCGCCGAGTCTGTCCATGGCGATCACCGCATTCCTGATTGTCGCCTCGATTAACGCGGTCAATTTCGTTGATGGCCTCGATGGCCTGGCGGCCGGTATCGTGGCGATTGGTGGCATAGCGTTCGCCGCCTATTCGTATATCATCGCCCGGTCTTCCCCGAGTTATGCTTCGTCGGCCACGCTGATCGACGTGATGATGGTGGGTATCTGCGTGGGCTTCCTGCTGCATAATTGGCATCCCGCCAAACTGTTTATGGGTGATTCCGGTTCGATGCTGCTTGGCTATCTCATCACCTGCGCTTCGATTGTGATGACCGGACGTCTTGACCCGGCCTCGATTCATGCCAGCATCTATCTGCCGGTGTTCATGCCAATTCTGCTGCCGATTCTGGTGTTGTTCCTGCCTGTGCTCGACATGTGTCTGGCGATTGTGCGGCGTTTGGCCAAAGGCCAGTCGCCCATGCATCCGGACCGTATGCACCTGCACCATCGCATGCTGAAGATCGGGCATTCGGTGCGTGGCGCCGTGCTGATCCTGTGGGGATGGGCCGCGCTGATCGCATTCGGTTCGCTGACGATTCTGTTCTTCAAAGCGCAGCATGTGGCCGTGGGCATGCCCATCGCCGTGGTGGTGCTGACCATAGCCACGATGTACCCCTATCTGCGGCATCGTATTCCCGAGATCCAAGCCGAGAACCTGACGCTCGAATCCGCACGCAAGAACGCGCAGCATGCTACGGTTAAGTCGCAGTCTGCAGTAGGGGAGAGCCGGGATTCGATTGGCTCTCAGGCAGCGGATTCGATGACTGATTCGCCTGCGGATTCGCGGGACTCGCAGGCGGGTGAGGTGCAGGACCCGGCAGCGGATAAGTGAGCGCTCACAAGCGTGTGTCGTGAAGGTCAGCGCGTGTTCATATAGTGTTTGTATGGCTACAAACCTCGATGAATTGAACGCCCAATCGGCGTATGCTCCCCTTCCTCCGATTTTCGCCAAGCTCGGCCTTGCTTATGATGATGTGTTGCTGCTGCCGAACGAGACGGATGTCATTCCCTCCGAAGTGGACACCAGCACTCATCTGACTCGCAAGATCGTGATGAAGGCCCCGGTCCTCTCCGCTGCCATGGATACCGTGACCGAGTCCGAGATGGCCATCGCCATGGCTCGTAACGGTGGTATCGGTGTGCTGCACCGCAATCTGTCCATCGACGACCAGGCCGCTCAGGTCGATGTGGTCAAGCGTTCCGAGTCCGGTATGATCACCGACCCGCTGACCGTCAACCCCGAGGTCACTCTGGCCGACCTCGACAAGCTGTGCGGCAAGTTCCACATCTCCGGTCTGCCGGTTGTGGACAAGGAAAACAAGCTCGTCGGCATCATCACCAACCGTGATATGCGCTTCATCGCCTCCGAGGATTACGACACCCTGAAGGTTAAGGATGTCATGACCAAGGAGAACCTGGTCACTGGCCCGTCCAACATTTCCAAGGACGACGCTCACCGTCTGCTCGCCCAGCACAAGGTTGAGAAGCTGCCGCTCGTTGACGAGGAAGGCCACCTGACCGGCCTGATCACCGTCAAGGACTTCGTCAAGACCGAGCAGTACCCGGACGCCACCAAGGATGAGCAGGGTCGTCTGCGCGTGGCCGCCGGCGTCGGCTTCCTCGGCGACGCCTGGCAGCGTGCCTCCGCTCTGATGGAGGCTGGCGTGGACGTGCTCGTGGTCGACACCGCCAACGGTGAGGCCCGTCTGGCACTCGACATGATTTCCCGCCTGAAGCACGACTCCGCCTTCGACGGCGTGCAGATCATCGGCGGCAACGTCGGCACCCGCTCCGGTGCTCAGGCCATGATTGAGGCTGGCGCGGACGCCGTCAAGGTCGGTATTGGCCCCGGCTCTATCTGCACCACCCGTATCGTTGCCGGTGTCGGTGTCCCGCAGCTCACCGCCGTGTACGAGGCTGCCCAGGCCTGCCGTGCCGCTGGCGTGCCCTGCATCGCCGACGGTGGCATCCACTACTCCGGTGACATCGCCAAGGCCCTCGTGGCTGGCGCTTCCTCCGTGATGCTCGGCGGCACGCTCGCTGGCTGTGAGGAAGCCCCGGGCGAGAAGGTGCTCCTGCACGGCAAGCAGTACAAGCTGTACCGTGGCATGG
>NZ_CAUERC010000054.1:0-3867 GCF_959020155.1 uncultured Bifidobacterium sp.
ACTGCAACGAGGGCGAGCTGCTGTACATGTACAACATCGTCAAGCCCAAGTGCGCCATGCCGATCCACGGCGAAAACCGCCATCTGGTGGCCAACGGCCTGATCGCCGTCAAGACCGGCGTGGACCCGCAGAACGTGGTTTTGGCCGAAGACGGCGATGTGGTCGACCTGTACCACGGCAGGGCCGCGGTCGTCGGCTCCGTGCCGTGTGGTTACGTGTACGTCGATGGCGATTCCGTCGGCGAGCTGACCGATGACGAGCTGGAAAAGCGCCGCATTCTCGGCACCGAGGGCTTCGTCTCCGCGTTCGTGGTGGTCGACACCGACAATCACGAGGTTGTCACCGGCCCGAAGATCTACCTGAATGCCGTGGCCGAGGACGAAAGCGAGTTCGACAAGGTTCGTCACCAGATCGTCGAACAGCTCAACGACCAGATGATGCAGGGCACGCGCGACACCTACAAGCTGCAGCAGACCATGCGCCGCACGCTCGGCAGCTGGGTTGCGCGCCAGCTGCACCGCAAGCCGATGATCGTGCCCGTCGTGGCCGACATCGCCCAGGACGTCGAAACCGTAGAAACCAAGTAGTCCGGATTATCCAGGGACGACCGTAAGGAGTAATTGAAGTCATGCCCGGTTCTAATCTCACTCGTATTGAAGCCGAAGAACGTAAGGCCGTTATCGAAGCGCCGATTCACTATCACGTCGACCTTGACCTGACGGTCGGCGCGAAGAACTTCGGTTCCAAGTCGTTCATCTGCTTCAACGCGAAGCCTGGTTCGTCGACCTTCCTCGACCTGATCGCCGACGAAGTGACCTCCATCGACCTCAACGGCAAGTCCCTGGACCCGGCCGTGGCCTTCCAAGACAACCGCATCGAACTGACCGACCTCAAGGAGAAGAACGAGGTCACCGTCGAAGCCAGGTGCCGTTACTCCAACACTGGCGAGGGCCTGCACCGCTCGGTCGACCCGTCCGATGGCAACATCTACCTGTACTCCCAGTTCGAGGTGCCGGACGCTCGCCGCGTCTACGCCGTGTTCGACCAGCCTGACCTGAAGGCCACCTTCGACTTCAAGGTGCTCGCTCCCGACAGCTGGATCGTCACCTCCAACATGCCGGTTGCCACCATCGAGGACGATCCGCGCGAAACCCTCGACGGCACCCTCGGCGACAAGCCGAACGAAAGCACCCGTCTGTGGGACTTCGAGCCGACCCCGGTGATGAGCTCCTACCTGACCGCCATCTGCGCCGGCCCGTACGCCGAATGGCACACCGAATACCTGAACGAAGACGGCCGTACCGTGCCAATGGCCCAGTACTGCCGACAGTCGTTGGCCAAGGCCTTCGCGAAGGACGTCGACTACCTGTTCGACATCACCAAGAAGGGCTTCGCGTTCTACGCCAAGACCTGGGGCGTGCCCTACCCGTACGCCAAGTTCGACCAGATCTACGTTCCCGAATACAACGCGGGCGCGATGGAGAACATCGGCATGGTCACCATCCGCGACTCCTACGTGTTCGAATCCAAGGTGACCGACGCGCTGGCCGAGCGTCGTGTGGTGACCGTGCTGCACGAGCTTGCGCACATGTGGTTCGGCGACTATGTGACCATGAAGTGGTGGAACGACCTGTGGCTCAACGAGTCCTTCGCTGAATTCACCTCCACGCTGGCCACTGCCGAAGCCACCGAATGGCATGACGCTTGGGCCACTTTCTGCTCCGGCGAGAAGAGCTGGGCGCTGCGCCAGGATCAGCTGCCCACCACGCACCCGATCGTCGCGCCGATCAACGACCTCAACGACACTTACGTCAACTTCGACGGCATCACCTACGCCAAGGGCGCCTCCGTGCTGAAGCAGCTGGCATTCTACGTGGGCCGCACGCAGTTCTTCGAAGGTATCCACAACTACCTGAACCGTCACGCCTACTCCAACGCCACCCTGGCCGACCTGCTGAGCGAACTGGAAAAGACCTCCGGCCGCGATCTCAAGGCCTGGAGCGCCAAGTGGCTGGAGGAATCCGGCATCAACACGATCGCCACTGGCCTGACCGTAAACGCGGACGGCACCATCGCCGAACTGAAGCTCACCCAGAGCGCGCCGGCCGAACACCCGGTGCTGCGCCCGCATCGCCTGGCCGTCGGCTTCTACAACGAAGACGCCGCAACCGGCAAGATCGTGCGCACCGAGCAGTTCGAACTCGATGTAGATGGCGAAACCACCATCGTCGAGGCCGCAGCCGGCAAGCCGCGCCCGGCATTCGTGCTGGTCAACGACGATGACCTGACCTACACCAAGATTCGTTTCGACGCCGAATCCCAGGCATTCGCCGAAGCCAACCTGCATCGTTTCGATGATGCCCTGGCCCGCGCCGTGACCTGGCTCGCCTTCTGGGATATGACCCGTGACGGCGAATTCCCGGCCGAACGCTTCGTGGACATGACCCTGCGTCTTCTGGCCACGGAAACCGAATCCACCACCTTCCGTTACGCGCTGGCCTGCATGAGCACCACCGCCCACCACTACGTGGCGCCCGCCCGCCGCGACGATGTGCTGCGCCACGTGGCCGCCGAACTGTGGACTCTGGCCAACGCCGCCGAAGCCGGCTCGGACACCCAGTTCCAGCTCGTCACCGCCTACTTGGGCTACGGTGAGGAGGGCGACGCCGCATTCGCCGCCAACGCACACGGTCTGCTGGACGGCACCGTGCGTCTTGAAGGCCTCGAAATCGACAACAACTTCACGTGGACCATCGTCCAAGCGCTCACCTCCGTCAACGAGATGACCAACGACGACGTGGACGCGCAGCTCGCCAAGAAGGAGACCACGGAAAACCGCGAGTTCGCCTACGGCGCCCGTGCCTCCATGGCCACCGCTGAGGCCAAGGAATGGGCTTGGGATCAGGCGCTCCACAACGACGAGCTGACCAACTCCCAGCTCGAGGCCGTGGCCCGTGGCTTCTCCGCCACCCCGCGCCCCGATCTGGCCGAGCCGTTCGCCGCCAAGTACTTCGAGACCGTTGACTGGGTCTGGGCCAACAAGACCTATCACATGGCCGAGGCGTTGCTCAACGGCCTGTACCCGGGCTACGCCGATCCCGCCACGCTGGTCAAGCTCGGTGACGCCTGGCTGGACGAGCACATTGCCGCCGACAATGCCCTGAAGCGTCTGATCGTCGAAAACGTGGCATCCTCCCACCGCACCCTCAAGGTTCGCGAATACAACGAAGCGCTCTGATTTCCTTCTGGCCCCCCTCGGGTGCGAGGGGAGTTGTCGCCTCAGGCGACTGGGGGAATCGCTTCCGCGAGGAGCTACGTCCACATTCCAACATAAAACCCGCAACCAATCCTCAACAGCGTATTCTCGCTCAAGGCCGGCAATGTGCCGGTCGATGAGCGACAAGGATACGGGGAATGATTGCGGGCTTTTCCATAACTTCATTACTACTGATTCTGTTGGCCGGAATCGGCGCAGGATTCGTGGGCTATGCGGTAGGCGCATCGTCACTGGTCTCATACCCGGCCTTGCTCGCGTTCGGCATTCCGCCTGTATTGGCAAACGCTTCTAACACCGTTGGCGTGGTCGGCACGGGCATCGGTGGCGTGATGGGTGCGCGCAAAGAACTCAAAGGCCAAGCGGTACGCTCCATTACGTATGTGGTCATTGGCGCATTCGGCGGGGTGGCCGGTGCGTTTCTGTTGCTCAAACTCGACCCGAGTGTCTTTGAATTTGCCGCACCAGTGCTGATTTTGCTGAGCTCGCTGATCATCGCCATCAATCCGCGCGGCCGCATGCAGGCCAAGCAAGCCGCCGCGGATGCCACCGCGCAACTCAAGCACATCGAAGCCACTGAAGCCACTGAAGCC
>NZ_CAUERC010000055.1:0-3730 GCF_959020155.1 uncultured Bifidobacterium sp.
GGGGACAAAAAGGGAGCGAACCGGGGACAAAAAGGGAGCGAACCGGGGACAAAAAGGGAGCGAACCGGGGACGTTGCTAAAATGTGTCTCCTTTTTGATCAAGGTGGGGACTCAAATTATTTGTGGACTAACTTAATTTGAGTCCCCCATAGGAGCTATGCTAAGGCCATGTCCAATGAGATCGTGAAGTTCAGCAACCAGTTCAACAACGTGGCACTGAAGAAGTTCGACGCCGTGCACCTGGACGTGCTCATGGCGATCGCCTCAAGGGTGAGGGAGAAGGGCACGGCCACGGTGGAGTTCTCGTTCGAGGAGCTGCGCGGCCTCATGCGGCTGAGGAAGAACCTGACCAACAGGCAGCTGGCCGACAAGATCGTGCAGACGAACGCGCGGCTGCTGGCGTTGAACTACATGTTCGAGGATTCGGGCAAGATCATCCAGTTCGCGCTGTTCACGAAGTTCGTTACCGACCCGCAGGAGGCGACCCTCGCGGTTGGGGTCAACGAGGAGTTCGCGTTCCTGCTCAACGACCTGACCAGCCAGTTCACGCGCTTCGAGCTGGCCGAGTTCGCCGACCTCAAAAGCAAGTACGCCAAGGAGTTCTACCGCAGGGCCAAACAATACCGCAGCTCCGGAATCTGGAAGATCAGCCGCGACGAGTTCTGCCGACTGCTCAGCGTTCCCAAATCCACAGCCGAGCAAGTGAGAGATCTCAACAAACGAGTCCTCAAGCCGATTATCGAGGAGTGTGGGCCACTCCTTGGACTGAAGATCGAGCGCCAGTACGTGAAACGCAGGCTGTCGGGGTTCGTGTTCACGTTCGCCCGCGAGACCCCTCCGGTGATCGACGCCAGGCCCGTGGAGGCGAGGAAGGCGGAGGATGCGGGCCATTGGACGAGCGTCGCCGGGTACGGCGAGGTGTTCACGACCACTGAGCTGTTCGACGTGACGGCCGCGCGTGACCACTTCGACGGCACCGTGGAGGCCGGGGAATGCCGTTTCTGCGCGTTTGACGCTCGCAACCGCGAACATCATGCGCAGAACGCCGGAAAGCTGTTCTAGCGGCCGTGTCCGCGCCTCTGGGGCGGTTGCGCGCTCCATGGGTCGATCTGCCGCTGTTCGGCCTCCCGCTGGCCTGTGAGCCTGTCCGTGCGCTGTCTGATCTCGTTGAGCAGGTCGGCCTTGGTCCTGGGGGCCTGGCGTGATTCGAACGGGCTGGCCTCTCCCCAGTCCTCGGGCTCGCTGAGGTCCAGCGGCTCGTCGCCGGACGGTGCGGGCCGTTTCGTGTCCTGCGTCGGGTTCTCCGCCTGCGCGCGTTGTTCGGCCATACGCAGTGCGAGGGCCTTCACCTGTTCGGGGCTTGGCCGTTCGCTCTCGGCCCGTTCGGCCTGTTCGAGCCGCCTCTCCAGTTCGGCCACGAGCCTGGTCCTCGGCTGCATGTCGTGGTCGTAGATGGCCTTGGTGGTCCTCATGCGGAACCTGTTGGCCTGGTCCCAGTCGGCCGGGATGTCGGCGTCTTCGAGCCACGGCACCGCCCCGCGCAGCCTCTCGGACTGCTCTCCGGCCACCTGCTCGGCGTTCCGCAGCAGCCTGCCGCGCTTGAAGATGTTCGCGTCCCTGGCCTCGCGCGAGGCCGCCCGCGCCACGTCGATGATCTGCTTGGCGGCCTCGTACTCCTCGGTGCCGTGGCTCCTCCACCACTCCTCCCGGTTCCCCACGTCGGCCCTCGCGTCCATGAGTTTTCCGCGGATCGCGGCCGTGTGGTCGGCCTTGTCGGCTTCGAGCTGGCGGCGCGCGTCGCCCTCGAAGTAGCGCCAGTTCGGCTCGGCCGGTTCCGGCCGCGCCTGGCGTCGGCGCAGCCGCCCGATCTTGGCGGCGAACAGCTCGCCCAGGCGGTCGAATATCCGTCCGAGTTCGGCGCGGACGGCGGTCAGCAGGCTGTTGCTGCGCCTGATCTCACGGTTGGTCTGGCACCTCTCGCTGACGCCTCCGGCCCGTTCGATGGCCCTGGCGGCGTATCCCTCGTGGATGGTGGGTTCGAGGTCGCTGCCCTGGTCTTCGAGGCTCCTGTGGTCGATTCTCGCGGTCTCGTCCAGCCGCGCGTTGCAGGTGTTCGCCCAGGACTCGCGCAGGGCCTTGAGCTTGGCCTTCCGGTCGAGCGGGTTCAGGGACACGCTCGTGCGCTTCCACTGCCTGCGGCCCCGCTTGTCGGTCTTCTGCCTGCCGGTCTCGGGGTCGATCAGCGGAACCCGCTCGCCCCGCTCGTCCAGCACGTACTCCATGCGCTGCTTGAGCCGGGCCCAGCCGCCCGTGGCCGGGTCGATCTGCCGGTTGGCGACGAGGATGTGCGCGTGCGGGTTGTTGCCCCGCCCGTCGTCGTGGATGGCGTAGGTGGCCGCGTAGCCGTCCGCGTTCAGGTTCTCGCGGATGTACTCCTCCAGCGCCTGCACGCGCTGCCTGGGGGTGAACTCGCGCGGCAGGGCCACGACGATCTTCTTGGCCGGCCTCGCCGTCCGGCCGGTCTCGTGCAGCTCGACCGCGTTGAACAGCACGGCGGGGTCGGCGTACTCGGCCGGCGCGCCCTCCGGCAGCAGGGTGCCGACGCGCAGCACGCGCTCCTTGCGCCCGTAGTCGTAGGTCTCGCCGCGACGCTCGTCATGCACCCGCCTGCCGCTGATGTACGAGAGCGTGGCCGTGGCCTTGGAACCGCTCGCGCGGCTCACGTTGGAGACGGACAGATGGTAGATCGCCATCGGCTTCGGCTCCTTTCGTGATCGGCGCGGGCGGCGGGGTGCGGGGCCTCGGCCCTGCGGCAAGGGGTTCCCAGGGGTGCGGCGAGCACCCCCGGGCCTGCCGGGAGGCTCCCCCGGAAGGGTGGGAATCCAAAGGGCAACGCCCGTGGCCCCCGGAGGGCGCGCTTACGGAAAATGCAACCTCCGGTTGCATGTAAGTGCGCCCTAATCTTTGATTAGGGATTTCCTTGCTGGTAGAATCATATCACCATACGGATGATGCAGACCATGTAAGGAGCCGTTTCGATGGTGAAGAGCCTGGATGAGCAGATCAAGTCCCTGCAGGAGAGGCAGGCCCAGCTCAAGGCCCGCGAGAACGACCTCATGGCGCGGCGCAGGGAACGCGAACGCAGGGCCCGCACCAAGCGCCTGATCGAGGTCGGCGCGATGGCCGAGTCGGCCGCGGGCTTCGAGGGCGGCGACGAGAGGGCCAAGGAGCGCATAGCCCGCCTCGTGCAGCTCGGCTCGCTGGTGGAAGCCATGTGCTCCACCGACGTGATGGACAACTACACGAGCCGCGAGGACCTCAAGACCACCGTCACCAAGGCCCTGGAACACAACGTCAGAACCAGCGATGGCATGAACTGGAACCTGCACGACCTGGTGTACGAGGCGCTGAGCGAGGAATGGGGCAGAAGGGACGGCGAGATCAGCGACCTCTGGGCGGACGACGGGCCAAGCGGATACCAGCCACCCTCATACGAGCCGGTCAACCCCGAACGCAGGACTCCCCAAACACCCTCCGATGGCCTGATCTGACGTCCAAAAAAAGGCGCCGTGCGCCCTTTTTAAATCTTTTAAAATCTTTTTACATTCTTTTAGGCCCTCCGCAGCCCTTGGAAACATTGGGCTCAGAGGATGTTACTGGGGACAAAAAGGGAGCGAACCGGGGACAAAAAGGGAGCGAACCGGGGACAAAAAGGGAGCGAACCGGGGAC
>NZ_CAUERC010000056.1:0-3717 GCF_959020155.1 uncultured Bifidobacterium sp.
CCCCAATCATTGGTCACGTTGTGGCAGATCGAACAGTATGGTTCGTTCTCCGCCACGGCCAAGGCCACGGGTTGGTCGCAGCCGGCCATCAGCCAGCAGATCAAAAAGCTGGAGGCACAGTGCGGTTCGACTCTGGTGCAACGCACCTCGCATGGTGTGGAACTCACCGCCACCGGTTCGATGCTCGCCCGCCACGGCGAGGCCATCGCCGATCGGCTGGAGCGGGCGGCCCGTGAAGTCGAGGATTATCGGCATCATCGGTTTGCTCACCTGCATTTGGTGGCCCCACCGTCAATCTGCTCTACTATCGCGGCCCGTACCGTGGTCAAGCTCAGTATGTTCACGGACATCGAGCTGAGCCTGATTCAGATGGAGCCGCCGGAGGCGATCGGCCTGATTTCCCAAGGCAAGGCCGATGCCGCCGCCGTGTTCCGCTACAGCAGCATCCCGAACTTCCTGCACATCGGCGACGACCTGACCTTCCATTCGCTGGGTTACGACCCGATGCGACTGCTGGTGCGCCGCTCCAGCAGCATCGCCAAACGATTCGAGGAGACCGGCGAACCTGTGCCGCTGTCCGCCGCCAAAGACGAGCATTGGATCGCCGGCTGCCCCACCTGCCGCGCAAATTTGGTGAAACTGGCCACCCGTGCCGGATTCAAGCCGGATATCCGCCACTGCACGGATGATTACTGGGCCACGCAGAACCTGGTCGAGGTTGGTATGGGCGTCTCGCTGGTGCCGGCGCTCGATACGCATATCAACTTGCAGGGCGATCTGGTGGCCTGTCCCATTGCCGACGATTTTGCGGCGCGCGAGGTCGGCATCGTGACTCGTGCCGGCGACCATCGCCCCGCGCTTGGTTCATTGCTCGAGGAGCTCGAGCGCACGGCACTCAAATATTTGAGTGCCAAGTAGTCGCACAGCGATAAGCAAGCTTGCGAGCGCCATCACGATTTCGGGGAGCCAGACCGTTGAGCAGCCCTTCTGCACCGGGAACAATGACATGTTATGAGCATGAACAACATTCCCCAGTCAACGACTTTGAGCAACGCAACCGCCGGCACCTCTTGCTTTGATGCCAATCACATCGACGTGACGACCATCGAGGATCTGGAGCAGGTCGGTTCGGATAAATGGACCCGTTACCCCGGCTGCATCGGCGCATTCATCGCCGAGATGGATTACGGTCTGGCACCGTGCGTGGCCGAAGCCATCGAAGAGGCTACTGAACGTGGCGCGCTCGGCTACATTCCCGACCCGTGGAAGAAGGAGGTCGCCCGCTCGTGCGCCGCATGGCAGCGCCGCTACGGCTGGGAGGTGGATCCAACGTGCATCCGCCCGGTGCCGGACGTGCTGGAGGCGTTCGAAGTGTTCCTGCGCGAGATCGTGCGCGCCGGTAACTCCATCGTGGTACCGACTCCGGCCTATATGCCGTTCCTAAGTGTGCCGCGTCTGTATGGCGTGGAGGTCCTTGAGATTCCGATGCTGTGCGCGGGCGCCGGCGAGAGCAGCGGGCGCAATGATGAATGGCTGTTCGATTTCGACGCCATTGAGCAGGCGTTCGCGAACGGCTGCCATGCCTTCGTGCTGTGCAACCCGCACAACCCGATCGGCAAGGTATTGACGCGCGAAGAAATGCTGCGATTGTCCGATCTGGCCGCCAAGTACGACGTGCGTATATTCTCCGATGAGATTCACGCGCCGTTCGTCTACCAAGGCCACACGCATGTGCCATTCGCCTCAATCAACCGGCAGACGGCCATGCAGGCTTTCACCTCCACTTCAGCCTCGAAGTCGTTCAACATTCCCGGCACCAAGTGCGCGCAGGTGATTCTCACCAATCCGGACGATCTGGAACTATGGATGAGGAACGCGGAATGGTCCGAGCACCAGACGGCCACCATCGGTGCCATAGCCACCACTGCGGCCTATGACGGCGGCGCGGCATGGTTCGAGGGCGTGATGGCATATATCGAGCGCAATATCGCGCTGGTCAACGAGCAGATGCGCACGAGATTCGCCAAGGTGCGCTATGTGGAGCCGCAGGGCACGTATATCGCGTGGCTGGATTTCTCGCCACTGGGCATCGGCGACCCGGCCAACTATTTCTTTAAGAAGGCCAACGTGGCGTTGACAGACGGCCGTGAATGCGGCGAGGTCGGGCGCGGTTGCGTGCGTATGAACTTCGCCATGCCCTACCCGCTACTGGAGGAATGCTTCGACCGCATGGCCGCCGCACTTGAGGCGGACGGGTTGTTGTAGAACAGAATTGCGGCTCCCCTCAAAGAGGGGAGCCGAGGAACGGCCGAATTAGTCGAAGTCGGCACCGAGGGCTTCGAGTTTGCCGCGGAAGTCGGCATAGCCTCGGTCGATCAGGCTGATGCCGTGCACGTCCGAGGGGCCTGACGCGGCCAAGGCCGCGATCAGATGGCTGAACCCACCACGCAGGTCCGGCACGTCGATGTCGCGTCCGGTCAGCGGGGTCGGTCCGAAGATCACGGCGGAATGCTTGTAGTTGCGCTGCCGGAAACGGCAGGGCAGCGAGCCCAAGCACTCGCGGTACAACTGGATGGTGGCACCCATCTCGACCAGCGGCTTGGTAAAGCCAAAGCGGTTCTCGTACACGGTCTCGTGCACAATCGACAGGCCATTGGCCTGGGTCAGGGCCACCACGAGCGGCTGCTGCCAGTCCGTCATGAACCCGGGATGCACGTCGGTCTCGATAGCCACGGGCTTTAGGTCGCCGCCCGGATGCCAGAAACGAATGCCCTTATCGGTCACTTCGAACTTGCCGCCCACCTTGCGGAACACGTTGAGGAACGTAATCATCTCCGGCTGGGTGGCACCCTTGACGAAAATGTCACCGTGCGTGGCGAGCGCGGCGGACGCCCAGGACGCGGCCTCGATACGGTCGGTCAGCGACGTGTGCGTGTAGCCTTGCAGCTCCTTGACGCCTTCAATGCGGAAGGTGCGGTCCACGTCCACGGAAATAATCGCGCCCATCTTCTGCAGCACGCACACCAGATCCATGATCTCGGGCTCGGTGGCCGCGCCCGACAGTTCGGTCTTGCCTTCGGCCAGCACGGCAGCCAGCAAAGTCTGCTCGGTGGCGCCCACGGACGGGTACGGCAGGTGGATCTTCGCGCCGTGCAGGCCGTTGGGCGCGGTGATGTGGATGCCGTCCTTGTGTTCCTTGTCCACCGTGGCGCCCAGCTTGCGCAGCGTCTCCAGATGGAAGTCAATCGGACGTCCGCCAATCGCGCAGCCGCCCAACGCGGGAATGAACGCTTCACCCAAACGGTGCACGAGCGGGCCGGAAAACAGGATCGGGATGCGCGACGAACCGGACAGTGTATCCACGTCGGCCACATCGGCCAGCTGCACACGCGAGGCGTCGATGGTCACAATGCCGTTCGCACCGTCCACATCCACGTCCACGCCGTGCAGACGTAGCAAATCGGACACCACATGCACGTCACGAATCTCCGGCACGTTCTTCAGCACCGACTTGCCCGGTGCCAGCAACGCGGCGACCATCGCCTTGCTCACGAAGTTCTTCGCGCCACGCACCTTGATCGTGCCATTCAAAGGCTTGCCGCCCTCGACATGCAACACGTCATCCGGATTCTCAGCCACGCCACTCTCCTCAATCAATCAAGATTCAAAAAATGCTACCGTCCAGTTTGCCATAAGCCATGTGCCGACTCCGTGAAA
>NZ_CAUERC010000057.1:0-3504 GCF_959020155.1 uncultured Bifidobacterium sp.
TGCTGCTGTCCGGCTTCTGCGACCAGTGGCGTGAACTGATCATCGGCACCAACCTGGGCGGCTTGGGCACGCTGATCGCGTCCATGGCGTCGCTGATCGGCTACAAGAACGTGACGCGCGCCTACCCGGACAAAAAAGGCCGTTATCTGGCCGTCTACACCGCGGTGAACGTGCTGTTCGTCATCGTGCTCGTCGGCCTGAGCTGGATTATCGAGTAGCGTTTGGCCGTCGACCGGTTTCCCTGACCGCTAATCTCAAGGTCGCCGGTTCGCACCTTTTGCTGAGATTGCATGAAAACCCTTGGAATCATTGGATTTCAAGGGTTTATTGTTACGTCGGCTGATGGTCTGGTGCTGTGATAATCTGTGCCGGGAAGCGTGTGCCGAGAAACGTAGGAAGGCTGAACATGCTGCAAGGATTGCTGGGAATTTTCTCCGGACTGATCACGCCGGTGCAGACCGCGGTGAACACGCGGCTCGGCCGTTCCATCGGCTCGCCGTTGCGCGCCTCGCTGGTGTCGTTCAGCGTCGGCCTCATTGCGATGCTGACTTTGACGCTGCTGCTTGGCCCGTATCCGCTGATTCCCGCCACCGCGGCGAACGGTCCATGGTGGATGTGGTTCGCGGGCGTGTTCGGTGTCACTTTCCTGACCGGCAATGTGCTGCTGCTGCCGAAACTAGGCAGTCTCAAAACCGTGATCATGCCAGTCACCGGACAGATCGTCATGGGCCTGCTGATCGACGCTTTCGGCTGGTTCGGCACTACCGCGCAGCCGATTTCCCTGCTGCGCATCGCAGGTGCGGCGATCACGCTGGTCGGCTTCCTGCTTGCCGTCGCCGGACCGAATCTGCGATTGAGGCCTGCCATCGATCGCCCGGCTGGCGGTTCGGAAAATTCCGGCGATTCCGAAAAATCCGAAACTGACGGAAAAGCCGTACATGTGCCAGGTTCCGCGACCGTGCTGTGGAGTTGCGCAGGCATCGCGTTCGGCATGTGTTCGGCCGTGCAGACGGCGTTGTTGGGCAAGCTGGGCGTCGCGTTGGGATCGCCGGTGAAGGCATCGCTCGCCTCGTTCGTGGTCGGTCTGATCTCGCTTGCGATCGTCGTCGCATTCGTCGACCGCACCTACAGCCTCGGCGACGCGCTGAAGAAAGGCAATCCGTGGTGGATGTGGGTAGGCGGATTGTTGGGTGCGACGCTGGTGATGTGCAACGCGTACCTGTCCGCGCATATCGGCACCGGCATGACGGTGATGCTGGTATTGCTCGGTCAGGTCGGCGGAGGATTGCTGGTCGACCGTTTCGGCCTGCTTGGCGTGCCACGCAAGCCCGTGGCCGGCATCCAATACGTCGGCGTGCTCGTAGCCATCGTCGGCATTGTGCTCAAGGCGATGTGATTGCCGTGTCGAGTTGGCAACTGTGTGCGAACTGACTATACTGTGTTTAGTTTGGCCCTGTAGCTCAGCTGGATAGAGCATGTGACTTCTAATCTCAAGGTCGCCGGTTCGAGCCCGGCCGGGGTCACCATCAAGCCCTCGCGTCGTTTCATGCGGTGCGGGGGCTTTCCTGTCCATTGAACGGCAAGCCATTGGCTTGCGAAGATAGGGGAGACCATGAAGCGAATCGTCGCGGGCATTCTGGCGCATGTGGACGCGGGCAAGACCACGTTGTCGGAGGCGCTGCTGTACGCTACCGGCCAAGTACGCAAACTCGGCCGCGTCGACCACGGCGACGCCTTCCTCGACACGGACGCCATGGAACGGCAGCGCGGCATCACCATCTTCACCGAGCCGGCCGTCATCGCCACGCCCGACCTCACCATCACCCTGCTCGATACTCCTGGCCACGTCGACTTCTCCGCCGAAACGGAACGTACGCTCGCCGTGCTCGACTACGCCATCCTCGTCATCTCCGGCGCGGACGGCATCCAAGGCCATACCGAAACGCTGTGGCGACTGCTCAATCGCTATCAGGTGCCCACATTCGTCTTCGTCAACAAAATGGACTCGCCCGGCGCCGACAAAACGCAACTGCTCGCCCAACTCAAGAAACGCTTCTCGGACGGCTGCGTCGACTTCACCGAGCCGATTGACGGCGAACGCATGGAGGAGATCGCCATGCAAAATGAAACGGCCATGGACGCGTATCTCGACACCGAAACCGTGCCGGACGAAACCATTCGCGCCATGATCGCCCGCCGTGAGCTGTTCCCCTGCTATTTCGGATCAGCGCTGAAAATGGACGGTATAGAACAGTTCGTCGCAGGTTTCGAACGGTTCGCGCAAGAGCCGCAATACAATGGCGAATTCGGCGCACGCATATATAAGGTGTCTCATGACGCGCAAGGCAACCGTCTGACCTGGCTCAAGGTGACCGGCGGCGAACTGAAGGCCAAGATGATGCTAAGCGGCACCGCGCACGCCGGCGACGCGGATGCGGTTGCCGAAGACGGCCAATGGCATGAGAAAGCCGACCAGGTGCGCGTCTATTCCGGCGCGAAATCCACCACCGTCGACACGGTCCCCGCAGGCACCATCTGCGCCGTCACGGGTCTGACGCAGAC
Organism: uncultured Bifidobacterium sp.; assembly: GCF_959020155.1. GTDB lineage: Bacteria > Actinomycetota > Actinomycetes > Actinomycetales > Bifidobacteriaceae > Bifidobacterium. Next base: position 2,563 of record NZ_CAUERC010000057.1, read on the forward strand.
ATTCCCCGGCGAAGGCCTCGGCATGGAGCGGGACGCCGGCAGTCCGGTCCTCCAGCCGGTGCTCACGTACACGCTGGAACCGGGGGAGTGCGACATTCACAAATGTCTCGTCGCCCTGCGCGAACTGGAGGACGAGGATCCGCTGCTGCACGTCGTCTGGCAGTCTCGCCTAGAGGAAGTGCACCTGCAGTTGATGGGCGCGGTGCAGCTGGAGATCATCCAGCAGATCATGCACGACCGTTTCGGCCTGGACGTCACGTTCGGACCGGGCAGCATCCTGTACAAGGAGACGATCGCCGCTCCGATCGAAGGCGTCGGCCATTTCGAGCCGTTGCGTCACTACGCCGAAACGCATGTGCTGCTCGAACCGCTGCCGCAGGGCGCGGGAATGGCATACGCCACCGTGTGCAGCGAGGACGTGCTCGACCGCAACTGGCAGCGCCTCATCATGCAGCATTTCCAGGAACGCGAGCATCTGGGCGTGCTCACCGGCTCGCCGATCACCGATATGAGAATCACGCTGCTGACGGGCCGTGCGCATCTGAAGCACACGGAAGGCGGCGATTTCCGCCAAGCCACCTACCGTGCGATACGCCAGGGCCTGATGGAAGCGAAGAAGAAGGGCGATTGCCGTCTGCTTGAACCTTGGTACGGCTTCCGTCTGGAAGTGCCGCAGGACATGGTCGGACATGCGATGGCCGACATCCAGCGCATGTCGGGCACGTTCGACACGCCTACCGGCGACGGCGAATACATGGTGTTGAACGGCACGGCGCCGGTATCCGAAATGCGCGACTATGCGATGGACGTGAACGCGTACACGCACGGCCGTGGCCATTTAAGCTGCGTGTTCGCCGGCTACCAGCCGTGCCACAATGCCGACGAGGTGATCGAGAACATGGCTTACGATCCGGAATCCGACCTGGAGAACACGCCGGATTC
>NZ_CAUERC010000058.1:0-3440 GCF_959020155.1 uncultured Bifidobacterium sp.
ATCATCGTCCCATGGACGGGCACGACCCTAAGTGCGCAAACCTTCGGGCACTACCGTCACACATCAAGTATTCCGAAATATACAGAAATACCGCAATGCACGGCAAATTCAATTAAACGCAACTCTTCATAGGCCACTTAAACAAACCACCACCCCATCAAATTGGATAGAGCATATACAAGCCCACATCCAGCAGCACCCCCGTACCCCCACTTGCACAAATGAGAAAGATTTGCAGGGTTGACGCATCGACAACAACTGGATTGCATTTTCAGGACATCGCCGAATATACTCCCACCACACAACAAGTTAGGGTGGTACAAAACACCATCAATTAAGTACCACCTTTGCAAACATTTTCACAAATGAAAGAGTTGTTTCAGCAACGATTTTCATTGTTTTTCCAATGCTTTTCGCACTTTAGTACCCTAGAAAAGGTATAAAATAAACAGCATACGTTCGCAATAGTGCAAACGCTATCAAAGAAGATGGGGCCCTTCACGGGGAGCCATGGAGTAAGGAACAAGGAGCTATGAGGCACCGGAAACCAACCCCGGCCTGGCAGAAGCTGGGTCTGAAGATCAGCAAGAAGGTGGTGGTCGGCATCACCGCCGCCGCAACCGCCTTCGGAGGTCTGGCAATCGCCAGCACATCGGCACAGGCCAGCACCGGCCGTGATAGTTACGCCGACACCGTTCAAAACGCCACCTTCGAACAGGCCCGTAAGAAGTACGGCCTGGCGAAGGAGATGAGCGAGGGCGCCACCCTGCACGCGTGGGAGTGGAGCTTCAAGACCATCGAGGAGAACATTCCGAAAATCGCCGAAGCCGGTTACACCTCCGTGCAGACTGAGCCGATTTCCGCCATCCACACTGGAAACAAAGGCAAGATCTTCACCGAAAACTGGTACTACGTATACCAGCCGACCGACACCACCATCGGCAACTGGGTGATGGGCACCGAAGACGATCTGAAGAGTCTGTGTGAGACCGCACACAAGTATGGTGTACGCATCATCGTGGACGTGGTGGCCAACCACATGACCGCCACTTGGGGTGCCATTGCCGACCGTTGGAAGAAATCCGACCTGTACCATCACGACTGCAACGACGGCGACGTGCAGGACTACAACAACCGTTACCAGGTGACACACTGCAAGCTGCTCGGCTTGTACGACATCAACACCTCGAAGACCGAGGCCGCTAACATGATGCATGATTACCTCGTGCAGGCGGTGAACGACGGCGTGGATGGCTTCCGTTTCGACGCGGCCAAGCATATCGAGCTGCCAGACGAATATGACGGCTCCCAATATTGGAATATCGTGTTGAACAACGGCGCCCAATTCCAGTACGGCGAGGTGCTGCAGGATTCCATCTCCCGTGACGCCGATTACGCCAAGCTGTTCGCCAACAACAGCCGTCATGGCGGCGGTGTGACTGCTTCCTACTACGGAATCAAGCTCCGCGGCGCGTTGAGCTCAAAGAATCTGAATGCTGGCAACCTCAACAATTGGGACAACGCCGCAGGTGGCAACAATCTCGTTTCCTGGGTGGAATCGCACGACAATTATTCCAACAAGCCCAACGATTATGGCGCGTCCATGAAGATGAGCGAATGGGAAATGACTATGGGGTGGGGCGTAATTGGCTCCCGCTCCCAGACCATGCCGCTCTACTTCGACCGTCCAGTCGGTTCCGGCGGCAGCCAGCCGCAGTTCTCCGAGCAGAGCAAGCTCGGTGACGCAGGCGCTCCAAGCTGGTATGATCCGCAAGTCGTTGCCGTAAACCATTTCCGCAATGCCATGAACAACAACAAGGCCGCGGAATACATGCGCAATTGCAAGGATAACAACGCCTGCCTCATGGTCGAACGTTACATCAAAGACGGCAACTCCAAGAACGACGGCGTGACCATCACCAATATGAACGCCGCTCAGGATCTTTCCGGCATCGAAACCACCCTTGATGACGGCACCTACACCGATCAGGTTTCCGGCGGCAAGCTGGTGGTTTCCGGCGGCAAGATTCAGTCCGGCACCGCACCTGCAGGCAAGATCAGCGTGTTCTTCACCGATAACTCCGCTTCGGTTTCCGCCAGCGGCGCCAAGTCGTTCAAGACTGACACCACCACCATCACCCTGAACGCGAACAACGCCACGGACACCACCTACACCACTTCCGAAGGCAAGTCCGGCTCCTATAAGGACGGCGACACCATCACGGTCGGAGCCTCCACCGCTGTCGGCGGCACCGTCACCGTGAAGGTACAGGGCAAAGATGCGGATGGTCAGACAGTTTCCGGCGAATTCACCTGCACGAAGCGCGATCCGAACGCCACAAGCACGGCCTACGCGAAGAAGCCAAACAATTGGTCGAACCTGTACGCCTACGTGTATGTGGACGATCCGGATGCCTCCACTTTGCAACAGAACGCGAAGTGGCCAGGTGTTGCTATGACAAAGGTTTCCGCAGGAGACAACTGCGGTCAGGATGGCGAGTACAAATACGAGATTCCCGACGAGCTCGTGAACGACAACACCCGCATCATCTTCAACGACGGCAATGCCGAGAACACACTGAAGTATCCTGCCGACACCACCGAAGGCGAGGATGCCGCTGGCCTTAAGATCGATGGCAATTACGCTTGGGACGGCAACACTTCGTCCGGCACCTGGGAGGCCCGCAATTGCGTGGTCACCCCGACCAAGTCTGTTAAGATTGATCAGTCGGATTACAGCGTGGACCTGTCCGAGGGCGTGGCCACGAAGCAGTTGACCGCCACGACCGATCCGAAGGGCGCGTCCGTGAGCTGGAGCTCGTCCGACAAGGACGTGGCGACCGTCAGCCCGAAGGGCGTGGTCACCCCGAGGAAGGCCGGCAAGGCCACGATCACCGCGAAGTCCGGGACCAAGACCTCGTCGATCACCGTGACCGTGACCGGTGAGCTTCCGCCGGACCCGGTCGCGAAGAACACCGTCTACGCTTCGAAGCCTTCGGGCTGGGGCAAGATCTACGCGTACGTGTACACGGGCGACGGCGCGACCGCGGCGAACAACGCGGCCTGGCCGGGCGTGGAGATGACCGCCCCGAGCGCGACCGACGGCTGCCAGCAGACCGACCTGTACAAGTACGTGGTCCCGGACAACCTCGCCAAGGGCGCGAAGGTGATCTTCAACGACGGCGGCAGCCAGCAGTATCCGGGATCCCGCCAGCCGGGCCTGGACTACAACGGCGGCATCGTGAAGTGGGACGGCTCCTCCGCGGCCCTGGGCGCGGTCGAGTGCGAGACCACCATCCCGGTCACGTCCGTCTCGATCTCCGGTGATGGCGTGAGCGGCGGCAAGCTCTCGCTGAAGTCCGGGGCGAGCGCGCAGCTGACCGCGACGGTCAAGCCCGACAACGCGACGGACCGCAAGGTCACATGGACGAGCTCGGACT
>NZ_CAUERC010000059.1:0-2997 GCF_959020155.1 uncultured Bifidobacterium sp.
TGCAGAACGCCATCGGCGGCGGCATCGGCCTGTTCGTGGCCTACGTCGGCTTCCTCAACGTCGGTTTCTTCACCTTCACCACCAAGTCCGCGGCCAAGAGCGGCGACACCGTGCAGGCCACCCCGGGTCTTGCCGTCATGAACAATCCGACCATCTGGCTGTTCATCATCGGCCTGGTGCTGGCCATCGTGCTCACCGTGCTCAAGGTGCGCGGCGGCATGCTGATCGCCATCGCCGTCACCGCGGTCGTCGGCATTCCGATGGGCCAGACCACCATGGCCAACTCCGTGTCCATCGCCGACACCTTCGCCCAGCTGCCGCAGACCTTCGGCGTGATCTTCACCAAGGATGGCTTCCCGGCGCTGTTCTCCGACGTGTCGAAGCTGCCGATCATCCTGCTGACCATCTTCGCGTTCTCCATGTCCGACACCTTCGACACCATCGGCACCTTCATCGGCACCGGCCGTCGTACCGGCATCTTCTCCGCCGAGGACGAGAAGGCTCTTGAGAACGGTTCCGGCTTCTCCTCCAAGATGGACAAGGCCCTGTTCGCCGACTCCATCGCCACCTCCATCGGCGCCATCTGCGGCACCTCGAACACCACCACCTACGTGGAGTCCTCCGCGGGTATCGCCGCCGGCGGCCGCACCGGCCTGACCTCCGTGGTCGTGGCGATCTGCTTCGCGCTATCCGCCTTCCTCTCCCCGGTCATCTCCGCCGTGCCGTCCGCCGCGACCGCAGGCGTGCTGGTCGTGGTCGGCTGCATGATGGCTTCCTCCTTGAAGGAAATCGAGTGGGGCGACATCTCCGAAGCCATTCCGGCGTTCTTCGCGTCCGTGTTCATGGCGTTCAGCTACTCCATCTCCTACGGCATCGCCGGCGGCTTCATCACCTACTGCATCGTCAAGACCTGCAAGAAGCAGGCCAAGGATGTGCATCCGGTGATCTGGGTCGTGGCCGTGCTGTTCATTCTGGACTTCATCATCACCGCAGTGCTGTAACAGTCCTTTTCATACGGAAAATGGGCGGTTCCTTCAGTGGAATCGCCCTTTTTTTATCGACTTTCGTATCGGTTTGACGCAGATCCGCATTAGATGGCTTGGGAGAACGCGTCGACGAGCGCGGCCATCCAGTCCGTCAGGGAATCGTACTGCTCCGGCATCTGCTCGGTCAGCTCCACGATCGGAATATTGGACGATTTTGCCGCGGTGACGATCTTGCCGGTCAGCTCGGTCTCCTCCTGAATGTTGACCACCAGCAGGCCGACCTTGCCGGCCTCCAGCATGTCGGTGAACTGTTTGATGTCGGTCGGCGTTGGCTCGCTTTCGTTGGCCGTGGCACGCATGTAGCCGGTCGGCGTCGCGTCTTTGAGGCCCAGGTCCCCGGCCAGATATTCGGCGACCGATTCCGTGGCGGCATAGGCTTCGCCATCCGCCTTGCGTTTGGTCTCCGCGATTTTTCGGGCGACCTCGTCTTCCTTGGAACGCCATTGCTGGTTCAGCTTGTCGAAATCGGCCTTGCCGTCGGGCCTTGTGCCCTCGTATGCCCTGGTGATGGCCTGTGCGACCGCTTTGCGCACCGCCGCCGAGAACCAGACGTGCGGGTTGCCGCCATCCTTGACGCCACCGATCTCCGCCGCGTTGATGACTTGCGATTTGGCGGATTGCGCGGCTTTGACGGCCCATGAGTCGTACCCGGCGCCGTTGACGATGACGATTCGCGCCTTCTGCAGTTTGACGATGTCGGACGTGGTCGGCTCATAGTCGTGCGCGTCCACGTTGGTGGAGTTGATGATGCTGGTCACCTGCACGCCGCTTCCGCCGAGCTGCTCGGCGAGGGTGCCCCATTGGTTGATGGAGGAGACGACGGAAATCGCGCCATGCGCGGAACCGGCACCGTTCTGCGACGTTCCGCAGGCAGACGCGGAAGTGAGAAGGCCGACGGAAGCGAGTACGGCAATCGCAATTCTTGCATAACGGTTCACGATGGTTCCTCCATTTTCATACGCTTCATGCTTCGGTGAATCCATCATAACCGTAACTGAGAATGATTCTCAACAGCGCGTGTCGCTTCCACAAGAAAAACAACAAACCGACGCCGAGAGCAATCTCAACGTCGGTTTGCGGGGAAAAGGAGCTGCCGATCAGCCAAAACGTACAATTACAGAGTTTCGCACAGCGAAGCGCTATTAACTGGCCGGCTGAAGCTGACTCGCACCAACCCACCGGGTTGGCACTACGTTTTGGCGAATCGGCCTTATCGATCAGCCAAAACGTCCGGAGACGTAGCGTTCGGCTTCTTCGTTCTGCGGGTTGTTGAACATCGTGGTGGTGTCGGTGAAGTACTCGAGGTGACCCGGCTGGCCGACGGCCTTCAGGTTGAAGAAGGCGGTGTAGTCGGCGATACGAGCGGCCTGCTGCATGTTGTGCGTCACGATCACGATGGTGTACTCGTTCTTCAGCTCGTTGATCAGATCCTCCACGGCCAGGGTGGAGATCGGGTCGAGGGCGGAGCACGGTTCGTCCATGAGCAGCACCTGCGGGTGCACGGCCACGGCGCGTGCGATGCACAGACGCTGCTGCTGGCCGCCGGACAGGCCGATGCCCGGATTGTCCAGACGATCTTTGACCTCGTTCCACAGGTTGGCGCCACGCAGGGCCCACTCGACCAGATCATCCGCGTCGGACTTGGAGATCTTGCGGTTGTTGAGCTTCACACCGGCCAGCACGTTCTCGCGGATGGACATGGTCGGGAACGGGTTCGGACGCTGGAACACCATGCCGACGTCACGACGGACGGCGACCGGATCCACATCCTTGTCGTACAGGTTCTTGCCTTCCAGCAGCACCTCGCCTTCGCAGTGGGCGCCCGGAATGATCTCGTGCATGCGATCGAGGGTGCGCAGCACGGTGGACTTGCCACAGCCGGAAGGTCCGATGAACGCGGTGACCTTGTTGGCTTCGATGTTGATGTTCACGTCTTCCACGGCCAGGAAGT